>JADZGE010000019.1 GCA_020854035.1 Burkholderiales bacterium | reverse complement strand
GCTGTTTTTCAAGTGGATCAAGCAACATCTGCGCATCAAGCGTTTCTTCGGTACCTCGGAGAACGCGGTCAAGACCCAAGTCTGGACCGCCGTCAGCGTCTACGTGCTGGTGGCCATCATCCGCAAGCGCCTCAACCTCGCACTGTCGTTGCATTCGATGCTGCAAATCCTGAGCGTGCGGCCGTTCGATAAAGAACCATTGATTCAGCTGCTTACCGAATCCGCAAGCGCGCACGATATGCCACTCGACGCTAACCAACTGAACCTATTCTGAATTCTGTCGGACACTACTGATGTGGAGTTGGTTTCTTCGGTTTCCCTGCGGAATCGGGTCCAGAGAGGCCTCGACTCCACATAAGTAAACCGGAGAGGTAGCGTGGCGCTCCCATCCTCAACCAATGGAGAGCGCCATGCCTACCGACTTATTTCGGAAGACGTGCAAGCTGACTGTCCCGCACCAACGGTTTTCTTGCTACTCGCCGCGCTTACGCGCGGTTTTTGCTTGCGCGTGGACGCCTGCTCAAACCGAAGGCGGCGCCCCGCGATCTGGTCGCGCAATCAGCCAGAATATGACACTGACGGCAAGGCCGAATCAGGCCACTTACAGAGCGAAGACCGCCCGATGACAGACTCATTTTCCGCGAGCATCGGCAGAACCGGAACCAGATGATTATGCCGGACCCTGTTCTTGAGCGGTCAATGCATAAATGCAGCAAGCGACGGCGAGTGCAAGTTGCACGAATCCAAGGTAGAACATCACAGCGAATTCACCGTCCTGATCCGGAAGAAACGCCGGCAGATAGAGCAATAGACTTGAAGCGCCTGAGATCATGGTCACGAGTAACGAAAATCTTGACGCCTTACGCGAGCGCGAAACTTGCTGCGCCAACCATAGGGCGGCGTATGGAATGGCAGCAATGGCACCAAACATCGCCATTGGCGAAAGCAAATCTAGCGGTTGCGAATTGATTCTATGAGCGTACGCAGAAAAGAACCAAATAACGACGCCTATCGAATAGGCCGCAGCCACTGCCGAAAGAATCTTGGTGCTGCGATTCAACCCCGCGATCGTGCTCATTGGTCCAAGCTACTTGGGAGGTCGCACTGAGCCCCACCCATTGCTCCAACCCAGTCGATTGAATCGAAGCGCAGCGATACAACCTCAGACGGGCGCAGGCCGTAGTGCGCGATCAGGTGGAGAATGCAGTAGTCCCGCCATCCGGCCTTGCTCGCGCGATCGATCGACGCAGGCAACGCCTGCACGGTGCGCCATGCCAGTGCACGCGGCAGTAGCTCGCCGCGGTAGGTACGTGGCGTGTCGATCGTCTGGTCGAGACGCGATTTGACGTATCCATGGTCATGGCAGAACCGCAGGAACGAGCGCGCCTGGCCGACTTCATGCTGCATGGAGTGGCGCGAGATCTCGCGCCCGCGCAGTACGACGAAAGCTTCGACATCGCGCTGCGTAAGCGTGCTCAGGCCACGTGACGCGACACCACGGCTGAGAAAATCGGCGATGGTGTGGGCGTGATGGGAGCGTGCGGATGGTGAAAATCCCCGAAGCTCGACAAGGTACTGATCGTACTCGCGGCGAAGCCGTGCGAAGCGATCCTCCGGCTGCGGCTCGATCAGACGACCGCGTGCGCGGAGAAAACGGACGTACGCACGGCGTGTAGCCTGGAAAAGCGTGAGCCGGGTCGGCGGTCCGCCTCCGGGATTGAACGCCCGTTCAACCTCGGCAACATCGCGCGGCGTGGACTCATGAGGTCGAGGCAGGCGCGCGCCTGGCCGAGGTAGATCACGTGGATATGGATAGGAGCTGCCGTGTAGCCTTCACTCGAATGCCATTCGGCGAAATCGGACAGTTCTCGGGAATACGCTGATCCGGAGATCAGGCGTCGGGTCTTGGGTAGCAAGTCGGTAGTCATGGCGCTCTCCACGGTTAAGGGGGAGTGCCACGCTACCTGTCCGACTTCAGTTATGTGGAGTCAGGGCCTTTCTGGTCCCAATTCAGCAGGGGAAACCGGAGAAGCCAACTCCACATATCAGATGAGTCCACGTTCCGCGAACGACATCGCCGCTCCCGCGCCGATCACGAAGTGGTCGAGTACCTTCACGTCGACGAGCGCCAGCGCCTGCTTGAGCGCCTGGGTCAGCGCCTCGTCCGAGCGCGACGGTTCCGCGACGCCCGACGGATGGTTGTGCGCGAATATGAGCGCCGCGGCGTTGTGATGGAGCGCGCGCTTCACCACCTCGCGCGGGTAGACGCTCGTCTGCGTGAGCGTGCCCCGCGAGAGCTCCTCCACCGCGAGCACGCGGTTCTGCGCGTCGAGGAAGACGCCCAGGAACACTTCGTGCTGGCGATCCTGCAGCTCGAGCCGGAGGTAGTCGCGCACCGCCCGCGGCGACGCGAGGGGATCACCGCGGTCGAGCGCAGCGCGCAGGGCCCGGCGCGCGAGTTCCATGACTGCCGCGAGCTGCGCGCGTTTCGCGCTGCCGAGACCCGGGATGGCGCCGAGTGCCCGGTGCTCGGCGGCGAGGAGGGCGCCGACTGAACCGAAGCGCCCGATGAGACCGCGCGCCACTTCGACGGCGTTCCGGCCCCGCGTGCCGGTCCGCAGGATGATCGCGACCAGCTCGGCGTCCGAAAGCGACTGCGCGCCGCGCGCGAGCAGGCGCTCGCGCGGCCGCTCCCCCGCTGGCCACCGACTGATCGACATGAGTACACCCCGCCGCTGCGAGTGGATCCTCCCGTGGATAACGCCGGGCGGCGCCGCACGCGTACCGCACCTTCGGCCTAGGATCGTGTCGGGCTTTGCTCCGATGGGTTCTTCCGGCGATTTACCGCCGGCGGCTTTTACGGTTACACTCACCCCGCCATTTCCCGAAAAATCAATCACGTGGCGGATGCCCCCCACAGGAAGATCGTACTGGGCGTGACCGGCGGCATCGCCGCGTACAAGGCCGCGGAATTGACGCGCGAACTCGTTCGCCGCGGCTGCGACGTGCAGGTCGTCATGACCGAGGCGGCGCGCGGCTTCGTCACGCCGGAGACGTTCCAGGCGCTCTCGGGAAACCCGGTCCACACGGAGATGTGGGCAAGCCGGGCGCCCGACACCATGGCGCACATCGCGCTCACCCGGGGACGCGACGCGATCGTCATCGCGCCCGCGACAGCCGATTTCATCGCCAAGCTGGCGCATGGCTTCGCGGACGACCTCCTGTCGGCGCTGTGCGTCGCGCGCGCGTGCCCGCTCCTCGTCGCGCCGGCCATGAACCGCGAGATGTGGGCGAACCCCGCCACGCGCCGCAACGTCGAGCAGCTCGCGCGCGACGGAGTCGCGATGCTGGGACCGGCGAGCGGCGACCAGGCGTGCGGCGAGGTGGGCATGGGACGGATGCTCGAGGCGGCCGAGATCGCGGACGCGCTCGCGGCGTACCTCGCCCCGAAACTTCTCCCGGGTGTGCGCGTGCTCGTGACCGCCGGCCCCACCTTCGAGGCCATCGATCCGGTGCGCGGCATCACCAACCGCAGCTCGGGAAAGATGGGCTACGCGATCGCGCGCGCCGCGGCGGAAGCCGGCGCGACGGTGACGCTCGTCTCGGGTCCGACGGGGCTCGCGGTTCCGCGCGGGGTGCGGCGCACCGACGCGGTGTCCGCGCGCGAGATGTTCGAAGCCGTGAAACGCCACGTCGCGCAGGCCGACATCTTCGTCGCCGTCGCTGCGGTCGCCGACTACCGCCCGGCCGCGCCGCGCGCGCACAAGATCAAGCG
The DNA here is from genome assembly GCA_020854035.1 of Burkholderiales bacterium. Taxonomy (GTDB): domain Bacteria; phylum Pseudomonadota; class Gammaproteobacteria; order Burkholderiales; family SG8-41; genus SG8-41. The sequence continues at coordinate 181,162 of JADZGE010000019.1, read as the reverse complement.
GGACGGGCGCGCGCTCACCGTCACGCTCGAGCCCAACCCGGACATCCTCGCGTGGGTCGCCCGCCGGCCGCGCCCGCCGTTCTGCGTGGGCTTCGCAGCCGAGAGCGAGGACCTCGCCCGCAACGCCGAGGCGAAGCGGCGAGCGAAGCGCGTGCCCCTCGTCGCCGCCAACCTCGCCCAGGACGCGATCGGCGCCGACGAGAGCGAGCTCGTCCTGTTCGACGACGAGGGCCGCCACGAGCTCGCCCGCGCGCCCAAGGATGCGCTCGCCCGCCGGTTGATCGCGCATGTCGCGCGGCTCTACGGCCGCGCAGGCAAGCGCAAGTCCTGAAGTGAAGCGCGTCGAAGTCAGGATTCTCGACGAGCGCCTGCGCGGCGAACTTCCCCGTTACGCGACGCCGGGATCCGCGGGACTCGATCTGCGCGCATGCATCCCGGCGCCCCTCACGCTCGCGCCCGGCCAGACCGAGCTCGTGCCCGCCGGCATCGCCATGCACCTCGCGGATCCGAGGCTCGCCGCGGTGATCCTGCCGCGCTCGGGCCTCGGCCACAGGCACGGCATCGTGCTCGGCAACCTCGTGGGCCTCGTCGATTCGGACTACCAGGGCCAGATCTTCGTCTCCACCTGGAATCGCGGCGGCGCACCCTTTGTCCTGAATCCGCTCGAGCGCCTGGCGCAGCTCGTGGTCGTGCCGGTGGTCCAGGTCGGCTTCGAAGTCGTGGACGAGTTCACCGCCACCAGCCGGGGAGCGGGAGGATTCGGCAGCACCGGCAGATGAGGTCGGCGCTGATCCTTTCCGCCCGTGGTGCCGGCGATCCGGTGATGCCTCTCGCCACCGCCGATCCCGCGCCGGGGCGGTGCCGGCGTCACGTGCGCCCGCCCGCCGCGTGGTGGCGGGCGCTCATCCTCGCGTGCGGGCTCGCGGCGGCACCCGCATCGCGGGCGGCGCTGCCGGAGATCGCGCTGGCCGTGGGCGGGCACAAGCTCGTGGTCGAGGTCGCGGCGTCCGATCCCGCCCGCGCGCAGGGACTCATGCACCGGCGCATGCTGCCGGAGAACCGGGGCATGCTGTTCGTGTTCCGGGAGACGGCGCTTCACGCGATGTGGATGATGAACACGTACGTGCCGCTCTCGGTCGCCTTCCTCGACGAGAAGGGCGTCATCATCAACATCGAGGACATGCAGCCGCACACCCAGGACACGCACCCCGCCGCGCGCCCGGCGAAGTACGCGCTTGAGGTGAATCAGGGATGGTTCAGGAAGCGCGGCATCAAGCCGGGCGCGAGAATCGAAGGACTGGACCTCGCGCCGCCGCCGCGATGAGACCGGAGACCGGGGACGCGCGAGCCGAGGCGGGGAAGTCCGCGGCGAGATTGCCTCGCGCCATCGACCAGTTCGCGCGGTTCTCCGACCCCCGGCCTCCGGTCGCAAGAAAACGCCCGGGAACCCCGGGCGTTTCCGCGTTTCGATGCGTGCAACCTAGCTGCCGAAGAATACGCCCTGATGACCCGCGGCTGCCATGAAGAACAGCATCGGAATCGAGAGCATCGTGTTCGTGCGGGACGCGAGAAAGGCAACCCGCCGCGCCGTCGCCTTCTCGGCATCGCTCGCCTGCACCATCCCGAGGATCTTCTGCTGGTTCGGCCAGATCAGCACCCACACGTTGAAGATCATGATCGTCCCCAGCCACGCGCCGATCCCGATCGCGCGAAGTCCGGGCTCCATGAAGAGAAACGCCTTGTGGAAATTCGCGCCGAGCAGCACCGCGCCCGCGAGCCAGGTAACGACGGCGGCCCAGCGGAACCAGAAGAGCGCACGGGGCGCGACGTGCTTGGTGATCCCCGCGCCGGTACCGTCCTTGCCGGCCTCCGCGAGCGCCGGCACCTGGACGAAGTTGAAGTAGTAGAGCAGCCCGATCCACATGACGCCCGCGGCGATGTGCACCCAGCGCCCGATTCCAAGTTGGATGAAGTCCATCATGTTCTCTGTCCTTTCCCGGCCGTTACATCGAGGCTTTGACGACGTAGTACAGGACCAAAGTCAGAACCAGGCCGCAGATTACCGTGCCCCAGAGCGAGTCGAGCGGATTTTTCATTGTCTTTCCTCCACCTGGAAGATTCGTACGGGCATGCCGGGCGCTATTCTAGCCAAGTATCCATGGTCCGCCAACGCCGCGCGCCCGGCTGACGGCCGCAAGTGTTGCAAATATCGGACGGCGCGCGTGCGTGTTGGAGCCATGCTGCACGCATCAGGACACGGGCATGGCCCGAGTGTCGCATAATTACATTGAGGAGCGTGGAACCATGATTCGGTCAGGGTCATTCGGCTGTGCGGTGCTGCTCGCCGCGTTGTCCGCCTGCGCCCATGCCCAGAGCGGCCTCTCGCTCGAACGCTCGGGGCTGGGCTTGAAGCAACCAGCCCTCACCGGCAACCGCGCCGGCGCGCACTTTGCAGCCGGCGAGGACGGGCTGCCCGTGGCGGCCCGCGCTGCAATGGCAGGGCCGCGACTGTATTTCGGCGGCGTGCGCGAGATGGCTCGCCTCGGCTACACGGTGCACGAACTCTTCGGCGGCATCGCCTATCCCATGTCGAAAGCGCTTGCCGCCTCCCTGGAGCTGGCCGCGCTGGATCCGACACCGCTCTCGCCCCGGCGCTACTCGCTGACGGGCGAGCTCTACACCCCGTTCGCGAGCGGCGGCGGCCTCGCCCTGGGTCTCGCTTACCGTTTCCACGATGCCACGCTTCCGCTTCGCGCGGGCATGGCCATCGAGCCGGCGGCGTTGAACGGGTACACGCTCGCGCCGGGACGCGCGCGGGGGCTCGGGCTCGCGCCGAGTTATCAACTTCAGTTGCATTACCGGTACAACCCGGCCACCACGTTCGGGCTCGTGCTGGGCCGCGAACTCGAAACGTTCGCCTCGGGCTTCGATCCGTCGGTGACCGGACTGCGCCAGCTTTCCTTCACCGGTCAGCACTGGCTCACGCCGAGCTGGGCGCTCTCCTACGACGTCCTCTCCGACGATCCCGGCTCGTTCCGCTTGCAGGGGCTGCGATTCGGCGTGCGCTACCGGTTCTAGAAGCGGGCGCCGGAGAGCGTCACCGCTGGCGTCCGGCCGGGTCGGTGAGCGGCACGAACCGAACCGCAAGGACGGTGCGGCGAACCGCGCGGCCGTCGAGCAGTTTTTCCACCACCAGCAGGCTCTGGCCCGCGAACTGCCCGCCCACCGGCACCACCAGGCGGCCACCCGCTTTCAACTGATCGAGGAGCGGCTGCGGCACCTCCCTCGGCGCGGCCGTGACCATGATGGCATCGTAAGGCGCGTGTTCGGGCCAGCCGAGGAAGCCGTCGCCGTGCCGAACCGCGACGTTGGGATAGCGCGCGAGCCGTTCCTTCGCGAAACGCGCGAGCGGCTCGACGATTTCCACGGTGTAGACCGCGCCGGCCAATTCCGCGAGCAGTGCGGCCTGGTAACCCGATCCGGTGCCGATCTCGAGTACCCGGTCGGACGGCTTCACCTCCAGCACATCCGTCATCAGGGCCACGATGAACGGCTGCGAAATGGTCTGGCCGTGGCCGATCGGCAGCGGCCGGTTCTCGTAGGCGCTCGCCCGTTCGCGGGCGGTGACGAACTCGTGGCGCGGCACCCGCCTCATGGCCGCCATCACGCGCTCGGAGAACGCCGCGCGCCCTGTTTCACTGCGCGTCTCGCGCGCGAGAATCGCGATCTCCTCGGCCATCCGGTTCCTCGCGCTCGCGTACGGGTCTTGCGCCTCAGCAGTCATGACCCCCCCACCGGCGATGATCAGCGCGGCCATGAATCGCCCCAGGGATGGCATGGCTTGCGTCATGGTCGGGATCGGGTATCGCAACATGGCGAGGCCGTGAGGGGGCGTGCCCGGGACTCCGGCCGGACCGCGGCGCGGGACCATTTCCACCGCTCTTTCTTTCAGGGCTAATGGGTACGAATTTTGCGTCGTTAATGTATAGTGCGTGCATATTGCTATGCAGCATGCGCGCGCGACTTCCGAAGCCAAGGCTTGTTCCGACCGGTAAATCACCATCTTAACTCCTCGCTATGGAGCGTGCCGCGAACAGCATCACCCCACTTCCCGTCATCCCGGAGCTGACGACACTCGGACGCATCCGGGGGTGGTGGCGCGGGCTGGCGGCCTCGCTCGCGGCCGCGCCGCGCGGCGCGGCGCGCGACCGTGCGACCGCGCGCCTCGTCGCGAGACTCAGGCAACTGTTCGAGGAAGCGCGCGCCCGGCGAGGCGGCGAGAACGCGGTGCGTAACCGGGCCGCCTGGATCGCGGCGATCTACCGGGGGGCAAGCCTCCCTCAGCGCGCCGCCATTCTCAGGCTCGTCACCCATGAATTCGCGCCGGACCGCGCGGAACTTGCCGCCGCCATTGCCGAGGTGCAGGCCGCGGCCGACGCGGACGAACTCGCGCGCGCCGAGGCGAGGCTGCGGCTCGCGCTCGATGCGCCCCGCGCGAAGTTCTTCGCCCTGTTCAACCTGCTGCCCGATGGCGTGAAGTTCCTCGTGGATCTGCGCGCCGATCTGCTCGGGTTGATTGCGCAGGACGCGGGACTCGAGGTGCTGCGCGTCGAGCTCGACAGCCTGATCGAACGCTGGTTCGATCCGGGGTTCCTCGAATTGACCCGCATCACGTGGCAATCGCCCGCGCTCGTGCTGGAGAAGCTGATGGCCTACGAGGCGGTGCACCCGATCGCGTCGTGGACCGATCTCAGGAATCGCCTCGACATCGACCGGCGCTGCTACGCGTTCTTTCACCCGCGCCTGCCCGACGAGCCGCTGATCTTCGTCGAAATCGCGCTGGTGAAGGGCACTCCCGGCAGCGTGCAGGCGCTCCTCGACGAGAACGCGCCGGCGGCGGACCCGCGCGCGGCCGACACCGCCGTGTTCTACTCGATCTCGAACACGCAGAAGGGCCTGCGCGGCGTGAGCTTCGGCAACCTGCTCCTGAAACGCGTGATCGACGACCTGCGGGACGACCTGCCGAACCTCAAGGTGTTCACCACGCTCTCGCCGCTTCCCGGGTTCCGCGCGTGGCTCGATCAAGCGCTCCGCGAACGCCACGAATTGCTGCCGGCGGCCGAAGTCGCGAAGTTCGCGGCCGCGGTGGGCCATGCCGCTCCCGAGACCGCCATCGCCGATTCGCTCGCCCGCGCGGACTGGCCGAACACGGCGCGAGTGGCGCAGGCCCTGCGCCCGCTCATGGAGAAGCTCTGCGCGCGCTATCTCCTCCGGGAGAAATCGGGCGCCCACCCCCTCGATCACGTCGCCCAGTTCCACCTTGGAAACGGCGCGCGGTTGAACCGCATCTACTGGCTTGCCGACACCTCCGCGCGCGGCTTGCGCCAGTCGTACGGGATGATGGTGAGCTACCGCTACGACCTGGAGGAGGTCGAGCGCAATCACGAGCGCTTCAGGAACGGCGGCCGCCTCGCCGCGGCGGGCCGCGTCTCCCGCCTGCTCGGCTGAAATCGGCCGCGGCACCGCGCAACGCGCGCGGGTCGCCGCAGCCCGCCGAACGGGCGCGCGCCCCGCGCCGCGGCAATCACCCGGCATTCCCGGGCGTTTCCGCTACGACCGCGGCCCTCCCCCCGGGCCGGATTGTGCGGCATGATGGGCACCACTGTCGCGGCGCCAACCCGCCCCGATCTCCGCTCCCATGGCGATACACCTCGTCGTATTGATGGCGTTTCTGAGCCAGGCCGGCTTCGGCGGGAGCCGCGTCGCCGTGTCCCTGCACGCGCTCGCATTGACCGACAACCAGTTCGCCATCGGGCTCGTGATCGCGCTCTATTCGCTTTGCCCGATGCTGCTCGCGATCGCGATCGGCCGTTTCGCGGACCGGACTTCGCCGCGCATGATGGTCACGCTCGGCTCGCTCGCGCTCACCGCCGCGCTGCTGCTCCCGGCGAGCCTGCCGGGGTTCGGCGCGCTCTGCGCGGCGGCGCTGGTGCTGGGGTTCTCGCACCAGGTCTTCAGCCTCCCCGTGGAAGCCACCGTGGGCGGCATCGGCGGGCCGGACAAGCGCGCGCGCAACTACACGCTGATCACGATGGGCTGGTCGGCGGCCAACTTCCTCGGGCCGGTGCTCGCCGGATACTCGATCGATCACCTGGGCCAGGGTGAGGCTTACCTCATTCTCGCGGCACTCACGCTCGCGCCGGTGCTCGTGATCGCGGTCAAGCCGGACGTGCTGCCGGCGCGCGTGACCGAACACGCGCGGGCGGAGCCGCGCGGCGGCGTCATGGAGCTGTGGCGCGTTCCGGCGCTTCGCTCCACGATCATCGCCGTCGGCGTCGTCGGCACGGCGCAGGACCTCTTCCAGTTCTACCTGCCGATCTACGGCCACGCCGTGGGCCTTTCGGCCTCCGCGATCGGCACCGTGCTCGGGGTGTCGTTCCTCGCGGCCTTCCTGATCCGCGCGGTCCTGCCCTGGCTCGCGCGACGGACGACGGAGGCGGCGATCCTCCACGCGGCGATCTTCGTGTCGGCGGCGGCGTTCGTCCTCTTTCCGTTCTTCGAGAGCGCATGGGCACTTTGCGCGATCGCGTTCCTGCTGGGGCTCGGCGTCGGCTGCTCCTACCCGATGGCGATGTCGCTCCTCTACGTGATCGCGCCGCCGGAGCGGCTCGCGGAAGCGTTCGGTCTGCAGAAGACCGTGCGCAATGCGACGCACCTCGTCGTCCCGCTCTTCTTCGGCAGCGTCGGCACCGCGTTCGGTTACGTGGCGGTATTCCTGACGAACGCGGCGATTCTCGCGACGGGCGGCTTCCTGCTGCGCAGGTCCGGGATGCCGCGCCCGAAGCCCGCGCGTGCGACCGGTAATCCGTGATGCGCGTGAGATCGCAGGACACCCGCCACCGTGTCGCGTGCGAGCGCCAGGAGGACGGTTCCAGCGGGCGGCAACGGGACTTCCAGGAGACTCGAACATGATGAACGATGCACTGCGCACCCTGCTGCCCGCCTTCGGCTGGCGGGAGAACCGTACCGGCGAGGTCGAGTTCACCGGCGGCGCCGACCCGGTTCTACCGACCCCGTTCAGGCTGGCGGAGACCGGCGCCGCGGCGCTCGCCGCGGTCGGCCTTGCCGTCTCCGACCTGTGGGCGCTTCGCACCCGGCGCCGCCAGGCGATCGGCGTCGACGCACGGCGGGCGACCGCGTCGCTGCGCAGCGGCACCTACCTCGTGCTGGAAGGCGCCCCCGTCGACTTCGGCCAGGACCCGTTGATGGCGATCTACCCGGCGAAGGACGGCCGCTGGAGCTATATCCACGCCAATTTCCCCAACCACCGCGCCGCCGCCTTGAAGGTCCTCGGCGTGCCCGGGGATCCCGCGGCGGTACGGCAGGCCGTCTCGCGATGGGACGCGCTGGAACTGGAGGAAGCGATCATCGCGGCGAAGGGCGCGGGCGGCATGGTCCGCACCTTCGAGGAATGGGCCCTGCACCCGCAGTCGGTCGCGGTCGCGGGGCTGCCACTCCTCGAAATCGTCCGGATCGGCGACAGCCCGCCCGAGCCGCTCCCCGCGGGGGACCGGCCGCTCTCGGGGGCGCGGGTGCTCGACCTCACCCGTGTCATCGCCGGGCCGACCTGCGCCCGCACCCTCGCGGAACACGGCGCGGACGTGCTGAAGATCACCGCCGCGCACCTGCCGAGCCTCGGGCGCCAGGAATACGACACCGGTCACGGCAAGCTCTCCGCGCACCTCGATCTGCGCGAAGCGCGCGACGCGGAGACCCTGCGCGCTCTCGCGCGCGGGGCCGACGTGTTCTCGCAGGGCTACCGGCCCGGCACGCTCGCCGCCCGCGGCTTCTCTCCCGAGGGGCTCGCCGCCCTTCGACCGGGGATCGTCGTCGTCTCACTCAGCGCGTTCAGTCACGCCGGGCCGTGGGCCTCGCGCCGCGGGTTCGACACCGTGATCCAGACCGTGAGCGGTATCGCCCACCGTCAGGGTGAGCTCTGTCCCGGCGCCGCGCCCGGCCCGCGGTTCTACCCGGCCTCCGCGATCGATTTCCTGACCGGCTACCTGATGGCGGCGGGCGCGATGGTGGCGCTCGCCCGCCGCGCGCGCGAAGGCGGGAGCTGGCTGGTGCGCACTTCCCTCGCGCAGGTGGGGCGCTGGCTCGTTTCGCGCGGCGAAGTGCCGGCGGCGGCCCTGAGAGAGATCCCGGACGAATTCCCGGCGGCGGAACTCGCGGGCTGGTCGGCGACAAGCGACACGCCGGCGGGGCGGCTGCGCCACCTCGCACCCGTGCTGCGGCTTTCGGAGACACCGCCGCGCTGGGCCCGGCCCGCGGTGCCGCCCGGCTACCACCGGCCGGAATGGCCGGCATGACCCCTCGTTCGACCCCCGCTAGTCGCCCCCGTGAAACGGCGGGACTTTCCGCGCGAATCCCGCCAGCGCCTCGGTGATCTTGAATCGAGACACGGCGGGAAACGAGACGTGCTTCTGCACGTGCGCGTCGCGCACGTACTTCTCGATCGGCATGCCCTGGATCACGCCCGCGCCGCCGAACATTTCCAGCGCCTGCTCGGTCAGGCGCTGCACGGCCGCTCCCGTGAAGGCGGTCGCCATGTGCTCGTAGGGCAGGTCCTCGATGCTCCCGTCCTCGATCGCCTCCTGATGGTCCTTCACCCAGGCGGCCGTCCAGACGAGCCGCCGCGCCGCCTCGAGATTCATCGCCATCTCCGCGAGCGCAAGGCCCACCGCCTGATGCCGGATGATCGGCTTGCCGCCCGAGATGCGCTCCTGCGTGTACTTCAGGGTCTCCTCCAGGGCCGCGCGGCCCAGCCCGAGGGTCAACGCCGCGATCGTCGGGTGCGTGCCCATGTCGGTGCGGCCCTTCGCCGCCCGTGGCAGTATGCGCCCCGGCGGCACGCGCACGTTGTCGAAGACGATCTCCGCGGCGTTGTCACCGACGCGCCGCCCGAGCTTTGACAACGGGCGGCGGGTGAGGCCCTGCGAATCGCCCTCCACGAGAAAGGACTGCACTCCGGCCGGCGTCTGGGCCCGCACCAGGATCAGCTTCGCGAGGTAGCCGACCGTCTGGTAGCCCTTGGCGCCGTTGATGATCCACGAGCCGTCCGGCTGCTCGACCGCGCGCGTCCTGAGGCGCACGCTGTCCGGGGTTTCCGTGAAATAGTCGAAGCCGAAATCCGTCTCCGGCTCGTGGATGGCGACCGTCGTGAAATAGAGATCGTCCGCGACGAACCTCGGCACGAAGTAGGCCCGCTGCTCCGGCGTCATCCGCAGCTCGAACCAGTCGCGCGCGCGGCGCGCCGTCAGCATGAAGTAATAGGCGGTGCCGAGCTCTCCCGCGGCGAGTTCCTCCGCGACGAGGCAGGAGGTCAGGTGATCCGCCATGCCCGAGCCGCCGTTCTCCTCCTGCAGGACGAACGTGCGGAACCCGAGCTGCGAGCCTCGCTTGAGCAGCTCCCACGGAACGCGCTTTTCCCACTCCGGCTCGCGATCGAGCGCCATCGCCCGCGGCTTCACTTCCTCCTGCGCGAACTTGCGGGCGAGCGCCCGGAACTGCCGCTGCTCCTGCGACAAACGAATGTCGAACACGATCTCACCTCCATCTTGCCGGGGATGGCCCGCCGCGGGCTCGTCGATCCACGCCGTCCGGACCCGACCCCCTCGACCCGTCGCGCAATCTATGCCGCGCCGGGCGACTCGTCAATCACGGGAGGGGCCCCATGGACCCCGCCCGACCTCGTCGCGCACGCGCCATCGCGTTTCTTCGGACGCCGGCCGCCTCGTACCCCGCCGCCCGGCACGGTGGAAAGATCGAGGGAAATCGCATATGCTGGCGGCACGGGCACCGATACCGTGGGAGGATGCGATGGCGGCGACGAAATCCACCAGGTCTTCCGGAAAGCTTCTACGCGGCATGCTGCCGGCCCTGCTCTCGGCCTTCGCGGCGAACGCCGCGGCGCAGGAGTATCCCGCAAGACTGGTGAGAATCGTCGTGCCATTCGCGGCCGGCGGGTCCACCGACATCATCGCCCGCCTCGTCGCGCAGAAGCTCACCCCGCTCATGGGACAGAACTTCCTCGTCGAGAATCGCCTCGGCGCGACCGGCACCATAGCCGGCGCGATCGTGGCGAAGAGCGCCCCCGACGGCTACACGCTCATCATGCATTCGTCGAGCAGTTACATGGCGGGATTTTTCTACAGCAAGCTGCCCTACGACGGCCCCCGTGCCTTCACGCCGGTGATCCGCTGCGTGATCAGCGGGCTCTACCTGGTCTCCGCCGCGTCGCTCCCGATAAGAAACGTGAAGGAACTCGTCGCGCTCGCCACCCGGCGTCCCGGCGAGGTCACCTTCGGGACCGTGGGCATGGGCAGCATCGCGCACCTTGCCGCGGAGATGTTCAGCGCGGCGGCCGGGGTGAAAACGGTGCCGGTGGCCTACAAGGGGGCGGCGCCCACGTTGATCGCGCTCGCTTCGGGCGAAGTCGGCTTCAGCGTCCTGAATCTCCTCGACCCGCAGCCCTTCGTGAAGCAGGGGAAGGTGCGCTCGCTGGCGGTCACGAGCGCGAAGCGATCAGCCGCGCTGCCCGACGTGCCGACCCTGATGGAATCGGGAATCAAGGTCGAGGCCTATCTCTTCACGGGCCTCTTCGCGCCGGCCGGCACGCCGGCGGCGGTCGTGAACAGGCTCAACGCCGAAATCTCGCGCGCGCTGAGCGAACCGCAGACCATGGCGTGGGTCGTCAACAACGTGGGTGGCGAGTTCGCGCCCCACACGCCCGCCCAGTTCGCGGAATTCCTGACGGGCGACGTCGCGGGCTGGCAGAAGGTCGTCGCGCACACCGGATTGAAGTTCGACTGACGGCTCCCGGTCCCTGCCGCTTTCCGCGTTGGAGCAACTCCCGCGGGCGGTTCGGCACACGCTACGCGGCCGCCGCCGGCGTGTGCTTCGCCAGGAACGCCTTCACCCGCGCCTTCGCCCGCGCGAGTGCCTCGCCTTCCTTCCACTCGGTGATGTACTCGACGTTCGGCAGGAGCCGCGACAGCTCGTCCGAGACCGGGCGCGGGTGCGCGTCGTCGTTGCCGGCGAGAAGAAGCGAGGGCGTCGTGCAGTTCCTCGCGAACTCGCGGTCCGCGCAGTAGATGAAGTCCCGTTCGTACATGTTGCGGTAGATGGCGTCCGCCATCGCCTCGGTCAGCTCCGGGTGGTCCGCCTTGAGCCCGCTGATCCACTCGTTGAAGCGCGGCGGGCGCGGCTTCATCGGCCCCACCCGCCCGATGGGTTGCGCCCAGACGGCCGCCACCACCCGGGCGGGCTGCGCCCCGATGAGATTCGCGATGAACGAGCCGCCGATGCATTGCCCGAAGAGGTGGCACCGGTCGATCTTCAGATGATCGAGGACGGCGACGTGGTCGGAAGTGTAGGAATGCCAGCCGTCCCGCTCGCTCATCGGCGCGCGCGACTTGCCCCCGGCGTTGCGCTGGTCCATCACGATCACCCGGTAACCCGCGAAATCGATGACGGGCTTGATCGGCGCCATCGGCTGGCTCCAGACGGCGATGGTGGACATCACGCCGGCCGGCGCGAAGGCGAGGATCGGGAAGCCCCGCCCGTGCTCCTCGAAATAGATGCTCGCCCCGTCATGCTCGATCGTAGGCATGGGAACCTCCCCTTGATCTTGAACCGCCTCCTGTAGCACCCCGAGTGCGTGAAGCCCCGGTGGTCAGTTGGTGGCGGTGATGCCCGCGTCCCGGATCACCTTGCCCCACTTGGCGATGTCCTGCTTGATGATCGCCGCAAGCTCCGCGGGCGAGTTGCCCACGATGTCGAGCCCGAGCTCGGTGAACCTGCCGCGCGCATCGGCCTGCCCGAGAACCCTGAGGACGTCCTGGTGGACCTTCTTCACGATGGGCGCGGGCGTCCCGGTTGGCACGAGGAAGCTGAACCACGAGACCGCCTCGAAGCCCGGGAAACCCGATTCGGCGATGGTCGGCAGATCCGGCATGCTCGGCGAGCGTTTGAGCGAGCTCTGCGCGATCGCCCGCAGCTTGCCGTCGCGTATCGTGGGCAGGATGGCCCCGAAGTTCTGCAGCGTGATCGGCACGCGCCCGCCGAGCACGTCGGTGAAGATGGCACCCTTGTACGGCACGTGGGTGATATCGACGTGCGCCAGGATCTTCAGCAGCTCGAAGCCGATGTGCTGCGGCGTGCCGGTGCCCGGGCTCGCATAGGAGAGTTCGCCCGGCCGCGCCCTCGCGAGCGCCAGCAGCTCCTTCATGCTCTTCACCGGCAGCGAGTTGTGGACGGCGAGGATACTCCCCATCAACAGCACCTGCGAGACCGGCGCGAAATCGCGCACGGCGTCGTACTGGAGCTTGGTGAACAGGCTCGGGGCAATGGTCATGGCCCCGTTGGCGCCGTACTGGAGCGTGTAGCCGTCGGGAGCGGCCTTCGCGGCCCGGGCGGCGCCGACCGTGCCGCCCGCGCCGGGCGTATTCTCGACGGTCACGCCGACGCCCCACATCTCGGCGAGTTTCAGCGCGAAGATCCGCGCGGTCACGTCCGTCGAGCTGCCGGGGGCGAAACCGACGATGATCCGCACCGGCTTCGACGGATAGCCGGCGGCGTCGGCCTGCGCGCGGACGGGCGCGGCGGCGACCGCGAGCAGTGCCCCGGCGGCGAGAAGACCCGCATTCCTGACGTTCATGCTTCTGACCCTCCTCGTTTTGAACGGACCGGACCGCATAATGGGCGATTGTAGTCCAGCCGCCGGCGCGTGGTACCGGTCGCACGCGAAGTCTCCGGGATCGCGGAGCAAGGGTCTCGCCGGCGGGGCCCCGTCACGGCAGGAACTGGCCGCCGTTCACGTGCAGCGTGTGCCCGGTGACGAAGCCCGTGCCCGGCAGGCACAGGTAATGCACCGCGCCGGCGACGTCCTCCGGGACGCCCATGTGGCCGACCGGCACGGCGAGCTCCGGGTCGGGCATGGCGCCGGCACTGGCCGCGCGCTCGCCGCCGATGCGGCCGGGACAGACGCAGTTTACCGTGATGCCGCGCTTCGCGAACTCCGCGGCGAGCGCGCGCGTGAGTCCCTCGACTCCCGCCTTGGCGGCGCTGACGTGGGCGCGCCCCGAATAGGTCGGCATGTGGTGGCTCATGCCGCTCACATTCACGATGCGGCCCCAGCCTGCCGCCACCATGTGCGGCAGCGCCGCGCGCGAGCAGAGGAAAGTACCGTCGAGCGCGATGCCGACGATGCGACGCCACTCGGCGGCCGTCATCTCGAGGAAGGGCACGAGCCCGCGGTCGGCCGCGTTGTTGACGAGGATGTCCAGCCCGCCGAAGCGCCGGACCGCCTCCGTGACCATCGCCTCGACGGCCGGTTCGTCGGTCACGTCGGCGACGCACACCATGGCCCGCCCGCCGCGCCCGGCGATCTCGGCGCGCACCCCCTCCGCCTCGTCGCGCGAGCGCCGGGTATTGATCACGATCGCCGCGCCCTCGCGCGCGAGCGCGTGCGCGATGGCGCGCCCGTTCCTGCGCACCGCGCCCGTCACGAGCGCAACCCTGCCCTCCAGGCGCCGTCCTGCCTCGGCCACGGTCATCGCCTCCCTTCACACGTCACGCGCCACGCGGCACCCGTCACGCCGCACCATCGCTTATGATATGCGCGGAGGAGGATACACAATGAACGCCGACCATGCAGTGCGCGCGGCGTGTGCTGCGTTGCTCTGCGCCGCCCCGTCGCTCGCGTGCGCGCAGGCCGGATATCCCGCCAGGGCGATTCGCGTCGTGGTGCCCTCGTCCGCGGGCGGCGGCACCGACATCGTGGCACGCACCCTCGCGCCGAAGCTCGCGGAGCGGATCGGCCAGCAAATCGTCATCGACAACCGGCCAGGCGCGGGCACGATGATCGGCATCGAGCTCGCCGCGCGCGCGCCCGCGGACGGCTACACCATCCTCGTCACGCCCTCGACGCTCGCGCTGAACTCGGCGATCTACTCGAAGGTGCCGTACGATCCGCTCCGCGACTTCGCGCCGATCACCCGGATCATCGACTCCACCAGCATCGTCGTCGTGCACCCCTCGCTGCCGGTGAAGTCGGTGCGGGAACTCGTCGCGTTCGCGCGCGCGCGGCCGGGACAATTGAACTACGCCTCCGCCGGCATCGGTACCTATCCCCACATGACGATGGAGCTCTTCAACCACACCGCGGGCCTCCGGATGGCGCACATCCCGTACAAGGGCATGGCGCCCGCGATGATCGACATGGTGGCCGGCCAGATCACGGTGATGGCGGCGACGATCCTCACCGGCATGCCGCAGGTCCGGGCGGGGCGCCTGCGGCCACTCGGGATCACGAGTCTCAAGCGCGTCGCGGCCGCGCCCGGGATCCCGACGGTGGCGGAAGCCGGGCTGCCCGGATTCGAATCGTTGCAATGGTACGGCGCGGCCGCCCCCGCGCAGGTGCCACGCGAGATCGTGCAGCGGCTCCACGCGGAGATCACGGCCGTGCTCGCCCTGCCCGAGGTGCGGCAGCGCTTCGTCGCCGACGGCACCGAGCCCGTCGGCGATACCCCGGGAGAGTTCGCCGCCTACGTGAAGAGCGAGCTCGTCAAGTGGGCGAACGTGGCGAAGGCGGCGGGGGTCAAGGCTGAATGAAAAGGGTGAAGCAGGACGCGTTCATCCTTGCGCCTCCTTGAAGACGCTCCTCATCGTCTTCCACTCCGTCACCGGCGGCGCGCGCCAGATGGCGGAGGCCGCGCGCGCCGGCGCGGCGGCGGAGCCCGCCACGCGGGTGCGCCTGCTGCATGCCGCCGCCGCGGGGGGCGAGGACGTGCTCGCCGCCGACGGCTACCTGTGGGTCACGCCGGAGAACCTCGCGGCCATCGCGGGCGTCATGAAGGACTTCTTCGATCGCACCTACTACGCCGCGCTCGAGCGCATCGCGGGCCGGCCGTACGCGACGCTCGTCTGCGCCGGCAGCGACGGGCGGAACGCGGCGCGCCAGATCGAGCGCATCGCGACCGGCTGGCGGCTGAAGCGCGTCGCCGAGCCGCTCATCGTCTGCACCCATGCGCAAACGCCGGAGGCCATCCTCGCACCGAAGACGATAGGCGCGGACGACCTCAGGCGTTGCGAGGAAACCGGCGCGGCGCTCGCCGCCGGGCTCGCGTTGGGCGTTTTCTAGCGGCCTCGCCGGCGGGCGCGCCTCGCACGCAGGCTGGAACACCCGAACAAGGAGGAGAAGCCCATGGCCATCCACGGACCATCGCGCCTGCTGATAGTCTCCCTGCTCGCCTGCCTGCCGCTCCTCTCCGCCGCGCAGAGCGACTACCCGACCCGCCCGGTGCGCATCATCGTGCCTTCCTCGCCCGGCGGCGGCACCGACATCACGACGCGGCGGCTGCTGCCGGGATTGACGAAAGAGCTCGGGCAGCCCGTCGTCGTCGACAACCGCGCCGGGGCGGGAGGCATCATCGGCAACGAGCTCGCGGCACGCGCCCAGCCGGACGGCTACACGCTGCTCATGGGTGTCGCGACGATCACGATACTGCCGTCGATCAGCAGGAACCTGCCCTACGACCTCCTGAAGGACCTCGCGCCGATCACGCAGGCGGTCGCCGCGCCCAACATCATGGTCGTGCATCCGTCGCTCCCGGTGAAATCCATCAGGGAGCTGATCGCGTTCGTCCGCCAGCGCCCCGGCGAGTTGAACTACGCTTCGGCCGGCCCCGGCACCAACCCGCACCTCGCGATGGAACTGTTCCTCACGATGACGAACACGAAGATGGTCCACATACCCTACAAGGGCTTCGGCCCCGCGATGGCCGATCTCCTGAGCGGTCAGGTCTCCGCCGCCTGCGCGACCATGCTCTCGTCGCTCGCCCACGTGAAGAGCGGCCGGCTGCGCGGGCTCGCCACCACTGCCGCGACGCGCGCGATCGCGCTCCCGGACATGCCGACGGTGGCCGAAGCCGGCGTGAAGGGCTACGACGTGACGCAGTGGTATGGGCTCTTCGCGCCCGCAGGCACGCCCCGGCCGATCATCGCGCGGCTCAACGCCGCGGCGGTGGCGACGCTGAGGGCGGAAAGCGCCAGGTTCGCCGCGGACGGCGTGGAGGCGGTCGGCAACTCGCCAGAGGTGTTCCGCAAGGTGATCGAATCGGAGATGGCCCAGTGGGCGAAAGCGGTGCGCGCGGCGGGGATGAGCCCGAAGTGATGCGGTGACGGCTGGTATCGTCCCATCGGCGAGCGCCTCGAGCGTTCCCCTCGTGCCCGGGGCCGGGCTTTACCCACGAGGTCGGCCCTTCGGCGGGGATGGCACCGGAGGCGACGCGGAGGGCTTCGCTTCCGCTAGAAGTAGGCCTGCCCCGCCTTCACCGGCGGCGTCCAGTCGCAGCGGCCCCACGGCCCGTCGCCGTGCTCGCGGACGTACTTGACGGCGCCGCGCTTCGTCGGCGTTCGCTTGCCGGTAAAGAGGAGGTTCAGCCAGTCCATCACGTAGTCGTGGCAGTCGAGCCCGCCGAGATTGGCGGTGCCCCAGAGCGGGTGGTACTGGTTCTCCAGCACCCACATCTCCTTCGGGACCCTGAGCTCGCCGTAGGCCTCGACCGCGTCCTCCAGCGGGCAGAGGGGATCGAACTCGCCGGTGACGAGCAGCGTCGGGCACTTCACCTTGCCGAGGCAGCCGCGCACGGTCATGCCCTTCGCCACTTCCTCGTCGAACTTCTCCTCGTTCTCGTAGCCCGCCATGTACATGAACATCTGCTTGAAGCGCGGGGAGGACTGCGTGAAGATCGTGTTGTTCGGGTTGAAGCACGCGACCGAGCTCACCACCGCCGCCGCCCGGTGATCGTAGCTCGACAGCCGCAGCGACCAGTAGCTCCCCATGCTGATGCCGTAGATGGCGATCTTCTTCGGGTCCACTTCGGGGCGCTTGAGGAGGTGGCTGATGACGGCTGCGCCCGCCCGCTCGTAGTTGTCCTTCACCGAGCGGATCTTCTGGATGTTGGAGCTGCCCTGCCCCGGCCCGTCGATCGCGATGACGTGCATGCCGCGCGAGAGCGCGACGTTGTGGAACGCCCTCGGAAAGACTTCCTTCGTCTGGTCCATGCCCGGGACGTAGATCACCACCGGCGCCTTGCGCCGGTCCGGCAGCAGGTGGAGCAGGCACGAAATGGTCTTGCCGCCGTCGAAGGGCACCTCGACGCGCTCGATGGGATAGCTCGCCACCTTCGAGCGGCGGTCCACCATCTCGTCGAGCTTGCGGCAGAGCTCCAGCTTCACCGGGTGGTCGTCGAAATAGATCGGGTGCTGGGCCATCCGGTAGGCCTCGATGGCATGGTCGTAGTGGTAGGTCGCCGTCTCCCTCGCCCCCATCGCGTGCGCGCGCCGCGCGAGCGCCTCGTGGCGCACCGCCGCCTCGCGCCACACCTTGGGCAACATGCGGTAGTTGCGCGCGCGCTTGCCGGCGGGCACCTCGAGGTCGTCGCGCTCGAAGTTCTGCACCCGCCCGCGCATGTTGAGCGCGAGGTCGAGCATCCACTGCTGGTCGTCGCGCCGGGTCCTCAGCTTGCGGATCATTGTCCCTCCCGTGGTACGTAATGCGCTTCGTCGAAAGCCGATCATGCCACAGGAATGCGCAGGCCACGGCGCGAAGCGCCGTCATGCGACAGCCCCGGTCCGGTCACGCCTTGCGCGGCACGACCGGCAGCGGGATGTACGATGCCTTGTCCCCTCCCGCATGGATGGTGTCTTGCGATCCTTCAGAGAGGCGGGCGGGAGCGGAGACCGGTGGCGGAGGCAAGTGTAAACCATGGCCATGGGCGCCCACGGCGCGGCGCCAGTTCACTATCCGAACGCACTTGACGCGCGGCATGCGGCCGGAAAGAATCCCGCCGGGCAGGGAATCGCGGCGCGGCGCCCGCGCGCGCGGCACGACTTCACTCAAGGGAGACCACCGTGTTCGACATCCGGTTGAACGAGCAGCAGATCGCGTTCCGCGACCTCGCGCGGGAATTCGCGGAAAAGGAAATCAAGCCCTACGCCCTGGAACTCGACCGGAAGCCGAACTGGGAAGACCGCATTCCGTGGGAGACGCTCAAGAAGGGCTCGCAACTCGGTTTCCGCACCTTCGCGCTCTCGGAGGAGAACGGCGGCGCGGGAGCGTCGGATCACCTGACAGCGTGCCTCATCGCGGAGGAGCTGGCCGCCGCCGACATCGGCACGGCCTATTACTACATGCTGACGGCGCGGCGCGCGCGCGACTGGTTCGAGTTGAGGATGACGCAGGAGCAGCGCGACTACTTCGTGCCCCGTTTTGTCGGCGACGACCTCTACTTCACGACGGTCGCGATCCACGAGCCCGACACCGATCTCGGCTTCGATTACTACACCGAGACGCCCGTGGACGTGAAGCTGAAGACCCGCGCCGTCGAGCAGCCCGACGGGTCCTGGATCATCAACGGCGCGAAGAACTTCCAGACGGTGGGCTACCTCTCCAAGCTGATCGTCACCATGGCGCAGACCGACGCCGGCATCCAGGCGTTTCTCGTCGAGGGCGACTCGCCCGGCCTCGTGCGCCGCCCGATGTCCAAGATCGGCCGCAGGATCGGCGACAACGCGGAGATGTTCTTCGACAACGTGCGCGTGCCGAAGGGCCGCATCCTCGGGCCCGCTCCGAAGGGCCGCACCGACATGGGCACGCACGTCACCATCGCGGCGCTGACGCTGGGTCTCGGGCGCTCGGCGCTGGAGGCGACGATCGACTACGTCAAGGAGCGGGTCTCCGGCGGGAAGCACGTCGTCAAGCACCAGGCGGTGGGCCTCTTTCTCGCCGACATGGCGACGAACCTCGAGGCGGCGCGGCGGCTGATCTACACCGCGGCATGGGCCAAGGATCATCCCGAGGCCTTCGAGGACGGCAACCTGCCGTGGCAGCCCTACGAGCTGATGGCGCTCGCCTTCACCGGCACCGCGGTGCAGCGCCTGACCGAGCAGGGCATGGAGCTCTTCGGCGGCATGGGCGTCATCCAGGGTATGCCGATCGAGAAGTACGTGCGCGACGCCCTCATCCAGAAGCACATCTCGTTCCCCTTCCCGACGCGCTTCAGGATCGCGGAGGAATTGACGGGCTACAAGCGCAAGATTCCGCCGCATATCGGCAGGAACTAGCGTCGCGGCGGCGTTGTCGCTCCCGGGTGAGGACCCTTCGTTGGAATCTCCCAGGGTTCCGACCCCAGCGCACTCAAGGCTTCATGATGAGCTTCCCCATCACCTTCCCGGACTCGAACACCCGGTGCGCGCGGGGCGCTTCGGCGAGCGGGATGCGCTCGTGGATCGGGACCCGGATCGTGCCGTTCGCGAGGAGCCGGATCAATTCGTGCGTGCACTTCGCGCGCAGCTCCGGCCAGTCGTCGAGCGTGTGCATCGTGAAGTAGCGGTACGCGGAACTGCGCCAGGGCGCTCCCGCGATGGCCGAGTGGATATCGCCGCTCGGCCGGCCCTCGATGTTGCCGTACAGCACGAGCATGCCGAAGCGGCCGAGGCACTCGAAGTAGGAAGTCATGGTCGGGCCGCCCGCGGGGTCGAGCACGAGGTCGACGCCGCGCCCGCCGGTCAGCTCCTTCACCTGATCGACGACGCTGCCGCGCCTGCGGTCCACGATCGCGTCCGCGCCCTGCGCCCGGGCGTACGCGGCGCGCTCCGCCGAGCTCACCACGCCGATCACGCGCCTGCCCGCGGCTTTCGCGAGCTGCACGAGTCCGGTGCCGACACCGCCGGCCGCCGCGACGATGAGCGCCGAGTCGTACTCGAAGCCCTTCAACGCCGAGTTGAGCAGATGCCACGCGACCTGGTAGTTCGCGAGCCCCGCCGCCTGCTCGAGATCGACCCCGGCGGGCAGCGCGTAGATCAGGTTCTCGTTCGCGGCGAGGTACTCGGCGTAGCAGCCACTTCGTTCCCTGAACTCGCGCGCGCAGACGAACACGTTCTGCCCGACCCGCAGTTTCGTGACACCGGCCCCCGCCTCGACGACGGTGCCGCTCATCTCGATGCCGGGGATGACCGGCAGCGGCGGCATCCAGCGGTAGGTGCCCTTGCGCACGTACGTTTCGGGCATGCACACGCCGATCGAGTGCGCCTTCACCAGCACTTCTCCGGGTCCGGGCTTCGGCTTCGGCCGATCGACGTACTTCAGCACTTCGGGCGCGCCGGTTTCGGTAAGCCAGATTGCCTTCATGAGCTCCTGCATTTCCTCTCCACCTTGGGGAGGGAAACCGGCCGGCAGCGACCCGGCGGATTCCCTATTCGGGCTTGATCCCCGCCGCCTTCGCCACCCTGGTCCAGGTCACGATCTCCTCCCGGACGAGCTTCGCGAACGCCTCGGGCGTATTGGTGCGCGGTTCCACGCCTACCTTCGCGAAGCGGGCGGCCACCTCGGGCGACTGCACTTGCCGCACGACTTCGGCGTTGGTCTTTTTCACGAGCGGCGCCGGAGTCGCCCCCGGGAAGGCGAGCCCGTACCAGACATCGAACTTGTAACCCGGCACGCCGGCTTCGGCGATGGTGGGCACGTCCGGCGCGGAGTGGGTGCGTTTTTCGCTCGTCACGGCGAGCGCCTTGAGCCTTCCCGCGCGCGCGTGCGGGAGCACGGTGGCAAGACCCGCCATCGCGACGTTGAGTTCCCCGCTCATCAGCGCGGTGATCGCCGGATTGCTGCCCTTGTAGGGTACGTGGAGCATCCTGAATCCGCCGCCCAGCATCATCAGCTCGACACCGAGGTGCGACGCCGCGCCCGAGCCTCCCGAGCCGTAGGTGATCGTGCCGGGCTTCGCCTTCGCGAGCGCGACGAGATCCTTGACCGATTTCACCGGCAGCGCGTTCGATGCCGCGAGCACGAAGGGCTGCACCGCGGCGAGCGAGATCGGCGTCAGGTCCTGCCGCGGGTCGAACCCCGGGTTGGCGCGGACCGCGGGCACGAAGGAAATGTGGCCGACGCTCCCGAGGAGCATCGTGTAGCCGTCCGCGGCCGATTGCTTCGCCACGATCGTCACGCCGGCCATGCCGCCGGCGCCGCCGCGGTTGTCCACCACGACCTGCTGGCCCCAGGCATCGGTCAATCCCTGCGCGATCAGGCGCGCGATGATGTCGGTGCCCCCGCCCGGCGCGCTCGGCACGACGAGGCGGATCGACTTCGCGGGGTAAGCGGCGGCGCTCTGCGCACCTGCCGCGCCGGCGGCTGCCAGCAGGGCCGGCGCGAGCGCCAGCGCGCAAACCGCCGGCAGGCGGCGCCCGGGGCGCGGCGTGCGCCGCGAAACGTGCCCATCGAGCATTCCCGCTGTCCTCCTCGTTGTGGCGCCATCGTAGCCCGCCGCGGCGGCTCGTGCCAAGCGGCGCGGCGCGCGAACCGTCCGCGGGAACATGCACTCGTTCCCGCGGCGCTCGCTTGACGCACGCGCCGCTCCCGTGAAGAATCCGGCGGGACCTCGACCGGGAGAGATGCAATGGCAGGCAGGGCAGGCGCCAGGAAGCACGCGCCGAGGGGGCGCGATTACGACGAGCGCTTCGAGCGCGGCATGAAGGTGCTGAAGCGGATGGGACGCGAGAAGCTCATGCTCAACCAGAAGGCGCTCTACCCGGACATGTACGACCTGTCGGTCGGGCATCTCTTCGGCGACGTGTGGGGGCGCGACGGGCTGTCGCTCCGCGATCGCCAGCTCGTGACGCTCGCCGCCAACATCGCGCTCGCGCGACCAAGCGGCAACCACTCGCATTACCTCTCCTCGCTGCACCTCGGCCTGACGAAGCGGGAGATCTGCGAAGTGATCATCCAGGTCGGGCACTACGCGGGCTGGCCGGCGCTCGCGAACGCCGTGCGCCAGTTCACCGAGATCCTCGAAGAGCGGAAGAAGATGAAGAAGAACCCGCGCTACAAGTCGCGGCTGCTGTAGCCGCGCGACCCGGCCGGCGGGGATGACGCATGCGCCCGCGGCGCAGCCCGCATCGCTCCCGCGGGAGTCGTACTGAATAACGCCTCCGCCGCTCGCGCGGCCGAGGCGTCTTCGCTACCCGATCGTCCGGTTCAGGTGCTCCGGCGGCGGCGTGCCACTGCCACGCCCAGCAAACCGGCCCCCAGCAGCAACACCGTGCCGGGCACCGGTACCCGCGCCCCACCCGTGTCGAACGTCAGGTGATCGAGCAGGAACGAATCAAAACTGGCGGAGAGCTGATTGCGCGCGATGAGGTAGGCGATGTCCGCGGATCCGCGAGCGAAGCTGACCGTCCGCTCCGTGCTGTCGAACGTTATGTCCGTGGCATCGAGCAGGGTGTTCGAGCCATCGTAGATCTCGATACGAGCGAGCTCCGTATCGGTCGGGCCGTCCGCCAGACCGACGATCGAAACGAACACGACGGGCGAAGTGAAATCAGCTCTGAGTTCGACCGTCGGGGAAAACCACGAGGCCTCGAACCCGGGAAAGGCCGGGCTCGTGTTGCCGAACCCTCGCGCCCCGGTGATTTGCACCGAGGACACGGTATTCGCCAGCGAGTAAACCCGGCCGTCTCCGGGAGAGGAGCCGATGGCGGACAACGTCACGCCGGTGACGCCTGTAATGTGCGCACCGGCCGCGAAATCGTCCGCCTCCACCGTGATCGGCGCGGCCTGCGTGTGAGCGGCGAAGGCCACGGCACCAGCAAGAAGCGTTCGTTTCAGTGCAAGCTTCATGGCAGCATCCCTTTCCATATCGTGGAACAATTGATCCGCGGCAACCCCAGATCGAGCTGTAAACTCGTCTTCCGCATGGCATTTAGCAATATTCATGCCATTGCGATTGATATGCAACGATTTCAATAACTTAGCGCATGACACCTGAACCTGCCGAGGGTGCCATGTAAAAAAAACTGACAACGGGCAGGGACTACGCCGCAAGGTTGCCCGCGCTCCGCCGTCAGTTCGCGGGTGTCGCGCCGACCTGCTTCAGGATCCGCGCCATCTTGGCGATCTCGGCGCGGATGTAGCGCGAAAACTCGCCCGGTTCGCTGCCCCCGGCGACATAGCCGAGGTCCTGCATGCGCTTCGCGACATCCGGGTTCTTCTGCGCGGCCACGACCGCCCCGTGCAGCACCGCGATCGCCTCCCTCGGCGCCTTGACCGGCACCACGAGCCCGTACCAGTTCCCGGCCTCGTAGCCGGGATAGCCGAGCTCCGCGACGCTCGGATAGTCCGGCAGCGCGGGCAGGCGCGCGGGCGTGGTGACCGCGAGCGGGCGCAGCCGGCCCTGCCGCGCGAGCGGCAGCGAGGTCGCCATCGGCGCGAAGTAAACGGGTACCTCTCCCGTCATCGCCGCGATGATCGCTTCACCGCCGCCGCGATAGGGCACGTGCAGGAGATCGATGCGGGCCATGCTCTTGAAGAGCTCGGCGGCGATGAACGTCGCGGTGCCCGAACCCGTGGAGGCGTAGGAGAGCGCACCCGGCCTTGCCTTCGCGAGCCTCACCAGCTCGCCGAGGGACTTCACGGGCAGCGACGGGTGCACCACCACCATCGACGGGGAATTCGCGACGAGCGTCACCGCCGAGAAATCGCGGCCGAGATCGTAGGCAAGCTTGCGGTAGAGCGTGGCGTTCACCGCGTGGGTCATGCTCATCTGGAACACGGTGTAGCCATCCGGCGGCGACTTCGCGGCGACCTCGGCGCCGATATTGCCCGCTCCGCCCGTGCGGTTCTCCACGACCACCTGCTGGCCCAGGGCCTGCGCCATGCCGGCCGCGGTGATGCGCGCGATCGTGTCGGCGCCGCTGCCCGCCGACATCGGCACGAGGTAACGGACGGGTTTCGCGGGGTAGGATTGCCCCTCCGCCGCCGGGGCGAGGAGCCACGCGATGCAGGCGAGCACGCACGCCGGCAGCGCCGCTTTCCCGCGCCCGCGCGATGAGTTCCGGGGCCGCATGCGCTACCTCAGGACGAACGCGATGCGCTCGGCGACGTTCGGCGAGCCCGGCGCATGGAGGAGTTTCCGCACGAGACGATCGGTCCACGCCTCGTCGTCAGGGCGGCCCTTCTCGTGGCCGGGAAAACGGTTGTTCCGCTCGGCGAGCGACACGAACTCGTAGAGCACGCTGTGCTTGGCCCAGCCGGAAACGGATACCGTCTTGCGCACCGCGACGCAGCCCGGCAGCCGCGTCATCGCCGGCATCCGGCACTGCGCGTACCACGCGAGGAGGTCGTCCTCGTCGGCCTCGTCCGGCCCCGGCTGGAAGCTCCCGAGCTGGATGCAGGGAGAAAGCGCCGCATTCGGCTCGCGCTTCGCCGCGTCGAAACCATCGGCCCGTGCCTCTTCCGTGAAGATGTTGACGCGTTCTCCCTGCCGCAGGGCGAGCATCCTCCGGTCCTCCGCGGAGAGCTCCGCGTGGAGCTTGCGCGGCGTGGGATGGGCGAACGCGTGCGCGGTCTCCCCCCCGAAGATCAGGATGTAGGCGTTGCCCGCCGGAACCTTCGGATCCTTCGTGTGCGCGAGCCGCCCGCCCCCGGGCACTTCGCCCTGCGCCACCACGGACTTGAAGTGCGCCGCGTAGAGAAAGCCCGGCCGCTTCGCGAGCGCCGGCATGTAGCTGCCGTGCGCCCACGCGAGGTAGGCGTCGCGCCCGGCATCGGGCAGGTCGTACCAGGAAATCCACAGCGCTCGGTCCACATTGCCCCCCTTGGTGCACCACGATGGGCCACCGCGGATTCTCTTCTCACCGGCGGGCGGGCCGCAAGGTCCCGGCTCACACCATGTGGAACCGCCGCGATTCGAGTCCCTGCCACGGAGCGACCCCCGTCTCCTCCGCGTTCTCCGCCGCGGTAACCTTCAACGCGGCTGGACCGCCCGCGTGAGCGCTCGCGCGACCTCGTCGACGCGAGCAGCCGCGAGCGCGCGCACTTCCTCCGGGGCGAGGCTGCTCACCGGGTGCGGCAACTCGATCCAGCCGTGCCCCGGCATTCCCCTGCCCCGGAACTGGAACTCGGCCGCCTTGCGGAAGGCCTCCGTGATGACCACGGCAGCCGGCACGCCGCGCTTCTCGAACTCGACCGTGTCGTGCACACTGCACAACGTGCACGAGCCTCACCCGCCCAGCGCGGCGATCGCGACGTCGACCTCCCGGGCCATGTCGTCGATGAGACTCCCGGGCGCCTGCTTCGAGTAATGCTCTTTCCGCCGCAGGACGACACGCGCGGCGCCGTGGCGCTCGCGCAGCGCCGCGCCGATCGCGTCGAGGATCACGTCGGCCTGCTCCTTGGTGTTGTCGAGCAGTCCCACGACCTTCCCCTCGAGACTGGAGGGGCGTTGCGCGGGGGCAACGCTCGTCGCGGCGCCCGCCGCGCTGGGATCGATGATGCCGGATGGTTCGCTCATGGGTGGCTCCTTGTTTCATTCTCGCCGCCGAGACGCAGAGACCGCCGAGGAAGGCCCGGCAAGTTTCCGAGGGATGCCCCGAAATCCCCGCGCCCTCCGCGCCTTCGTGGCAATCCTCATCCTACGGCAGGTAAGCGCGGCTCACCGCGCGGCTCGCCACCGTGATGCCGTGCATCACGAGGCTCGACGGCGAGCCCGTGCCGCCCGCGACGACGAGATGCAGGTCACCCGGATCGCCGACGGCGGGAACGAACGCGTCGTCGTCGTCGAGACGCACCTCGAACGGCCAGCGCGCCGCGCCGGACGCGCCGCGCCAGATGCCCCCGCGCCGGAGCTCGCCGAGCCGGCGCCCGGCGCGCTCGACGAGCATCCGGTGCGTGTCCTGCCGGGACATGCCCGCGCGCGCATAGATCTCCGCGTGCTGCGGGCTGAGGACTACCGCCATGTCGGCCTGCCGGTAGACGTTGCCGCCCCCGAGCGCGGACATCATGTCGGCGATCGCCACCGTCAGCCGCTCGGGCGTCCTGCTCACGTCGTCCCACACCATCACCGGGCCCTCCAGCGGCACCGCGGTCACGACATCATCCTCCGGTCCGAAGCCGCGCGAGCGCGCGTAGGACGGCCACGGACTCGCCTCCTCGTTCTCCGCGATGCAATAGGTGTAGCGCCACGGGCCGCCGAATCCCGAAAGCGCCGTGACGCCGGGAATGCCGCCGCCGAGATTCATCATGACTAGGCGCAGGGCGCGGCCGATGGTCGCGTTCGCGCGGTGCCCCGGGCCGAAGCAGCCCATGCCGCCGGAGAGTCCCGCGGCGCGGGCGTAGGGCCCGTTCACCAGCACGAACGGCGCGCCCGCGCTGGTGGTGGCCTGCAGGAGCACGAGGTTGAAGCGCTCCTCGAGAAGGCATTCCAGCGCGCCGATCACGACCGGCAGGTGCTCCGGGCGGCAGCCCGCCATCACCGCGTGGAGCGCGACATCGCGCACCGTCGCGGGAGACATGAGCGGCGGCACCTCGCCGATCGATTCGTCCGGATCGCGCCCGGTCCCGGCGAGCATCGCGGCAAGCCGCTCCGCGGTGGGCGGCACGACCGGCAGCCCGTCGGACCACTCCTTTCCGAAGAAATACTCGACCGGGTCGTCCATGGCCGTTCGCGCTTCAGACGCCGCGCGTTTCCTCCCGCCGCAGGCGATCGAGCTCGGCGAGACAGAAATGCGTGAACGCGAGCGCCGAGACGACCGGCGCCGCCAGGTTCACGATCGGAACGTAATAGAGCAGCGCGAGGAGCAGCCCGAGAAGATAGAGCCGCGCCCCGGCGCCGGCGAGGATCCGCCGGAACTCCTCCGCGCTCGCGTGATCGGCGAGCGCGTCGTAGCGAAAGAGCCGCTGGTTCAACCATGCCGAGAGGAGCGCCGGCAGCGCCAGCGCGCCCACGCCCGTGAACCAGAGCGGCAGCGTGACGATCCACAGCAGCACGAACACGGGAACGGCGATGGCAGCGTTCAGGATGCTCCCCGCCACGGTGCCGCCCTTGCGCGCCTCGAGCCCCGCGAACCGCCGCGACGCGATCCACGGCACCACGACGGGCATCGCGATCGCCTCGGCCACCAGCACCGCGACGACGAACACGACCGGCAGCAGCACGGCGAGCGCGGCAATCCCGCTCGCCCAGACGAAGATTCCCGACAGGCCAAGGCCGCCGATCCACTGGAGCCAGGCGCTCGTGGCGATGCGCTCCGCGATCCATCTCGCCCAGTCGTCCGAGTAGAACCAGGCGAGCGCCGCCCAGGCGCCGAGCGCGGCAAGCGGCGGCGCGACGAGCACCGCCAGTACCCGCGGCGTGGGCAGGTCGTGCAGCGCGCGCTTCAACGCGTCGAGAACCGTATCCATCGCACCGCGCGGGTGACGTGACTGCGCGCATTGTAGCGGGCGCCCGGCGGGCGCGGCACGGCGCCGCCGCTCGCGCGAAACGGCTACAATGCGGCATCGACCCCGACAACGCGCCCGCGCCGTGCCCGCGGCGGCCGGGCGACTCCATCGTGATTCCGGCATGAGCCTGTCTCTGACGCAATCCCCCGCCTGGCGGGCGCTCGAGGCGCACCGGCGCGCGATCGAGGCGATGAGCTTGCGCGCCGCCTTCGCGAACGACCCGGCGCGCTTCGATCGCTTTTCCCTCGGGATCGACGGCCTGTTCGTCGATTATTCCAAGCAGCTCGTGACCGGCGAGACGCTGCGCCTGCTGCTGGAACTCGCGCACAGCCGCGACCTGCCGGGATGGATCGGGCGCATGTTCGCCGGCGAGCGGATCAATTCGACGGAGAAGCGCGCCGCTCTGCACGTCGCGCTCCGCGCGAGAGGGCCGGTGCTCCTCGACGGCGTGGACGTCGCCGCCGAGGCGGCGCGGACGTTCGCGAGAATGCGCGTCTTCTGCGAGGGCGCGCGCGGCGGCTCGCTCACGGGCTCGGGCGGCCACCGCTACACCGACATCGTGAACATCGGCATCGGCGGCTCCGACCTCGGGCCGGCGCTGGTCGCGGACGCGCTCGCCCCGTACTGCACCCCCCGGTTGCGGGCACACTTCGTCTCGAACGTCGACGGCACCCAGATCGCACGGGTGCTCGCGAACCTCGAGGCGGGCTCCACCCTGTTCGTGATCGCGTCGAAGACCTTCACCACGCTCGAGACGCTCGCCAATGCCCGCACCGCGCGCGAATGGCTTTCGGCGAGATTACCCGGCGGCGCTTCGCCCGCCCGTCATTTCGCGGCGGTGACGGCGAATCTCGCGGCCGCCCGCGAGTTCGGCGTCGACGCCGAGCGGGTGTTCGGGTTCGGCGACTGGGTGGGAGGCCGCTATTCGGTGTGGTCGGCCGTTGGCCTCGCCGCCGCCATCGCGATCGGCATGGATCACTTCGATGCCCTGCGCGAGGGCGCTCGCGTGATGGACGAGCACTTCGCCGGCGCGCCGCTCGAACGCAATCTCCCCGTGCTGCTCGGGCTGATCGGGGTGTGGAACACCGATTTCCTCGGCGCCCGCACCCACGCGGTGCTGCCTTACGACCAGTCCCTGCAGCTGCTTCCCGCCTACCTGCAGCAGCTCGAGATGGAGAGCAACGGCAAGCGGGTGACGCGCGAGGGCGGCGACGTGGACTGCGCGACCGCGCCGGTCGTCTGGGGCGCGCCGGGCACGAACGGCCAGCACGCGTTTTTCCAGTTGCTGCACCAGGGCACGCAGCTCGTGCCGGCCGACTTCATCGGCTGCTGCCGCAGCCACAACGCGCTCGGCGCGCACCACGAAATGCTGATGTCGAACTTTTTCGCGCAGACCGAGGCGCTCATGCGCGGGAAATCGCGCGAGGAAGCCCTGGAAGAGATGCTGGCGCGGGGCGTGGCCCCGGCCGAGGCGGAGCGCCTCGCGCCGCACCGCGCGTTCCCGGGCAATCGCCCCACCACCTCGATCGTGCTCCCCAGGCTCGACCCGCACCGGCTCGGCATGCTGCTCGCGCTCTACGAGCACAAGGTCTACGTCCAGAGCGTGATCTGGGGCATCAACGCGTTCGACCAGTGGGGCGTCGAGCTCGGCAAGACGCTCGCGAACCGCATCCTGCCGCAGTTGACGACGAGCGCCCCGGCCACGATGCACGATGCGTCCACGAACGGGCTCATCAACCACTTCAAGGCACACCGGTAGGACCCGGGTCCTGGCTGTTTCCCGGGCGCACCGGGGCCACGGGCCTTCACTTCGAAGGAGCGATCCATGAACGACGAAGCACTCAACATGAGCATCCGCAAGTTCCTGAAGACCGTGGGCGTGAATTCCCAGCTCGCGATCGAGAAGGCGGTGCGGAAGGCCATCGCGGAGGGGAAGTTGAAGGGCGACGAGTCGTTTCCCGCGGCGATGACCTTAACGGTGGGGAGACTCGCCATCGACGTGAAGTTCGACGGCGAGATCCGGCTGGAATGACGGGCGGCGAGCGGCGATGGCCCCGGGCCGCCGCCGCGGTCGCGGGAGTTCGCGCCCGCCGCCGGCGGCGCGTTCACCGCCGGCCGATGGCGCCGGCGTTCAAAGCTTCAGGAAATGCGTGCGGTAGTGCTTCAACTCGGCGATCGAGTCGTGGATGTCGGCGAGCGCCTCGTGCCGTCCCTCTTTCGTGAGTGTCGCCATGATCTCCGGCTTCCAGCGCCGCGCGAGCTCCTTCAGCGTGCTCACATCGAGATTGCGATAGAGAAAATACGCCTCGAGCCGCGGCATGTAGCGCGACAGGAAGCGGCGGTCCTGGTGCACGGAGTTGCCGCACATGGGCGATGTTCCCGGCGGCACGTAGGGCGCGAGAAAGGCGAGCATCCGTTCCTCGACCTGCGCCTCGGCAAGGATCGAGGCCGCGACCCGGCCTATCAGGCCCGATTTTGCATGGGTGGACTTGTTCCACGGGTCCATCCTGTCGAGCAGCGCCTGGTCCTGGTGCACTACCAGCACCGGGGATTCGGCGACCGTATTGAGCTGCGTATCGGTCACCACCAGCGCCACTTCGAGGATCCGCTCGGCTTCCGGATCGAGTCCGCTCATTTCGAGGTCGATCCAGATGAGGTTGCTGGAGTCCTGTGCCATAATTTATTTTGTCACAGTTTTCAATGATTTGTCAGCCGGCCCCCGCGGGATGAACATTTTCGGCGGCGTTTTCCTCGCCGCGCTCGCAGCGGCAACCGCGACGCGGCTCTGGCTGGCCGTCCGGCACATGGGGTACGTGCGCGCGCGCAGCGACCGGGTGCCGGATGCGTTCGCCGCGGAGGTGACCCTCGACGCTCACCGCAAGGCGGCCGATTACACGGTCGCGAAGACGCGTTTCGCCACGGTCGGCATCGTCACGGACGCGGCGGTGGTGATCGCGCTCACCTTCGGCGGCGGCCTGCGCCTGCTCGACGGCGTGGCGGGCTCGGTCGCCGGCGGCGGTGTCTTCCACGGCATCGTGCTGGTCGCGCTCACCGTGGCGGTCATGAGCGCGCTCGACCTCCCGTTCGGACTCTACCGTGTGTTCGTGATCGAGGAGCGCTTCGGCTTCAACAAGATGACGCTCGCGCTCTATTTCGCGGACCTCGCGAAGGGCGCGCTCGTCGCGACGGCGCTCGGCCTCCCGCTCCTCGCGGCCATCCTGTGGCTGATGGAGCGCGCGGGCGCGCACTGGTGGCTCTACGCGTGGGCACTCTGGGTACTCTTCAACCTGCTGGTGCTCGCGATCTACCCGGCCTGGATCGCGCCCCTCTTCAACCGCTTCTCGCCGCTGCAGGACCGTGTGCTCGCGCAGCGCGTCGAGCGGCTGCTCGCGCGGTGCGGCTTCCGGACGAAGGGCCTCTTCGTCATGGACGGCTCGCGGCGCAGTGCCCACGGCAACGCCTATTTCACGGGATTCGGCGCGGCGAAGCGCATCGTGTTCTTCGACACCCTGCTCGCCCGGCTGGATCCCGGCGAGGTGGAGGCCGTGCTCGCGCACGAGCTGGGGCATTTCCGCCTGCGCCACGTGGCGAAGCGCATGCTCTGGGTGTTTCTCGCGAGCCTCGCCTTCCTGTGGGTGCTCGGCCACGTCATGCAGGAGGCGTGGTTCTACCGCGGCCTCAACGTCGCGACCCCTGCGGCCGGCATGGCACTCATCCTCTTCTTCCTCGTGGTGCCGCAGTTCACCTTCCTGCTGCAGCCTCTCGGCGCCATGTATTCCCGCAAGCACGAGTTCGAGGCCGACGCCTACGCCGCGCGCAACGCCTCCGCGGGCGATCTCGTCTCGGCGCTCATCAAGCTCTACAAGGACAACGCGGCGACCCTCACGCCCGATCCCCTGCACTCCGCGTTCTACGACTCCCACCCGCCCGCGCTCACGCGGATTGCCCGCCTGAAGAGCGCGTGATTCAATCGACCAGCGCGCCGCCGGATGGTCGATCCGGACGGCCACCCGATCACCCGATCACCCAGACGCGAGGCGGATATGCCCGACACACCGGGACTCGCAGCGAAGAAATGCCTGCCCTGCGAAGGCGGAGTCTCGCCGCTGAAAGGCGGCGAGATCGAGCGGCTGCTGAAGCAGATCCCCGGCTGGCAGTACGCGGGCGGCCGGATCGTGAAGACCTACTCCTTCGCCGATCACTACCAGGCGGTCGCTTTCGTCAACGCCGCGGCGTGGCTTTCGCACCGCGAAAACCACCATCCCGACATCACGCTCGGATACAATGAGTGCCGGGTCGAGTACGTCACCCACGCGATCGGGGGGCTCTCGGAGAACGACTTCATCTGCGCGGCGAAACTCGACGCGTTGTTCGCTTTGTGAACCGCGCGGCTCTGGCCGTTTGCTATCCCAGCGCGTGGGCGAGGCTCACGATGAAGACGAGGAACATCCACAGCACCAGCGAGCGCCAGATGAGGCGCACGGTGCTCTCCATCGCGGCTGCGTCCGGGTCGTTCCCGGTGCCGAGCTCGGGCCGGAACTGCACGCCGCCCGCGTGGCGCAGGGGATCGCCGAGCCGCACGCCGAGCGCGCCCGCGCCCGCCGCGAGTATGACGCCCTGCGTGCGCGTCGCCCACGACACCGCCTGGCCGCGCCAGCAGTAGACGGCGTCCTCGAAGTTGCCGACGACGGCGAAGGTGAGCGCGGTCAACCGCGCGGGGACCCAGTCGAGCCAGAAGAAGCAGCGGGTCGCGAAGCGCGCGAACTCGCCCCCGCCCGCGCCGGCTCCCCATTTCGCCGCCAGCAGCTCGGATGCGCGGTAGAGTACCGCGCCCGCCGGTCCGAGAACGATGAACCACGCGACGGTGCCGAATACGCACCGGTGCGAGGCGAGCAGCGCCTGCTCTATGGCGACGCGCGCGACCTCGGTCGCGCCAAACTCGGCCGCCGACTCGCCGCGCCATTCTCCCAGCGCGTCGCGGGCGGCGCCGAGATCATCCCTGCCCGCGGCGCGCAGGATCTCCGTGAAGTAGTGGCTGAACCGCCGGAAACCCATCGTGAGGTAGAGCACGGCGAGACTCCACGCCCAGCCGAGGCCCGACGCCGCGCCGTGGAGCGCGTGCGAGAGGGCGAGCGTGACGAGCACGAGCGGCCCCGCCGCAAGGAGCCAGGCGATCAGTCCGTGCCGGTACTCGCCCCCGTCGAAGCGCTCCTCGAGCCCGGCCGCCCAGCGCTCGTACCACTGGTAGAGGCGGTTTCCGCGGCGCAGCGGCCGCACCTGCTCCAGCAGCAGGGCGGCAAGCAGCGCGAGGAACTTCATGCAGTCGCGCCGGCGGCCCCGAGCCGGCTCCCGCCGGTGGTCCTCGTCGTGGCGTCCGCCGCCCGCGCGGCGCGGTTCGCCGGTTCACGAATCATGGATCACGCCTCCGGGTAGCTGATCCGGACGATTTCGACCTCGGCGTCCCCGGCCGGGCGCCGCCACACCACGGTATCTCCCGTGCGCGCCCCGATCATCGCCCGCGCGAGGGGTGATGCCCAACTGATCCGGCCCGCGGCCACGTCGGCCTCGTCGTCGCCGACGAGGGCGAACCGATGCGAGCGCCCCTCCTCGTCGCGAATTTCGACCTCGGCGCCGAAATGCACCTCGTCGCGCGGCTGCCCGGTGAGATCGACGAGCGCCGCCCGCTCGAGCTGCGCGTTGAAGTACCGCAGGTCCCGCTCGACCACGCGCAGCTGCTGCTTGGCGGCGGAGTCATCCCGGGAAAGCGGCGCGAGCCGCTCGTGCTCGTGATTCAACTCGCGCACGCGCGCCTGCAGCCCGGCGAGGCCGCGCGGCGTGACATAGTTCGCGTGCGCGGGCAGCGGGCGCTCCGGCAGTTCGCCCGCCGCGAGGTCGTCGTCGCTGTCCTTGACGAATGCCCGACTCATGGAATACCGCTCTTCGGTAGCGCGCCGCTTCCGGCGGCGGCGCGATGGCCCCGGTGGCCCGGGTTCGGACAATCCTAACCACACGGGCGGGCCCAACGCAAGGCACCGGCGCACCAGCCGGGGCCGTCAGGTGGCCATGTTCCAGCCGAGAAAGGCCGCGAGATCGTCCTTGCGCGCCATCGTGTCGTTGAATCCGAGCTGGATCAGCGCGCGGCAGTACGATCTTTCGAAAAGCAGGTAGGACAGGAGCACGGCGCCGCCGCTGCGCATGGCGCCCACCGTGTCGAGCAGCATCCGGATGGTGCGCGGCAGTTCGTCCCGGAAGGCGAGCGCAATCGGCTCCAGCTCCTGGCTCGGGGTGAGCACCCGGAAGTCCACCCGGTGCAGCGGGTAACGGGTCTTCTCGAGGATGTCGCCGGGAATCATCTCGAGAGTGCGGTTGATGCGCTGCAGGCGCTCCAGGTCGACTTCGAGACTGTCGAGAAAGATGCTGTTCAGCGCGTGCCCCGCGATCTGCGCGAGCGACGGATGCGAGTCGACCCTGACCCGGTTCGCCCGCTGCTCGAGCTGCCGCCCGACGCCGATGACGAAGAGCCGGTCGGCGCCGAGGTGCAGCGCGGGGCTGACGGGCGCGATCTGGCGCATGGAACCGTCGCCGAAGTACTCGCGGTTGATGTGCACCGGCGGGAAGATGAACGGCAGCGCCGCGGAGGCGAGCAGGTGGTCGATGGTGATCGGCATGGGCACGCCGATGCGGCGCGCCCGGTGCCACGGCTGCAGCTCTTCGCGACCCTGGTAGAAGGTGACCGACTGGCCCGAGGTGTAACCCGAGCAGGTCACGCTGAAAGCAGTGAGGTCGCCGCGGTCGATCGCGCGCCGGATGCCGCCGAAGTCGAGGTAGCGCTCGAGCAGCGCGCGCAGCGGAGCGTTGTCGAGCAGCGACACCGGCCGGGCGGTCGAAACCCCGCCGGAGAGCACCGCGAGGACCCAGCGCGCGCTGTTCGAGAGCGCGCCGCGGGGATCGGCCCTGTACACGTGCGCGACGTGGAAGTTCTTCCACACCGTCATGAGCCGGCGCACGCCGCGGCGGAAACTCGACGCGTCGACCGCCATCACCGCGGCGTTGATGGCGCCCGCGGAGGTGCCGCAGATGATGGGAAAGGGCGTGCTGATGGCGGGCGGGATGAACTCCGCGAGGGCGCGCAGCACGCCGACCTGGTAGGCGGCGCGCGCGCCGCCCCCGGTCAGAATGATACCCACCTTGGGTCGGCCGGCCTCCCCCATCGCCTGCGATCTCCCCTTGCGCCCCTCCGGCAAGAGCCGGCGTATCGTGGTGCGGGCGCTCGCCCCCCGCCTCCGGTCCCTGCCCGGGGACTGCCGGTTATCGCCCTCCGTCCCGGAGCGCGCAACACAGACTGTAGAGCATCGCCGCCGTCGCGCCCCAGATGTAGCGGCCCCCGTAGGGAACGGCGAGATAGTGCCGGTGCCGGCCGCGGAAGTCGTACTCGCGCCGCTGGAAGCTGCGCTCGTCGAGAAAATGCCCGAGCGGAACTTCGAACGCGCCGGCGACCTCGAATGGGTCGAGCTTCAGCGCGAACGGCGGTTCGATCCATCCCACCACCGGCGTGATGCGAAAACCCGACGGCATCTCGTGGTCGGGAAGGCGCCCGAGCGGCGACACGCGGGAGCGTTCGAGGCCGATCTCCTCCTCGGTTTCGCGCAGCGCGGTATCTTCGCGGCTCGCGTCGCCCGGCTCGACGCGCCCGCCGGGAAAGCAGATCTGCCCCGCATGCGCTTCGAGGTGCTCGGTGCGCTGGGTAAGCAGGATCTGTATGCTCTCTTCCCGTCCGACGAGCGGAATGAGGACCGCGG
This sequence comes from Burkholderiales bacterium, assembly GCA_020854035.1. Lineage (GTDB taxonomy): Bacteria > Pseudomonadota > Gammaproteobacteria > Burkholderiales > SG8-41 > SG8-41. The sequence continues at coordinate 146,023 of JADZGE010000019.1, read as the reverse complement.
CGGCGGTAATGCGGGCCTCCGGTTCCCCGGCAAGCGGCGGGTCGGCCGCCGCACCGCAAGTGGCGGGCCGCCGAAGCCGGCAGGCAATGGCGTCGCGGTCGTAACCTGCCGCGGTGCGCCGCAATGCGGTCGGGTCGGAGGCGGTCATTCGATCCGGATTCTACCCGCAGCTCGCGGGAGCGACCATCGCCCCGGCCTGCCGGAAATTCCGGGCGCGGGCGCCGGATGTACCGGTCGTTGTTGCCGGAGAGCGTCGCGCGTACACTGTGCTTCCCGGGGCGCTACGCCGGGGATACCGGAGGCGCCGGCACGGGGAAGGCGCGAGGGGAACGATCCCTCGTACTCTCAGGCGGTTCTGACCAATCTCAGGGAGGATGACATGAGGAAACTTTGCGCGATCGTGCTCGGCACCGCGATGGCGATGGCGGGCGGCACCGCGATGGCATTCCACTGCCCCGCGGACATGAAGAAGATCGACGAGGCGATGTCGAAGAACCCCAAGCTCTCGGCGAATCAGGTGGCGCAGGTGAAGAAGTACCGCGGCGAGGGCGAGGCGCTGCACAAGGCCGGCAAGCACCAGGAGTCCGTTGACACGCTGGCGAAGGCGATGAAACTCCTCGACATCAAGTGAACCGGGCGCTTCCTGCCCGATTCGGTCCCGGCGGCCCCGCGGATCCGCCGCCGTCCCGCCGGATGGAATCCCCGCGCAACACGGGGGTTCCTCATCCGAGTTCCACCGGGATGTAGACCTTCGCGTTGGCGCGCTGAACCAGCACGGCGACGCGTTTGCCGGATTTCGCGACGAGCTCGCGCAGGCTCTGCGGATCCTTCACCGGCGTGTTGTTGAGCGCGAGGATGATGTCGCCGGGACGCAGCCCCGCACGCGCGGCCGCGCCGGCAACGTTTTCCACTACCACGCCGCCGCCGCCCGCTGCCCGGCTTTCCGCGGGGCTCAACGGCCGCACCGCCACGCCGAGCCGGCCCCCGGGCCCGGCCCCGGGCGCGCCCGCGTCCGCCGTCGCCCGCGGCTGCATCTCGCCCACCGTGACCGCAAGCTCTCGTGTCGCTCCCTTGCGCCAGACTTCGATTCTCGCCACGGTACCGGGCTTCATGTCCGCGATACGGCTTACGACATCCATGTTGCCGCGCACCTGCTGCCCGTCGATCTTCAGGATGACATCGCCCTGCTCGATACCGCCGCGCGCCGCCGGGCTGTCACGCTCGACGGAAGACACCAGCGCCCCCGCCGGCTTCGGGAGCCCGAACGAGTCGGCGAGCGACTGATTCACTTCCTGTATGGTCACGCCGATGCGCCCGCGCGTGACCTTGCCGTACTGAACGAGCTGGGTTTCGACCTTCATCGCGACGTCGATGGGAATGGCGAACGAGAGGCCCTGATAGCCGCCGGTGCGGCTGTAGATCTGGGAGTTGATGCCGATCACTTCACCGTTCATGTTGAAGAGCGGACCGCCCGAGTTGCCGGGATTGACGGCAACGTCGGTCTGGATGAACGGCACGTAGGTGCCGTCGGGCAGCGCGCGCGCCTTGGCGCTCACGATGCCGGCGGTGACGGTGTTGTCGAACCCGTAGGGCGAGCCGATCGCGACCACCCACTCGCCGACGCGCACCGCGCTGGGGTCGCCGATCGTCACCGTCGGCAGATTCGTCGCGTCGATCCTCAGGACCGCCACGTCCGTCTGCGGGTCGGTGCCGACCACGCGCGCCTTGAACTCGCGCTTGTCGATCAACCGGACGACGACCTCGCCGCCACCCTGCACCACGTGGGCATTGGTGAGCACCAGCCCGTCGGGGCTCACGATGAACCCGGACCCGAGCCCCGCACCCGGCCGGGCATCGCCGCGCGGCACCGGAATCTGGAAGCGGCGGAGAAACTCGGACAGGGGATCGCCCGCCTCGGCTTCGGGTGCCGGCTGATCGCCCGCCGTGGCCCGCACCGGGGTCATCACGCGCACGTTGACCACCGCCGCGCCGTGGCGCTCCACGAGTTCCGCGAAATCAGGCAACTGCCGGCCGGTGACGGGGCCGGAGGCCGCGGCCGCGGGAACCGCGGCATGAACCACGGGGGGCCCCTGGAAACCGGCGCCGCCCGCGGCAAGAGCCGCGACCACGGCAACGGCAAGAACTGCGCCTGCGCCACGCTTCTGCTTCATGGTGGAATCCTCGCTGTATCGAGAAACCGCGCCCTTGCTGGCCCGGTTTGACCGTGCCGCCTCAGGTTTGTTCACTCACGAGTTCGGGGCCGTCGTTGGCGGCGTTGTTGACCCGTGTGCCGACCGGGTAGGCCCGCATGTTCCCGGCCGGATACGGCGCGAGCAACCTCGCGAGCGTGCCGGTGTCGCGGCGCTCGGGGGAGAGCCAGACTTCGTAATCGGCCTCGTGCAGGATCACCGGCATGCGCTCGTGCAGGGGGCGCACGATCTCGTTCGCCTCGGTGGTGATGATGGTGAACGTCTCGAGCGGCGCGGCCTCGCCCTGCGCCCGCCACGACTCGTAGAGACCCGCCGCGGCGAAGACCTCCGCGTCGAGGAGCCGGATGAAATGGGGGACCTTGCGCCCCGCCGCGCGCTGCCATTCGTAGAAGCCGGACATCGGCACGAGGCAGCGCCGGCGCGCGAACGCGGCACGGAATGCGGGCTTCTCCGCGACGCTCTCGCACCGGGCGTTGATCATCCTCGCCCCGATATCGGCGCTCTTCGCCCAGAACGGCACCAACCCCCAGCGCAGGAGCGCGAGCTCCCGTCCGCGCGCCGCCGTCACGCGGCAGACCGGCAGGAGCCGCGCCGGCGCGGCGTTATAGGTGGGCGGGAAGACGAGCTCGCGGCCCAGGAACTCGATCGTGTCGCGGTTCCTGCGCGAGGTCGGTCCGTAGAGGGCGTAGCGTCCGCACACTTTGCGAGGAAGTGACGAGTAAGGGTGGCGGCGCTACCGCTGCCGGCGACGCCTCGTTGCCGGCGAGCTTCGAGGTGACGGTGCCGGCGGCGCGACTCGTGCCGCTGGTGGCCTAACCCGGATTATTCATGTCGCCGGAGGAGTCGCCGACACACTGTCGGGGATTCTCATGGTGTTCGTGAATAATGCAGGCTAACGGCGCCGGTTGTCACCCTTGTTGCCCGCCCTGGTGCGGTTGCCGGGCCGCGGCCACGTCGAACCTCCCGTCGATCGGCACGTCGAGGCGCCTTCGCTGCCCGTCGCCTTGAAGCGTTCGCGCGCCATCTCCGGCGTAAGGTCACGGATGGCGTCGGACCCGGGACCCACTTCACGCGGCGTCACTTCATCGCCCCGTCACTCGGGATTGATCCCCGCCACCTTCACCATCTCCGCGAACCGCGTCATCGAGTCCGCGACGAACGCCTTGAACGCCGCCGAGGTGCTGCCGACCGGGCGCAGGCCCAGCTTGACGATGCGCTCGCGCACGCCGGGCACCGCCAGCGCCTTCCGCACCTCGGCCTCGAGACGCGCGACGATGGCGGGCGGCGTTGCGGCCGGCGCGAAGTAGCCGTGCCAGCTCGTCTGGACTCCCGTCGGCGGTCCGCCCGCTTCCGTCATGGTCGGCACATCGGGGAGGAAACCGGCCCGCTCGACGTAATCGTAGGCAAGCGCCCGCAGTCTGCCGGCCTGTATCTGCGGCAGGCCGAGCGTGGCGGTCACGAACATCACCTGGATTTCGCCGCCGATGAGCGCGTTGATCGCGGGGCCGGCGCCCTTGTAGGGAACGTGCACCATGCGCGTGCCGGCGCGCTGATTGAATAGCGCGCTGACGAGATGGATGGTGTTGCCCACGCCGGGCGAGCCGTACGACACCCGGCTCCCGGGCAGGCTCGCGAGCGCGATCAACTCCTTGACCGTGCGCGCGGGGAAGGAGGGATTGACGGCCAGTATGTGCCCGTCCGCAGCCGACACCTGCGTGACCGGCGTGAAATCGCGCACCGGATCGAACGGCAGCTTTCGATGGATCGCCGGGTTGACCGCGAACGACGCGGACGTGTAGAGGAGCGTGTAGCCATCGGGAGCGGCCCTGGCGACCATGTCCGCGCCGATGATTCCGTTCGCGCCGGGCCGGTTACCCACGACGACGGGCTCTCCGAGGGCGCTCGCGAGTTGCTGGCCGACCAGCCGGGCCATGGTGTCCGGGCCGCCGGCGCCGAAACCGACGATCACCCGCACCGGGCGCACGGGCCAGGCATCCGCCGCGCCGGCCGCCCGAGTCGGCGCGGGAGCCGCGCCCGAACACGCAACGAAGGCGAGAACGAAAAGCGGCGTGCGGGTCATCGAGACTCTCCCGGGCGGTTTTCGAATATAGCAGACCGCGACGGTAGAACCGGATCCTGCGCCGTCCCGGGCGGTGTGATTGCACCAGGACCCGCTTCGAGAATTGCCTGCGCTGGCGTCCGGTACTGCGCAGCTCCTGGTTCCCGGATCGATCGCGTGAACTTCGCCACCTGCCCGCGGCTGCCCGCCGGCGGCCCGGCCCGCAGCCTGCCTCAGGCGCCCGGTGCGGCCGGCGGCTCCCGCCCCCCCGCCGCGCGACGCGTGAGCTTTTCGTAGAGCCAGATCGCGTAGCCGGACGCGCCGTAGCACGCGAAGAGGAGAAAGAGCATCTCCGGCAGCGTACTCGAGGCGGTGAACAGCGCCGTGATGCCGAACGCGATCGCGACCAACGCCGAGAACGGCACGCTCTTTCTCAGGTTGATGTCCTTGCCGCTGTAGAACTTGAGGTTGCTCACCATGGTCACGCCCGCGAACACGGTCAGCGCCCACGCCAGCCACTTCACGTCCTTGCCGCTGATCTGGTATTCGTTCAGCGCCCAGACGAGGCCGGCGACGAGGCAGGCCGCGGCGGGACTCGGCAGGCCCTGGAAAAAGCGCTTGTCGGCGATCTCCAGCGTCGTGTTGAAGCGGGCGAGGCGCAGCGCCGCGCACGCGCAGTAGATGAACGCCGCGATCCAGCCGAGCTTCGTCGTCAGCCACGGGCCGAGCCACGCCACGGTCTGCATGCCGGCGAAATCCTGCAGCGCCCACACGTAGACCACCAGCGCGGGCGCGACCCCGAAGGACACCATGTCGGAGAGGCTGTCGAGTTCCGCGCCGAAGGCGCTCTGGGTGCGCGTCAGGCGCGCAATGCGCCCGTCGAGCCCGTCGAGCACCATCGCGACGAAGATCGCCATCGCCGCCGTCTCGAAACGCCCGTTCATCGCCTGCACGATGGCGTAGAACCCCGAGAAGAGCGAGGCGAGCGTGAAGAGATTGGGCAACCAGTAGATCCCGCGGCGGGCGAACCGCGACCGCATGAAAAGCCTGTGCTCGCGAGGGTCGTACATCGGCACGGCAAATGGGGAATCGTCAATCGTGTAAGGCGGCGGCGGCGGCCATCGACCTGCGATCCGGCTCTTGCCATTCCCCGTTCAGGGCAGGACCGCGAGTATCGTCTCCGTGGCGTAGACCTTGTCGCCCACGCTCGCCACCGGGCGCGTGCCCGTGGGGAGGTAGACGTCCACGCGCGAGCCGAAGCGGATGAACCCGAAACGCTCGCCGCGCGCGAGGCGCTGCCCCACGCGCGCATAGCAGAGGATGCGCCGCGCGACGAGCCCCGCGATCTGCACGCAGGTCACGTCGGCTCCGCCCGGCGTGCGGATCCACAGCGCCGAGCGCTCGTTCTCCAGCGAGGACTTGGAGAGCGCCGCATTGAAGAACCGCCCGAGATGGTACCAGGCGTTTCGCACCTCGCCGTCGACGGGGCTGCGGTTGGAGTGGACGTTGAAGACGTTCATGAACACGCTCATCTTGAGCGCATCGCGCTCGAGATACGGGTCGTGCGCGCGCTCGACCGCGACCACCCGCCCGTCCGCCGGCGAGAGCACCGCCCCGGACTCCCGCGGCACGCGCCGCGGCGGATCGCGGAAGAACTGCGTCATGAACGCCACGACGAGCCACAGCGGCGCCGCCCACCACGGCCCGAGAAACCAGTGCGCCGCCGCCGCGGCCGCGAGCGCCGTCCCGATGAACGGCCAGCCCTCGCGGGCGATGATGGGATGGGGATAGGCGCCCGGGTCCGGCCGCCCCGGCGCACCCGGCGCCGCCCCCGCCAGTGACTTGGATTCCTCGCTCATCGCGCCCGCTCCTTCTCCCCGGTCCCGGTTCTCCGGTCGTTCATCCCCCTAGCCTGCATTATTCACGAACACCATGAGAATCCCCGACAGTGTGTCGGCGACTCCTCCGGCGACATGAATTATCCGGGCTAGTTCCTCGACTGGTCGACGAGCCGGTTCTTCCTGATCCAGGGCATCATGTCGCGCAGCCGCGCGCCGACCACTTCGACCGGGTGCTGGGCGGCGATGCGGCGCATCGCCTTCATCGTGGGAACGCCCGCACGGTTCTCCAGGATGAATTCCTTGGCGAACTGGCCGTTCTGGATCTCGCGCAGGATCCGCTTCATCTCGGCGCGCGTCGCCTCGTTGATGATGCGCGGCCCCCGCGTGAAGTCGCCGTACTCGGCGGTGTTCGACACGGAGTAGCGCATGTTGGCGATGCCGCCCTCGTAGATGAGATCCACGATCAGCTTCACCTCGTGCACGCACTCGAAGTACGCCATCTCCGGGGCGTAGCCGGCCTCGACCAGCGTGTCGTAGCCGGCCTCGATGAGCGCCGTGAGCCCCCCGCACAGCACCACCTGCTCGCCGAAAAGATCGGTCTCGCACTCCTCGCGGAAAGTGGTCTCGATCACGCCGGCGCGCGCCGCGCCGATGGCCGCGGCGTACGAGAGCGCGACATCGCGCGCGTTCCTGCTGGGATCCTGGTAGACGGCGATCAACGAGGGCACGCCGCCGCCCTGGGTGTAGGTCGAACGCACCAGGTGCCCGGGACCCTTGGGGGCGATCATGATGACGTCGAGATCGGGACGCGGCTCGATCTGCCGGAAATGGATGTTGAATCCGTGCGAGAAGGCGAGCGTGGCGTCCTTGCGGATGCCGGGCTCGATGTGCCGCGCGTAGACCTCGGCATGATGCTCGTCGGGCAGCAGGATCATCACGACGTCGGCGCCCTTGACGGCGGCGTCCACTTCCTTGACCGTGAGCCCGGCGTTCTTCGCCTTGGCCCACGAGGCGCCGCCCTTGCGCAGGCCCACCGTCACCTTGACGCCGGAATCCTTCAGGTTGTTGGCATGGGCGTGCCCCTGCGAGCCGTAGCCGATGATCGCCACCTGCTTTTTCCTGATGAGCGAGAGATCGGCGTCCTTGTCGTAGTAGATCTTCATGTGCTCCCTTGTGACAAGTGGAATGTGAATTGCGAAACGCGAGATCTGAGACGGGCGCGGCGAGAGGGGCGCGCTGCGCCCGGGGCGCCGTTGCACTCGTCCCGTTTCACGCCCGGCTAGAGTCTCAGCACCCGCTCGCCGCGTCCGATGCCGGAGGCGCCGGTGCGCACCGTCTCCAGTATCGCCGTGCGGTCGAGCGCCTTCAGGAAAGCGTCGAGCTTCGAGCCGGTGCCCGTCAGCTCGATCGTGTAGTCCCTGTCGGTGACATCGATGATGCGGCCGCGGAAGATGTCCGCCATGCGCTTCATCTCCTCCCGGTCGCGCCCCACGGCGCGCACCTTCACCAGCATCAGCTCGCGCTCGATGTGATCGCCCTCGGAGAGGTCGATCACCTTCACGACGTCGATCAGCTTGTTGAGCTGCTTGGTGACCTGTTCCACCACCTCGTCCGAGCCGGTCGTGACGATCGTCATGCGCGAGAGCGTGGCGTCCTCGGTGGGCGCCACGGTGAGCGACTCGATGTTGTAGCCGCGCGCCGAAAACAGCCCCGCCACCCGCGAGAGCGCCCCGGACTCGTTCTCGAGCAGCACCGATATGATGTGCCTCATACGAGGATCATCTCGGAGAGCCCCTTGCCGCCGGGCACCATCGGGTAGACGTTCTCCGTCTGGTCGGTCACGAAATCGAGGAACACGAGGTCCTCCCTGCGCGCGAACGCCTCCTTCAGCGCGGGCTCGACGTCGGCCGGTTTCTCTATCTTCATGCCGATGTGCCCGTACGACTCGGCGAGCTTGACGAAGTCGGGCAGCGCGTCCATGTACGACTCGGCGTAGCGGTTGCCGTGGAAGAACTCCTGCCACTGGCGCACCATGCCCATGTACTTGTTGTTGAGATTGACGATCTTGATGGGCAGCCGGTACTGGCGGCAGGTCGAGAGCTCCTGTATGCACATCTGGATGGAAGCTTCGCCCGTCACGCACGCGACGCTCGCGCCCGGGTGCGCGAGCTGGGTTCCGATCGCCGCGGGCAGGCCGAACCCCATGGTGCCGAGACCGCCGGAATTGATCCAGCGCCGCGGCTTCACGAACTTGTAGAACTGCGCCGCCCACATCTGGTGCTGGCCCACGTCCGAGGTGACGTAGGCGTCGCCGCCGGTCACCTCGTAGAGCTTCTCGATCACGAACTGCGGCTTGATGATCGCCGCGGCGCGGTCGTACTTGAGGCACTCGCGCGAGCGCCACAGCCCGATCTGCGCCCACCACGCCGCGAGCGCCTCGGCGTCGGGGCGCTCGCGGGCGGACTCGATCTGGCGCACGAGCTCCTTCAGCACTTCGCGCACGTTGCCGACGATCGGCACGTCGACCCGCACCCGCTTGGAGATCGACGAGGGGTCGATATCGACGTGGATGATCGTGCGCCCCTCCTGAAAGAAGTGGCGCGGATTGCCGATCACGCGGTCGTCGAACCGCGCCCCGATCGCGAGCAGCGCGTCGCAGTGCTGCATCGCCATGTTGGCCTCGTAGGTGCCGTGCATGCCGAGCATGCCGAGGAACTGGCGATCGGTGGCGGGATAGGCGCCGAGCCCCATCAGCGTGTTGGTGCAGGGGAAACCGAGCAGGCGCACGAGCCGGGCGAGCTCCTCGGAGGCGCCCCCGAGCACCACGCCGCCGCCCGTGTACACCATCGGGCGCTTCGCCTGCACGAGCGCCTGCACCGCCTTCCTGATCTGGCCGGCGTGCCCCTTCACGACGGGATTGTAGGAGCGCATCGCGATGGTGGCGGGGTAGCTCCACTCGGCGCTCTGCGCGGTGACATCCTTCGGGATGTCGACGACGACCGGCCCGGGCCGGCCGCTCGCCGCGAGGTCGAAGGCCTTCTTGATGGTCGGCGCGATCTCCTTCACGTCCTTCACGAGGAAATTGTGCTTGACGCAGGGCCGCGTGATGCCGACGGTATCGCACTCCTGGAACGCATCCTGCCCGATCGCGTGGGTGGGAACCTGCCCCGTGATGATCACGTGGGGGATGGAATCCATGTAGGCCGTCGCGATACCGGTCACGGCGTTGGTGACACCGGGGCCCGAGGTGACGAGCGACACCCCGACCCTGTCGGTCGAGCGCGCGTAGCCGTCGGCGGCGTGCACCGCCCCCTGCTCGTGCCGCACCAGGATGTGCTTCACCTTGTTCTGCTTGAAGAGCTCGTCGTAGATGAAGAGCACGGCGCCGCCTGGATAGCCGAAGACGTACTCGACGCCCTCCTCCTGCAGGCAGCGCACCGTGATCTCGGCGCCAGTGAGTTCCATGAGCGTAAATCCCGGACGGACGCGGAAACATGGAACATTACCGATAGCCGGGAGGCAGGTCAAGCAAAACGTCCCTGTAAACAGCAGGATAGAACACGAGCCCGGCGCGCCCGCGCGGTCCCGGTACAGTTTACGCCCGGGCAATGTTTGCTAAGATGCAAAGCCATGCGGCGATGCGTGCCGCGTGGGTGCCCCGTCGCGCCGGCGTCAACCGAACCAAGAGCGAACAACTGGCGACGCACACGGAACTGTCGGATTTCCTCGCCGAAGTCGAGCGCAGGGCGTACAAGCAGGCGCTGTTCGCGGTCCGCGACGATCACGCCGCCCTCGACATCGTGCAGGACGCAATGCTGAAGCTGGCGGAGCGCTACGGCGCCCGGCCCGCGGCGGAACTGCCGCTCCTCTTCCAGCGCATACTCCAGAACACCATCCGCGACTTCTACCGCCGGCAAAAGGTCCGGTCGATGTGGACGATGCCGATATCGGCGTTGTTCGGGTCGAGCACCGAAGACGAGGGCGATCCGCTGGAAACTTTGGATGTCGCGGACGACTCTCAGTTTTCACAGGCACCGGTCGTTAGCCTGGAACGATCGCAAGTTATTGCGGCCATTGAGAAAGCCCTGGAATCCCTGCCCGCGCGTCAACGCGAGGCCTTTTTGCTGCGTTACTGGGAAGAACTGGACGTTGCTGAAGCCGCCAAGGCGATGGGCTGCTCCGAGGGGAGTGTGAAAACGCACTGCTCCAGAGCCGTGCATGCCTTGGCTACGATATTGAAAAGACAGGGGATTGAACTATGAACCGGCCGGATGACGCATTTGCTGGCAAGCTCGTAAGGGTATTGCGCGACGCAGCAGACGGCCTTGACGCCGGCACCCGGGCGCGGCTCGCGTCGGCACGCAGGCTGGCGCTGGCGCGCATGCGGGAGCGGCGGGAACCGGTGTGGGGGTTCGCACGGGTCCTGGGCGTGGTCTCGTCCGGGGGCGTTCGTATCGACCATGGGCCGCGATACCTGGTCGCGACCGCCGTCCTCGTGCTGGCGCTGATCGGCACGGTCTATTGGCACTCCAGGGGCTCGAACGGCGATCTTTCCGATATCGACGTGAGCCTGCTGACCGACGAGCTGCCGATCAACGCCTATCTCGACAACGGTTTTGACTCATGGTTAAAGCGTTCGTCGCGCTGACCGCATGGCTCCTGATCGCGTTCCCGCTCGACGCAGCACAGTCAAGGCCTGAAACCACGAGGCCGGTACGCCCGGCGTGGTCGGAACTCACCACGGCGCAGCAGACGATCCTCGCGCCGCTGAAGCCGGAGTGGGAACAGCTCGACGCCACCCGGCGCAGGAAGTGGCTCGAGATCGCCGCGCGGTATCCGCGCATGAAGCCGCAGGAGCAGCAGCGCCTTCAGCAGCGGATGAACGAGTGGGCCCGGCTTACCCCGACGCAGCGCAAGGCCGCCCGCGACCGCTACCTCTCGATCAAGAAGCTGCCGGCCGGCAGGCGGCAGGAAGTCACCAGCGAATGGGAGCGCTACCAGCGCTCGCTCGTGCAGCAGCAGCGCCAGCAGGGCGCGCCGCTCGACCCGGCGCTCACCGACGCCCCCGAGCAGCCCGCCGCCGCGCCCGAGCCGGCCGCGGACGCGGTCGCCGAAACGGCGCCCAAGTCCACCATCAAGTGAGCGTCGCCCTCCGTGACGCGCCCCTCTCCCGGCGCCTGCCGAGTCTCGTCTACGAAACGCTGCTGCTCGCCGCCGTTCTCATGGCGGGCTCGTTTCTCTTTCTGCTGGCCGCGCAAGGTGCCGACCGGACGGTCGTTCGGCCGGTCTTCCAGCTCTTTCTCGTCGCGCTCGCCGGACTGTACTTCGGCTGGCAGTGGGTGCGTCGCGGCCAGACGCTGCCGATGAAGACGTGGCGCCTGAGGCTCGTCACGCGCGAGGGCGGGGCGCTCACCGCCGGGCGGGCGCTCCTGCGATACGCGTTGGCGATCGCGGGCGCCGCCGCCTGCGGAGCGGGATTCCTGTGGGCGCTCGCCGACCGGGACCGGCGCTTCCTCCACGACCGGCTGGCGGGAACCAGGATCATCGAGGAGGAACGATGAAAACGATGTGCCCGCGCAAACGCCCGCGCGGGGATGCTCCCTGATCGTTCTTCCTTACCTTCGTTCCTGCCACCACAGCATTCCGATTGCAACCGACAGGAACAGGAGCGTCGGCACCGACGCCGCCACGACGGGCAGCCAGTCGTTCAGGAGCCCCAGGTGCGAGAACAGCCGGTTGAGGAAGTGGAATGCCAGGCCGAGCATGATGCCCGCGAAGACCTTCGCACCCACGCCGCCCCCGCGCTGGCTGATTTGCGCGAAGGGCAGCGCGATCACCATCATGACCAGTACCGCGAGCGGGTAGGTCGCTTTCGACCAGAGCGCGATCTCGTAGCGCAGGGCTTTCTGCCGGTTCTCCTTGAGGTGCTGCGCGTACGTGTAGAGGCGCCAGGCCGACATCTTCTCCGGGCGCTGCATGAGTGTCGCGAGCAGGCTCGGGTCGAGCACCGACTCCCACTCGAGCTCGCCGATCCTCGCCACCGTGGTCTTCATGTCGGTGAACTCGGTACGGGTGATGTCCGTGAGACGCCAGCGGTGCTCACCCCGGTAATCGCCGGATGCCGCGAGGCTGATGGAGAGCAGCCGGTGCTCGCCGTCGAAACGGTAGATCCGCACGCCCTTCAGCGCCGAACCCGGCGTCACCTCGCCGACGTTGACGAAGCTGCGATCGTCCTTCACCCACAGCCCGGTGCGGAACTCCTGGGCGACGAGCCCCGTGATCGCCTGCGAGCGCAACCGCTGCGCGAAGCGCTCGGCGGGCGGCGCGATGAATTCGCCGACGAGGAATGTGACGAGCGCAAGGACAAGCCCGATCAGGGCGAGCGCGCCAGCGAATCGGGCGGTGGAGACGCCGGAGGTGCGCATGACGGTGTACTCGGATCCCGCCACCAGCTGCGCGAGGGCGAAGAGCGTACCGATCAGCGCGGCGATCGGCGCGAGTTCGTAGACGTGGTCCGGCACCATCAACAGCACGAAGTAGCCGATGCGCCGCAGCGTGTAGGCGCCGCGGCCGAGATCCTTGATCTGCTCGACCAGGTCGAAAAAGGCGAACAGCATCACCAGCGCCGCCATGACGAGCGCGGTGGCGGCGAGTATCTCCGTGGCGAGGTAGCCGCGCAGCGTTTTCATCGGGGCGCGCGCGCCGGCCTCAGCGCGCGAGGCGGAAGAGCGAGTAGACGGCCAGGCGGCGATAGAACATGAGCAGCAGCAGCGCCAGCATCAGGGCGTGGACGGCCCACAGGCCGGTCCAGAGCGACAGGCGCGACTGCGCGATCGCCGCCTGCGAGATCGACAGGAGATTCGCGTAGACCATGTAGACGAGCAGCGCGAAGACGAGATTCATGGAGCGGCCCGCGCGGGGATTCACGAACGAGAGCGGGATCGCGAGCAGCGCCAGCACCAGCGCGCTCGCGGGCAGCCCGAAGCGCCAGGCGAGCTCGGCGAGATTCGCCGGCCCGGGCTCGGCGAGCAGGTCGAGCGTCGCCACCGACTTCGTGGTCGGCGCGCGCGCCGCCCGCGCTTCGCGCGACTCGATGCGCATCGCGTAGCGCTCGAACTGGTAGATGCGGTACTCGGCGGAGCCCGGTTCGCCCTCGTAGCGCCGGCCGTTCACCAGCACGAGGAAGCGGTCGCCCTTCGGCGTTATCTCCAGGTGGCCGCGCGCCGCCACCATAACTCCCTGGCGCTTCAACTGGCTCGAGCTCACGAAGACGTTGCCGACGACGCCCGGCTCGCCCGGCACTTCCTCCACGAAGTAGACCCGTTCGGCCTGGCGCGACTCGCGAAAGACCCCGGGGGAGATCGCGGCAACGTCGTCGCGGCCCTCGAGCTGCCGGCGCATTTCCTCGCTCCTCGACACCGCCCACGGCGTGAGCGTGAAAGTGAGGAGCGCGATCAAGAGGACGAGCGGCATGGCGAACGCCGCCACCGGGCGGATCCACTCGGTCAGGCCCACGCCGCTCGCGAACCACACCACCATCTCGGAATCGCGGTAGCTGCGCGAGAGCGTGAGCAGCACCGAGATGAACAGCGTCAGCGACAGGAGCACCGGCAGGTAGTTCACGAGCGAGAAGCCGAGAAAGGCGGCGACGCTCACCGAGGTGATGGCGCCCGACGCGGCCTGCCCGAGCAGGCGCACGAGCTGCGTCGTGACCGAAATGCCGAGGAGAACCAGGAACGTGCCCGCCGCCACCGTCACCAGCTCGCGCAGCAGCATCTTGCGGAAAATCATCGCGGCCGGCGTTTTGACAAGACGGCGAGAAATCGCGAATAATCAGCGACCTAAACGGAAACGGAGCCTCTCGTGGAATTTAGCATAAAAAGCGCGGCGACGCCGGGTGCGCGCGCCGGGTGCGTGGTCGCGGGCGTGTTCGAAACGCGCCGCCTCTCCGCCGCCGCCGCCGCGCTCGACCGTGCCGCCCGGGGCTACCTGTCCGGAGTCCTGGCGCGCGGCGACATGGAGGGAAAAGCCAACACGAGCCTCTTCCTGCGCGAGGTTCCGGGGGCCGGCGCCGAGCGCGTGCTGCTCGTCGGGCTGGGCAGCCGGGAGAAGTTCCGCGAGAAGCAGTATCGCGAAGCCGTCGCCTGCGCGATGCGCGCGCTCGCCAGCACGGGCACGGAGGACGCGACGCTCACGCTGACCGGGCTTCCCGTCGGCCGGCGCGACCCGGCGTGGAAGGTCGCGCAGGCGGTGATGGCGGCGCGCGAGAGCGGTTACCGCTTCACGCAGATGAAAAGCCGGGTGGAAACGCCCGAGCCGGCGCTAAAGCGCCTCGTGCTGACCGTCGATCGCGCGGCCGGCAGGCGCGCCGCCGCGGGCCTGGAGCGGGGCCTGGCGATCGCGCACGGCACGAGCCTCGCGCGCGATCTCGGCAATCTTCCGCCCAACGTGTGCACGCCCTCGCGCCTCGCGAACGAGGCTCGCGAACTCGCGAAGCGCTACCGCATGAAGGTGACCGTGCTCGAACGTCCGGACATGGAGCGCCTTGGCATGCTGACGCTCCTCTCGGTCGCGCAGGGCAGCGCCGAGCCGCCGAAGTTCATCGTGCTCGAGCACCGCGGCGGACCGGCCAGGGCGAAGCCCGTCGTGCTCGTCGGCAAGGGCATCACCTTCGACACCGGCGGCATCTCCCTCAAGCCGCCCGCGGAGATGGACGAGATGAAGTTCGACATGTGCGGCGCGGCAAGCGTGCTCGGCGCCATGAAGGCGGCCGGTGAAATGCGCCTGCCGTTGAACGTCATCGGCGTGGTGCCGGCCACGGAGAACATGCCCGGCGGGCGCGCCACGCGACCGGGCGACATCGTGAAGAGCCTCTCGGGACAGACCGTGGAGATCCTCAACACCGACGCCGAGGGACGGCTCATCCTGTGCGACGCGCTCACCTACGTCGAGCGCTACGAGCCCGCGGCCGTGATCGACATCGCGACGCTCACCGGGGCGTGCGTGATCGCGCTCGGACATGTCGCGAGCGGGCTCTTCGCGAACGACGAGGGTCTCGCGCGCGAGGTAAGCGCCGCGGCGGAGACCTCTCACGACCCGGTCTGGCGGATGCCGCTCGGGGACGACTACCAGGAGCAGTTGAAGAGCAACTTCGCGGACTTCGCCAACGTCGGCGGGCGCCCCGCCGGTGCGATCACGGCGGCGTGCTTTCTCGCGCGCTTCGCCGGCAAGTTCAAGTGGGCGCACCTCGATATCGCGGGCACCGCCTGGAAGTCGGGGCGGGAGAAGGGCGCGACCGGCCGGCCCGTGCCGCTGCTCACCCAGTTCCTGCTGAACCGGGCCGGTCGCGGCAAGTGACGAACGCGGCATGACGCAGATCGACTTCTACACCCACGTGGAGGACCGCCTGCGGGTCGCCTGCACGCTCGCGGCGAAGGCGTGCCGGCAGGGGTTGCGGGTGTTCGTGTGCTGCCCGGACCGCGACACGGCACAACGTTTCGACCGGATGCTGTGGACTACGCCGGCGATCGGGTTCACGCCGCACTGCGGCCCGCGCGATCCCCTCGCCGCGGTGACGCCGGTGATCGTGGACCACGAGGGCATCGACCCGCCCCATGACGAAGTGCTCTTGAATCTCGCCGAGGAAGCGCCCGCGTGCTACAGCCGCTTCCGGCGCCTCGTCGAGATCGTGAGCCGCGACGAGGCCGACCGGGCGCAGGCACGAGACCGCTTCCGCCACTACCGGGACCGCGGCTACGAGATCCGCACCCATGACCTCGGCGGCTCCGGTGAGAGATGAACGGCCCGTTCTGAAGTGCCGCCGGACCGTGCTTCGCCGCCCATTGCCCGTTTCCTGTTTCCCGGTTCCGCATGGTCGAGCCGCCGCGCCCCGATGACGACGCGCAGGAGCTCCTGCGCCGCGCCGAGGCGCTGCTCGGACGACACCGCGCCCCGCCCGCTCCGCCACCCGCGCTTGCGGACATTCCCCTGCTGACCGACGCGGTCGAGGCGGAGCCCGAGCCATCCGCGCCGCCGCGGCAAGCGGAAGCAAGCCTCCCACAGGTTCCGGAAGCGGCCGTCGCGGGACTCGCGGCCGCCGAACCCGCCGCTGCCGGTCCGGCTCCCGTTGAGTCCGCGCCCGCCGAGCCCGTGCCTGCGGAACCGGCGGCCGGCCCGGTCCCCCCTCCGTCGCTCGCCGAGGGCACGCCGGGGGAAGGGGTCGTCGTGTCGCGCGTACAGGCGCAGAACCTCGAACACGGCCTCTACCAGAGGCTCCGGCGCGATCTCGACGAGCGGATCGCCGGGGTCATCGCGGAGCGTTTCCTGCCGGACATCGGCGGCGCGCTCGATGCCGCGCTCACGCGCATCGCGGGCGAACTGCGGGCCGACATCGGCTCGATGGTGCGCACTTCCGTCGAGGAGGCGCTGCACACGCAGTTGCGGGACCTGCGCCGTGGGGTCGAATCCCGGGCGGGGGAGCTTCCCGCCGCGCCGCGCGAGACGCTCGCGCCGCCCGATGGAGCGGCAGCCGCGCCGGTCGCCGCCACCGCCTCGGATATAATGCCGCCTTTTTCCGCGCCCCCTGAAGCGATGGAACTCGCAAAGAGTTTCGAGCCGGCCGCGATCGAGGCGCGGTGGTACCCGTACTGGGAAGAGAACGGGCTCTTCTCCGCGGCACCGGGAGCGGACCGTCCGGCCTACTGCATCCAGCTGCCGCCGCCCAACGTGACCGGCACGCTACACATGGGCCACGCGTTCCAGCAGACGCTGATGGACGTTCTGGCGCGTTACCACCGCATGCGCGGGCACGACGTGAACTGGGTGGCCGGCACCGATCACGCCGGCATCGCCACGCAGATCGTGGTCGAACGCCAGCTCGAAGCCGAGGGGCTCAAGCGCCGCGACCTCGGGCGCGAGGCGTTCGTTGCGCGTGTCTGGGACTGGAAGCAGCACTCGGGCTCCACCATCACCCGCCAGATGCGGCGGCTCGGCGCTTCGGCGAACTGGGAATACGCCGACACCGAGGGCCACGCGGCCGGCTATTTCACGATGGACGCGCGCATGTCGCGCGCCGTCACCGAAACGTTCGTGCGACTGCACGAGGCGGGCCTGATCTACCGGGGCAAGCGCCTCGTCAACTGGGATCCCGTGCTCGGCACCGCCGTCTCCGACCTGGAAGTGGACACGGAGGAGGAGGACGGCAGGATCTGGGAGATCCGCTATCCCTTCGAGGACGGCGGCGGCGCGCTCGTCGTGGCGACGACCCGGCCCGAGACGATGCTGGGCGACGTTGCCGTGGCGGTTCACCCCGATGACTCCAGATACCAGGGCATGCTCGGCCGGCGCCTCGTGCTGCCGCTCACCGGCCGTACGATACCGGTCATCGCGGACGGCTACGTCGATCCGGCTTTCGGCACCGGCTGCGTGAAAATCACGCCGGGCCACGATTTCAACGACTACCAGGTCTGGCAGCGCCACAAGGATGCCCATCGCCTGCCGCTCTTCAGCATATTCACGCTGAAGGCGACCATCATCGACGATTCCGTCCCCGCTTCCGGTGTGGACGGCCTCAAGCCGGGAGTCCGGGTTTCCTCCGGCTCGCAGCCGCTCGCGGCGGACGTCGGGATCCCCGCGGCGTACCAGGGCCTCGACCGCTTCGCCGCGCGCGGTGAGATCGTGAAGGATCTCGCCGTGGCTGGCCTGCTCGTCTCGGAGAAGCCCTACAGGCTGCGGGTTCCGCGCTCCGGGCGCACCGAGGAAATCGTCGAGCCGATGCTGACCGACCAGTGGTTCGTGCGGGTGGATGGCCTCGCGCGCGAAGCGCTCGCCGCCGTCGCGGACGGGCGCGTGCGGTTCGTCCCCGCGCACTGGACGACGACCTACAACCACTGGCTCGAGAATATCCAGGACTGGTGCATCTCCCGCCAGCTCTGGTGGGGCCACCAGATACCGGCCTGGTACGGCGAGGACGGCCGCGTCTGGGTCGCGCGTGAAGAGGGCGAAGCGCGCGAGCGCGCGGCGCGGGCGGGCTACGCCGGGCCCCTCGCGCGCGATCCCGATGTGCTGGACACCTGGTTCTCCTCCGCGCTGGTGCCGTTCACCTCGCTCGGCTGGCCCGGGGAGACGCCCGACCTCGCGCGCTACCTCCCTTCCTCGGTGCTCGTCACCGGCTTCGACATCATCTTCTTCTGGGTCGCCCGGATGATCATGATGACGCTGCACTTCACCGGGAAAGTGCCCTTCCGCGATGTCTACATCAACGCCCTCGTGCGCGACGCCGAAGGCGAGAAGATGTCGAAATCCAGGGGCAACACGCTCGATCCCCTCGATCTCATCGACGGCATCACGCTCGAAGCGCTGCTCGCGAAGTCGACGACGGGGCTCATGCGGGAGGATCACCGGGAAAAGGCGAGCCGCTACGTACGCCAGCACTTCGCCCAGGGCATACCGGCGTACGGCGCGGACGCGGTGCGCTTCACCTTCGCCTCGCTCGCGACCTTCGCGCGCACGCTCAACTTCGATCTCGGCCGCTGCGAGGGCTACCGCAACTTCTGCAACAAGCTCTGGAACGCGAGCCGCTTCGTCCTCATGAACTGCGAGGGACGCGACACCGGGCTCGACGCCGCGGCCCCGGTGGAGCTCTCCGACGCCGATCGCTGGATCGAAAGCCGGTTCGCGCGCGCCGCGCGCGCGGTGGACGAGGCGCTCGCCGGCTACCGCTTCGATCTGGCCGCGCGCGAGATCTACGAGCTCACCTGGGACGAGTATTGCGACTGGTACGTCGAGATCGCGAAGGTGCAGCTCGCCGCAGGGAACGAAGCGCAGGCACGGGGCACGCGCCGCACGCTCGCGCGCGTGCTCGAGGCCATCCTGCGCCTTGCGCACCCCTTCATCCCGTTCATCACCGAAGAACTCTGGCAGCGGATCGCCCCGCTCGCGGGCGTGGCGCGCGGCGGCGGCGGAGAGCCGGCATGGTCCATCATGCGCCAGCCCTGGCCGGGGGCCCGGGACGGCGCGCTCGACGAGGACGCGGAGGCGCGGATCGGGATCCTCAAGGATCTCGTGAACGCCTGCCGCACCCTGCGCGCGGACATGGGGATCGCGCCGGGGCGGCGCGTGCCGCTCCTCGTTCAGGGCACTCGCGCGGACATCGCCGCTTTCGCTCCCGCGCTGGCGGCGCTCGCGCGCCTGTCCGAGGTGCTGATCACCGAGCGCGAGTTCCCGCGCGCGGACGCGCCGGTCTCGATCGTGGGCGGCTGCCGGCTCATGCTGAAGGTCGAGATCGATTCCGCAGCGGAACGCGAACGCCTGGAGCGCGAGCGCTCGCGCGTGGCGGCGGAGGCCGCGAAGTGCGAGACGAAGCTCGCCAACCCGGGGTTCGTGCAGCGCGCGCCGCCACTCATCGTGGCACAGGAGAAGGAGCGGCTCGCGAGGTTCCGGGCGAGTCTCGCGCAACTCGACGCAGAGCTGCGCAGGCTCTGAGGCGTCGCGGGAGAAGGCGTGGCGGGAGATCGCGCGAAGCGCCTCGTGTGCTCCCGGCAACCGGGCTCCCCGCGTCCGGGGTGAAGGCGCGGGCAACGATCGTGTCGACCGGACGCGCCGGCACCGCGCGCCGGGGCCGCCGGCGGGCCCGCTCATGAACCACGCGCTGCGCGCCTTCCGCCATCGCAACTTCCGGCTCTACTTCTGCGGCCAGTCGGTCGGCATCGTCGGCTACTGGGTCCAGCAGATCGCCATGAGCTGGCTCGTCTACCGCCTGACCGGCTCGGCCTGGCTGCTCGGCGTGACCGCGTTCGCCGGGCAGATCGCGGTGCTGCTGCTCGCGCCCTTCGGCGGCCTGTGGGCCGACCGGGTCGACAAGAGGCGGCTCGTGGCCGTGATGCAGGCGGCCGCGGCGGCACCGGCGTTCGCGCTCGCCGCCCTCGCGTGGCTCGAGGTGGTCGAGGTGTGGCACATCGTCACGCTGGCCCTGGCGCTGGGCGTCATCATCGGCGTCGACGCGCCCGTACGGCAGTCGTTCCTGCCCGAGATGGTGCCCTCCCGCGAAGACCTGCCGAGCGCGATCGCGCTCAGTTCCGGCACCTACAACGCCGCCCGCATGATCGGGCCGGCGATCGCCGGTGTGCTCCTCGCCGTCTCGAGCGAGGCTTTCTGCTTCCTCGTGAACGCGCTCGCCAAGTTCGTCGCGCTCGTGCCGCTCTGCATGCTGCGCGTCACGGCGCGCGAGCGCCGCGGCGCCCCCGGCTCGCTCTGGCGCGAGTTCCGCGACGGCGCTCTCTACGCCTGGAACATGGCGCCGGTGCGGCTGCTGCTGCCGGTCGTTGCGCTGGTGAGCTTCGCGGCGACGCCCTATCAAGCGCTCATGCCGATTTTCGCCGCGGAGAGTTTCGCGGGCGGGGCGGACACGCTCGGCTTCCTGATCGGCGCCGGGGGCACCGGCGGCGTCGCCGGCATTCTGCTTCTCGCGGCCCGGCGCGACATCGAGACTCTGCCCGCGTGGATCGTGGCGGCGTGTATCGCCGCCGGCGCGGGGCTCACGGCATTCGCGTGGTCAAGCCACGTCGTGCTGTCGGCCGCGCTGCTCGTCGTCGTGGGCGCCGGCATCGTCCTGGCGGTGAACGGCGTCTCCACGATCACCATGACGATCGTCGAGGACACGCTGCGCGGGCGTGTCGCGGGCTTCTACAGCATGGCGTTTCTCGGCATGTACCCGCTCGGCAGCCTTGCCGCCGGCGCGGCCGCCACCGCGGTCGGCGCGACGCACACGCTGGCGCTCGGCGGTGCGTGCTGCATCGCGTGCGCGCTGTGGCTCGCGACACGGCTGCCGGGGCTGCGGCGCGAGCTGCGGGCGAACTGCGAGCGCCTCGACCTGGCGGGCCGGTGAACGACGGGTTTACCATTCGCCTGCCATGGATTCCCTAGCGAGCGTCGCGCTTGCCGCCGGCCTCGGCTGGGCGAGCGGAATGCGGCTCTACGCCGTGCTGTTCTTCCTCGGCGTGTTGCACCACGCGGGAGCGGCCGGGTTGCCGCCGGACCTCGTCATACTCGCGCATCCGGTCGTGATGGCGGTCGCGGGCACGCTCTTCCTCGCCGAGTTCCTGGCGGACAAGGTGCCCGGGTTCGACACGCTATGGGACCTCTTGCACACGTTCGTTCGCATACCCGCCGGCGCGCTCCTCGCGGCGTACGCCGTCGCCGCCGACGCGCCTTCCTACGCGGTGGCGGCGGGGCTGCTCGGGGGCGCGATCGCGGCGGGCACCCATTTCGCCAAGGCCGGCGCGCGGGCGCTCATCAACGCCTCGCCCGAGCCGGTCACCAACTGGGGCGCCTCCGTGACCGAGGACGTGTCCGCGGTCGCGATCCTGTGGCTCGCGCTCAAGCACCCCCTGCTCCTGCTCGGCGCTCTCGTCGCGTTCGTCTGCGCGGCAGTGTGGCTCGCGCCGAAAATCGCGCGCGGCATCCGGCGCCTCGTCGTGACGGCCGGCGCGCCACCGGGCCGCCCGGGTCTCCCGCCGCAACGGCGCGGAGGCGCCCGGTAGCAGCGTGCCGCGCTACTTCTTCTGCAGCAGGAAAATGAACTGATCCCCGGCTGTCTCGGACATGAGCAGCGGATTACCGGTCTGCCTGGAAAAGGCCTGGAAATCCTTCACGGAGCCGGGGTCGGTCGCTCGAATCCGCAGGATCTGGCCCGAGCCCATGTCGTTCAGGGCCTTCTTGGTGCGCAGGATGGGCAGCGGGCAATTGAGCCCGCGCGCGTCGAGTTCCTTGTCGATGTGCGTGGTCGTCATGTCACTTGTCCGATGACGTGCCGCGAGTCCCGTCCGGCGCGCGACTCGCCGACTTCGGTACCGCGGTCCTGGCCGGCGCACCCGCGGGAGCCCGGCCTGCCGCCGTGCCGGCATCGCCCGCGGTGTCCACCGGCGGCTCGCGCGTGGTGCCCCGCCCGAAGTATGCCAGGGTGCCGGCCGCCGCGATCGCGATGAGCGCCAGGATGATGAGGTACTCTGTCATCCCTTCGCCGTGCCCGCGCGGTCGCACCGGCCCCGCCTGCCTCCTCATGCCGCGAGCGCCTCGGCGGAAAATCCTAGCACACAATCAGAACACGCTGACATTGCGGTCGGTGAGTAACTGGGAGAGCCGCAGGTTGGCCATCGTCAGCCGGTCGACGAGCAGTTCGAGGAAGGCGCCGTGGAAGTGGTGCCGGCAGATCTCGGAGGCCTTCGTGAGGGTCTCCGCGCGGATCTCGATCAGCGCGGTGTCCGCGATGGAAATGACGCTCGCCGATCGCTGGAACTTCTGCTTGCCGAGGTAGGCCATCTCGCCGAAACACTCGCCGCCCTTCAGGAGGTTGAGGAGCTTTTCCTGCTTCACCACCTTCACCTGGCCCGAGATCAGGATGAAGAAGGACGAACCGATGTCTCCCTCCTGGATCAGCAACGTGTCGCGCGGATGCTTGCGCCACGTCGCGAGACGCAGCACCTCCCACAGCTCGACGTCGGAGAACTGGCGGAAAAAATCGAGCTTGCGCAGGGTGTCGAATTTCTCGCTCTCGGCGAAGCCGTGCTCCAGCTTGTGTTCCGCGCCGAGCGCGACGACGAGGTCGTGCGCGAACTCCTCCCACGTCGCGTAGCGCTCGGCCGTGCTCTTCTGCAGCGCCCGCATGACGATCGCCTCGATGCGCGGCGGCAGGTCGGAGCGGAACTGGCCCGGGCGCGGCGGTTCGACGTTGATGATCTGGTAGATCATGCTGTAGTTGTTGGTGCCCTGGAACGGCAGGCGCCCGGTCAGGAGCTGGTACATCAGCACGCCCAGCGAGAAAATGTCGGTCTGGTGGGTGAGCGCCTGCTCCTTCACCTGCTCCGGCGACATGTAGGCGGGCGATCCGACGCCGCTTACCTGGGTCGTCTGGGCGGCGAGGGTCAGCGCCGCGCCGAAATCCGATATCTTGATGTCGGATTCGCCCGTGATAAGCACGTTGGCCGGCTTGATGTCGCGGTGGATCACGCCCTGCCGCGCCGCGTAGTCGAGCGCGCGCGCGCACTTGTAGCAGATCTCCACGATCTTCTGCACCGGCAGCAGGCGGTCGTGGCGCGTGTACTGCTCGAGGGTGGTGCCCTCGACGTATTCCATCACGATATAGGACAGGTCCTCCCCCGCCACCGCGTCGAAGATCGCGACGATATGCGGGTGGGATAGCTTGCCCGCGAGCGAGGCCTCGGTCACGAAGAGCTTGCGGTAGCGCCGGCCGTGCTCCTTGTCGACCAGCGCCTCGGGGAACACCACCTTGATCGCGACCTGCCGGTTCTGGAACGGGTCGTACGCCTGGAATACGGCGCTGGTCGCGCCCTTGCCGATCTCCCGGATGACCTCGAACTTCCCGATCCTGTCCATCGCCGCGGGCATGCCGGGCACGGTGGCGCTGCGGGAGCTGTCCATCGGGGCACGATACCACAAGGGCAAGCCGCTTCGCGCCGGCCCGGGGCGCCGTCCGGCACCCGGCCGGGATCGACCGGCCGCGCCGCTACTGCAATTTCGCGTCGCGGCGCGCGTCGAGGTCGAGCCGGGTGAGCTCCCGCAGGCGCGCCTCGGCGCCGGAGAGCTCGTAGAAATCGCCGTCGCCGGTCTTCAATCCGATTCTCAGTTGCTCCACCGCCGCGCCGTAGGCGCCGAGGCGCGCGTACGCCTCGGCCTGCGCGCGATGCTGCGCGAGCGGGCGCCCGAGCGCCGCGTAGGAGCGCGCCTGCAGGCGGTAGAGCCGCTCATCGCCGCCCGTCGGAGGCAGCCGCGCCTCGACGAGCGCGAGCGCGGCCCGCGGATCGCGCCCCTCGACGAGGGCGTCTGCGTAGTCGTAGAGCAGCGCGCGGTAGTTGGGATAGGTCTTCAACGCCTCCCGGTAGCAGGCGAACGCCGCGCCGGGCGGCCCCGCCGCGCGCGCGACGCGGCACGCGAGCGTTTCGAGGACGGGATTCGCCGGCAGCTGCCGCGCCGCGGCCGCGAGCTCTCTTCTCGCGCGCTCGACGTCGTTCGCCCGCAGCGAGCTCAGGGCGAGGCCGTAATGGCTCGATCCTTCGCTCAGGAACTTGCGCTCGGCGAGGCTCGCCTCGAAGAACGCGATCGCCTCGCGCGGCGGCAGGAGCTCCGCGCGCAGCCTGGCGCGGATGAGGTGAAACTCGACGCTGTCCGGGATCTGGCGGTAGCCGAGGTTCTGCAGGCGGCTCTGGATATCGGCGATGCGCTCGAAATTGAGCGGGTGCGTGCGCAGGTAGGAGGGCGCGGCGCTGTCGTAGGCGCGCGTCGCGCGCTGCAGCCGCTCGAAGAAGGCGACCATGCCGCGCGGGTCGTAGCCCGCTTTCTCGAGCAGCGACAACCCGATGCGGTCGGCCTCGCGCTCGTTCTCGCGCGTGAAGTTCAACTGGCTCTGGACGGCCGCCGCCTGCCCGAACACGAACGCCGCCTGCGCGGCGTCCGGGCTCACCCGGGAGAGCAGTATCGCCGCGGCGATCGAGGCGAGCGTGGCGACGGTGCCGCTGCCCTGCTGCGCGATCATGCGCGCGATGTGGCGCTGGGTCACGTGCGAGATCTCGTGCGCCATCACCCCCGCCACCTCCGACTCGCTCTGGGCGGCGAGGATCAGGCCGACGTTGACACCGATGAACCCGCCGGGCAGCGCGAAGGCGTTGATCTGGGAATCGTTCAGCAGGAAGAAATCGAACTCCTGCCGCGTCCCGGTGCTCTGTGCCGCGAGGCGCCCTCCCATGCTCGCGACGTAGTCGGTCGCCTCGGGTTCGTCGTAGTAGGCCCGGTCGGCGCGCACTTCGCGCATGATGCTCTCGCCGAGCCGCCGCTCCTGCAGCGGCGAGAACGTCGCCTGCGACACGTCGCCCAGTTCGGGCAGCGCCTGCGCGGACGCGCCGGGGCAGCCCGCCAGTGCGAGGCCGAGGACGAACGCCCGGAGTAAGCACGAATTCATGGTGATATGATAAGTCCGGCGCGCGGGAGTTCCTATTCGGAGTGCCGATGAAGCGTTCAGGCAGCGGCGGGCGCCGCGGATCGGGCGGGCTCACGCACTTCGACGAACGCGGCGCCGCCCGCATGGTCGATGTCGGCGAAAAGCCCGTGACGCACCGGGTCGCGCGCGCCGGCGGGCGCATCGTCATGCGGCCGGAGACGCTCGCCGTCATCGCGGCGGGCACCGCGCGCAAGGGCGACGTGCTCGGCACTGCGCGCATCGCGGGCATACAGGGGGCGAAGCGCGCTTCCGGGCTGATCCCGCTCTGCCACCCGCTCGCGCTCACGCGCGTCGAGATCGAATTCACGCTCGAGCGCAAGGCGCGCGCCGTCGCGTGCGTCGCGACGGTGGAAACCGCCGGCCGCACCGGGGTGGAGATGGAGGCGCTCACCGCGGTGGCGGTGGCGCTGCTCACGATCTACGACATGTGCAAGGCGGTCGACCGCGGCATGCGCTGCGAGCGCATCCGGCTCCTGGAGAAGCGCGGCGGGAAATCCGGTGACTGGCGCGCCCCGGCCCGCGCGGGCCGGCGCCGGTAACGGGCGCTGCGGCGAATTTACCGGGGCAATGCCCGGCGGACTCTAGTGCCGGCACTCCGCCGGCACGTACTTGAAGAAGGTCGTCCCGTTCTCCACCGCGCAGGTCCAGATGACGCGGTTGTCGACGGCGAGCGTGGGCGAGAGCGAAACGGTGATCGCGACACCGACCTTCGTCGCGTCGCCCGCGATCATGATCGTGCCGGTATTGGTGACTTCCCCGCCCGCCACCAGCCCCGCGACCGCGACCGTGAGGCCGACCCCGGACTGGGCGAGGGAGGCGTCGGCCCACGCACGCTCGGCGACGGTGGTCTTGAACATGCTCGCCGCGAGCAGCAGCTCCGACACCCTCGCGCGCACGGTGTAGTCCTGATAGGCGGGCAGCGCGACGGCCGCCAGTATCCCGATGATCGCCACCACGATCATGAGTTCGATCAGCGTGAAGCCCTGGTGTAGCGCCCTCATCGGGTCTCCCCCGGCGACTGCCTGCGTGCCGTCATGCCAGCAAAAGACATGCCATCGGGAACGCCCGATTCAAGGGCGCTCCCGATCGTTCGTCGCGGTGAGGATAAACCCTGCGTGCGCGGCGCAAGGGGAGACCAGGCGGGATTTCCTGCTCCATGGGCACGCTGGCGGCCGCGAAAAAGAAAACCCCTCGGGCGAGGGGTTTTCGCAGGCTGTGGCCGGGGTGGCACCGGCCCGAAGAGCGTAGCCCGCCTTAGTGGCGGCACTCCGCCGGCATGAACTTGAACGTGGCCGTATCGCCCGCGGTACAGGCCCAGATAAGCTTGCCGTCCGGCTGGATCGTCGGCGTCAGGGTGACGCTCACCGCCGTGCCGACGGTCGCCGCGCTGCCCTGGATGTTGATGATGCCAGCATTACTCACGCTGCCGCCCGTCACCTTGCCGCTCGCGGCGACGGTGAGGCCGACACCCGCGGCCGCCAGCGACGCATCCGTCTGCGCCTTCTCGGCGATGGAGGTCTTGAAGCCGCTCGCCGCAAGCACGAGTTCCGACACCTTGGCGCGTATGGTGTAGTCCTGGTACGCCGGCAGCGCCACCGCCGCCAGAATACCGATGATCGCCACCACGATCATCAATTCGATCAGCGTAAAGCCCTTCTGTAGTCGTTTCATGCAGGTCTCCCGAGAGTTGAAGGAACAACACAAACCGTCGTTTGCGCGCCCCGTGATCAGCAATTTCCATACCACGGGTGGTTTATCGGAATCGTTTTTGCTTTCAACAGGTTACCAGCTCGCCCCGGATCGTCGGAATAACTCTCGCCTTTTCAACCGCTTACACAACGGCTCCCGGAACGCCGCGCGGCAAGCGAGAAGGAGGGCACATTCCGCCCGCCTGTTCCGGCGATGGCCGGGCCCGAGCGTGAGGTGAGGCACACGGGACGCGTGGTCTTGCAGCATGATCCCGGTATTCAGCGGGGCACATACTGACAATTTACGTCACTCATCAGGAGTCCTGAAGTCGCATTCCGCCAGCATCGTGAGCCGCCCGGCGAGCGCGCCGATGGCACGTCCCCAGTCCTCTTTCGCCGACTGGCGGAAGAGTTCGACGGCGGGATACCAGGGCATGCCGGCGCCGCTCGCTCCGTAGCGCCACTCGGGCACGGCGGGCACGAGCACCCACGCGCGGCGACCGAGCGCGCCCGCGAGGTGCACGATCGCGGTCTGCACCGAGATCACGAGGTCGAGCGCCGCGACGAGCGCGGCCGTCTCGTCGTAGTCGGCGATGGCATCGGGCCAGTGCGCGACGCCGAGCCGGTGCGATGCCTCGAGCGCCGCGATCTCCTCGCGGCAATCGGTGTACTGAAGGCTCACGAAGCGCGCGCCGCCGACGCCGAGCACCGGCGCGAGCGCCGCGAGCGCGATCGAGCGCGTGTCGCGCCGCGTGCGCGCGGTGCCGCCGCGCCAGGACAGGCCGACCTTGAGGCCGGGCCCGAGCGCGCCGAGGCGCGCGCGCCAGCGCTCCAATTTCGGCGGGTCGGCCGCGAGGTAGCCCGCGTGCCGCGGAAACGCCGCCGCGCTGCGCCGGAACCAGCGCGGCAGCGATCCCGAGGGAACGCGCAGATCGATCGCGGGCACCCGCTCGAGCCAGGCGAGGTCCGCCTCGCTCTGCGGGCCGCCATGCACGATCGCGCCGGGAAAGGAACGCCCGAAGAGCGCCGCGAGTTTCGGCGAGCAGTCGATCACGCACCGCCCCGCCATCGCCATGGCCTCGCGCACACACGACGCGAACATGATTTCGTCGCCCAGCCCCTGCTCCCCGTACACGAGGAGCGTGCGCCCCGGCACGGGCCTGCCGTCCCACTCGGGGTAGCGCTCGAAACGGCGGAAGAAGTGCGTGCTTCCCCGTTTGCGCGCCTCGTAGTCCTCCCATCCCTGCGCGTAGCGCCCGTGAGCGAGATGGATGAGCCCGCGGTTCAGGCGCGCCTCGTCCACCCCGGGGTCGGCGCGGAGCACTTCGTCGTAGAGCGCGAGCGCCTCCTCGAAACGGCCCTGATCCTGGCGCAGCATGCCGAGATTGCAAAGCGCGCCGGGGAACCCCGGCCGGGCCGCGAGTGCCTCCCCGAGCGCGGCTTCGGCGGCGTCGAACCGGGCGAGGTGGCGGAAACGAACGAGCCCCAGGTTCGACAGCGCCTCGGCGTAGCCGGGGCGCAGCCGCGCCGCCTCTTCGAAACGCGCCGCGGCTGATTCGAAGGCGCCTGCCTCGAGTTCCAGCACGCCCAGGTTGAAATGCGCTTCCGCGCAGTCGGGCCGGAACGCGAGGGCGAGCGCAAATGCATCGGCCGCCTCCTCCCGCTCGCCAAGGCGCTGGCGCGAGAGCCCGAGATTGAGAAGCGCCTCGGCATCATCGTGCGCGTGCGCCACGCATTGCTCGAAGCACGCCGCCGCACGGCGGAAATCGCCCTCGCGGTAGTGGTCGACGCCCTCCGCCATCAACGCGGCGCGCCGCGCGGGGTCAGCGGCCGTCGAACCGACTGAAGCCGCGGCGGCGTTCACCGGACAAGCCTTCCGCCCGAACCACCGCTTGAGCAGTTCCATAAGGCGGTTAGCTTAACTCACGTCGGGTCCCCGGTTATCCAGGGACCGAAGTGTGCAATACCGCCGCCGGGCGGTATTGCTCAAGGAGCCCGTTGGCGCGAAGCCCGGCGGGCTCGTTAGGGCATAATTCGCGCCATGCCCGGACAGATCCTCGTCACCGGCGCGGATGGCTTCATCGGCTCCCACCTCGTCGAGCACCTCGTGCGTGCGGGACGCGCCGTTCGGGCCCTCGTCTACTACAACGCCTTCGATACGCGCGGCTGGCTCGATCACGTCGCCGCACCCGTGCGCGACGCCGTGGAGGTGCACGCGGGCGACATCCGGGACCCGAACGACGTCCGCCGCGCGCTGCGGGGCTGCGACGCGGTGCTCCACCTCGCGGCGCTCATCGGCATCCCCTACTCCTACCATGCCGCGGACAGCTACGTGGACACCAACATCCGCGGCACCCTCAACGTGCTGCAGGCCGCCCGCGAACTCGGCGTCGCACGGGTGGTGCAGACCTCCACGAGCGAAGTGTACGGGACCGCGCAATCGGTGCCGATCACGGAGGAGCACCGCCTGAACGCGCAGTCGCCCTACGCCGCCACCAAGGTCGCGGCCGACCAGCTCGCGCTCGCGTTCCATGCGTCCTTCGGAACGCCCGTCGTCGTGTTGCGGCCGTTCAACACCTTCGGGCCGCGGCAGTCCGCGCGGGCCGTGATCCCGACGGTCATCACGCAGATCGCCGCCGGCTCGCGGCGGGTGAGGCTGGGCTCGCTCGCGCCCACCCGCGATTTCTGCTACGTGGCCGACACGGTGCGCGCCTTCGCCGCGGCCCTCGAGCGCGAGGAGGCGGTGGGCGAGGTCATCAACGTCGCGACCGGCTCCGAGATATCCATCGGCGGGACCGCCCGCGTGATCGCGGAGATCATGAACGCGCAGGTCGAATTCGAGGCCGACCCGGCGCGCGTGCGACCGGCGGCGAGCGAGGTCGAGCGGCTGTGCGGTGCCAGCGACAAGGCGCGGCGGCTCCTCGGGTGGGTGCCGCAAACCGCCGGTCCGGAGGGATTTCGGCGCGCACTGGGGGAGACCGTCGCGTGGTTCACCGACCCGGCAAACCTCGCCCGCTACCGGCCGGGCAGCTACACGCTGTAGCGTGCGGGACCAAGCCGCCGATGAACGCCGATAGACGCCGATGACTTCACCCGCCGTGAACCGGGTCGAGGCACGCCGCGCGGAATCGGACGCAACGGGAGCGATGAGCGCCTCCGTTCCGGTCCGCGTCCATCTGCGGTCACCGGGGGTACAGCCACCGGCCCTCATCGGCGGCTATCGGCGTAGATCGGCGGCTCGCCGTACCTGACATGGGCCACGACGAACTGGCGCGGGAAGTGCTGGAACGCGTACGGCGCGCGCTGCCGCCGGGCGAGTCCTTTTCCCTGCACGAACCCACCTTCGAGGGCCGCGAGCGCGAGTTCCTCGCGCGCTGCATCGACACCGGCTGGGTCTCCACCGCCGGGCGCTACGTGGACGAGTTCGAGGCGCGGCTCTCCGAGCTGACCGGCGCGGCTTACGCCGTCGCCACCGTGAACGGCACGGCCGCGCTGCACGTCTGCCTCAGGCTCGCGGGGGTCGGCCCGGGGGACGAAGTGATCGTGCCCGCGCTCTCCTTCGTCGCCACCGCCAACGCCGTCGCCTATTGCGGCGCGGTGCCGCACTTCGCCGACGCGTCGGAGGAGACCCTCGGGCTCGATCCGCAGCGGCTCGCCGCGCACCTCGCGATCGCGGCCGGGCGGCGCGGGGGAGAACTCGTCAATCTCGCCACCGGGCGCACACTGCGGGCGGTGGTACCGATGCACACCTTCGGCCACCCGGCGGACCTCGATGCGCTTGCCGCGGCGTGCCGGGAGTTCGGCCTGCCGCTCATCGAGGATGCGGCCGAGTCGCTGGGTTCGCTCTATCGCGGCGCGCACACGGGAACGCGGGGGCTGCTCGGCGCGCTCTCCTTCAACGGCAACAAGATCGTGACGACGGGCGGCGGCGGCGCGGTGCTGACCGGGTCGCGCGAGCTCGCCGCGGCGGCGCGTCACCTCACGACGACGGCGCGGACCGCGGCGGGGTGGGAGTTCGTTCACGACGAGGTGGGCTACAACTACCGCATGCCCAACGTCAACGCCGCGCTCGGCCTGGCGCAGCTTGAGCGGCTGCCGCAGCTCGTCGAGCGCAAGCGGGCGCTCGCGGCCCGCTACCGGGGCGCGTTCGAAGGCTGCGCGGCGGCGCGCGTGTTCGAGCCGCCGGGTTACTCCGAGAGCAACCACTGGCTGACCGCCGTGCTCCTCGAGACGGACGACATGGCGGCACGCGACGCGGTGTTGAAGGCGCTGAACGATGCGGGCATCGGCGCGCGCCCGGCGTGGCGGCTCATGCACCGGCTGCCGATGTACCGCGAGTGCCCGCGGATGGAGCTCTCCGTCGCGGAGCGCCTCGAGCGGAAGATCGTGAACCTCCCGAGCAGCGCGCACCTCGCGCCGTGAACGGCAGGGCAGGATTTGCCGCGGAGACGCAGAGGCACTGGCGCGAAGCGCGCGCTGAACTCAACGAATTGCCGTTGACCGCCGAGATCTGGAAGGAACGACGCTTCGCGCCGTGGAATGGCGCGGTGTCGGTTCGAGGTTTCGATCGGGATGTGCGCCGGGTGTAACCCCGGACGCCATGCGTAGCTTTCGCCCGGCAACCCGGAACGCGGCGCGCGCTCGCCGGTGTCGTGGCTGACGGGGCAGTGTTGGTGCCAAACTGACACCAGGCATGCTACACTGGCGTCTGCCTCGTTGCTGGTTACTTTCCCACGGACCACTATCATTGGCCGTTCACCGATAGGCACAACTTCCCGCTGGTTTGATCTCCGGCAAGACGACCACCGACACCGACAACTGACACCGACACGGGTCCTGACCAATGACTCTGACCACTGAAGACAGGGGCCGTATCACGGCCCGGGTGCCGCAGAACGTGCAGGACACCCTTCAGCAGGCGGCTGACCTGCTGGGGGCGACGCTGAATCAGTTCGTCGTGCAGGCGGCGCTCACCGAAGCGCAGCGTGTCATCGAGCGGGATCGCGTGATCCGTTTGTCCGGTAACGACGCGGCTCTTCTCCTCGATATGCTGGAAAAGCCGCCGGCGCCCAACGCAAGGCTCCGCAAGGCGTTTCAGAGCTACAAGAAGAGGGCGCTCGATGCTGAGCATTCAACCTTTGACTGGTCGCCACGACCGAAGCACATTCGCAAGCG
This sequence comes from Burkholderiales bacterium, assembly GCA_020854035.1. GTDB lineage: Bacteria > Pseudomonadota > Gammaproteobacteria > Burkholderiales > SG8-41 > SG8-41. Next base: position 114,041 of record JADZGE010000019.1, on the reverse strand, counting down.
GAAGTGAACCGCTCGATCTCTGGCTGCGGCAGACCGCGCAGCAACACCAGAGACGGGGCATCTCCAGGACATTCGTCGCGGTCGATTCGGGCACCCCGGCGCGCATCCTTGGCTACTATGCGCTGACCGTGTGCGAGGTGGTGTCGGAGGAATTGCCCGAACCGCTCGCGCGGAGGCTCCCGCGCCGGGTTCCGGGGATCAGGCTCGGCCGACTCGCGGTGGACCAATCGGTGCAGGGGCAGGGTCTGGGAGAACTGCTGCTGGTGAACGCCATCGAGCGCGCCCGGGCAGTGCTGGAGCACGTCGGCGTGCACGCCCTTTTCGTGGATGCCAAGGATGCGATAGCGGCAGCCTTTTACGCGAAGTACGGCTTTCGGCCGCTGCCGGCGGATCCGTTGCGGATGGTGCTGGTCATCGCCGGTTCGGCCTGATCCCGCGAGCAGGACGGTTCGACCGTGACCGTGCTCAAGGAGAATGTCTGATCCCGATCATGTGCGAGAACGGGTGACGGGGAGCACGCAGTTCGCGCGAGACGGGCGCGGACCCGGGCCGCGAACCGGCAAATGGACGTTTGCGAAACAGGCAGACGCACGCTCCCGCATGAAGCTCTACCCCCGGCGGCTGGCCGCCAGCCTGAAGGCCGCGCTGCGCGATACACCGGTGGATTGAGGCGCACTGCAAGGATTCTCTCCGCGGCCTCCGTGTCTCCGCGGCCCATTCCGAAGCGGGCTCTCAACCGTCTTCCCCGCGCGCGCGGGAGAGTTCCTCGCGCCGGCCGACATCGATCCAGTCCTCCTCGATGCGGTAGACCGCCACGCGCCGCCCGCGCGCGAGCAGCGTCTCGAAGAGCCGCGTGATCGGGTAGAAGCGCCGCGGCGGCACGAGCGCGATCACGCGCGGCTCGAGCACGTAGATACCGGCGTTGACGAGGCAGTGGTGCGAGGGCTTCTCCCGCAGCGCCACGAGCGCCCCCCGCCGCTCGGTCACCACGCCGAACGGGATGTCGAGCTGGTGGTGGCGGGCGGCGAGCGTCGCGGCCGCGCGCTGCCGCGCCTGGAACTCCAGCAGGCGCGTCACGTCGACCTGCGTGACGAGGTCGCCGTTCATCACCAGCAGCGGATGAACCGGGCGGCGCGGCAGCAGCGCGAGCGCCCCGCCCGTGCCGAGCGGCGCGTGCTCGCGGAGGTACGTGATCCGGCAGCCAAAGCGGGCGCCGTCGCCGAAATGCCGGACGATCGCCTCCGCGAGGTAGTTGACGGAGACGTGGATGCGCGTGATCCCGTGCCCGACGAGATGGAGCACGATGCGCTCGAGGATCGGCCGCCCCGCGACCTCCACCATGGGCTTGGGCACGCGGTCGGTGAGCGGGCGCAGGCGCCTGCCCTCTCCGCCCGCCATGATGACGGCGGTGTTGGGCTTCTCCGCCGTGCCGAGGAGCGCCTCGAGAAAATGGATACCGACGAGGCGCCGCCGCCGGTCGAGCACCGGCACGTGGCGGATGCTGCGCGAGCGCATCAACTCCAGCACCGCCGCGCGGCCCTCCGCCGGCCCCACGCTCACGTAGCGCGTGGTCATGACCCGCTCCACCGGCGCCGTCGTGGCGAGGCCCGCCAGTATGCCGCGCCGGATGTCGCCGTCCGTCACCACCCCGGCGAGCCGCCCGGCCTCCACCACGAGCGCGACCTCCCGGCTGTTCTCCGTGATGCAGCGCATCGCCGCGAGCAGCGTGTCGCGCCGCCGCACGACGAGCTTTGCGAGTTCGTTGGTTGCCGGCGGTTTGGTCATGTAAGCGCCCGTTTCAGATCCCGCCGCAGAGGCGCAGAGACCGCGGAGAACTCGTCCGTGTTCCCTTGATGCTCCCGAGGGAGGCCGCAGGCCCCGCTGCCTTCTCCAGCGTCGTGCAGATCATCCCTCTCCTCGCGTCCGGCCGTCTCTGCGTCTCTGCGTCTGCGCGGCCAATTCATGCCTTTCATTCAGCCTTACCGGGCGGCGGCGCGAACGGCGGCCCGGAGAGCACGCGCTCCGCGAGGTACCAGTCCCATTCCGTGTCGATGTCGAGCGAGCGCTCCGGCGGCATCTCGTGGCACACCACGCGGCCCTCGAAAAAGGTGTGGCCCTGCGCGAGCCACAGCGCGCGCGCCACGTACACCGCGCCGTTCGGCATCACGAGCGACGGGTAGTCCTGCCGCCGCGATTCGATCCGCGCGGCGTCAAGGAGCGGCTCGATCACGCCGTCGGCTCGCCGCACGAAGGTCCACTGCGGCGGTTTCACCGCCGCGGTCACCGTCACGCAGGCGTCGGCCCGCGCCTCGCGGCAGCGGGCGATGCAGGCGTCGATGTCGGCCGCGACGCGCAGCGGCGAGGTGGGCTGCAGCAGCACCGCGTAGTCGAACCCCGGCAGTTCCGCGATCGCGTGACGCACGGGCGCGATGCCGGGCGTCTCGTCGCGCGCGATGTCCGCGGGCCGCACGAACGGCACCTCGCAGCCGAGGGCGCGCGCGACCTCGATGATCTCCGGGTCCTCGGAGGAGACGATCAGCCGGTCGACGAGTCGCGAGCCGCGGGCCGCCTCGATGGTCCAGGCGAGGAGCGGCCGGCCGCAAAGCGGGCGCACGTTCTTGCGCGGCACCCCGCGCGAACCGCCGCGCGCGGGAACGATCGCGAGCACGCGCCTGTCGTCGATCATCTGCGCCGCGCCGGCCTCGCCGGCACGCCCATCACCCGCGCTCCGTCCGGCACGTCGCGCACCACCACCGCGCCGGCGGCGACGAGACAGCGCTTGCCGATGCGGACGCCCTCGATCACCACCGCGGCCGTGCCGAGATGGGTTTCCTCGCCCACCCGCACCCCGCCCGAGAGCACGCAGCCCGGCGCGATGTGCGCGTGGGCTCCGATCGAGCAGTCGTGATCGACGCGGGCGCCGGTGTTCACGATCGCGTTGTCGCCGACGACGGCGTCCGCCTGGATCACCGCGCCCGCCATGACCTGCGCTCCCGCGCCGAGCCGCGCCCCCGCGGCGAGCACCGCGGAGGGATGCACGACCGTCAGGAACCGGTGACCGTTGTTCCTCAGCGACTCGAATACCGCCTTGCGCCGCACGGTGAAACCCGTCCCGCCGACGCCGTTCACCAGCCATGCGGCGCGGGCCTTGCGCCCCGCGAGCGCCGCGTCCCCGCCGAGCACCGGCAATCCGCACACAGTGGCGCCATGACGCCGCGGGTCGCGATCGACGAACCCCAGCACGCGCACGCCCGCGGCACGCAGGCAGTCGACCAGCACCTTCGCGTGCCCCCCGGCCCCGACGACGATGCAGGCGCGCGACCCGGTCCGGGCGGTTGGGGCCTTCCTGCGCCTTGCCGCGCTCATGGCCGGCATCTTAGAGCAACCCGAGAAAATTGCGGATGATGGCGAGCCCCACCGCCGCGCTCTTCTCCAGATGAAACTGGCAGCCGCTCACGTTGCCGAGCGCGACCGCGGCCGCGATGCGGCAGTCCCCGTAACGGGTGTCGGCCAGCCGGTGCGCCTCGTCGTCGGGCACGGCCATGTAGGAGTGGACGAAATAGGCGCTCGCGCCCGGCGCGATTCCCGCGAGGATCGTGCCGTTCCAGTCCCGGCCGGGGGGCGGTTCGAGCTCGCTCCAGCCGATGTGCGGCACCTTGAGCGGCGCGCCACCGGTGTTCCGCGCCGCCACTGGGCGCACGCGGCCCGGAATGAGGGCGAGCCCCTCGTGCTCGCCGAACTCCTCGCTCGCCGAGAGCAGCATCTGCATGCCGAGGCAGATGCCGAGGAGCGGCCGCCCGCTCGCGGCATACTCGCGCAGCGGCCCGACGAGCCCCCGCTCGCGCAGGCCCAGCATGCCGTTCGCAAACGCTCCCACGCCCGGCAGCACGACACGCGAAGCGCCGAGCACTTCGTGTGCGCCGGCGCCGAGCCTCGCTTCGTAGCCGCAGTGCTCGATCGCGCGCGCCACGCTGAAGATGTTGCCAATGCCGTAGTCGACGATGAGGACTCGCCGGTCCATCGATCACACCGCGGCCTCGATCACGCGCAGCGGGATTCCCGCCGCGCGCCCGGCGTCGCGGATCCCGGGCAGCGTGAGGCGCCGGTAGTGCAGCACGCCGGCCATCGCGACCGCGTCGGCGCGCCCCCGCGTACAGACCTCGATCAGGTGCTCGACGCTGCCGATGCCCCCGCTCGCGATGACCGGCACCGGGACCGCCCCGGCGACCGCGCGCGTGAGCGCCACGTCGCAGCCACGCCGCGTGCCCTCGCGGTCCACCGAGGTGAGCAGGATCTCTCCCGCGCCGAGCGCCACGACGCGGCGCGCCCACTCGACGGCGTCGAGGCCGGTGCGCTCCCGGCCGTTGTCGGTGTACGCCTCCCAGCGGCCGGGACCGGTTTCCTTGGCCTCGATGGAGGCGATCACGCACTGCGAGCCGAACACGCGCGCGAGTTCCGCGACGAGTCCGGGGCGCTTCACCGCGGCGGTGTTCACCGCCACCTTGTCGGCGCCGGCGCGCAGCAGCTCGCGCACGTCCTCGATCGAGCGCACCCCGCCGCCCACCGTCAGCGGGATGAAGACGTCGCGCGCGGTGCGGCTCACGATGTCCTTCAGGCTGTTGCGCCCGTAGAGGCTCGCGACCGCGTCCATGTAGATCAGCTCGTCGGCGCCTTCCGCGTAGTAGCGGCGCGCGTGCTCGCCCGGGTCGCCGACGACGCGCAGCCCCTCCAGATGGATCCCCTTGATGAGGTTGGGGCCCTTGATGTCGAGCCGCGCGATCAATCGGATGCCGGCCATCTATCGAGTTCCTCCCCCCTTCGGCGCGTCGCTCGATGAATCAACCCGGAAAAAGCAATTGGCCGCCGATAAACGCCGACGACTCTGTGGGTTACCGGTGCCAACTCCTACGGCTTGCGGGTGATGGGCAGGAACAGAATGCATCGCCTTGATCTCATGGCGTTCATCGGCGTTCATCGGCGGCTCAACTCCGGCTTTCAGGATCAAGCGGGCCCTCCGCCTGCCACACCCGGTGCCGCAGCCGCCATTGCCCGTCCTCGTACTGCCACAGGTGCGGGGAGCGGAACGCGTCCGCGAGGTTCATGAAGTACGGATGGTCCATCACCGGCTGCTCGAACTCGCGCGAGGCCCGCGGATACTCGGCCGGAGCGATGCTCAGGTAGCGGAAGATCTCCTCGGCGAAGCGGGCGGGGTATTCGCCGTCGAAGCGCCTGACGAGGGCGACGCCCTCCTCGCGCGTGATGTCGCCGGAGCGGATCTCCTGCGCGGCGTCGTAGGTCGCGCGGCCGATGCCGAACTTGACGAAGGTGGTGTAGTAGTGGAAGTCGTCGATGCGATCGTCGATGCTGTTGTACTTGCTGTAGGTTCCGGGCGTGCGCTCCGGGGATGCCTGGAATCCGCCGTGCTCGACCGCGTGGTAGTAGCAGCTCTGCGGGTGCCACTTGAGGTAGTAGCCGAGGTAGTGCACCTCGATGCCCGCCGCCTCGATGCGCGCGGGATCGGCGGGAAGATAGGGCTCGAGCTCCTCGCCGATGCCGAACTTCCCGGCGAGGTCCGCGAGCGGGGTGCCGCCGAGGTGTATCCGCGACTTGTCCGCGGCGGTGAAGTACGACCAGTCTCGCCTGGCGCTCGTCGCCTCGGCGAGCGGGTTGCCGTACTCGGCCTCGTTCTCGCCGTAGAAGACGAGCGGCACGCCGTGCGTCAACGCCATCTTCGGCGCGAACGACTTCTGGCCCAGTATGAAGGGCTGGAAGGGGTGGAAGAGGTTCTCCAGGGCGAGCCGGGTGAGCAGGCGGTGGACCCGCCCGTTCGGCGTCATGAGGTAGTTGTCGAAGCCCGCGTGGATCCAGGACTGGAAATTCTTCCAGCCCCACTCGGTGTGGATGTGCGGCGCCCAGGTCACGGTGAGCGGGTGCATGCCGTAGCGGTACTTGAGCACGTGGGCCGCGTAGAAGCTGTCCTTGCCGCCCGAACCGGGGACGATGCAGTCGTGGGCGCCGCCGCGGCTGCGGTGCCGGTCGCACAGCGCGACAAGCTCGCGCTCGCGCGCGGCCCAGTCGATCTCCTGCCGCTTCTCCCGGGCGAGCCGGCACGCGTCGCACACGCCGTGCTCGTCGATATGGATCGTCCGCTTGCGCGAATCCGCCGTGTGCGCGTACTCGACGGCGGAATTGGGGCGCTGGTTGGAAATCACGCATTCGCGGCAGAAGACGACCTCGGGGGGCAGGCCGTAGCGGGCTTCGTGCGGCCCCGCCTCGCGCAGGAACGGCTCGATGTCGATCCGGCGCCGCCGGGGGTAGAGGGTCATGGTCTGCCGCGTCCCGTTGCGTCGGAAATCCGGATTATCGCCACGGAGACGCGGAGAACGCAGAGGGTGGATTCCCGTTCACCCCGGGGAAGGCGGTCGAGCCGCCGATGGACGGCGATGAACGCCAATGTGCCCCGGTGAGCGTCCGAAAATCACGGCGGCGCATGCTGTTATTGATCATCACTCGTAAGGCGTATCCGTAGTTGCCTGTAAACCATCGATTCATCGGTGTTTATCGGCATTCATCGGCGGCCAGTCGCTTTTTCCAGGTTCACTGGAACCTGGCCCTGCGTCCTCCGTGCCTGCGTGGTCAACCTGGGCTTCCGTGGGGTTCAGCAGGGATGCTCGATGTCGAAGAACGCCTTGCGCGCGGCAATATCGACCGTTTTCAGGAGGTCCTTGATCCGCGCGCTCGCGCCCGGCTCGCCGTAGAGCGAGACGGTACGGGGCAGCCGCTCCCGGAACGCCGGCGAAAGCGCCGATTGTATCGCCCGCCCGATCGCATCGGGCTCGGCCGGGGCGTCGATCACGGAGGACGCCTTCAGCCGGCCGTGCTGGCGCTCCCCGATGTTCACGGTCGCGGTCCCGAGCGCCGGCGCCTCCACGAGGGCGCTCGAGGAGTTCCCGGCGACGAGGTCCGCCTCGCGCATGAGATTGAGGTAACGGACCTGGCCGAGCGACGCGAAGGCGCGGGCCGCGTCCCCGCGCCGCGCGACAAACCGCTCGATCGCCTCGATCAACGCGCGCCCGCCGGTGTCCGCGTTGGGATAGGTGAATACCACGCTCGCGTGGGGCATGCGCTCCAGCGCGACGATGAGCGCACGTCCCGCCGCCAGCGGATCGCCGCGCGCGAGCGTCTCGGGGTGACAGGTCGCGAGAACGAGGGGCCTGCCGAGCCGCATGCCAAGCGCCGTCTCGAGCTCGCCGCGGGTGAGGCGCTCGAGCCGGGCGATGCCGTCGAGCGCCGGCGCCCCGCAATTGAAGACGCGTTGCGGCGGCTCGCCCATCTGGACCACGCGCTTGCGGTAGGGCTCGGCCGCCACGAAGTGCCAATGCGCCAGCTTGGTGATCGCGTGGCGGATCGCGTCGTCGTACGCGCCTTCCGTCACTTCGCCGCCGTGGATGTGCGCGAGCGGCACGCGCGCGACCACCGCGGCCGCCGCGGCCGCGAGGATCTCGTAGCGGTCGCCGAGCACGACCATGAGGTCGGGCGCGAGCCGGACGATGGCGTCGGCCACGCCGGCGGCGGCGAGGCCCATCGACCGGGCGATGGCGGCCGGCTCGTCGGAATCGAGCGCGATCGGCACGCGCGCGTCGATCGCGAAGCCGTCGGCCTCGATCTCGCGCACGGTCATGCCGAGCCCGGGCGCGAGGTGCGCGCCCGTCGCGAGCACTTGCAGGCGCAGCGCGGGGTCGGCGGCGATCTCCTTCATGAGCCACCGCATGAGCCCGTACTCGGCACGCGATCCGGTGGCGACAAGTATCGTTCGCGGGCCGGTCACCGGCGCTTCCCGCCGCCGAAATCGGCGAGCTCGACCCTCGCCCCCGCGCGTGCCGCGCGCACGGCCGTGCGCCCGACGAGCCCGTCGATCGCCGCGGGGGGCAGCCCGTCGCCGGGGCGCAGGGCGACGAGATCGCGGGCCGCCACCCGCGCTCCCGGCGCGATGTCGCGCCGCCAGTGCAGGCTCTTTCTCGCCGCCGCGCGCATCGGGCGCTCCGCGGCGAGCGGCGCCTTGACGCCGTCGCCCAGCGCCCGCTCCGCGACGCGGATCCCGGCGATCATCGCGGCGAGCTCCCGCGGTTCGAGCGAGCTTGCATGATCGGGTCCCGCGAGCCGGCGCTCGAGCGTGAAGTGCTTTTCGATGATCGCCGCCCCGAGCGCCACCGCGGCGATCGCCGCCGCGATTCCCGGGGTGTGGTCGGAATAGCCGGCGGGCACGCCGAATCGCGTCTCGTACGTACGCATGACCCGCAGGTTGGCGTGCGCGGGGTCGGAGGGATAATTGCTGGTGCACTGGAGCAGCGCGAGGCCGCCCCGGCCCCGCCGTGCCACCGCCACCGCCGCGGCCACTTCGGCGAGCGTCGCCATGCCGGTCGAGAGAATCAGCGGCCTGCCCTTCGCGGCAACATGCGCGATCAACGGATGATTGGTGAGGTCTCCCGAGGAAAGCTTGTAGGCGGGCACGCCGATCGCTTCGAGGAAATCCGCGCTCTCCTCGTCGAACGGCGTGGAGAGGAACACGAGGCCGAGCCGCCGGCAGCGCGCCTGGAGCTCGCGGTGCGCCGGCGCGGAGAGTTCCAGCGCCTTCAGCATGGCGTGCTGCGAGCCCTCCCGGCCGGTCGCCTTCGCCTGGTAGGATGCCTTGCGCGCGCGCGGCGCCGCGAGCCGGTCCGCGGCGAAGGTCTGGAACTTGACCGCGTCGGCCCCGGCCGCGGCGGCCGCGTCCACCATCCGGCGCGCGAGCTCGACGCGGCCGTTGTGATTCACTCCCGCTTCCGCGATGACGAAGCAGCGCCTGCCGCGCCCGACGAGGTGCCGGGCAATGCGCAGGACCTTCATGCCACCTCCGTCACGAGCGCGCGAAGCCGGGACCCGATCTCCGCGAGTATTGCCTCCCAGCGGCGCGGCTGGAAGCGGTGGTAGAGCGTGATCGCGGGGAACCACGGATAGCCCGCGGTGCCGTGCTTCGCCCAGTCCGCCCCGTAGGTCATCTCCCAGGTCGGCACGCCGAGCGCACCCGCGAGAAAAGCGGCCGCGGTGGGCGCGGTAATCACGAGGTCGCAGGCGGCGGTCAACGCGGCCGCCTCTTCGAGATCGTTGTACAGGTCGATCCCGGGAAAGGCGTGGAGCGGCACCTCGAAGCGGGCGCGGGCGGCCGCGAGTTCCCCGGCGCACTCGTCGTACTGGAGATTCACGAAATGCACGCCCGGCACGGTGAATACCGGCCCCCACAGATCGAGCGTGGTGCAGTACTCGGCGCGTTCGCCCGCGAGGTTGCTCGAGCGCCAGCTGAAACCGACCTTGAGTCCGGGGCCGAGTCCCGCCACGCGCGATCTCCAGTAGTTGACCCGGTCCGCGCGCGGCACGAGATAGGCGCGGCGCGGCGGAAAGCTCGCGAGCGCCGGCCGCAGCCAGCGCGCGAGGCTGCCTGCCGGGCACTGGAAGTCGTGGCCGGCAGCGGCGTCGCGATGAGGCGGATCGGACCGCGGGAGAACGCGTGCCGCGGGAAACGAGCGGGCGAAGAGCGACGCGAGCTTGGGCGCGCACTCGAGCACGCACACGCGCGCCGCCGCCGCCACTTCCTCGTACATCGAGGCGAACAGGATCTCGTCGCCCACGCCCTGCTCGCCCCACACCACGATGGACCTGCCCGCGAGCGACTCACCCTGCCAGCGGGGAAAGGGAAACGGGCGGACCGCGGCGCCGAGCGCGGGGTTCGCCTGCCGGAAGCGGCTCTCGTAAAGCGGCCAGCCGCGGGCAAGCTCGCCGGACTGGAGCAGTGTCAGGCCGAGGTTGAGCTCCGACTCGGGGTGCCCCGGCATCACCCGTTGCGCCTGCTCGTAGCAGCCGATCGCGGCGGCAAGCTCGCCGGCGCGGGCGTGAAGCAGCCCCATGTTGTGCAGCGGCTCGACCGCCGCCGGATCGAGCGCCTGCGCCCTGCGGTAGCAGGCTAGCGCGCGCTCGATCTCGCCCAGCCCCGCCAGTACCGAGCCGAGGTTGGTGCAGGCGTCGGCGTAGTCGGGTTTGATCTCCAGCGCGCGCTCGTAGTCGGCGGCGGCCTCCGCGCCGCGGCCGAGGTCGCGGCGGGCATTGCCGAGGTTGAAGTGCGCCTCGGCGAACCCGGGCCGCAGCGCCGCCGCCCGCTCGAACCGCGCGGCGGCGTCCTCGACGCGGCCGAGCTTCCCGAGCGCGAGGCCCCAGTTGAGATGAAGCTCGGGAATGTCCGGGTGCGTCGCGACCGCCGCCGCACAGGCCGCCTCCGCCTCCGCGTAACGGCCCTCCGCGAAGAGCAGACCCGCAAGGCTCACGTGGGCGGGCGCCATGCCCGGGTCGATCTCCGCGGCGCGGCGGAAATGTTCGATCGCGTCCGCGCCGCGGCCCTGCCGCCAGCACGCCGTCCCGAGATGACAGCACGCTTCGGCGGAGCGGGGATCATGGGCAAGGAGCAGCTTGAAGCTGTCCTCGGCCTCCTCGAAGCGCTGGAGTTCGAGCAACCCGAGCCCCTGGTGCGCGAGCGCGGGAAGGTGGTCGTGACGCGCCGCGAGCGCGCGCCCGAAGCGCTCCAGGGCATCTTCGTGGCGCCCGAGCGCGCGCAGAGCCAACCCCGCCCGGCAATGTGCGTCCGCGAACGCCGGGCTCGCGCCGGCCGCCGCCTCGAACGCGGCGAGCGCTTCCGCGTGGCGCGATTCCCCCGCGAGCGCCACGCCGCGTTCCCAGTGCGCGCGCGCCGCCTCGCCGGGTTCCGGCGAGGACGAAACCGCCGCGTGCGGGGGATGCCCGCCCGGGCCGGTTCCTCCGGCGAGCCAGAGCCGCAACCTTCGCGCTAGCGTCCGCAGCATGACCCGCCGGCGCCTGCCACCGGGCCGCGCGGCGCCCGTGCCGCCCGCGCGGCTAGGCGGCGGGCCGGCGCCGTTCGGCGAAGAGCATCCGGTCGCGTTCCCGCCGCCATTCGTCCGCGTACTCGCAATTGCGGTACTCCTCGAAATAGGGCCCGCCGAGCGTGTAGTGCACGAGCGCGGCATCGCCGCGCGGCGGATCGTAGCCGACGAGGTGATTCCAGCGCCTGGGGAGTTCACCGATGAGGCCGTCGTCCGCGAGCCACCTGAACTGGTGCAGATTCAGCCCCGAGGCCGCGTTCACGTACTCCGGCGTCAGCACCCGGCACGCGGCGTTATTGAAGAGCATCACGCTCGACCAGTTCTTCTTCTCGTAGCGGCTCTGCGGCTGGCCGAGGAACTTCACCGTTTCCCGCGGCTCGTGCATGTGCTTCACCACCATGACGGCGTAGCGCTCCTCGCGCAGCGCCCAGAGCCGGGCGAGGTCCTCCAGCGCCAGCATGTCGCAATCGACGAACAGCGACCAGCCCTCGTAACCGGAGAGGAACGGCGTGAGGAAGCGGGAAAAGGAGAAATCCGTGCTCTGCAGCGGATGGCGCTCGCGCGTCAGCACCGCCGAGAGCTGCCTCAGCGCGAGCGGCGCGATCGCCACCGGCTCCGAGGCGCGCGCCTGTATGCTGAAGGCGAACACGTTGAAGGCGACCACCTCGCGCGGATCGTAACCGATGAAGACGCGGATCACGTGCCGCCCGCCCGTTCCTCGGTCACCTCGACGCCCTCCGGACCGGCGACCCGCGACTCGATCCACGCCTCCCAGACGATCCCGGGATGAGCCGCTGCCGTCGCCTCGAACAGCCCGCGCCACCACGCGCCGGGACGGATCGTGCAATGAGCGTTCTCGCCGTTCGCGAGCCGCTTCGTCGCCGGGTAGCACGCCACGTTCGCGAACACGAAGCGGCGGGCGAAACCGAAGATCTCGCCCAGGATCCACGGCATGTCCTCCTCCGGGCAGTGTTCGAGTACGTCGGTCGAGATCACGCCGTCGAAGGTCTCGGTGGGAATGCGGCTGAAGGGCGCGAAGCCCGGGTCGTAGCAGCCGACGTAGTCGACGCCCCAGTAGTCGACGATGCCCGGCCAGCGGCGACCCTCGGCGTCGCGGAAATCCGCGAGCCGGTACTGAAGCCCCTTGCCGCTGCCGTAATCGAGGACGGTGCGCGCCCCGGTCGCCTCGATCAGCCGCTTGATGCGCCCGGCCTGCGGCGGCAGGGAGAGACCGGTCAGGGTCTTCTCCGGCGGCATGTTGAGGAAAGGCTCGCCGCGCTCGTGCATGTCGCGGTAGAGCCGTTGCAACTCGGCGTAGCGCGGACTCGGGGCGGCCCGGGAATAACGCATCGATTCAGGATGACACGCGCGGTTCACGCATCTTACCATCCATCATCTCAGCCCGAATTCCCTCAGCCCGCGCTCGGCCATCCACGGCTTGCGGTAGCCCTTGTAGTGGATCGCGAACCGCCCGGAGAGGTCATCGGTCGCGAGGTGCGGCGAATGGTTGTAGAGGGCGCACGGCAGGTCGAGCACGCAGAGCGGCGCGGTGTCCGCCACCGCCTTGACGGCGTGCTGGTCGCCCCACCAGCGGCGCTCCTCCTCCGGCAGCCCGGCGCAGTGCCGCGCGGCTTCGCGCCAGAACGCCCAGCCCGAGGGCTTCGCGAGCATGACGCCGGTGTTGTACGGCATGTCGACGGCGACGTCGACACCGAAGGGATCGATCACCATGTCCTCGCGCACGGTGAGCGCCACGTCGAACTCCCAGTCGAAGAGCGGCGTGAAATCCTTCTCGATCATGACGTCGGTGTCGAGGAATAACACCTCGCAGGGCGCGAGCGCTGCGAAATGCGCCAGCCGGAAATCCATGAGATGCGCCCCGTCGTAGGGCCGGCGCACGGTCTCGTTCACGCCGCCGACCGCGGGCGTCGCTTCGTCGGCGAGATGCACGATGCGCGCCGCGGGCATGGCGCGCCGCGCCGATGCGACCATGATGCTCGCGAGCAGGGGGTCCGGCCCCACGTGCACGAACGCGACGGTGATCATGCGTCCCGGGACCGCGCGCGGGCCGCCAGCGCCGCGAGATCGCGCGCGAGCATCGCGATGACCGGTCCCCACTCGCCGCGGCGCGCCTGCCGCACGAGCCGCACGGACGGGTACCACGGCATGTCCTCGCCCGCCTGCCCGTAGCGCCACTCGGGGCTGTACGGGGTCATCACCCACGCTGGCCGGCCGAGCGCGCCGGCGAGGTGCACGATCGCCGTGCACACGCTCACCACGAGGTCGAGCGCGACGACGAGCGCCGCGGTCTCGTCGTAGTCGCCGAGCGCATCCTCCCAGTGGACGAGCGGCAGCCCGGTCGCGCGCGAGAACGCCGCGCGTTCGGCCGCGGTGTCGTGGTACTGGAGATCCACGAATCTCACGCCCGCCACGGCCACGAGCGGCGCGAGCGCCGCCAGTTCGACCGAGCGCAGCCGCGCGCGGGAGAGCTCGGTGCCGCCCCGCCACGAGAGCCCGACCTTGAGACCCGGGCCGAGCGCGGCGAGTCGCGCCCGAAATGCGTCCACCCGGGCTGCGTCGGCGCGGAGATAACCCGCGTGCGGCGGGAAGTCCGCCGGGCGGCGGCGCAGCAGGAGCGGGAGCGAACCCGCCGCGATCCGGCAATCCACGACGGGAGCGGCGGCGAGCCACGCGGGATCGTCCGCCTGGTGCCCGCCATGCACCGTCGCCGCGGGAAACGAGCGCCGGAACAGCCGCTCGAGCTTCGGGTGGCAGTCGATCACGCAGTGTCCCGCGCGCTCGATCACCTCCGGCAGGCAGGATGCGAACATGATCTCGTCGCCGAGGCCCTGCTCCGCGTGGACGAAAAGCGTCCTGCCGGCGAGCGGCTCACCCCGCCAGAGCGGCTGCGGGAACTCGCGTCGCGGCGGGGCGCTGCTCTCGAGGCGCGCCTCGTAATCCGGCCAGGCGGCCCCGTACTCGCGCTTCAGGAGCAGGACGAGCGCGCGCCGGTAGCGGGCGGGTGCGTGGCCGGGCGCGATGCGGAGCGCCCGTTCGTAGGCCGCCTGCGCCTCGTCGAGGCGCGCGAGCTCCTGCGCGGCGATGCCCGCGTGTAGCCACGCCTCGGCGTCGCCCGGGGCAAGCACCGCCGCCTCGCCGAAGCACCGTGCCGCGGGCTCGGGCTCGTGCGCCCGCAGGTGCACGAGGCCCAGGCTCATCCAGGCGGGCGCGCTCGCGCCGCACCGAGCGACGCTACGTTCGGCGGCCGCCCGCGCCTCCGCGGCCTCGCCCGCGTCGAGGAGCGCGCGCACGAGGTCCCATGTCGGCTCGGGCCATCCGGGCGCGAGCGCGTGCGTGCGCCGCAGGAGCGCGAGCGAGTCCGCCGCGCGCCCGGCGTCCGCGAGCATGAGGGCGAGACTGTAGTGGCCGGCCGGCGCCTCCGGGTCGAGCCCGATCACCCGGCGGTAGCTCGCCTCGGCTCCGCGCAAGTCACCCGCGAGCCGGCGGACGTTGCCGAGCACGAGGTGCGCGTCCGGCGAGGCGGGCGCGAGGGCAGCGGCACGCCCCGCGTGCTCGAGCGCCGCGGCAAGCTCGCCGGCCTGCGCGCGTAGCGCCGCGAGCATGCCGTGCGCACCGGCGTCCTCCGGCCGCCGGGCGATAAGCCGCTCGAGCATCGAGGCGGCGCGCGCGCGCTCCCCGCGCGCCGCCGCCTGCCGCACCTGCCGCATCAGGCGCGCGCTTCGCGCGTCGGCGCCGTCCTCGCGCGGCCCGCGCGCAAGCCGCGCGAGCCGCGTCATGAGCGCGCCGAGCACCGTGATGCTCCCGCCCCGGCGCGCGCCGCGGCCGCGCTATTGACTCGCCCCGGTGCGGCCACGATAATGCAAGACTCTATTTTTACGGAGAAAACTCCGAGGCCAGCACGGCGCCAGGCGCGCGGCAGGAGACCAGCATGGGATGGTTCGGCACGGTTTCGGGAAAAGAAGTCGATGAGTTCGCGAAGGGCCTCGCGCAGGACATCGCGAAGCGTTATCCGCCCACCATGGACCGCGGCAGCGCCGAGCGCAAGATATCGCAGAAGCGGCTGACTTCGATCCTCGAAGACACCTTCGGGAAAGCGAGCGCCTACCGCGAGGAGAACCGGCTGGGGGTCTACAAGAAGGCGCGCCTCTCCAACACGTTCCGCTGGGAACTGCAGGAACTCGGCTACACCAGGCGCTTCGTCGAGGTGGCGACCGAGGGCCTGGTGGTCTACATCTCCCGCAAGAACTAGGACCGCGTCCCCGGTCGACCTCGCGCAAGGACCCGGCGGCGGCGCGATCATCCCGCGGCCTTTCAATGCGCCGGCGGCGGCGTGTATCCCGGGATGCGCGTCACGTCCACTTCGTCGATCTGGTCCGGATCCAGGAACTGCCTCGCGTAGCTCTCGTAGACCTTCTCCCACATGAAGATATCGAAGAGATCCGGGTCGACGTGGCCGTTCAGCTTGAACTTGCCGAGTATGCCGAGCGCCTCGGTCAGCGTCTTGCCCTTCTTGTAGGGCCGGTCCTTCGCCGTCAGCGCCTCGAAGATATCGGCGATTCCCATGCAGCGCGCCTGCACCGACATCTGCTCGCGCGTGAGTCCGCGCGGGTAGCCCTTGCCGTCCATGCGCTCGTGGTGCCCGCCCGCGTACTCGGGCACGTTCTTCAGGTGCTTCGGCCAGGGCAGCGCCTCCAGCATCTGTATCGTCACCTCGATGTGATGGTTGATGACGCGGCGCTCCGCCGGCGTCAACGTGCCGTAGCGGATGGTGAGGTTGTCGAGTTCCTCCGCGGTGAGGAAGCTCGATCGCTCGCCCTCGACGCCGACCCAGCGGTGGCGCTCGGAGATCGCCTTCACGCGCGCGACATCGTCGTCGGACATGCCTTCGCCGCCCAGGTTGGCGCGGCGCAGGAACTCGCGGTCCGCGTCGATCTCCCGGCGCCGCGCCTCGATTTCGCCCTCCAGCCCCGGGCCGGAGTCGGCGCCCTGCGCCGCGAGGTGGCGGCGCAGGAGCGCGATCTCGGCGTCGCGCTTGATGACCTCGAAGCGGGTATCGATGAGGCTCACCCGGTCGTGGATCGTCTGCAGCTTCGTCGCCTTGTCGACGACGTGGACCGGGGTCGTGACCTTGCCGCAGTCGTGCAGCAGCCCCGCGATCTTCAGCTCGTAGCGATCGCGGTCGGTCATGGTGAAGTCCTTGAGCGGGCCGACCCGGCAGTTGTTCACCGCCTCGGCGAGCAGCATCGTCAGCACCGGCACGCGCTGGCAGTGCCCGCCGGTGTAGGGCGACTTGTCGTCGATCGCGGCGTTGATCAGGCTGATGAAGGACTCGAAGAGGTCCTCCAGGTGCGTGATGAGCAGGCGGTTGGTCAGCGCGATCGCGGCCTGCGAGGCGAGCGACTCGGCGAGGTGCTGGTCGGTCTCGGAGAAGGGCACCACGGCGGCGCTCTCCCGGTCCTTCGCGTTGATGAGCTGCAGCACGCCGATGATCTCGCCCTCGTGGTTCTTCATCGGCACGGTCAGGAAGGACTGGGAGCGGTAGCCGGTCTTCTTGTCGAAGCTCTTGGTGCCGCTGAAGTCGAAGCCCTTCTCGGTATAGGCGTCCGCGATGTTGACCGAGCGGTCGTTGTGCACCGCCCAGGCCGCGACCATGGACAGGATCGGCTTGCCGTCCTTGTCGAAGAGGTAGATCGGGTAGAAGGGGATCTCGACGCCGCTCGTTCCGCCCATCGCGATGCGCAACGTGTCGTTGCGCATGATCTCGAAGCGCAGCGTCTTCTCCTCCGTCATGCGATAGAGCGTGCCGCCGTCGGCGTTGGTGATGTCCTTCGCCGCGACCAGTATCGTCTCGAGGAGCCGCGTGATGTCCTTTTCCTGCGACAGCGCGACACCGATGCGATTCAACTGGTCGACCCGCCGCAGCAGGTCGGAATCCCCCGGCCGGAAGGCGTCGTTCATGCCGCGGCACCCCCCCTCGCGCGCGCGAGGGGTCCGAACGGCACGGCGGGGTCGACCGGGCTCCGCGTCACTTGATGCACACCGCGCGAACCTGCTGGATGTCGGTGATCCCGGAGAGCACCTTCTCGATGCCGTCCTGCTTGAGCGTGCGCATGCCGTCCTCGAGCGCGGTGGTGAACATCTCCGCCACGCGGGCGTGCTCCTGAATGTTCTTCTTCATCCGGTCCGAGCCGATCAGAAGCTCGTGCAGGCCGACGCGTCCCTTGTAGCCGGTGTTGCCGCACACATCGCACCCCTTGGTGGTGTGGATGGTGATCTCGCCCTTGTCGTTGCCGAACTCCTTCACCCAGTCCTCGTAGAGCTTCTCCCGCGCCGCCTTGGGGTCGGCCTTCCACGCGGAGGTCGCCTGCAGTTCGAGCGAATACTCGTCGATCAGCGACTGAATCTCCTCCGCGCTCGCGACGTGCGCCTCCTTGCACTTGCACAGGCGGCGCGCCAGCCGCTGCGCGAGGATGCCGAGCAGCGCATCGGCGAAGTTGAACGGATCCATTCCCATGTCGAGCAGCCGGATGATCGACTCCGGCGCGCTGTTCGTGTGCAGCGTCGCGAACACGAGGTGCCCGGTCAGCGAGGCCTCGATGCCGGTCGACACGGTCTCCTTGTCGCGCATCTCGCCGACCATGATGACATCCGGATCGGCCCGCAGGAACGCCTTCATCGCCACGGCGAAGGTCATGCCGGCCTTCGGATTCATCTGGACCTGGCGCAGGCCCTTCTGCGTGATTTCCACCGGATCCTCGGCCGTCCAGATCTTCATCTCCGGGGTGTTGAGGTAACCCAGGATCGAGTGCAGGGTCGTCGTCTTGCCCGAGCCGGTCGGCCCGCAGACGAAGAAAAGGCCGTACGGCTTGTCCACCTCCCGCTTGCAGAGCTCCAGGTTGCGCTTGGAGAAACCCATCTTGTCGAGCGGCAGCGGCTCGCCCGCCGCCAGTATCCGCATCACGATGTCCTCGACCCCGCCGGCGGTGGGTATGGTGGCCACCCTGAGCTCGATGTCGAGCGGGCCGAACTTCTTGAACTTGATCTTGCCGTCCTGGGGCTTCCTGCGCTCGGCGATGTCGAGGTCGCACATGATCTTCAGCCGCGCCGCGATCGCGTTGCGGTAGCTGCCCGGCACCGATATGTAGTTCATGAGCTCGCCGTCCTTGCGGAAGCGGATCTCGGTCTTCGCCTTGCCGGGGTAGGGCTCGATGTGGATGTCGGACGCCCCCTGCTGGTAGGCGTCGATGATGATCTTGTTGACGAGCTTCACCACTTCGTTGTCGTTCGCGGCGGAGGCGACGTCTTCACCGCCGCCCTCGATCGCCTCGGTCTCGTCGTCGAGGGTTCCCAGGATGTCGCCGATGTCCCCGGTATCGCCGAGCCCCGCGCCGCCGCCACCGAACATCTGGTCGAGCGTGGCCGTGAACTCGCGGATGGTGGTGACCTTGTAGACGATCTTGCTCTTGGGATACACGTTGTTCACCATCCTGCCGGCCTTGATGCGCTCGGGGTCGACGGTCATCACGATGATGCCGTCCTTGGTGTCCTCCACCGGCATCCACTGGTTCGCCTGGCAGAACTCGCGGTTCATGTTCCGCATGAGATCGGGGGGGCGGATACGGTCGGGCTTGAACGGCTCGTACGGCACCCCGAAGTAGGCGGCGAGCGAGTCGCCGAGCGCGGGCACCTTCACCTGGAACTCCTCGACCAGCACCGTCTCGATGTCGAGGTTCTTGCGCCGCGCCGAGCGCTGCGCGAGCTCGAGCTCCTCGGCCGAGATCACCGCGTTGGTGACGAGCCCGTCGTACTTGGTGCGCACCTGCATCATCGGGCCTTGCCGCTGGCGGAACGCGATCGCCAGCGTCTCGCCGAGCTGCTGCACGCCCTCCTCCATGACCGGCGGGAAGGGTTGCCCCGACTTGGCGTTGATGATCTGCACCACGCCGATGAGTTCCTTCGTCTTCGCCTCCAGCACGGGCGCGACCAGCATCTGCTTGGTACGGTAACCGGTCTTGGCGTCCACCGCCTTCAGGAAATTCAGCTGAGGCGAATACGATTTCAGCTCGGCGTCGTCGTAGACGTCCCGGATGTTGATGGTGCGCTTGTGCACCGCCACGAAGCCGGCGATCGACTGATCGTTGATCGGGAGCTTGATGTCCTTGAAGGAATTGAGTCCCGTCTTGACCTTGGAGATGATCGAGCCCTTGTCCTCGCTCGCGAGGTAGATCGTGAGCCGGTCCGAGTTGAACAGGTTGCACAGGTCCTGCGAGAGTTCGAGGATGATCTCGTCGAGATTCTTGGTCGCGTGGATCTTGTTCGTGACCGCCTGCAGCCGCTGCTGGAAACCGAGCTTCTCGGCCAGGTGGTCCTGGGCGGCCGGCTTGCTCTGGAGTACGGTGCTCATGTCAGCCTCGCCTTCTCTGTTCCCTCTTGCCCCGACAACGTCGTTGCCCGTCCTTTCACCCGTCCCCCGCGACCCACCGCCCCGCGAGCCCCTCGGGCCTTCACCCCCGGCAGCCCGCTACCCGCGCAGCCGCCTCGGGAGTTCGCCGGAGCGGGGGCCGGCGAACTCCTAGAACTCGAACTCCTGGTTCAACTGCAGCATGCGCGGCGCGTGCTCGCGCGTCTGGACGGCGATCTCCTGCATGATGAGCTCCGCCTCGCGCGGCTTGAGATGCGTGATGTAAATCTGCGCCCGGCGTTTCAGCTTCCGTAGCTCCGCGGCGAGCAGGCTCGGACAAAGGTGCTTCGACGCCACGGCGAGATCGCGCTCCCGGTCCGAGAGGGCCGTCTCGACGATGAGATACTCGAGATTCGCGATCTCGTTCACCATCGCCCACAGCGGATCGTGGGTGGTGGTATCGCCCGTGAACACCAGGCTCGCGCGGCCGGAGTCGAGATGGTATCCCACCGCCGGCACCACGTGGTTCGCCGGCAGCGGCACGATGCGCCGCGCGCCGAGCGCCACGGCCTCGCCGACGGACACCGTCGCGTAGCGCATCACCGGGTGCGCGGGGTCGGGAATCTGCGTGAAGTCCGGCCACAGCTTCCAGTTGAAGAGGTGCGCCTTGAGGATGTCGAGCGTCTCGCGCGTGGCGTGCAGCGTGATCGGGGACTTGCGCATCCAGCCGACGGTGTCGGCGAGCAGCGGGATCGACGCCACGTGATCCACGTGCGAGTGCGTGACGAAGATGTGGTCGATCTGCGCGAGTTCGGAGAGCGACAGGTCGCCGACCCCCGTGCCCGCGTCGATCAGCACGTCGTGGTCGACCAGTAGCGCCGTGGTGCGAAGCTCGCCGCCGATTCCGCCGCTGCATCCGAGCACCTTCACCCTCATTACTTGGTCTCGAACTTCCAGACCCCGTCCCAGCCCGCCCCGGGCGGATGCGCGCGCAGCGTCGCGATGCGCCCGATGAATTCCTCGTAGAGCGCCCCGTCCGCGCTCGCCTTCCCGAGATTGATGAGCTGCAACTCGGCCATGTCCCAGTCCTGGGCGCGGTAGAGCTTGAGCGCCTGGTTCCAGAGCTTCATCTCGTCGAGCTTCTGCTTCTCGACCTGCCCCTCCAGTCCCAGCGGCTGGTAGATCGCGACCGGTTCGTCCTTGCCCTTCACGCGCACGCGGTCGACCTCGCGGCAGACGAAGCCGGAGATCCGCTCGCGCGTGTTCTCGCCGATTATGATATCAGCCCCGTACTGCTTTGTGATGCCTTCCAGCCGCGATCCCAGGTTCACCGCGTCGCCCATGACGGTGTAGGCCTTGCGGATCTGGGAGCCCATGTCGCCCACCCGCATCACGCCGGAGTTCACCCCGATCCCGATCTTGAAGGTCGGCCACCCCTTGGCCTTGAACTTCTCGTTGAGCGCCTTCGCCGCCGCCTGCATGTCGAGGGCGGCGAGCACGGCGTGGCGGGCGTGCTCCCGGTCCGCGACGGGCGCGCCCCAGAAGGCCATGATCGCGTCCCCGATGTACTTGTCGAGGGTGCCGCGGTGCTTCTCGCGTATCACGAGGCTCATCGTGGTGAGGTACTCGTTGATGTAGAGCGAAAGATCCTCGGGCGAGAGGCTCTCCGAGATGGTCGTGAACCCCCGCACGTCGGAGAACAGCACCGAGAGCTCCTCGGCGCGCGGCGCCATGTTGAACTGCTCCGGGTTCTTCGCCATCTCGTCGACGAGCTCGGGCGGCACGTACTGGCCGAACAGGCCGGTTATCTGGCGCATGCCGCGCGCCTCGATGAAGAAGCCGTAGGCCATGTTGAGCACGAACAGCGTCAGCGTCATGAGCAGTCCCGAGGCGAGCGGCAGCACGAGATTGCCGTAATGGAACACCACGATGTTGGTCGCGATCGCGGAGATCAGCACCGCCACCGTGGTGAGCGTCGACACCAGCGGCCCGAGCAGTGGCAGCAGCAGCGCGAGCGCCAGCCCGGAGACGAGCAGCAGCAGGAACTCCGCCCCGAGCACGTACGGCGGGCGCTGCTTGATGGTGCCGTCGATCATGCCGGAGATCATGTTCGCGTGCACCTCGACCCCGGGGTAGACCGGGTCGACCGGCGTCGCCCGCAGGTCGAGCAGGCCCGGCGCGGTGGTGCCCACCAGCACGATCTTGCCTTTCAGCTCCGCCGGGTCGACGCGCCCGTTCAGGACATCCACGGCCGAAAAGTACTTGAAACTGTTCTTGCGGCCGCGGTAGGGCACCAGCGCGCCGGCCATGTCGTCGAGGGGGATCCTGAGCTTCGTGCCCACCTGCAGCCACTCGAGACCGTCGTAGCGGGCCGAGAGCGCGCTCGTCTCCGGCACGATCGGCCTCGCCGGCGGCGCCCCGAGCAGCACCCGCATGATGGCGAGCGAGAGCGGCTCGTAGAAATTGCCGCCGTACTCCGCGAGCACGGGCACGCGCCGGATGATGCCGTCGTCGTCGGTCAGCGAGTTGAAGTGCCCGGCGCTCGTGGCATGCTTCTGCAGCACCTCGAGATTGGCGGTATATCCCGTCCACGAAGTCGCGCGGATCTTGCGCGTGCCGAGCACGTCGCCGCCGAAGAGCGGCGCCGGCAGCATCCCCTTGCGGGAGGCGACCGCGGCGTCCTCGCTGGTGAACGTGTAACCGAGCACGACGTTGCGGCCCTTCATCCTGTCCGCGAATATGCCGTCGTATTCGAGCCGGGGCTTGATCGCCTCCAGGGCCGCCTGGAACTGCGGCACGTCACGCAGCTCCTTCTGCGCGAGCCGGTCGAGCACGCGAATGCCGGAGGACTCGTCGCGCTCCGCGAACACGATGTCGAATCCGACGATGGCGATCTGGTAATGATCGAAGAGCCGGTCGATGAGGTGCGCGAGCCGGTCGCGCGGCCACGGCCAGCGGCCCTCGCCTCCCGTTTCGCGCTCCTGCAGGCTCTTCTCGTCGATGTCGACGATGACGATGCGGGGGTCGACCGTGCGCGGCATGGTGAGCCGCACCCGCGTGTCGTAGACGATGTTCTCGAGGTTGTCGACGAGCGGCAGCCGTAGGATCGCGTCCTTCCTCGCCGACACGACGACGTGGCCGAGAAACACCGCGACCACGATGATCCCCAGCCCGATCCGGATGAGATGCTTCTTCAGTGTCGCCAGCACCGCCCGTTCCCCCTGCCCCGCGCCGACCGCCGCGCTCATGCGCCAGAAACAAAAGCCGGAAACCGGCGCCTCACGCCGATATCCGGCCCCCGAATCGCCGTCCTGCCTGGGTGCCGCGTGCGCGCGGGCAGCGCGCCGCCACGCCCTATTTCTTGATGAAAAACTCCATCTTCACGCCCGCGAGTTCGATCACGTCGTGGTCGTGCAGCGCGTGCGCCTGCGCATCGAGCGTCTTGCCGTTCACCACGGGAAAGGTGCCGCCCTCGACGTGCGTGATGAAGTAGCCCTGCGGCCGGCGGGTGATGACCGCCACCTGCACGCCGGGCTTGCCCAGAGTCGTGAGATTCTTGACGAGCTCGAGCTCCTTGCCGACCGCCGGTCCCGTGAGGATCTGGATCGCGCCAAGATGCGCCGGCTCCGGCGCGGGGCGCGGCGGCGGCGCGAAGGCGGCGGCCGGGGCGGCCTGCGCGGGCGGCGGGGGCGCCGCGGGCGCGGGAGCCGCCGGCGCGGGAGCGGCGGGTGCGGGGCGCGGGGGACTGGTGACCGGGCCGGTCGCGCCGCCCTGCGTGGCCACGCCCTGCGTGTCGCCGAAGGCGCGCGGCGCCACCTTGGGCGCGCGCATCACCATGGTCTTCTCGAAGTCCTCCATCGGCGTCTGCCCGGCGGCGGGCGCCTCGCCGATGTACTTGAGCTTGTACTTGCCGATCTCGATCACGTCGTTGTTCTGCAGTATGTGCTTCTTGATCGGGTTGCCGTTGACGAGCGTCCCGTTGGTGCTGCCGAGGTCCTCGAGGAAGGAATCGTTCAGGATCGTCACGATGCAGGCGTGCTCGCCGCTTACGGCCAGATTCTCGATCTGGACGTCGTTCTGCGGCTTGCGCCCGATCGTCACGCGCTCCTTGTCGAGGGGAACTTCCCTGATCACCGAGCCGTCCAGACTGAGAATCAACTTCGCCATGGTGTTATCCCCGTGTTCTATCCAAACCAGGACTTCAGCTTCGCGAGCCAGCCCACGCGCGCGGGGTAACCCCGCGCGACGCGCACCAGTATCACCGAAACGTTGTCGCGCCCGCCGTTGTCGTTCGCCTGCTGCACCAGTTGCTGCGCTGCGAGCGGAAGATTGGTCTGCAGCGAGGTGAGCGTCAATTGTATGTCCTCGTCGCTCACCATGTCGGACAGACCGTCGGAGCACAAGAGGTAGATGTCCCCGGGCTGCGCGTCGTAGGTGTGCACCTCGGGTTCCACCTGCGGGTCGATGCCGACGGCACGCGTCACGAGGTTCTTGTTCTGGGAATGCCGCGCCTGCTCGCGGGTGATCATCCCGCTGTCGATCTGCTCCTGCAGCAGTGAATGGTCGCGCGTGATCTGCTCGAAGTCGGCGCCTCGCAGCCGGTAGAGGCGGGAGTCGCCGATGTGCCCCACCGACACGCGGTTGTCGCGCCACATCGCCACCACGAGAGTCGTCCCCATCCCCGAGTACTGCGGCTGGCTCTGCGCGGCCTGGTAGATCGCCGCGTTGGCGCGCTCGGCATGTTCCGCGAGCAGCGTCTCCACGCCCTTGCCGTTCAACTGCTCCGGCTTCACCTCGGAGAGCGCCTTCTTCAGCTCGGTGCGGATGAGTTCCACCGCGATGCCGCTCGCGACCTCGCCGGCGTTGTAGCCGCCCATGCCGTCGGCGAGAACCGCGAGGCCGATGTCCGGGTCGGCGGCGATGCTGTCCTCGTTGTGCGAGCGCACCATGCCGGGATGCGTGGCGGTCGCGACTTCGAGGACTGAGCTCAGGTTGAGCACGGCGCGTCCGGCCTAGAGGTTGATGTCCACCGTGGTCGTGGTCATGGGAGCGCCCCCGGCTCCGGTCGCGGCGCGAATCGCCTGCGCCATCTCGTCCCCGGTCTGGTAGCGTTCCTCGGGCTGCTTGGCGAGCGCCTTGTTGATCACCATCACCACCGCCGGCGGCAGACCCGGATTGACGGTCAGTATGTCGACCGGCGCCTCGTTGGCGATCTTGTACATGAGCTGCGCCATCGAGTCCCCGGCGAACGGCAGCTTGCCGCTGCAGAGCTGATAGAGGGTCACACCCAGCGAGAACAGGTCCGAGCGGCCCTCGATCTTCCTGCCCGCGAGCTGCTCCGGCGACATGTACGAAGGGGTGCCGAGCACCATCCCGGTCTTGGTCTTCGAGGAGTCCGTGATGCGCGCGATGCCGAAGTCGGTGACCTTCACCGTGTCGGCCTCGAGATCGCACATGATGTTCGCCGGCTTGATGTCGCGGTGGACGACGTTGTTGCGGTGCGCGTAGGAAAGCGCCTCGGCGACGCGCGCCACGATCGAGAGCGTCCTGTCGAGCGGCAGGAGCGCGTCCGCCTTGGTGTAGGGCGTGAGATCCTTGCCCTTCAGGAACTCCATCGCGATGTAGGCGAGATCGTGCTCCTCGCCGGCGTCGTAGATCGTCACGATGTTGGGGTGCGTGAGGCGCCCGGCGGTCTCGGCCTCGCGGAAGAAGCGCTCCTTCACGTCCTTCAACTCGTCGGCCTCGAACTCCTGCGAAAGCGCCATCGTCTTGATCGCCACGACGCGCCCGATCTTGGGGTCCTTGCCGAGATAGACGATGCCCATCGCGCCCTTGCCGAGCTCCTTCTCCACCTCGTAGCGGCCGAGCATGGGTTTTTCCATGCCGCCCCCGGGCAGGATCACCGTGCCGCCGGGGTGCGAGGCGGCGCCTCCCAGGATCACCGTCTCGGACATCGCCTTGGCGCGCGTGAGGCGCGTCTCGAGGTCGCGGAACTTCGGGTTGAAATCGGCCATGTGGCGGAACACCGATTCCGCCTTGTTGAACTGGCGCTTCCTCTCGAAGTCGAGGGCGAGGTTGTACATGTTGTCCATCACCGCGTCCGACATCGGGACCTGACGGAACTTGTCCCACGCGAGGTCGAGCTGGCCCTGCGCCTGGTAGGCGATGCCGAGCATCCGGTTCGACTCGGCCGAGGTTTCATCGGACTTGATCTTGGCGGCCTCGGTCACGATGAAGCGCTTGGACACCAGCGCGCCGTGACCGACGAGGAGCAGCGTCGCCGGCAGCATGAACTGGATCCAGATCCCGCTCCCCGTCATCAGCACGAAGTGCGCCACCAGCATGGCGACGAAAAGCCCGCCGGAGATCGCGAGCGCCATTCCCGCCTTGAGCCGCGGCAGCACCGCGACGAGATAGGCCGCGACCAGGAGGAACAGCAGCACCTCGGCGTACCGGCCCCACGCCGGCGCGACGAAGAAATGCTCCGACAGGATCGAGGACACGGTGTGGGCGAGGGTCTCCACCGGCGTCATGGCGGGCGACACGGGCGTCACGGTCGCGCTGCCGAGCCCCGCCGCGGTGGGCCCGATCAAGACGATCTTGTCGCGGTACTTCTCCACCGGGATCTTGCCCACGAACACGTCGTAGAAGGAGTCCACCGGGAAGGCGCGCTGGTTCGCTTCGCGGTCCTTGTAGAAGTAGGTGTACATCCGCGTGTGCTGGTCGGTGGTGATGTTGAGCTTGCCGAGCGACACGCGCTCGCCCGGTATCACCTGCACGTCGGCCGGACCGAGGTTGAGGCTCTTCGCCGCGATCATCATCGCGAGCGACGGAAACACCTGCCCGTAGTAGGAGAGCACCAGCGTCTCGGTGCGCGTGCCGCCGTCGACGTCGGGCAGCGCATTCAAGTGCCCGAGCGCCGCCGCGGCCTTGCCGATCGTCTCGATGGGATACTCCACCTGCAACGCCTGGATGAGCCCGTCTTCGGCGCCAGGCGCGACCTTGGGAACCGCGTTCGCGAGCAGGAAATCCGGCAACGGCTTGTCCGGCTTGCCCTGCGGCACGCCGAGCGTGAAAAGCGTCATCGGCACCACGTTGCCCGAGCGCTTGAAGCTCTCGGCGAGCTTGCGATCGGTGTTGAGATCCTGTTCCGCTTCCTGCAGGACGCCGCGGAACCGGGCGAGCTCGCCCACGCCGCCCGGGTTGGCCATGTCGTCGAGCGGGACGCTCTTCGAGACCATCTCCAGGAGCTTCGTCACGTACCTGTAGCCGGGATCGGTCTGCGGCTCGGCGAAGAGCACCGTGTAGCCGATTACCTTGGCCTTCGCCTCGGTCAGCTTGTCGGTCATCTTCGCGAGCACTTCGCGCGACCACGGCCAGCGGCCGATATTGTCGAGGCTCTGCTTGTCGATGCCGATGACCGCGATCTTGTCGGAAGGCGCGCGCGCGGTGGCCGTGACGCCGAGATCGTAGGCCGTGCGTTCCAGGCTCGGGATGAGGCCGCTCGACAAGTTGAACGCGATGACGGCGATCACCACCACCACGCCCAGGAACCAGTCGGACTTCCAGAAGCTCTTCATCCCGCTCCCTGACTTTTGCGTGCTTTTCTAGTGAGTTAAGGCGGTTGACCCGGTCATTCTACGATACTTGCCGGTCAAGTATACGTTCTTTTTCGGAAGCAAAGTCAAGAGCTTCAATAAATACAGCGGCTTAGAGCCCAAATCTCAACCCCAAAGTGCGACCAGGCCGCGACCGGCGCGCGGGCCATTCCCTTGATGCACCAGCAGCTTATGACGGAAAAGAGGGAGCCGGCTTGAGGGTGCGCCGGAGAAACCAGGCCGGACCATTCCCGCACGGAGGCCGCTACCGGGGCCGCGCTCGCGCGCCCGGAAACCCGCGGGCGCCACGGCCGCGGGCGCCGCGTTGCCGTCCGCTGCGGGCCTTGTGCCCGCGAGGAACCCGGTCAGGAGCCGAGCAGCGTACCGGGCGTGAGACCCGCGGCGCGCGCGTAGTCCCCGCCCGACGCCTTCCTGCCATCCTCGCCGCGTGCCCGCAGCACCTCGATGGCGCCGCCCTGCGCGGTCACCCTGAAGGAGGCGTCGGTCACCGCCGAAACCTCTCCGACCTTCCCCGCGACGTCGGCAAAGCGCCGCGCGGGGTGCTTGCGGGCGTCGAAAATCTGCACCTTCCTGCCGGCGAGCGTGGTCCAGGCCCCCGGGGCCGGGTTGCAGCCCCGGATGAGGTTATAGATGAAATCGACGTGCTGGTTCCACAGGATGCGCGCCTCCGCGTCACGGCACCAGCCTTCGTAGCTCGCCCGCGACTCATCCTGGACGAGCTCCTTCTGCCGGCCGGCGCACACGAGATCGGCGGCCTCCAGCATGGCTTGCACGCCCATCGGGAAGAGCTTGTTGAAATAGACGTCACCGATGGTCTCGTCCGGGCCGATGTCGCACTCCTTCTGCAGCACGACGGGACCCTCGTCCAGGCCCCCGGTGGGACGAAAGATCGTGAGCCCCGTGCGGGTGTCGCCGCGGATGATCGGCCAGTTGATCGACGAAGGACCGCGGTAGCGGGGAAGCAGCGACGGATGGTACTGGATCGTGCCGAGGCGCGGAATTTTCACGAGCGAATCCGGCGCGAACTGGAGCACGTAGGCCATGATCCCGATGTCGGCGGCAAGACCCGCGAGCGCGTCGTGCGCCTCCTTCGCCCGCAACGAGCCGAACTGGAACACCCTGAGCGCCTTTCCTTCCGCCGCCGCGCGCAGGGGATCGGGCCTCGCGCCGGGCTTCTCCGGAGCGCAGAAGATACCGGCGACTTCGTCGCCCCGGGCGAGGAAGGCCTCGAGCACGGCCTTGCCGAAGTCCTGCTGACCGATGATCGCGATCTTCATTTCGCCTCTCGCACCGCGGCGACTACGCCGCCTTCCTCGGCGGCAGCGAAAACGCCCCCGCCTTCTTCAATCCCTCGATCTTCGCCTCGTCGTAGCCGAGCACCTCGCGCAGGATCTCCTCGGTGTGCTCGCCGAGCGTCGGCGAGCGCCTGATGAGGGCCGGGGAAGCCGACAGCTTGATCGGCATGCCCACATTCCACCACTTGCCGCGCTGCGGATGGTCGAGCTCGACCCACATGTCGCGGCCGCGCACGTGCTCGTCGGTGGCGAGGTCCTGGGTGGACATGATCGGCCCGCACGGCACGTCGAGCGGGTTGAGGATCTCCATCAGCTCGCGCTTGGTGTAGTTCTCCGCGAACTTGTTGATGAGCGTCCACATGAGCTGCTGGTTCTTGCGCCGCTCGCCGATCCTGTCGAGCCGCGGGTCATTCACGAGCCCGGGCATGCCGACCTCCGGCCCGATCCTCTGCGCGAGCTTCGCCCACACCGCCTCCTGTACCACGATGTAGAGCCAGTCGTTCGCGCCGTGCGGCTTGCAGTGGATCGCGTTGCCGAGCTGGCCGCCGCCCGAATCGTTGCCCGCGCGCGGGACTTCTCCCATGCCCTTGTAGGTCGGCACGGAATACTCGGTAAGCTCGCCGTGCGCCAGGCGCTGATGGTCGCGGAACTTGACGCGGCAGAGGTTCATGACGCCGTCCATCATGGCGACCTCCACGTACTGCCCCTTGCCGGTGCGCTCGGCCTGCCGCAGCGCCGCCAGCAGCCCGACGGCAAGGTGCAGTCCGGTGCCCGAATCGCCGATCTGCGCGCCGGTGACGAACGGCGGCCCGTCCGGCACGCCGGTCGTGCTCATCGCGCCGCCCATCGCCTGCGCCACGTTCTCGTAGGCCTTGAAGTCGGCATACGGTCCCGAGGAGCCGAAGCCCTTGATCGAGCCCATCACGATCTTCGGGTTGATCTCGTGGATCTTCTCCCAGGTGAAGCCGAAGCGGTCGAGCACGCCGGGGCCGAAGTTCTCCATGATGATGTCGCACCGACCGAGCATGTCCGTGAACACCGCCTTGCCCCCGGCGCTCTTCATGTTGACCGTGATCGAGCGCTTGTTGCAGTTCAACATCGTGAAATAGAGCGAGTCGGCGTTGGGCACGTCGCGCAACTGCCCGCGCGTCGCGTCGCCTGCAGGGTTCTCGAACTTGATCACGTCCGCGCCCATCCAGGCGAGCAGTTGCGAACAGGTCGGCCCCGCCTGCACGTGCGACATGTCGAGAATGCGTACTCCCTTGAGTGCTTCCATGCTGGTCTCCGGTCGTGCCGCGACTACTTCTTCCTCGCGGCCGGATTGAGGCTGGTGATGCGCCCGCTCTCGGTGCCCGCGGACTCGTCGATGACCGCGTTGATGAGCGTCGGCCGGCGCGAGCGCACCGCTTCCTCCATCGCGCGCCTCAACTGGGCGGGCGTGGCGGCGTGCGCGCCGGCGCCGCCGAACGCCTCCATGATCCGGTCGTAGCGCGCGCCCTTCACGAACGCGGTGGGTGCCGCGTCGCGCCCTCCGGTGGGGTTCACGTCGACGCCGCGGTAGACCCCGTTGTTGTTCATCACGACGATGCACACGGGCAGGTCGTAGCGGCAGATGGTTTCCACTTCCATGCCCGAGAAGCCGAAGGCGCTGTCGCCCTCCACCGCGATCACCGGCTTGCCCGTGACCACCGCGGCGGCCACGCAGTATCCCATGCCGATACCCATGATGCCCCACGTGCCGACATCGATGCGCTTTCGCGGCTGGTACATGTCGACGATGCTGCGGGTGAAGTCGAGCGCGTTGGCGCCCTCGTTCACGAGGATGGCGTCGGGATTCGCCTTGACGATGTCGCGCACCACGTTGAGCGCGCTGTGGAAGTTCATCGGCGCCGGATTTCTCGCGAGCATCTCGGCCATCTTCTCGATGTTCCCGCTCTTGCGCTCGGCGATGCTGCCGAGCCAGTCGGTCGGCGGCCGGCCGAAGCCCGCCGCCATCCCCGCGAGCAGCGCCGCCACGCACGAACCGATGTCGCCAACCACCGGCGCGTCGATGCGCACGTTGCTGTCGGCCTCCTGCGGCGAGATGTCGATCTGGATGAACTTCTGTGCGCCCCGGTCCTTGGCGCCCTTGCCGCCCCAGGTCCTGCCCTTGCCGTGCGAGAGCAGCCAGTTCAGGCGCGCGCCGATCAGCATCACGACATCCGCCCCCGGCAGCACGTACGAGCGCGCCGCCGAGGCGCACTGCTCGTGCGTGTCGGGCAGCAGGCCCTTCGCCATCGACATCGGCAGGTAGGGAATGCCCGTTCTTTCGATCAGGGCGCGGATCTCGTCGTCGGCGCGGGCGTAGGCCGCGCCCTTGCCGAGGATGATGAGCGGGCGCTTCGCGCTTTTCAGCAGCTCGAGCGCGCGCTGCACGGCTTCGGGCGCGGGAATCTGGCGCGGCGCCGGGTCGACCACCTTGATGAGCGAGTTCCTGCCGGCCGCCGCATCCATCGTCTGCGCGAGGAGCTGCGCCGGCAGATCGAGGTAGACCCCGCCCGGGCGCCCGGACACGGCGGCACGGATGGCGCGCGCGATGCCCACGCCGATGTCCCGCGCGTGGAGCACGCGGTAGGCGGCCTTGGCGAGCGGCCGCGCGACGGCGAGCTGATCGAGCTCCTCGTAGTCGCCTTGCTGGAGGTCCACGATCTCGCGCTCGGAGGAGCCCGAGATGAGTATCATCGGGAAGCAGTTCGTGGTCGCGTGCGCGAGCGCGTTCAGGCCGTTCAGGAAACCGGGCGCCGACACGGTGAGGCAGATCCCCGGCTGTTGCGTGAGAAAACCCGCGATCGACGCCGCGTAACCCGCGCTCTGCTCGTGGCGGAACGAAATTACGCGCATTCCGGCGGCCTGCGCCCGGCGGGTGAGATCGGTGATCGGAATGCCCGGCAGGCCGAAGATCGTGTCGATGCCGTTCAGCCTGAGGGCGTCGATCACGAGATCGACACCGTCGGCGAGTTCCTGCGGCTGCGCGCCCGGCGCCGCCGGCTGTGCTGTGGTTGTCATGCGAGACCTCGCGTGCTTGACGTCGGGTTCACTGATGCGCCGTTGCGGCACGTATCATATGTGCGGCACGCGCGCGCCCCCTTGACCGCGATCAAGAATCGGGTGGGGGGAATCCGGTTCACGCCGATTTTCCCTTGGTGTTCCGAAGGTTAAGGGCGGATTCGCTATACTGGCGCCTGCCCGGCCCCACGCCACCATGCCGCTACTCGCACTTCATCCCGAAGCCCGGGTCATCCGGCTGCAATTGCGGCAGAACCTCGTTCTCAAGAACCTCGACCCGATGCAGTGGCGGGAGTTGACACCGCTCATCGTGATCGTCGACTACCCCAAGGGAGCGACGCTCGAGCACCAGGGCGACTGGTCGATGGAGCAGTACTTCGTCATCGGCGGGATCCTGAAGCGCGTGGTATCGAATTCGCAGGGCCGCGAGATGATCCTGCGCTTTGCCGCCGAGGCCGACATCGACACGAGCTACGCCGCGTGGCGGCTGAAAACGCCCATCCCGTACTCGATACGCGCGGTCACCAAGGGACGCGCGGCGCGCGTGCCCATGCAGCAATGGGTGCGCTTTCTCGAACGTCATCCCGCGGTGAAGAACGGCTTCGAGTACGAGATCATGAAACTCATGAGCGAAGTGATGGCCCACGTCATCACGCTGCACCTCCTCGACGCGCCCGGGCGCGTGCTGCGGTTCATGCGCAAGCACCCCGACCTCGCCGATCGACTCCCGAAGAAGGACCTCGCGTCCTACCTCAACCTCTCGCCCGAAACACTCTCGCGGCTGAAGCGCCGCGGGAAGATTTGAGCAGGGGGAACGGGCCCCTTCCTGAAATTCCGAGGGGCCTTCCCGTTCCCCCCGCACCCCCCTCCTCGCCACCGCAGACGCCCTCACAACAGCCGCGCGCACCAGGCCCCTTCCTGAAATTCCGAGGGGCCTTCCCGTTCCCCCCGCACCCCCCTCCTCGCCACCGCAGACGCCCTCACAACAGCCGCGCGCACCAGGCCCCTTCCTGATCTACGTACCTCGCAGGCGGGCGCGGATCGGCGCGACGAACGGCCAGGCGAGGAGAACGAGCGCGAGCGTCGTCAACCCGCCGACGAGCCAGTTCGACCAGAACACCGCGAGGCTGCCCTGGGAAATCAGCATCGACTGGCGGAACGCGCTCTCGGCGGCGTCGCCCAGCACCAGCGCGAGCACCATCGGCGCGAGCGGGTAGTCGAGCTTCTTGAAGACGTAGCCGACGACTCCGAACGCGAGCATCAGCCAGACATCGAACATGTTGTTCTTGACCGTGTACGCGCCGATCGCGCAGATCACCACGATCACCGGTGCGATGATCGCGAAGGGCACGCGCAGGATCGCCGCGAAGAGCGGGACCGCGGTAAGCACCACGATCAGCCCGGCGATGTTGCCGAGGTACATGCTGGCGATGAGCCCCCACACGAAGTCCTTCTGCTCGACGAAGAGGAGCGGCCCCGGCTGCAGGCCCCAGATGAGCAGCCCCCCGAGGAGCACCGCCGCCGTCGGCGAGCCCGGTATGCCGAGCGTGATCATCGGCAGGAGCGCCGAGGTGCCGGCGGCGTGCGCGGCCGTCTCGGGCGCCACCACGCCCTCCAGCTGCCCGGTGCCGAAGCGCTCGCCGTCGCGCGACATGCGCCGCGCGACCCCGTAGCTCATGAACGAGGCCGGGGTCGCGCCGCCGGGGATCACGCCCATCCAGCAGCCGATCAGGCAGCTTCTCGCCGACGTCATCCAGTAGGCGGGCAGCTTCCGCCACGTCTCGAGAACGATGCGCGGGTTGATCTTCGCGCTCTTGCCCGAGAAGGCGAGCCCCTCTTCCATGGACAGCAGGATCTCGCCGATGCCGAAGAGCCCGATCACCGCGATCAGGAAATCGAAGCCCGAGAGCATGACCTGCAGCCCGAACGTGAGGCGCAGCTGCCCGGTCACGATATCGATGCCGACGGCGGCCATCGCGAAACCGAGCATCATCGAGACGAGGATCTTGAACGGATTGCCCTTGCCGGTGCCGAGAAAGCTGCAGAAGGTGAGCAGGTACACGGAGAAGAACTCGGGCGGCCCGAACTGCAGCGCGAACTTCGCGATGAGGGGGGCGAGAAAGGTGAACATGACGACCGCCACCAGCGCGCCGACGAACGAGGAGGTGAACGCACCGGTCAGCGCTTCCCCGGCGCGCCCCTGCTGCGCCATCGGGTAGCCGTCGAAGGTCGTCGCCACGGACCACGGCTCGCCGGGGATATTGAAGAGAATGGAGGTGATCGCCCCGCCGAACAGCGCGCCCCAGTAAATGCACGAGAGCATGATGATCGCCGAAGTCGGCGGCATGGCGAAAGTGAGCGGCAGCAGGATCGCGACGCCGTTCGCGCCGCCCAGGCCGGGCAGCACGCCGATCACCACGCCCAGCGTGATGCCGACGAACATCAGCATCAGGTTGAAGGGCGTCAGCACCACCGCAAAGCCGTGAAACAGCGCGCTGACCTCGTCCACCCGGTTTTCCTCTTATCCCCGGCCCTCGCGCTCCGGCGCTCAATAGCCCAGCAGGTTCTCCACCGGTCCCTTCGGGAGCGGAATCTGGAACCAGATCTCGAACAGCGTGAACGCGACGAGGCTCACCGCCGGTCCGGCGGCGACGCTGCGCAATACCGGATAGCGCCCGACGAACCTCATGAACAGCCCGATGAACAGCGCCGCGGAGACGTAGATTCCGATGTACTGCACCCCGAGCACGAACGCGGCCGCGGGCAGGAAGATCACCATCACCTGTCGCAACTGCGCCGCTTCGACGAAGCGATGCCGGTCCGTCTTCACCCGCGCGAGCGACTGCACGACGATCACCGCGCTGCTGATGCAGATCAGCAGGCCGACGTAGAACGGGAAATAGCCCGACTGCGGGCCGTCCGCGGCCCAGCGTGCGCCCAGGCGGTAGCTGTCCCACACGACCACGGCGCCCAGCGCGAAGATGAGCGCGGCGACCACCGTGTCGACCAGCGCGGTGCGGGGGCCGGGCCGTGGGGATCGGGGTTCGGGTGCCATCTGGGTCGCGACCTCGCCTTCGCGCGGGAACGGTGCGCGCACGCTCGCGCGAGGGCGGCCATGCCCCCGCGCGCGGCGCCGTGGCCTTCTACTTCTTGGCGAGGAAGCCCGCCTCCTTCATGAGACCCAGGTGCAGCTTCTCGGCGGCGGCGACCCAGTCGCGATACTCCTTGCCCGCCATGAAGGTCTGGGTGAAGGCGCCGTCCTCCATGAACTTCTTCCACTCGGGCGTCTCGCGCAGCCGCTTGAAGAGACCGACGTAGTAGTCGACCTGCTCCTGCTTGACGCCCGCCGGCATGAAGATGCCGCGCAGCATCTCGTATTCCGTCGGCACCCCGGCCTCCTTGCAGGTGGGAATGTCGCCCCACGCCATGGTGGCGGTCACCCTGGTCTTGTAGGAGAGGCGCCCGGCGCCGAAGACGCAGAGCGGGCGAAGCCGGTCGGCGCGCCAGTGGGCGACCGCCTCGATCGGGTTGTTCACCGAGGAGTCGATGTGCTTGCCGACGAGCTGCGTCGCGACGGTGCCGCCGCCCTTGAACGGGACGTAGGTGAACTTGATCCCGGTCGCCTTCTCGAGCCCGACGGTGATGATCTGGTCCTCCTGCTTGGAGCCGGTGCCGCCCATCTTGAACTTGTTCGGCCCGGCCTTCTTCGCCGCGTCGATATAGTCCCGGGCGCTCTTGTAGGGCGTATCCGCGTTCACCCACAGCACGAAATTGTCCAGCGCCAGCATTGCGACGGGAGTGAGGTCCTTCCAGTTGAACGGCACGCCCGTCGCGAGCGGCGTCGTGAAAAGGTTCGACAGGGTGATGATGATGCGGTGCGGATCGCCCCTCACCTCCTTCACCGCGAGAAAGCCCTCGGCGCCGGCCCCGCCGGACTTGTTGACGACCACCACCGAGTGCTTCATCAGGTTGTTCTTGGCGACCACGCCCTGGATGAGGCGCGCCATCTGGTCCGCGCCGCCGCCGGTGCCGGCCGGCACGACGAATTCCACGTTCTTGGTGGGCTCCCAGGCTGCCGCGGGCGCGGCGATGGCGGCGGCGAGCGATACCCCCGCCGCAAAGCCGTAACGGATCTTCATCTCTTTCCTCCTCCTCGCTGTTGTCGGTGGCCGGTACAAGAACGGGCCTTCCGGCCTCAAGCCTTGAGACAGCGCCAATTTGCCGGGGTTCGTGCCGCGGGAACTTGACATGGGTCAAGTTCCGCGAGATGAGCACACGGGGGGCCGCCCGCCCCGGGGGGTCCACCGGCCGCCGCCACGAAAAGCCGCGGGTTCGCGCGGCGCGGCCGGCTACCGGTCCACCAGCACCGGAACCGGCGAGAGCGTGAGCACCTTCTGGGTATGGGTGCCCAGCATGGAATCCCGGAAGCCGCGCCGCCCGTGGGAGGACATGAAGATGAGATCGCAGCGGTAGCGCTTCGCGGCCGCGACAATCGCCTCGGCCGCGTAGTCGTTCGTCACGAACGCGGTCTTGCAGGGGACCCCGGCCGCGGCGGCCGCGCGCTGGATGACCGAGAGGTGCTGCTCGGCGGCGCGCTTGATGGTCTGGCGGTGCTTCTCGGGATTGACGTAGCCGACGGGCAGGAAGCCCTTGAACTCGATCGGGGTCGGCGGCGGCGCGGAGTAGAAGCCGGTGACTCTCGCGCCCACCGTCCTGGCGAGCCTGATGCCGTTCGCGATCGCCTTGCGCGAAAGCGGGGAGCCGTCCGTGGGAAGCAGGATGTTCGTGTACATGTCCGAGCCCTCAAGTCACGTCATTTCACGTAGGGCAGCACCCAGATCAGCATGCCGAGCACGTAGCAGATTCCGGACGCCACGATGGTAAAGGGGATGCTCCAGGCGAGGAATTCCCGCAGCGACACCTTGCGTCCCTCCTCCTTCTCGCCCAGCGTCAGGGCGACGTAGAGTGCAGGCGCGCCGGCCACCGTCAGGTTGCTGCCGAGCGTGCCGGACCAGAGGAGCATCCACCACAACGGCCACGGCTCGATGCCGCCCTGCGCCATGTCCTTGATGGTATGAAGGAAGGTAAGGATGTAGGCGTCGTGCTCGACGATGCCGACGATCGGTATCGTGACCCAGTAGAGGAGCGTTGCGCCGAGCGCGTAGTTCTCCACGAAGACGGGCTTCAAGGCCGCGGCGAGCTTGTCGAGGATGTGGCTTTTCTCGAGCCCCCCGACGAGAGCGAAGAGCGCGATGTAGAAGAAGATCGCGCGCCAGTCGAGTTCCTGCAGGCACTCCTCGAAGCTCGACGCCTTCACCCGGTCGCCCAGCACCGCCAGCACCAGCACGAGCGAGATCGCGCCGGTCAGCGCGATGAAGCCGAGCTGCACGCCGATGTGCTCGCGCATCGACATCGCGATCACGGTGCCGACGAACCACGCCACGACGATGGTGGCGAAAAGCGGGCTCGGAATGTGCGCGTCCACCCCGAGCTTGCTCATGTCCGTCACGCGCGAGTGGCCGCGGAACCCGTAGATCAGCATCACCGCCAGCGTGATGACGAACGTCACCATCAGGATCGGGAACGAGGAGGGGCGCCCGAACTGCCAGATGAAGTCGAAGAATTCCGCGCCCGCGACGCTGTGCAGCATCTGCGGCGGCAGGTCCCCGATGATCAACGCCGTGCCCATGAAGTTCGCGCCGAAGCCGATCATGAGTATCACCGGCACGGGCCGCAGGTTGAGCGCCTTCGCGAGCGGGAGCGCGACCGGGGCCATCATGAGGATGGTCACCACGTTGTCGACGAACATGGAAATCACGCCCGAGAGGAAGGTGAGGATGATGACGAGCAATCCCGGCCGCCCGCCGGAGAGCTTCAGCGCCTGTATCGAGAGCCAGCTCGGCACCCCGCTCTTGCCGAAGTAGCCGGCGATGATCCAGATGCCGA
This sequence comes from Burkholderiales bacterium, assembly GCA_020854035.1. Lineage (GTDB taxonomy): Bacteria > Pseudomonadota > Gammaproteobacteria > Burkholderiales > SG8-41 > SG8-41. Next base: position 76,789 of record JADZGE010000019.1, on the reverse strand, counting down.
GGAGGATCGCCATCACGTTCCAGTCCACGTACTTGAACGCCTCCGCCTCCGTCATGATGCCGATCCAGCACATGACGGCGACGCCCAGCAGGGCGGCGAGCGTCGAGTCGATCACGTTCGTGATCACGACCACGATCGTGATGGCGAACACGATCAGCGTTAACCATTGCATCGGTTCCATGGCGTCATCTCTTCGAGTAGGTGGATCGTTGTCCTACCGCGGCAGGACGGATTTGGCTCCCGGCGCGGCGTGGGATTGCGCGAGTGGCGCGGGCGGGGCCGCGACGCTGCCCCGGTCCTTCGGGTGAGGCGCCCAGCCCATGATGGCGAGCATGATGAAGAAGCCCACGACGTACGCGAGGGCCACGTGCCAGCCGTGGAAAAGCCAGCGCCCGACGGACTTCGCTTCCGGGTACATGTTGGAGAGCGCGACCCCCGCGCTCGAACCGAACCAGATCATCGAGCCGCCGAATCCCACCGTGTAGGCGAGCATGCCCCAGTCGTAGCCATCCTGCGCGAGGGCAAGCGCCGTCAGCGGGATGTTGTCGAACACCGCGGAGACGAAGCCCAGGCCGAACGCGGTCTGCCACGATGCCGGCGGCAGCTTCTCCACCGGCATCAACGACGCGCAGAGCACGAGCGAGAGGAGAAATATGCTGCCCTTGAACGCTTCCGGCACGAGGCCCCACTGCGGCCTGCGCCATGAAGCGCAGGCGAGCAGCACCACCCACACCGACACGCCGATGAATGGGAAATGGTCCGACAGGTCCTTGAACCTGAGGTTGACCGTCACGTTGGTGGCAATCGCCACGACGAGAATCAGGGCGACGATCGCGATGCGCGACCAGTCGACCGCCGCGTGGTGCTCCCGGTCCCTCACGAGCGGACCGTACTTCTGCTGTTGTAGCGCCGCCGGGATGCCGAAGACGACGAGCGCCGCGGCGGCGGCGACGTACGCGTGGAGCACGTCGAGCGGCGACACCCCGTCGAGCCACATCATGGTGGTGGTGGTATCGCCCACGACGCTGCCCGATCCCCCCGCGTTCGACGCGGCGACGATCGCGGCGAGAAAGCCGATGTGCACCTTGCGCCGGAATACCGTCGCCGCGATCGCCCCGCCGATCAGCGCCGCGGCGATGTTGTCGAGGAAGCTCGAGAGCACGAAGATGATCGCAAGGAGCGCGAAACAGCCCTTCCAGCCCTCCGGGAGAAAGCGCGGCAGCGCGTCGGGCGCGCGGCTCTTCTCGAAGTGGTCGGAGAGGAGCGCGAATCCGACCAGCAGGCAGAGCAGGTTGGTGAGGATCACCCACTCATGCTGGAGGTGCGACACCAAAGCGCCGAGTCCCGTCCCCGTCTTGAAGCCCGCGAAGAGGAGCTTGTAGGCGACGATCGACGCGAGCCCGATCAACGCGACCCGGAGCGTGTGCTGGTGAAAAAGGGCCACCCCGATCAGCGTCGCCGCGAACAGGATGAAATCGACGGGGATGCCGAGCACGGCGGGCGGCTCGGCGGCCGCGGCGGCCGCGATCGCGATCGCGGGCGCCCCCGCGAGCGACATCGCCGCGAGCACGCGGACCACGACCGCCGCCCCCCGCGCGCGCTCACCCACCTGCCTGTCGTGCATGCGTTCCCCCGCTCTCCAGTGCTCACGGATCGCGTGCCGGGAACAAGCCATCGCGCCCGGCGCGATTACGGGCTCTACCCCCGGGCCGGCGCAATTCGTCCGGCGCGGTCCAGGCAAAGGTCTCGCATGCAATGCTGATTGCCGGCGGGGCCGGGGCGGCGAGGGCTGCTCGCGTCCCGTGATGACGGCCCGGCCGCGGCGGCGCTCCCCCATGCCGCCGTAGCTACTCCCCCTTGTGCGCGCCGCCCGGCTTACCCGGAGCGCGACCGGGGGGGTTTTACCACGCCCGTTTCACGGGCGTCAACAACGCGGGCGCCGGGAGGACGCCCGGGCGCTTCACGCCGGGCGCGGCGCGACGGCGCCGCGCCGGCGCAGGATCAGCTTGGCGACCTCGACCGTGATCATGACGCCGATGCCCACCAGGAACACGCCCCCCACCTGCGACCAGGTCGGCATGCGGATGCCGAACGCGTCGCGGACGGCGTCGAACTGGACGAGGACCGCGATCAACGCAAGCTCCCACGCGACGGCGATGACGAGCCACCCGTGAGGCGGGGCCTCGAGGATCGTGTAGCGGAGCGAGCGGAAACTCATCGCGAGGACGAGTTCGACGATCACGAACAGCAGGAACATCCCGGTGCGCGCGTGCTCGATGTCCCGCATGTCGGCGAAGAAGATCCACAGGAATATGGGGCACTCGACGATCACGCCGAGCAGTATCAGCGAGCGCACCTCGAAGGAGAACACGCTTTCGCCGGGATCGCGCGGGGGCCGGCGCATGATGTCCCTGTCGGGCGGCGCGATGCCGAGCGCGAGCGCCGGCAGTCCGTCGCTCGCGAGATTGATGTAGAGAATCGCGGCGGGCAAAAGCGGCAGGAACTCCGGCCCGAGGTAGAGCACGACCCCGCCCAGCACGACGATCTCCGTGAGATTGGCGCGCAGGAGATAGGTGAGATATTTCCTGATGTTGTCGTAGATCCAGCGCCCGCGCTCGATCGCCTTCACGATGGTCGCGAAATTGTCGTCCGCGAGAACGATGTCGGCCGCCTCCCTGGCAACGTCGGTGCCGCTCACGCCCATTGCCACGCCGATGTCGGCGTGCTTGAGCGCGGGGGCGTCGTTCACGCCGTCGCCGGTCATCGCGACGACGTGGCCCTTCTCCTTCCACGCCTTCACGATCTTGAGCTTGTCCATGGGCGAGACGCGGGCATATACGGTCACCTTCTCCACCACTGCCGCGAGCGCCGCCTCGTCCATCGTCGCGAGATCCTCGCCGGTCAGCACCCGGTCGCCTTCGCGGAAGATGCCGATTTCCCTGCCCACCGCCACGGCGGTGAGCTGGTGGTCGCCGGTGATCATCACCGGCCTGATCCCGACCTCGCGGCACACCTTCACCGCGGCGAGCGCTTCCTCCCGGGGGGGGTCCATCATGCCGGCGTAGCCGAGGAACACCATGTCCCGCTCGACTTCCTCCCCGGCGTAGCGCGCCTGCACTCCCAGTTCGCGGCAGGCAATGCCCAGCACCCGCAGCGCGTCGTTCGCCATCGCCTCGTTGACCGCGAGCAGTTTCGCCCGCCGCGCCGCGTCGAGCGGCGTCACGGCGCCGCCGCTCCGGAACGAGGAGCAGCGCTCGAGCACCACCTCGGGCGCGCCCTTCATGAACGCGACGCGGCGCCCGTCCGGCATCTCGTGGACGGCGCTCATGCGCATCCTCTCGGAGCTGAACGGGAACTCCTCGACGCGCGGCGCGCCCCGGCGCGTCGCCTCGGGGGCGATGCCGCCCTTGATGCCGGCGACGACCAGCGCGCCTTCGGTGGGATCGCCCTTCACGAAGTGGCGCGCGCCCTCCTGGCCGATCACCGCGTCGCTCGCGAGGACACCCGCCGTCAACATGAGCCGGAGATCGGGATCCTCGCCCGCGCCCTCGATCCGCCCTTCCGGAGCGTAGCCGCCTCCCGTCACCTCCAGCGTGCGCCCGCCGACGTAGAAGCGGCGCACCGTCATCTCGCCCCTGGTAAGGGTGCCGGTCTTGTCGGAGCAGATCACGCTGGTACAGCCGAGCGTCTCCACCGCGGGCATCCGGCGCACCAGCGCGTTGCGCTTCGCCATCTCGTGCATGGCGATCGCGAGAGCCCCGGTGACGATCGCGGCGAGCGCCTCGGGCACGGCGGCGACCGCGAGCGCGATCGCGAACATGACCATCGGCAGGATGGAGCTCCAGGCGAACGTGCCTCCCGCCGTCTCGCGCGCGACGCTCACCCCGAGCACCAGCACGCAGATGCCGAGGGTAATGACGCCGAGCCACCTGCCGATCTCCCCGGTGCGCCGCTCGAGCGGGGTTCTTCCCGTCGGGACGCGCGCCACTTCCCGCGCGATTCCGCCGAACTCGGTGCGCATGCCGGTGGCGCAGACGAGCGCCTTGCCGCGGCCGCTGGTCACCGTGGTGCCGGTGAACACCATGTTGCGCCGGTCTCCGACCGGGGCGTCGGCGCGCACCGCCGCGAGCTCCTTCGCCACCGGGAGCGACTCCCCGGTGAGCGGCGCCTCGTCGCACTGGAGCGAATGGCACTCGATGAGCCGCGCGTCGGCGGGGATCCGGTCGCCCGCTTCCAGGACCATGACGTCGCCCGGCACGATCTCCTTCGACGGCACTTCCTGCTCCGAGCCGCCGCGCAGCACGGTGATCATCGGGGTCAGCATGTCGCGCAGCGCCTCGAGCGCCTTCCCGGCGCGGTATTCCTGGACGAATCCCAGCACCGCGCAGAACACGATGATGACGCCGATGACGATCGCGTCCACGTACTCGCCCACGAACGCGGAGAGCACGGTCGCGACGATCAGGATGACGACGAGGATGTTCCGGAACTGGTTGAAGAACAACGCCCGGGGCGAGACCTTCTCCTCGCGCCGGATCTCGTTCGCTCCGTGCTCGGCGAGCCTGCGCGCGGCCTCCTCCGCGCCCAGCCCCGCGCGCGGGTCCGCCGCCAGTTCCGAAACGGCGGCGCTCACTGCCATGGCGTGCCAGTCGCGCGCGTTCACGCGGTCAGCTCCCGGGAATTGCCGGGGCCTCGTACCCGGCCCCCGCGCGGGCGGATGCCGCGCGGCCACTCCCCGCTAGAACAGCCCCACGACCTTGCCGTCGTCCGTCAGATCGATCTTCTCGGCCGACGGCAGCTTCGGCAGGCCGGGCATCGTCATGATATCGCCGCAGATCATCACGACGAACTCCGCGCCGGCGGCGAGCCGCACCTCGCGCACGTTGACGACGTGCCCGCAGGGCGCGTTGCGCAGCCCCGCGTCCGTCGAGAACGAGTACTGAGTCTTCGCCACGCATACCGGATAGTGCCCGTAGCCCTCGTCCTGCAGCCTCTTCACCTGCGCGCGCACCTTCGAGTCGCCGGTGATGTCGGCGGCGCCGTAGATCTTCGTCGCGATCGCCTTCATCTTCTCCCATAGCGGCAGCCCGTCCTCGTAGACGAACTTGAAGCCCGCGCCGCCCTTCTCGATCAACTCCACCACCGCCTTCGCCACGTCCACTGCGCCCGCGCCGCCGTCGGCCCAGTGCGTGGCGAGCAGCACCGGCACCTGGTGCGGCAGCATCTTCCTCTGGAGGAGCGCCACTTCCGCCGCGGTGTCGAAGCTGAAGCGGTTGATCGCCACCACGCACGGCAGGCCGTAGTGGTTGTGCACGTTGTTGACGTGGCGCTCGAGGTTGGCGATGCCCTTCTCCAGCGCCGCGAGGTTCTCCCTGTTCACTTCCTTCACCTCGACGCCACCGTGATACTTCAATGCCCGCAGCGTCGCCACGATGACGACGGCGTCGGGTCGCAGCCCGCTCTTGCGGCACTTGATGTCGACGAACTTCTCGGCGCCGAGGTCGGCGCCGAAGCCCGCTTCGGTCACGACGTAGTCGGCGAGCTTGAGCGCCGTCTGCGTCGCGATCACGGAGTTGCAGCCGTGCGCGATGTTCGCGAACGGTCCGCCGTGGATGAACGCGGGGCTGCCCTCCAGCGTCTGCACGAGGTTGGGCGCGAGCGCGTCCTTGAGGAGGACCGTCATGGCGCCGTGCACCTTGAGATCGCGGGCGCGCACCGGTTTCTGCTCGCGCGTGTAGCCCGCGACGATATTGCCGAGGCGCTCCTTCAGGTCCTTCAACGAGGTCGCGAGGCAGAAGATCGCCATCACCTCGGACGCGACCACGATGTCGAAGCCGTCCTGGCGCGGGAATCCGTTGGCGGCGCCCCCGAGCGAGACGACGATCTCGCGCAGCGCCCGGTCGTTCATGTCCATGACGCGCTTCCACTGAATGCGCCGCACGTCGATGCCGAGCTCGTTGCCGTGGTTGATGTGGTTGTCGATCGCGGCCGCGAGGAGATTGTTCGCGAGGGCGATGGCGTTGAAGTCCCCCGTGAAGTGGAGGTTGATGTCCTCCATCGGCACGACCTGCGCGTGGCCGCCGCCCGCCGCGCCGCCCTTCATGCCGAACACGGGCCCGAGCGAGGGCTCGCGCAGACAAATGATCGCCTTCTTCCCGATGCGATTCAACGCGTCGCCGAGCCCCACCGTCGTCGTCGTCTTGCCCTCGCCCGCCGGCGTGGGGCTGATCGCGGTGACGAGGACGAGCTTCCCGTCCTTCCTCCCCTTGAGGCTCGCGACGTAGTCGAGCGCGACCTTGGCCTTGTAGTGGCCGTAGGGAATCAGCCTTTCCTCGGGGATGCCGAGCCGCTTCGCGATCTCGGTGGCGCGGAACATTTTCGCCTGCTGGGCAATTTCGATGTCGGACAATGCCATGTCGTTGTTCCTCTCCTGGATGAAATGGCCGCGCAGGCGCGGAGGCGCAGGGGGTGAACCACCGGGCCGCGGGCCCGCGACGACACCCCCGGGAATGCTTCTCCTGTGTCCGTGCGGCGATACGCTTCTTACGCGCTCTGCCGCGCGCCGAGCGCCTGGCCGCCGCCGTAACTCGAGCGCGGCATGAGTTCCCCGCCCAGCGTCACTTTCACCGCGCAGTACTTGAACTCGGGGATCTTGCCGAACGGGTCGAGCGCCGGGTTGGTGAGAAGGTTCGCCGCCGCCTCGTAGAAGCAGAACGGCACGAACACCGCGCCGCGCGGGGTGCCCTCGTCGGCGCGCGCGTAGAGCGAGATGATGCCGCGCCGCGACGCCACCGTCACGACGTCCCCCGGCTTCGCGCCGAGCGCGTCGAGGTCGAGCGGGTTCATGGACACGGTCGGCTCGGGCTCGATCGCGTCGAGCACCGCGGCGCGCCGCGTGATCGCCCCCGTGTGCCAGTGCTCGATCTGGCGGCCGGTGATCAGCACGAACGGGTAGTCGCGATCGGGCCGCTCCGCCGCGGGAATGATGTCGGCCGGAACGAGCTTCGCGCGCCCGCTCGGCGTCGGGAAGCGCTCGACGAACACCGTCGGCTGCCCGGGATCGCCCTCGTTCTCGCAGGGGTAGGTGACGCAGCCCTCGGTTTCGAGCCGCTCCCAGGTGATGCCCGCGATCGAGTTCATGCCGCGGCGCATCTCGTCGAAGACATCCGCGGGCCCGCGGTAATTCCAGTCGAGCCCGATGCGCCGCGCCATCTCCTGGATGATCCACAGGTCCTCGCGCGCCTGCCCCGGCGCCGCGAGCGCCTTGCGCCCGAGCTGGACCATGCGGTCGGTATTGGTGACCGTGCCATGCTTCTCCGGCCACGCCGTCGCCGGCAGGATCACGTCCGCGTGGTAGCAGGTCTCGGTGAGGAAGATCTCCTGGACGACGAGGTGCTCCAGCTTCGCGAGCGCGGCGCGCGCGTGATTCGCGTCCGGATCGGACATCGCCGGGTTCTCGCCCATGATGTACATGCCGCGTATCCGGCCGGCGAGCGCGGCGCGCACGATCTCCACGACCGTCAGCCCCGGTTTCGGGTCGAGCTTCGCGCCCCACAGTTTCTCGAACCGCGCGCGCGCCGCGGCATCGTCGACCCGCTGGTAATCGGGGAAAACCATCGGAATGAGGCCCGCGTCCGACGCGCCCTGGACGTTGTTCTGCCCGCGCAGCGGGTGCAGCCCCGTGCCGGGACGGCCGATCTGGCCGGTGATCATGCAGAGCGCGATCAGGCAGCGGGCGTTGTCGGTGCCGTGCACGTGCTGGGAGACGCCCATGCCCCACAGGATCATCGCGCTCTTCGCCGTGGCGTAAAGCCGCGCCACTTCCCGGATGGTCGCGGCCGGTATGCCGCATATGGGCGCCATCGCCCCGGCGCTGTAGCCCGCGACGTTCTTCGCGAGTTCCTCGTAGCCCGAGACGCGGCTTCTCACGAAGTCCTCGTTGACGAGCCCCTCGTGCACGATGGTGTGCATCATGGCGTTCAGGAGCGCGACATCGGTGTCGGGCTTGAACTGCAGCATGAAGTGCGCGTGACGCGAGAGCTCGGAGCGGCGCGGGTCGGCGTAGACGAGCTTCGCGCCGCGCTTCACGGCGTTCTTGATCCATGTCGCCGCGACCGGGTGGTTGGAAACCGGGTTGGCGCCGATGAGGAAGATCACCTCGGCGCGCGCGACGTCGTTCACCTGGTTCGATACCGCGGCGGAAGCGACGCCTTCCATCAGCGCCGCGACGCTGGAGGCATGGCAGAGCCGGGTGCAATGGTCCACGTTGTTCGAGCCGAAGCCGGTGCGCACGAGTTTCTGGAAGAGGTAGGCTTCCTCGTTCGTGCCCTTGGCGGAGCCGAAGCCGGCGAGCGCGCCCGCGCCGTCGCGGTCCCGGATGCGTTTCAACCCCGCCGCGGCGAGATCGAGCGCCTCCTCCCAGCTCGCCTCGCGGAAATGCCCGAGCGGGCTCGCCGGGTCCACCGTGAAATCCGCGTGTTTCGGTACCCCGGGTTTGCGCACGAGGGGCGTCGTCAACCGGTGGCGGTGGTGGACGTAGTCGAAGCCGTAGCGCCCCTTCACGCAGAGCCGCCCGTGGTTGGATGGCCCATCCCGCCCGTTCACGTAGAGGATGCGGTTCCCCTTCACCGCGTAGGTCAACTGGCAGCCGACGCCGCAGTACGGGCATACCGAGTGCACTTCCCGCTCGGGCGTCTCGAGGCCGACGCCGCCCGCCGGCATGAGTGCCCCGGTTGGGCACGCCTGCACGCACTCGCCGCAGCCGACGCAGGTCGATCCCCCCATCGGGTCGTCCATGTCGAACACGATCTTCGAGTGATCGCCCCGGAACGCGTAGCCGATCACGTCGTTCACCTGCTCCTCGCGGCAGGCGCGCAGGCACCGCGTGCACTGGATGCAGGAATCGAGGTTGACGGCGATGCCGTGGTGGGAGCGATCCGCCGCCGGCTGGCGGCGCGGCGCAAACCGCGGCTTGCCCACCGCGAGCGCTTTCACCCAGCGGTCGAGTTCCGAATCGAGCGTGTGCCGCGCTTCCGGCATGTCGGAGAGCAGCAGCTCCAGCACCATTCTCTGTGAGTGGCGGGCGCGCTCGTTGTCGGTGACGACCTCCATTCCCGGCGCCGGCTTGCGGCAGCACGACGCAGCAAGGACCCGCTCGCCCTTCACCTCGACCACGCAGGCGCGGCAGTTGCCGTCGGGCCGCAGCCCCTCCTTGTAGCAGAGATGGGGAATCACGACACCGTGGCGCCGCGCCGCCTGGAGTATCGTCTCGCCGCCGCGCGCGGACACGTCCCGGCCGTTCAGCCTGAACTCCACCGGCATCGCCGCGCGCTCTTCCTCGCTCGTCGCCCTCATCGCTCGCTCCGCCTGCAGCTTCGCGCTACGAGCCGTGAGCTCGTGGTATCGAGCGGCACCGCCCGGCCCATGGCTCGCAGTCCGTGGCTCACAGCTACTTGATCTCGTCCGGAAAGTACTTCGCCACGCACCGTACCGGGTTCGGCGCCGCCTGCCCCAGGCCGCAGATCGACGCGTCCGCCATTGCCACCGACAGCGCCTCCAGCAGTGGCCGGTCCCAGCGCGGCGCTTCCATGAGCGTCAACGCCTTCGCGGTGCCCACGCGGCACGGCGTGCACTGGCCGCAGGACTCGTCCCTGAAGAACGCCATGACGTTCTTCGCCGCGTCCGACGCCCGGTCCTTGTCGGAAAGAACGATGATCGCGGCCGAGCCGATGAAACAGCCATGCGGCTGCAGCGTGTCGAAGTCGAGCGGGATGTCGCCCATGCTTGCGGGCAGGATCCCGCCCGAGGCGCCGCCCGGCAGGTAGGCGTGGAACACATGCCCGTCCAGCATGCCGCCGCAGTACTTCGCGATCAATTCGTTGACCGTGATCCCCGCCGGCGCGAGATGGACGCCCGGGCGCTTCACCCGGCCCGAGACCGAGAACGAACGCAGGCCCTTGCGGCCGTTTACGCCCTGCGACACGAACCAGGCGACGCCCTTCTCCACGATCTCGCGCACCCAGTAGAGCGTCTCCATGTTGTGTTCGAGCGTCGGGCGGCCGAACAGGCCCACCTGCGCGACGTACGGCGGGCGCAGCCGCGGCAGGCCGCGCTTGCCCTCGATCGACTCGATCATCGCCGATTCCTCGCCGCAGATGTAGGCGCCCGCGCCCCGGCGCAGGTGGATGGGCGGCAGCGCGCAGGGCGGGTCGGCCCGCAGTTTCGCGAGTTCGGTCTCGAGTATCGCCCTGCAGCCCGCGTACTCGTCGCGCAGGTAGAGGTAGATCTCGCCGACGCCCGCGCACCAGGCCGCGACCAGCATGCCCTCGAGGAAGCGGTGCGGATCGCGCTCGAGGTACCAGCGGTCCTTGAAGGTGCCTGGCTCGCCCTCGTCGATGTTGACGGCCATGAGACGCGGCGCGGGCTCGGCGGCGACGATCTTCCATTTCTGCCCGGCGGGAAATCCCGCGCCGCCCAGCCCGCGCACCGCCGCATCCTCCACGATCCGCGTGATCTCCGCGCGCGTGCGCCCGCCCGCGAGGCACTCCGCGATCAGCCGGTAGCCGCCTGCCGCGCGGTAGGCGTCGAGGTCCCGGTATCGCGCCACCGGGCAGGTGAGGGCCCTCCTGGACACCGCGTCCGCGACCTTGTCCGCGGTGGCGTTGCCTACCGGGTTCTGCCCCACGACCGCCACGGGCGCGGTGTCGCAGCGCCCCACGCACGGTGCGCGCAGCACGCGCACGCCCTCGCCGAGGCGCGCCGGCAGGCTTTCGAGCAGCGCCCCGGCACCCGCCAGCGCGCAGGACAGCGAATCGCACACCCGCACGGTGAGCGGCGGCGGCGGCGCCTCGCCTTCGCGCACCACGTCGAAGTGGTGGTAGAAGGTGGCGACCTCGTAGACCTCGGTCTGCGAGAGTTTCATCTCGCGCGCGAGCGCCGCGAGATGCGCCGCCGACAGGTGGCCGTGGCGATCCTGGATGCGGTGGAGGTATTCGATCAGGAGATCGCGGCGCCGCGGCTCGTCCCCGATCAGCGCCTGCACCTCGGCGAGCGCCCGCGGTTCGACCCGGCGCCCCTTCGGCGCTCCGCGCGCGCCACCGCCGCGCCCTGTCGTCACACTGCCGCCTTCCAACTTTTCTCCTCGATCCCCGGCGCGCACGCGGCGCGCCGGACCTTATTTCAGCACCGACTTCACGAGCTTGCCCATCTCCGCCGGATTGCGGGTCGTGCGGATCCCGCATTCCTCCATCACGGCGAGCTTCTCGGCGGCGGTCCCCTTGCCCCCGGAGATGATCGCGCCCGCGTGTCCCATGCGCTTGCCGGGCGGCGCCGTCACCCCCGCGATGAAGCCCACGACCGGCTTCCTCATGTTGTCCTTCACCCAGCGCGCGGCCTCTTCTTCGTTGCTGCCGCCGATCTCGCCCACCATGATGACCGCCTCGGTCCGCGGATCGTCGTTGAACATCTTCAGGACATCGATGTGCTTCAGCCCGTTCACCGGGTCCCCGCCGATGCCCACGCAGCTCGACTGGCCGAGCCCCTCCTCCATCAACTGTCCGACCGCCTCGTAAGTGAGAGTTCCCGAGCGCGACACGACGCCGATCGGCCCCGACCTGTGGATATGGCCGGGCATGATGCCGATCTTGATCTCGTCCGGGGTAATGACGCCCGGGCAGTTCGGGCCGACCAGAAGCGTCCTGCTGCCACGCATGCCGTGGCGGGTGCGGACCATGTCCAGCACGGGGATGCCCTCGGTGATGCAGATCACGAGGTCCATGCCGGCGTCCACCGCCTCGTCGATCGCCGCCGCGGCGTACGGGGGCGGAACGTAAATCACGGAGACGTTGCAGCCGGTCGCCTGCTTCGCGTCCTTCACCGATTCGAAGATCGGGATGCCTTCGAACCGCTGCCCGCCCTTGCCGGGCGTCACCCCGGCGACATAGCAGTTAGCGCCATACGCGTAGTCCTTGCCCGCCCGGGTGTGAAACTGCCCGGTCTTGCCGGTGATGCCCTGGGTAACGACCCGCGTACTCTTGTCGATCAGGATGGCCATGCGCGTGGCTTGGAAAGAATGCCCGAAAACCGGGAGTGACCGCTCACTTTCGCCCCTCGAGCGGCGCCTTCATCGTCCCGCGGCCGCAGCCACGACTTTCTGCGCCGCGTCAGCCATGTTGGCACCCGAAATGATGGGCAGGCCGGACTCGGCGAGCATGCGCTTGCCGGTCTCGACGTTGGTGCCTTCGAGCCTCACGACGAGCGGCACGGTCAGCCCGACCTCGCGCGCCGCGGCAACGACGCCCTGCGCGATGATGTCGCACTTCATGATCCCGCCGAAGATGTTGATGAGGATCGCCGCGAGCTTCGGATTGCGCAGCATGATCTTGAACGCCTCGGTCACCTTCCCGGTCGTCGCGCCGCCGCCCACGTCGAGGAAATTGGCCGGCGCCCCGCCGTAGAGCTTGATGATGTCCATCGTCGCCATCGCAAGGCCCGCGCCGTTCACCAGGCAGCCGATGTTGCCGTCGAGCTGGATGTAGCTCAAGTCGTGCCGCGAAGCTTCGACCTCGGCCGGATTTTCCTCGTCCAGGTCGCGCAGGGCGACGATCTCGGGGTGGCGGAAGAGCGCGCTGTCGTCGAAATTCATCTTGGCGTCGAGCGCGACCACCCGGCCCTCGCCCGTGAGTATCAGGGGATTGACCTCGACGAGCGAGGCGTCGGTCCGCTCGAAAGCCCGGCAGAGCGCCTTCAGGAGCTCGCGCGCCTGCGGGACGGTTTCTTCGGGAATGCCGATCCGGATCGCCATGTCCTCCGCTTCCCGGTCGGTGAGACCCGTCGCCGGGTCGATCGCCGTCCGGTGGATCTTTTCCGGCGCCTTCGCGGCGACTTCCTCGATGTCCATGCCGCCTTCGCTGGAAGCCATGAGCGTCACTCGCTGGGTCCCGCGGTCAACGACGATGCCGATATAGAGCTCCTTGCGGATGTCGGCTCCCTCCTCGATCAGCAGGCGCCGGACCTTCTGGCCCTCCGGGCCGGTCTGAGGCGTCTTCAACTGCATGCCGAGGATCCGGCTCGCGTGGTCGCGCACCTCGTCGAGCGATTTCGCCACTTTCACGCCGCCACCCTTGCCGCGCCCGCCCGCATGGATCTGCGCCTTGACGACCCAGACCTTGCCGGCAAGCTTCCTCGCCGCCGCCACCGCTTCCTCGACCGTGAAGCACGCGTGGCCCGCGGGAGTCGCAACACCGTAGCTACGCAGGAGTTCCTTGGCCTGGTACTCGTGGATTTTCACCGCGAAATTCTTGAGTTCGGACCGCGCGTTGCGCGCTCCGGTCAATCTATTACATGCGTTCCGGGCGCGGCCTTGACCGCAGTCAAGTTCCGGGAACGCGGGGTATCAGCCGCCACCGCTCGCGAGCAGCCGATCGCAAGCACAAGTCCGCCGCTAGAAACGTCGAGCCTGGACGACCGGCCCGCGGCGCGAGCGCGGAGTATAGCAAACGCATCGGGCTTACCGTGCGCGCGGCACCGTCGTGCTCGTGGACAACGAAGCAGGTGGCCGGGGCCTTGATGCCCGCACCTTCCCTGCGAAGCGCACCCCTACGGAAGACCAGAAATATTGCACCGCACAAATCCTCCTGCGGCGCAATGGCGGTTGGTCTTGGCGGGGGCGGCGAACCCCGCCTCCCAAAAAAAAAGCGCAACCCGTTAGAGTTGCGCTTAAAAATCCACCAAAGGAGGAGGTTTTGGAGGAATGCGCCTTCGCAGCTGGTGCGTCGGCGCAGGGAGATTATGCCCCTTCTTCCGGCCGAATGCAAGCGTTTTCTGCTGCCACGCAGCATCATGTGGACGCAAGGCCACCTCAAAAGAAAACATCATTTCATCTCGATCGGTTGGCGCGATGCCGCCGCAACCGGCAACCTTGCTCAAGGAATCTGCCGGGGCAATGTCCGGCAGACTCCTAGCGCACGACCAGGACCGGCACCTTGCCGTGCGTCAGGACCTTGCGGGTCTCGCTGCCGAGCAATACCGCGGCCAGGCCCTTGCGCCCGTGCGAGGTCATCACGATGAGATCGCACTTGCGCGCCCCGGCGGTCTTCAATATCGCGTCGTACGGATGATCGCTCGTCTCGCACACCGTCTCGCATTCGATCCCCGCGTCCCGCGCACACGTGCGCACGAAAGCGAGATAGCTCTCGGCCCGCGCCTTGGCTTCTTCCTCGATGCGCTCTTCCGTGACGGGATCGAACGCGCCCTCGTACGCGATCAGCAAGTGGTAGTCGGGAATGACGTGCACACCCGTCAGACGAGCGCCGTGCACTTTGGCGAGTTCGACCGCCTTGCGCACCGCGCGCTGCGAAAGCTCGGAGCCGTCGGTCGGGATCAGGATATTCGTGAACATCGGCCGCTCTCCTCTGCGGGGCCGTGACGGTGTTGCCCCGCAATCTCATTATATGGACCCCGGCAATCGTGTCCCGCGGCAGACACGCTGTCAAGAGGCGCCGCCGGCATGCGCCGCGGCGCCGCTATAATCGGCTACAGCGTCGCTCGCGTAAACCCCCCTGCACAGGAAAGAGGGCGCTGGCCGTCGATGGTTTGCACGATCCTGTTGACCGGTGACGTCAACCTGATGAACGTCACGGATGCCGCCGTCCCGTTCGCGCAGGTCGCTCCGACGTTGCGCGGCGCGGACGTGTTGTTCGGCAATCTCGAATGCTGTCTCTACGATGGCGCGGGCGAGCATTCCGCGACCGACGAGGGGTTCTGGGCGGCGCCCGCGGCGGGGAAGGCGCTCGTACGCGCGGGATTTCGTGCGGTCGGCAATGCGAACAACGTCAACTACGGGACCGACGCGATCCGCTCCTCCCTCGATGAACTCGACCGGCTTGGCATCGCCCATACGGGGGCGGGGCGCGACGCGGCCGCGGCGCGCGCCGCCGCGATCGTCGACGCCGGCGGCAGGCGGGTGGGATTCCTGCAGCGCACCTCCGTGTACTGGCCGACCAACCACGAGGCGGGCGAGCGCACGCCCGGCGTGGCGGCGCTGCGCGGGCATACCGCCTACCAGTTGCCGCTGCACAAGACGCGGCCCGGGATTCCCCCGGCGAACCGTCCGGGCGTGCCGCCGGTCATCGTCACGTGGGCGGATCGCGATTACCTCGAACGTTACCGCGCCGACATCGGCGAGCTGCGCGCGAGCGCCGACATCGTGGTCGCCTCCCATCACTGGGGCCTCGGCGAGGAAGTGCTGGAGTACATGACCGAGATCGCGCATGCGGCGATCGATGCGGGAGCCGACGTCGTGGCAGGCCACGGCCCGCACTACTGCCTGCCGGTGGAAATCTACCGCGGCAAGCCGATTTTCTACGGGCTCGGCAGCTTCTCCTTCCACACCGGCCACGGCGGGCGCAAGCACGGCGACTGGGTCGGCATGCTCGCGAAGGTCGAACTGGAGGGCCGCGAGCCGAAGCGCGCTTCGTTCAGGTTCGTGCGCCACAACGACGCGAACGAGACGGTGCTCTGCGCGATAGCGAACGAAGCGGAAACCCTCGAACGGCTCGGCAAGCTGAGCGCCCGCTTTTCGACCCGTATCGAGGTCGAGGGTGACGAGGCGGTCCTGCATCGGGTATGAAGGATGACGGCGGCAGGATGAAAGAGGGCCGGCGTCCTCACCCCGACCGGGCCGAGCACCGATCGTCCCGGCAGTGTCCAGGCGTTCAGGAAGCGCGCTTCATCCGTCAAATTCCCCCCGGTTCCTCCTCCGGCCCGCGCAGACGCCGGTTGGTGTAGGTCTTGCCGGGGTGCCGTTTCAGCGCCTCCTCGTCCACGTCCACTCCCAGCCCGGGCGCGGTCGGCAGCTCGATGTAGCCCGCCTTCGGCTTCAACTGGTTCGGGGAGATCCGGTCGCAGAAAGCCACGAAGGGCAGGAAGTACTCGGTGATGATGAAGTTCGGCATCGTCGCCGAGGCGTGCACGGTGGCGGCGAGCGCGACCAGCGTGGAGTTGTAATTGTGCGGCGACATCGCGACGAGGTAGGTCTCCGCCATCGCCGCGATCTCCTTCAGCTCCAGGATGCCGCCCACGCACGCGACGTCCGGGTTGAGGATGTCGGCCGCGCCCCTCTCCAGCAGCGGGCGGAACCCGGCCTTGGTGTAGGTCGCCTCGCCGATCACCATCGGTATGCCCGTCGCACGCCGCACGCGGGCGAGTTCGTCCGGATACTCCGCGGCGCACGACTCCTCCATCCAGTAGAGCCCCAACTCCGCCAAGCGGCGGTCGAGCCGGATGGCGTGCATCGGGGCGAGGCGCCGGTGCTGGTCGATCAGGATGTCCACGTCCGGCCCCACGGCATCGCGTACCGCCTTCACGACCGCGACCGCCCGATCCTCGTGCTCTCGCGGGATCCAGTGGCGCCACGGCGCGGGCAACGGATCGAGCTTCAACGCGGTGAAACCCTGCGCGACGACCTGCTCGGCCGCGCGCGCGTAATCCGAGGGCTCCTTCAACTGGTAACTCCAGCCGTTGGCGTAGACGCGGATCCGGTCGCGGCAGCGCCCGCCGAGCAGGTTGTAGACCGGTTGCCGGCAGCACTTGCCCACGATATCCCACAACGCCTGCTCGATACCCGAGACGGCGCAGAAGAGTTCCACCGAACCGCGCCGCTGCGCGTAGTCGTCGAACGCGATCTGGGTGAAATGCCGGATGTCGAACGGGCTGCGGCCGGCGATGTAGCGGCCGAGCGCATCGACGTGCGCCGTGACCGCGGGGTCGCGGTCGTACTGCGAGTACGCCTCGCCCCAGCCGTGCAGCCCCTCGTCGGTCTCGACCTTGACGTAGATGAGATTCTTCCGCCACCCGGGGTGCACGGTGTAGTGCCTGACCGCCGTTATCTTCATGCGATGCCTCCCAGCCGCTCCCCGGCGGGGTCGCCGCGTGCCGCGACGGGCGGCTCCGGTCGACCGCGCGATTCGCGCGCCGGTGACCCTTCCGCGGGTCGATCAATCCGGCGCCGCCGCCGCGCGTTCCACCGGCACTTCAGCTCTCCGCCACGACCCTGTTTCGCAGCACGCCGATCCCGCTGATCTCGATCTCGCACACGTCGCCGGGCTTCATGTTGCGCGGCGAGCCGTCGGTGCCCATCCACATGACGTCTCCCGGGTGGAGCGTGCAGTAGCGGCTCGTTTCCGCGATGTACTGCTCGACATTGTGGATCATGTTCGCGGTGGCGAAGCGGTCGACTTCCTCGCCGTTCAACCGGATGACGGTCGTCATCTTCCGGTAGTCGAGGCCGGTGACGATCCACGGCCCCATCGGCTTGAAGGTGTCGGCGTTCTTCGCCCGCCACATGGTGCGGTCGGCGCGCTGCCAGGTGCGCTCGCTCACGTCGTTGCCGATGGTCCAGCCGAACACGTGATCGAGCGCCCCGTCCTCCGGAATCTTCCGGCCCCGCTTCCCGATCACCGCGACGAGTTCTCCCTCGTACTGGAAGCTCTCGCCGGAATCCTTCGGCTTGACGATCGGGTCCTCGTGCGCGCAGAGCGCGTTGTTGGCGCGATAGCCGATGTCGGGACGCTGCGGGAACTGCGGTTCGACGCCTCTCCTCTTCGCCGCCTGGATGATGTGGTCGCGGTAGTTGATGCCCACGCAGTAGAAAGTCGAGGGCACGGTCGGGACGAGAAGCTTCACCGACGCGAGCGCGTGCCGCTCCGCGGTCTCCTTGTGCGGCCCCCAGGGCTCGCCGTCCGCCGCGAGGACGGCATCGCCGTCGATCCTGCCCCAGCACCGTCTGTCGCCGGTCTCGAACCGGCACCATTTCGTGCTCACCCCGGATCTCCGTTCAGTCGGGTGCCGCCGGTCGTGTCCCGTCACGCGCCGCCGTGGCTGGATGGGCCCCGCCGGTGCTCATCGGCGTGCGTCGGCGCCACCGGAGTGCCGGCCGAGGAACTCCCGCGTCAGTTCCAGCACCCGTGCCACGTCGTCGGCGTTATTGTAGAGGTGCAGCGAGAAGCGCAGCATCCCGCGCCGGATCGAGAGCTTCACGCGGTTCGCCTCGAGGTGCGCGTAGAGCCGGTTGTAAAGGTCCTCGCCGGTGCCGTAGTGATTGTCGCTCATCTTCCCGACGGTGACGATGTGCGCGAGGTGCGGCCCCGGCGCGCCACCGGAAACCGGCAACCCGAGATCGAGGAAGCCCTGCGCGAGCGCCCGCGCGAGCCCGCAGACGTAGGCCTCGATGTTGGACGTGCCGAGACGCATGATCTCGGACATCGAGGTCTCGGCCGCGGCCGCGGCCGAATAGTTGTAGTTGCCGAGGTCGAAGCGGCGCGCACCCGGCATGAGCCGGTATTCCTCGTCACCCATGCTCGCCTCGTGCGAGTCGGCTGCGCCGAGATCCACGCCGAAGCGCGCGAGGTAGGCGGGCTTCAGCCGCTCCGCCCACTCGCGGCGGCAGTAGAGAAACCCCATGCCGTAGAGGCCCAGCAACCCCTTCTGCGTGGAAACGGCGAGCGCGTCGACGAGGCTCTCGCGAACGTCGGTGTGCAGGACACCGACCGACTGCGCCGCGTCGACCAGCAGCAGCACGTCGCGCTCGCGGCACGCGCGTCCCAGCCTGGCGACCTCGGTGCGGAACCCGGGCGAGAAGGTCACGGTGGACACCGCCGCCATGCGCGTGCCGGCGTCCATGCGCTCGATCATCTCGTCGACCGGGACGTGTCCCTCGCGGGGGGCGATGCTGCGCACTTCCAGCCCGTGACGGCGCATGTTGAGCCACGGATAGACGTTGTTCGGATGCTCGAGCGCCGGGCAGAGCAGCACGTTGTCGCCCTTTCTCCAGTCCCACGCGGTCGCGACCATGTTGATCGCGTCCGAGACGTTCTTGGCGTAGGCGATCTCGTCGGCGGAGGCGGCGCCGATCAGCTCCCCGAAGCGCCCGCGCGTCCTCTCGATCATCGCGAAGCACGCCTTCTTGTCCGCGCCGTTCAGCATGTGCCCGTCGAGGCACTCGTCGAGCGTAGCGCGGGTTGCGCGCGAGAGCACGCAGCGGCCGGCGACGTCGAGGTAAGTCCAGCGCTCCAGCGCCGGGTAGTCGGCGCGGGCGGCGGCAATGGCTGCGAAGTCGCTGGTGGGTCGGTTCATGGTTCTCCCCTGTATGTGCTCGCCACGGAAACGCAGAGCCCGCGCAGCATGCCCGGGGAGAAACCGCCCCGCGAACGGTCCGTCCCCGCGCCCGGTTGCCTGAATCCACGCAGGCCAGACCGGCAATTGTAGACAAATCGCGGCAACCGGGTTCGCTCCCGGCTTCCTCCGCGCTCGCCACGTCTTCGCGGCCGATTCGTCAGGTATCCCGTGCCTGCGGCCGAAGAACGCGGTCTTCCCGCGCGTCGCGCTCCGCTGCCGCCGGGTCGCGCTCCCCGGGCCTGCCATAGCCGCCCGCGCCGGGCGTGAGTATCCGGAACACCGACCCGCGCGGCAGCCGCACGTCCGCCGCCGCCGCCGGCAGTCGCCGCTCCTCCCGCGTTCCCGGCTCGAGCACGAAAGCGCCCGTCTCGCCCGCCGCGCCACCCGCGGCGCCCGGTGCCGCCACGTGCTGCCGCTCCGAAGAAAGGCTCACCACGATGTCGTCGGCGAGGACCCGGTAGTCGCGCACCGCTCCCGCGCCGCCGCGAAAACGGCCCGCCCCTCCGGAGCCCTCGCGCAACGCGTAGCGTTCGATGCGAAACGGGTAGGCGTGCTCGAGCGCCTCGACCGGCAGGTTGGACGAACCGGACGCGTGCACGCGCACGCCGTCCACGCCGTCGCGATCCGCGCGCGCACCCATTCCGCCCGCGAGCGTTTCGTAGTTGACGAAATAGCCGCCCGTGCGCGGATCGGTCCCCGAGAGGACGTAGAGATGGTGCGGTCCGCACCCGGCGAGCGCCTTCTCCGGCAGCGCCTGGGACAACGCGCCGGCGATGACGTCGCCCAGCACGCTCGCCGATATGGAGCGGCAGCCGATCGCGGCCGGCGGCACCGGGCCCACCACGCTGCCCGGCGGCGCGGTGACGTGCAGCGTGCGGTAGTAGCCGGCGTTCGCCGGGACCTCCGGGTCGAGCAGCGACTTGGCGACGGTGTAGACGGTGGCGAGCAGCGCGCGGTACGGGATGTTGCGCGCGCTCCCGAGCTGGCGGCCGGAGCCCGCGAAATCGAAATCGAGGCGGCCCCTGCCGACGGTCAATGCGAGCCGGATCGGGCACACCTCGCCTTCGGCATCTCCGTCGAGAAAATCCTCCGCCAGGTAGCGCCCGCGAGGCAGGCGCTCGATCGCCGCGCGGAAGCGCCGTTCCGTGAAGTCGAGGTAATCCCCGATCGCCGCCTGCGTCGCGCGCGCGCCGTAGCGCGCGTAGAGCCGGGCGACGGCGCGCTCGCCGACCGTGTTCGCCGCGAACTGCGCGTTGAGATCACCGACGCGCTCGTCCGGCGTGCGCGAATTGAGAAGGATCATGTCGACGACGTCGCGGTTGACCTTCCCGCCGCGCAGGATCCTCACCGGCGGGATGCGTATCCCCTCCTGGTAGATCGACTTGCACACCGCGGCCTCGGATCCCGGGACCATGCCGCCGACGTCCGCGTGGTGGGCGATGTTCGCGACGAACGCGACGATCCGCCCGCCGGCGAAAACGGGCGCGATGACGGTGATGTCGGGCAGATGCGTGCCGCCGCCGTTGTAGGGATCGTTGGCGACGAACATGTCGCCCGGGGCGATGCCGCCGCGCCCGTGGCGCCGGAGGATCTCGTCGACCGCGCCCACCATGGAGCCGAGGTGTATCGGCACGCGCTGGGCGAGCGCGATCACTTCACCCGCCGCGTCGAAGACCGCCGTCGAGCAATCCGCGCGCTCCTTCACGTTGGGCGAGAAGGCCGTGCGCATGAGCGTCGCGCCCATCTCTTCCGCGGTCGCCAGCAGGAAGCGGGCGATGACCTCGGAGCGGATCGGGTCTACGCGGCGGCCCATCGTGGCCTCCTCCCGCGCGCGGATGCCGCGGCGGCCGCGCCGCGGGAAAGCGTCATGTGGAGACACCCGTGCGCGTCGCCGGTCAGCACGGCCCCCGGCGGCACCACGGTGGTCGCGTCCATCTGCTCGACGATCGCGGGCCCGGCGATGCGGCACCCCGCGGGCAGCCGGTCGCGGTCATAGACGCCCGTCACGACGAACCCGGTGCCCGGAAACCAGACGCGGCGCCGGCCAGCGAGCGCGGCTCCCACGCCGCCACGCGCAGTGCCGCCCCGCTCCGGCGGGATCGCGCGCCGCTTCACCGTGAGCGTCAGGCGCAGGTTGACGAACTCCACCGGTTGCTCGCGCATGTCGTAGCCGTACTGGGCGCGGTGGCGGCGATGAAAGGCCTCCACCAGCGCGCCGAGCACCCGCGTATCCAGGCGCCCCCGGGCAAGCGGCAGGTTGAGCTCCGAGTTCTGCCCGGAATAGCGCAGATCCGCGTGCCACCGCGCGCGGGCGCTGCGCTCGCCCTCGCCCGCGAGCCAGCGTGCGCCGCGCGCATCGAGCGTCGCGCACGCGGCATTCAACGCGCCGAGCGCACCGGTCCCGGCGCGCGTAAGCGAGGTCAGACTGAAATCACCCCGCAGGTCGGCGTGCAGGAGCCCGACGGCCGAGGCGAGCCCCGGCCGCGGTGGCACGACGATACGGCGCATTCCCATCTGGCTCGCGACCTCCGCCGCGTGCAGCGGCCCGGCGCCGCCGAACGCGACCATCGCGAAATCACGCGGGTCCTCGCCCTGTTCGACGGAAATCACGCGCACCGCGCCCATCATGTTGGTGTTGATGATCTCGATGACGCCGGCCGCCGCCGTCACCGCGTCGACGCCCAGCCGGGTGGCGAGCGCCTCGATCGCGCCGCGCGCCCTCTCCGCGTGCAGCGCCATGCGCCCGCCGAGCAGCGTCCCGGGGTTCAGGCGCCCGAGCACGACATTGGCGTCGGTCACCGTGGGCGCCGTTCCCCCGCGCCCGTAGGCCGCCGGTCCGGGGCAGGCGCCCGCGCTCTGCGGTCCCACCTTGAGCAGCCCGCCCACATCGATCCACGCAATGCTGCCGCCGCCCGCGCCGATGGTGTGGATGTCGAGCGAGCGCGTGCGCACCGGGAAGCCGCCCATCTGGCGCTCGCTCTTCATCGCCGGCTCGCCGCCGCGCACGAGGCAGACGTCGGTACTCGTTCCCCCCATGTCGAAGGTGACGAGTTCGGACATCCCGACCGTGCGTCCCAGCTCCGCCGAACCGATGACGCCGCCCGCGGGCCCCGAGAAGAAGGTATTCACCGGCAGCCGCCGCACCGCGCCGGGGGACACCGCGCCGCCGTTCGACTGCATGACGCGCGGCGCGCGCCGGATGCCGAGACCGGCGACCCCCGCCTCGAAGCGTTCGAGGTAGCGATCCATCACCGGCATCAGGCTCGCGTTCACCGCGGTGGTGGCGAAGCGCTCGAACTCCCGGAACTCGGAGAGCACTTCGTGCGAAGCGCAGACGTAGGTGCCGGGCAGGCGGGCGCGCACCAGCGCCGCCGCGCGCTCCTCGTGCGCGGCGTTCGCGTAGGCGTGCAGGAAGAGTATCGCGACCGACTCGACTCCCGCGGCCTTCAACCGGTCGGCGCCCGCCGTGACTTCGTCCTCGGCGAGGGGAACCACCACCGTGCCGTCGGGACCGACGCGCTCGGCGACCTCGATGCGGCAATCGCGCGGCGCCGGCGGCATCGGCTTGGGAACGTCGAGGTTGAAGTAATGCGGGCGGCGCTGGCGGGCGAGCTCCAGCACGTCGCGGAAGCCGGCCGTGGTGATGACCCCGGTACGCGCCCACTTTCCCTCGAGCACGCAGTTCGTCGCGAGCGTCGTGCCGAGAACCAGGAACGCCACGTCGCCGCGCGCGAGGCCGTTGCCGTCGAGAAGCTCCGCGATGCCGTCGAGTATCCCCTGCGCGGGATCGGCGGTCAGCGTCGGGACCTTGTGATAGTGATGGCGCCCGCGAGGCAGCTCCACCGCGACGAGGTCGGTGAAAGTGCCGCCGGTGTCGATGCCGACGAGGATCCTGCCCGCGGGGTGGTCAGCCACGAAAGCACTCGGAAAGACACGGAATATACCAAACGGCGACGAGCGCCCGGGCGCGGCTGAATCCCCCCGGAATCCCCGATGCGGTTGCGGAACTACTCGATCACGCGGTCCGCGCGCAGCATGACGACCGGCGGAATGGTGAGTCCGAGCGCTTTGGCCGTCTTCAGGTTCACCACGAGTTCGAACTTCGTCGGTTGCTCGATCGGCAGGTTGCCGGGCCTTGCGCCCTTGAATATCCTGTCCACGTAGCCGGCCGCGCGCCGGTACAGGTCCAGCCGGTCCGGGCCGTAAGCCGCCAGTCCGCCGGCGTCGGTGTAATACGAGTACTGGAATATCGACGGCAAGCGGTTGCGCACCGCGAAATCGGCGATCCGTTTCAGGTTCGACGTGACGGTCGACCCGGCGAAAGCCACCAGCGCGCCGGCGCGCGTCCGGATCGCCTCTTCGAGCACCTTGTCAAGCTCGTCACGGTGGCGCAACTCCAGCGACTGCAACCGGATGCCCAACTGGCGTGCCGGAAGCTGGCTCTCCTTCCACTGCTCCACGCCCACCGCCGACTCCGGATTCCATAGAACGGCCACGCGGGAGAGCCCGGGAACGATCTCCTTCAACAGCTCCAGCCGTTTCCCCGCGAGCTGAGGGGACATCGTGGTAAGCCCGGTGATGTTGCCGCCGGGATGCGCGAGAGACTTCACCAGCCCGGTTGCGACGGGATCACCCGGCACCACCATGACGATGGGGATTTCCCGCGTCGCTCGTACGGCGGCGAGCGCCTCGGGAGTGGACGAGGCGACGATGAGGTCGACCTTGAGGCGGACGAGTTCGACCGCGAGTCCGGGCAGGCGCTCGTCGTGGCCTTCCGAATAACGGTAATCGACGCGGAGATTCCGGCCCTCCACCCAGCCCAGGTCGCGAAGTCCCTGGTGGAAAGCCTTGTGCCAGGCGGCGGCTTCGGCCGCCGAGAACAGCGAGAGGAGGCCGACCCGGCGGACTGTTGCCGGCGCATCGCTCGAGCGCGCGGCGAGGTGTCGCGGCAGGAGCGTCGCGACCCCCAGGGCCATGATCAGGCGCCGCCGCTTCACTCGATCACCCGGCCGTCTTTCGACCGCGATGCGCCCTCGGCGCCGCCTGCCCGTGCCCGCGCCTCGTCAGCCATGCGACGGGGAACGCACTACCGAGGATCGTGTGGACCGTTCGTGTGATCACCCGCTCACTCCGCGCGCATGACCCGTTCCCGCGATGCGGACCGACCAGGCGCCCTGATTGAGCTCCAGCATGACTCGGGGACGGCGACGCCCACAGTGAGCAATACGCCGCGTTCCCGCGGAAAATTCACATCATGGCCCGGGGCTCGCAGCCCCGGCCCGGAGCCCGCAGCTCAGTTCGGGCTCAGCCCGACTTTCCGCGCCACCGGCCCCATTTCTTCCGCTCGGCGTCGAGGAAGGCCGCGAATTGCTCCGGTGTGCCCCCGTGCGGGATCGCGCCGAGGCCGAGAAAGCGTTCGCGAAGGTCGGTGTCTCGGGGAGCCCCGGGGAGCGTTTCGCGGCGGAAGTGGCGATCGCCTTCAGGCGCCCGGCCTTGGGGTGCGCCATGACGGTCGGCGGCCCGAGGATCACGAACTGGATATTGTCGCGAGGAGGTCCGCGATCGCCAGGGCACGCATCATCACGGCACGCATGGTTCCCTCCCTCGCGTCGTGCAAGCGGGGAGTATGGAACGCGCCGTGCCGGCGGGCACAAGAAAGGAACGGCGGGGCCTGCCGGCCCCGCCGTGCGCGCCAGGGTCTCCGGGACGCCCGTTACTTCGTGGCGCTCTCTTCGGCCTTCTTCTTGCTGCTCTTGCTCTTGGTGCTCTTGCTCTTGGTGCTCTTGCTCTTCTTCGTGCCTTCGCCCGTCGCCTTCTTCTCGCCGCTCGCCTTTTTCTGGGACTTGGCCTTCTTCTCCGCCTTCGGCTTGTCCGCCTGCGCGGGAGTGGCCGGGGCCGCGGGGGTCGCCTGCGCGAATGCGCCGGTGGTGGTCAGCGCGAACGCAGCCGCGACCAGGGTCGTCAGCAACTTGCTCATGTCTTGACTCCTTCCTTGAGGGTGATGTCGGGCCCGGCCATGAGGCCGGTTGTAGCCAAGAACGCATCAGGCCGGCTTCGGTTGACCGGGTAAGCTCGCCGCTCGTCCTTTCCCCCGGGGGCCGGCGCCATCGACGCGCCGGGCCGGGATCGTCGATGCGGCGCCCGGGCCCTTCCGGACGCGCCCCTTTGCGCCGGAGGCGGGTTTTTTGCAGAATACCGGCGCAACGTCATCCCACTGGAAGGACCACAATATGGCACGCTCGATAGAGCAGTTCGGCGCGGCGGCGCACGACATACTGAAGGCGCAGCCGAATCCGGCCGGCCGCAACAAGGTCTGCGCGCTGCTGGAGGAGTACCTGCAGGACCCATCGTTCGTCTCGGCCTATATCAAGGAAGAGACACCCGAGCGCCAGGTGCTGTACGAGGACAGGGAACTGGGGTTCTGCGTGCTCGCCCACCATTATCGGGGCGCCAAGGAAAGCGCGCCGCACGACCACGGGCAATACTGGGCGATCTACGGGCAGGCGCGCGGCGAGACGGAGATGAGCGACTTCGACCTCCTCGAGGCGGCGGGCCCGGACAAGACCGGCAAGGTCAGGAAGGCCCGCACCTACAAGCTGCTGCCGGGGATGGCCCATGTCTACAACGAAGGCGATCTCCACGCCCCGAAGCGCGTCGATTCCACGATGCTGATCCGCATCGAGGGCCGGAACATGGATAAGGTGACACGCTACAAGTTCCAGGCGGTTTGAACGGCGGGGTGTGGAGCTTCGCGGGGCCGGCGGCTTCACCAAGCGGGCGTCGTCACCGCGAAGCAACGTAGCGACGCAAGACGAGCCGCAGCCGGGTCTGCGTCCGCCCCCGGCTCGACGTTCAGCGCGACGATAAGCAGCGCGCCCGCCCCCGGCGCGGGCGCGGCAAGGCGGCCGGGGTTCAACTGCTCGGCCTCGAAACGGCAGATGCGCCGGCACCTGCCGACCACGCGCTTCGACCAGGGCGAGAGATTGTCTCCCGCGATGGCGCGGTATGCGCGCGTGGAAAGCACCTCCAGCGACCCCAGGTCGTAGGTGGCGAGCGAGATCCTCGGGTCCTCGGCGCCGACCCAGCGCTCGCAGTTGACGAATCCCGGCACCCGCCGCCGTTCGGGGATGTGCTCGGTGTCGTACCAGTCGTTGAACTCGTCTTCCTGGACCGTGGCGAAATTGAACCCGGCCACCAGCAGTCCCATGGGCTTCTCGGCCATTCGGTTCCGCCATGCAAGCTGCAAGGCACCAGCCACGAGCCGCAGCCCGCAGCCGAGGTCAGTCGACCTGAACGCCCGCGGCCTTCACCACCGGCGCCCACTTCGCGATCTCCGCGCGAATGAGCTCGCCCAGCTTCTCCGGCGGCCCGCCGACCGGTTCGTAACCGTTATCCAGCATCCTGCGGCTTATCTCCGGCGCCGCGATGATGCGGTTCAATTCCGAGTTCAGGCGCGCGATGATCGCCGCGGGCGTGCCCGCCGGAGCGAGCATGCCGTTCCAGGAGGTCGCCTCGTAGCCCGGCACACCCGCTTCGGCGATGGTCGGCAGCTCCGGAAAGCCCGGCGCGCGCCTCGCGCTCGTTACCGCCAGCGCCCGCACCTTCCCCGACCGGACGAAGCCGACCATGGACGCCGGTTCGCCGAGGATCATGCTGATCTCGCCCGCGAGCAGCGCCACGGCCGCCGGGCCGCCGCCCTTGTAGGGCACGTGCACGATCTTCGTGCCGGTCATCTGTCCGAACAACGCCCCCGTCAGATGGTTGAACGCGCCGCTGCCACTGGAACCGTAGGTGAGCTCTTCGGGGCGGCTTTGCGCGAGGGCGACGAGCTCCTTCACGTTTCTCACCGGCAGCGACGGGTGCACGACCAGCACCTGCGGTACGGAGGCAAGCTGGATGATGGGCGCGAAATCGCTCTCCCTGAAGGGCATGCGCCGGTAGATGCTGGGGTTGATCGCATGCGTGCCGGAATACGCGAACACGATGGTGTAGCCGTCCGGCGCCGACCGCGCCGCGAGCTCCGCCCCGATGTTGCCCGCCGCGCCGCCCCGGTTGTCGATCACGATCTGCTGCCTGAGCGCATCGGCGAGATGCGGGCTCAGCATGCGCGAGAGGACGTCCGCGCCGCCGCCGGGCGGCCACGGCACGATCCAGCGGATCGCCTTGACGGGCCACGCGGAAGCGGGCTGCGCCAAGGCGGGCGAAAGGGCTCCGGCGGCAAGGAGGATGGCCCAGCCCGATCCAAGCAGCAAGCGATTCATCCGGGGCTCCTCGCACTGGTATCCGGCTCGGAACGGCGCAACGGGAAATCCCGGGCGGCAGCGTGGAATTCCGGCGGGAGGCGGCGTTGCCTCCGGTCTTCGCCAATCGACCGCCCGCACATGCCCGCGGTATCCCCGTGCCCGGTGAAACCGGGCCAGCGCGCCGCCTCCATGGAGGACATTATGTCCCATTCCGGCGCGAACGCGTAGCCGCCGCTCACGACGTTGATCGGCGGGGAACCGCAGCGAACGCACTTCGTCAGCGCGCGCCGGCCGATGCGACGCACTCCGTCACCGGGCGATAGATCGCCACGTCGCGCCCGCTCAGAAGCCGCGCCGAAGCGGCATCGACCACCGCGATGCCGCGTAGCGGCGTGGAGCGATCGATGCCGGCGCAGGAGAGCCATGCCAGGCACAGGTCGGCGAGCGACGGATCCTCCCGGTCGCGATCGGCCACGATCAGCCGCTCGCCCGCGGCGACCCGCGGCGCGTGAGCGAGGCCGGCGAACAGATTGCGCCGGTAGTGGCGGCGGTCGATGAGTTCGAGCCACTCGCCCATGCCGCGCACGCTGCGGTAGTACGGATCGTCGAAGATTTCCGGCCCCGTCATCGTGTACATCGCGAGCGAAGGCGGATGGCCGGGCGAGTCCGTGAGAAAGCGCTGCGCGCTCGTCACCCCCGGCACGCTCGCCATGATGCGCAGGTGCTCGACGTACCACGCGTCCCAGTCGCCGCAGCGGGACGGGTCGGTGATGGCGCTCTGGGACATGAAGATCATGGGAGCATCCCGGCAGGAGTGATGGGTGACGGGGGATCGAATACGGAGCGCGAGCGGCGGGGGCGTCCTGTCACTTCATCACTTCATCACTGCTTCACCGCATCACTCGACACGTTGAAGGCGGCGTTGCGGCCCGCAATCCTGCCCGAAATGAACGCCCACCCGAGATGGTGGCCGTGGCCTTCGAGAATGAGCCCGCCCTGCCCCGTGGACCCCGCGGCGTAGAGACGGGAGATGACCGAGCCGTCTTCGCGCGCGACCTCGAGCCGCTCGGTGACCTTCAGCCCGCCGTCGGTGAAAACGATGTAGCTCTTCACCGGCCCCAGCGCGTAAAACGGCGCGCTCGTCAGCGCCGCACGGGAGCGCCGGCCCGCGGCGTTGTAGTCGGCCACCGTCTTCGCGAGATTCGCTTCCGCCACGCCCATGCTGCGGGCAAGCCCCTCGAGGCTCGGCGAAGAGTGGTAGATGTCCGCGCGGTTGCGCCGGTAATCCTCGAGGTAGGCGTAGGCGACGCCGGGCGCGGTGGAGACGTAGTTGGGCCACTCCGACAGGCGCTGCGCCGCGGCGTGGTCGAACACGACCCACGCGCTGCGCCCGGGCTGGCGCGGGGTGTCGCGGTTGGGGTTGCCGAGCTCGTCGGTGAAACGCCGCCCGTCCCGGTTCACGAGGATCGCGCCGTGACGGAAGAGATTGGGGGAGACGCCGAGCGCCGTCGTGAGAAAGCTCATGAGGAAGGGCCGCAGCAGCCGCGCCGGCAGGTTGCCGTGGCACCACGCCATCAGGCGCGCGAGCGGGCGCCACGGCGGAAGCGAGTGCAGCCAGTTGCGCCGCGCCGGCGGCACGAAGCGCATGTATGGCCCCGAGATGAGGTCGCCGTTCAGCACCACCGCGCCCAGCTCGCGCGCCATGCGATGCCCGTCGCCGGTGCTCGTCGCGTTGACGGCGTCCACCTCGGCCGTCTCGGCCGGCGAGAACTCGGCTTTCAGCCCGCGGTCCCCGCTGTAGTCGCCCGCCGCGAGGACGACGCCGCCGCGCGCCCGGAACACGCACGCCGCGCCCGCCTCGCCGGTTGCCTCGACACCCGCGACGTGCTCCTCCTCCATGACGAGGCGGGTCGCGCGGGTATTCACCCGGATGTCCACGCCGAGCGCGCGGCAGTGGCGCGCGAGGTGGTACGCGAAGGAGCGCGAATGCGGCACGACGTTGTGCATGCGCGGGTGTCGGTGCGGGGGCTCCGGCATCGGGCCCACGAATACCACGCCGAGCGACATGAGCCATCGGACGGTTTCGCTGGCGTTTTCCACCAGCATGCGCCGCAGCGCGGGGTTGTCGCGCTGTGCGAGCGGCCCGGCGAAGAGCCCGAGGTCATCGAAATGCGCCTGCGGCGTGTCCCGGATGCCGGCGCGCAACTGGTGAGGCGTGTTGGTGGCCGAGACCGAACCCACCGACCACGACGTGGTGCCGCCCGGCTCCGCGTTCTTCTCCAGCAGCACGACGCTGCGCCCGAGGCGCGCGGCCTCCGACGCGGCCGCGAGCCCGGCGCCGCCGCCGCCGATCACGACCACATCGAAGGTCTCGATCCTGCCGCCGGACATCGGCGATCACGCGGACTTGCGATGTCCTTCCCGGGATCCCGCGACGCCCGGATCGGAGAGCTTGCGCAGCAGGCTCCCGCAGTTCGCGACGCGCGGATCGACACCCATCGCCCGGTAACCCGCCCACGCGCTCGCCTGCACCGCCGAGTACACGGGCTTGCCGAGATCGCGTTCCAGGCTGTCGAGCACCTCCAGCGCGCGAAGTTGCGTGCAGGCGACGAAGACCGCCTCCGACTTCGGCGTCGCGATCTCCTTCACCTTGCGGTAGATCTCGCCCGGCTCGATCTTCGCGTGATCGAACATGTCGAGCATGTCGAAGGTGCCGAGCGTCGCGACCTCGATGCCGAAGGTACGCAGGAACTGGCGCAACCGCTCGTTGGTGACTTCCACGTAGGGCGTCAACACGTCCACGCGCTTCACGCCGCCCGCGAGCAGGCACTCGGCCATCGCGCCGGCGGTGGTGACGGTCGGCGCCTTCGCGATCGCGGTCAGCGCCTCGCAGATCCGCCCGTTCCAGTCCGGCCCCTCGAAGAAGCTGCCGCTGGTGCAGCCGTACACCACGACGTCGGGCTCGACCATCGCGACTTCCGCGGCCGCCTGCCTGCTCGCGGATTCCATCCCGCGCAGCTCCTCGGGCGTGCCGTGGCGACCGCCGGCAATGCGCGCGGTGTGCACCGAAACACCCTCCGGCGCGATGCGCCAGAACTCCGTCTCCATCGTGGTGTTGATCGACGGAACCAGCAACCCGATCCTGCCGCGCCATCCGTACATGTCGACCTCCCGCAATCGATCGTCAAGATCCATTCAGCCACGGAACAACCGCAAGCACACGGAACGGAACACCGCCGTGATTCGAATCCAGTCCCGCGATCGGATTGCGCATGGCTCGATTCGAGCGAGTTCGGCGTGTTTCCGCGTGATTCCGTGGCGGGTAACGTCCTCAAGCCACCGCCGCGAGGCGGGATTCGACCGCCAGCGTGGCGAGGAGCCGCCCGTAGCCCGCGATCTCCCCGCGATAACCGACGATCCGCAGCGCATCCCACACGCTCGCCTGCGTCGTGGAGAGCACCGGGCGGCCGAGTTCGCGCTCGAGCTTCTCGATCACCGCCATGCTGCGCCAGTTCGTGCAGGCGAGCACCACGGCGTCGGCGTCCGTTCCCGCCGCCGCCGCGCGCGCGAGCTCGTACGCGCTCTCGGGGCCGAGCCGTCCCACGGCGAGGTTGTCCGCCATGCCGAGGCCTCGCGCGGCGAGGACTTCGATGCCGTTCGCCTCGAGGAAGCCGCGCGCGATCGCGTTCACCCTGTCGGTGTAGGCCGAGCAGAGCACGATGCGCTTCGCGCCGAGCAGCGCGAGCGCACGCAGGAGCGCCGTCGAAGTCGTCGTCGCCGGCTTGCCCGACGCCTTGACGATCCGCCCGATCATCTCCCGGTCGTAGCCCGCGCCCTTGAGAAAGCTCGGCGCCGTGGCGCCGAGGACGATGACATCGACGTCGGCGGTCGCGAGCAGCCGGCTCTGGGCCTCGAGGTCCTCGACGATGCGCGCTATCGCCTCGGGCGTGATGTCCGTCAGGAACAGGCGCGCGGTGTGCAGCGTCACGCTCTCCGGGAGCGCGCGCTGGAACTCGGGCTCGACCGTGGTGTTCGACGAGGGCACCAGGAGCCCGATGCGGCCCTCGGCCCGCGCGCCGCCTCTCGTCGCGTCGGATGGCATAACGGGGTGCCCGTCGGGGAGATGCATTACGCGCAAGCGCGATGGATTCCTGTAGTATAAGTGCGTGTCGTTTTGACCGTCAAAAGAGCGGCGGACACGCGCCGCGGCGCGGCCCCTTCCGCCGCCGTCGCGCCGGGCCGCCATCCGGACATTCCCCGCGCGCCGCGCGCGCGTTAGCCGATGACCTACGAGACGATACTGTACGAAGAGGACGGCCCGGTCGGGTGGCTCACGCTGAACCGCCCGCACGACGGCAACATGTTCACGCCCGCGATGTGTCACGAGATCCGGGACTGCGTGAACGAGGTGCGGCGCGAGACGCGCACGCGCGTGCTCGTCATCACCGGCGCGGGCGATCGCTTCTTCTGCATCGGCGGGCGCAAGGAGGGCATGGCGGATTCCACCCTCTACGCCGGCATGCTGCCCACGCTCGAGATCTACGAGAGCATCGAGCGGCTGCAAAAGCCGGTGATCGCCTCCGTCAACGGCTACGCCGTGGGCGGCGGCCAGGTGCTGCAGGTCATGTGCGACCTCACCATCGCCGGGGAGGGCGCGGTGTTCCGGCAGGTCGGTCCCATGATGGGCAGCTTCGACGCCGGCTACGGCACGTGGTACCTCGAAGACCTCGTCGGCAAGAAGAAGGCGAAGGAGATCTGGTTCCTCAACCCGCGCCTCACCGCGCGCGAAGCGCTCGAGATCGGGCTCATCAACAAGGTCGTGCCGGACGGAAAGCTGCGGGAGGAAACGCGCGCGATGGCGCTGGAACTGGCCGGGCGTGGAGCGTTCGCGCTCGCGGCGCTGAAGGCCGCGTTCACCGCGCGCCACGGCGGGGTCTCGGGCCTCGCGCGCGTCACGCACGATCTCCTGCTGCGTCTCTACCTCGACACCGGGGAATCCCGCGAACTGGGGGCGGCATTCGGGGAAAAGCGCGGGCCCGACCCGGAGAAATTCGGGCGATAGGGGCGCGGGAAATCGGGCGGACGGCGGGCATCGCGAATCCGGTGGGCACCATGCTGACGCTGCACGACCCGCGCGCGGCCCGCCGCCACTACGCGGCCGGCCACTGGCGCGAGGACACGATGTACACGCTCCTGCGCGGGCACGCCGGGGCGCGGCCCGGCGGCTACGCGTTGCGCGACGGCCGGCGGCGGCTTACGTGGCGGCAGCTCGCGGCGTGGGTGGACGCGCTCGCCGCCGATCTCCACGCCGCCGGCGTGAGGCGCGGCCAGCGTGTGTCGGTGTGGCTGCCGAACCGGGTCGAGTCCGTCGTGGCGTTCCTCGCGTGCTCCCGCAACGGCTACGTGTGCAACCCCTCGTTGCACCAGAACTGCACCGTCGCGGAGGTCGCGGCGCTCCTCGCGCGCATCGAGACCGCCGCGTTCCTCGCGCAGCCGGGCCACGGTGCGGACGGGGCGCGGAGCGACGTGTTCGAGGCCGTGCGCGCCCTGCCCGCTCTCAGGCGGGTCTACCGGCTCGACGGCGCCGATGGCGATGGCTCCGGGATGCCGCAACCGGGCACCCGCCCGGCCGTGGTGCCGGAGCCCGATGACAACCCCGACAAGATCGTGTACCTCGCGTTCACCTCGGGGACGACCGGCGCGCCGAAGGGCGTGCTCCACTCCGACAACACGCTGCTCGCCAACGGGCGCGCGATGGTGCGAGACTGGGGCCACGACGAGCGCACCGTCATCTTCAGCCACAGCCCGCTCTCGCATCACATCGCGACCGTGGCGCTCGAGCAGGCGCTCGTCGCGGGCTGCGAGCTCGCCGTGAACGACGCGCCGCCCGGGATGCGCCCGCTTGACTGGATCGTCGAAACCGGCGCGACCTACGTCATGGGCGTGCCCACGCACGCCATCGACGTCCTCGCCGACCTGAAGCGCCGCGGGCTCGCGCGGCTCGGGCGCGTTTCGGTCTTCTACATGGCGGGCTCGGTCATCCCGCCGCAGACCGCGCGCGCCTTCCTCGAACTCGGCGTCAAGCCCCAGAACATCTACGGCATGACCGAGAACGGCTCGCACCA
Organism: Burkholderiales bacterium; assembly: GCA_020854035.1. Classification (GTDB taxonomy): domain Bacteria; phylum Pseudomonadota; class Gammaproteobacteria; order Burkholderiales; family SG8-41; genus SG8-41. The sequence continues at coordinate 43,248 of JADZGE010000019.1, read as the reverse complement.
GTACACCATGCCCGACGACCCCGTCGAGGTGATCACCGGCACCTGCGGCAAGGCGTGCCACGGCTACGAGACGCGCCTGTGGGACGCCGAGCACCCGGACCTCGAGGCGGCGCCCGGAGCGATCGGCGAGATCGGCACTCGCGGAGCGCTCCTCATGCTGGGCTACTTCGACAACCAGAGCGCCACCGAGAATTCCTTCAACGCCTCGGGCTGGTTCATGAGCGGGGACCTCGGGCAGTTCGATGCGGCGGGTAACCTCCGCATCGTCGGGCGCAAGAAGGACCTGGTGATCCGCGGGGGCCACAACATACACCCCGCTCGCATCGAGAATCTCGCGATCGGCCACCCGCAGGTGCTGAAGGCGGCCGCCTTCGCGGTACCCGACCCGCGCCTCGGCGAGCGCGTGTGCCTCGCGGTGATTCCGCGCGAGGGCGCGCGCGTCACCGGCGAGGAACTCCTGCGCCACCTCGACTCGGCGGGCCTGTCGCGCTACGACATGCCGGAGTTCTTCATCGCGCTCGAGGCGTTTCCGCTCACCGCGAGCGGGAAGATACTGAAGCGCGAGCTGGCGGAGTGGGCGAAGACGGGCCGCATCCGGCCCGCGCCGGTTCGTCACCTCGACCCCGTGAAGAACGGTTGACTCCCTTCGGCCACGGAATCACTCGGAAACACACGGAAAGGGTGGCGGCCGGAAGTTCTTCCTGACGACCCGGTGCGGCACGCGATCCCCCAGCGTCGCGAGGGGTTCCCGAGCGCTGCGTCCCCCGTCGTGTTCCGTGGGTTTCCGTGGCCAGGAGTACACCTTTGCCAAGCGTGCGTTTCCGTGGCTAAATCGCAGTCTGCCCTCTTCGAACGGATCGGATCGTGGCAATCGAGTTGAAACGCGTCGACGAATTCGCCGTCGTGACCCTGCGCCGCCCCGAGGCACTGAACGCGCTCTCCTTCGCGCTCATCGAGGACCTCGGGCGCACCTTCGACCAGGTGGGCGGCGGCGACGCGCGCGCGCTCATCGTGACGGGAGCGGGCGACAAGGCGTTTTGCGCGGGCGCCGATATCAAGGAACTCGTCGGCCGCCCGCTCATGGCGCAGAAGCGGGGCGCCGAGACCGGGCAGGCCATGTTCGCGAAGCTCGACCGCCTGCCGATGCCCTCGATCGCCGTCCTGAACGGCTACGCCTTCGGCGGCGGGCTGGAGCTCGCGCTCGCGTGTACTTTCCGCCTCGCGCTGCCGAACGCGCGCATGGGACTGCCGGAGATCAAGCTCGGCCTCGTCCCCGGCTACGGCGGCACGCAGCGGCTGCCGCGCGTCGTCGGCGCGGCGCGGGCGCTGGAGCTGATCCTGACCGGCCGCACGGTGGACGCGGCGGAGGCGGTGCGCATCGGACTCGCCAACCGGCTCGTGGACGGCGACCCGGTCGCGGCGGGCATCGCGTTCGCGCGCGAATTCTCGCGCTACAGCCTGCCGGTGCTGGGGTTCGCCCGCGAGGCCGTCACGCGCGCGCTCGATACACCCTTGAACGAAGGGCTCAAGGTGGAAGCCGATCTCTCGACGCTCGCCTTTCGCACGGAGGACGCCGCCGAGGGCATGGCGGCCTTCATCGAGAAGCGCGCGCCGCGCTTCCACGACCGATAGGAAATTCGCGCTTTCGCGGCACATGCCTCACACGAACCGCGGAAGCGCGAACGATGTCGCGCCGGATCGACCCCGGGGTCCACCCGGGATCCCCTTCCCGGCCCGCCTGTCCCATGAACGTCCTCGAACGCCTTGACCGGGCTCCGCGTCTCGCGCCCGAGGAAGCGCAGATCCTCGAGAGCGTGCGCGCGCTCGCGAGGAACGAAATCGCCCCGCGCGCCGACGGCTACGATCGCAGCGGCGAGTTTCCGTGGGAGAACATCCGGGCGCTGAACCGCCTCGGGATGAACGCGATGTTCGTGCCCGAGGCCTGGGGTGGGGCGCCGATGTCGTTCACCGCCTACCTCGCGTGCCTGCGCGAGATCAGCAAGGCCTGTGCCTCGACCGGTGGCATCTGGGCGACCAATTTCCACTTCACGAAGCCGCTCCTCGAGTTCGGCACCGACGAGCAGAAGCGGCGGTTCCTGCCCGCGATCGTCGGCGGAGGGCTCGGCTCGCTCACGATCACCGAGCCCGGCGCGGGCTCGGACGCGACCGCGATGCGCACCGAGTTCCGGGAGGAGGGAGAGGAGATCGTCGTCACGGGCGAGAAGTGCTTCATCACGAACGGCGCGCACGCCGACCTCTACCTCCTCTTCGGCAAGTGGCGCGGCATCGCGGATGGCCGCCGGGCGATCTCCGTGCTGGTGCTGGAGAAGGGAACGCCGGGTCTCGCGGTAACCCGCGAGGAGGAGAAGCTCGGGCTGCGCGCCTCCAGCACCGCTGCGCTCGCGCTCGACGGCTGCCGCGTGCCGCGCGCCAATCTCGTGGGCGCGCCGGGCGACGGGCTGAAGATCCTGCTCGCCTCGCTCAATCGCTCGCGCCCCGGCATCGCTGCCCACGCGCTCGGCATCGCGCGCGCGGCCTTCGAGGACGCCGTGGGCTACATCAACGAGCGCCGGCAGTCCGGCCGTCGCATCATCGAGTTCCAGGGCGTGCAATTCATGGTCGCCGACCTCGCCACGGAACTGGCGGTGACGGAAGCGTGGCTGTGGCACGTGGCGAGGCTCGTGGACGCGGGCGAGACGGACTTCGGCGTGGAAGCTTCCATGCTGAAGCTGCGCGCCTCCGACCTCGCCATGCGCATCACTACCGACGCCGTGCAGCTCTTCGGCGGCTACGGCTACTGTCGCGGCTACCGGGTCGAGCGCCTGATGCGCGACGCCAAGATCACGCAGATCTGGGAGGGCACCAACCAGGTCCACCGGCAGTTCATCGGGCGCAGCTTCGTGAAACGATAGCAATATCGGCCACGGAAGCACGGGGATTCGGAGGCAACGACATGACTTCCGGCGCGAAGCGACCGGTGCGCCGCCCGGGAATGCGAAGAACCGTCCGCGCCCGCCCAGGGGATCGCGGGTCGCCTGCCTTCCGTGTGCTTCCGTGTGTTTCCCTGGCTAAAGTTGCGCTCGAACAATCATGACAACGATCAAGACCGTGGGCGTCGCCGGCAGCGGCACCATGGGTGCGGGCATCGCCATCGTCGCGGCGCGTGCCGGCTTCCGGACCGTCGTTCACGACACGAACGCGGAGACGCTCGCGCGCGCCCGCAGGCAGACCGAGGGCTTCTTCGCGAAATCCGTCGAGCGCGGGAAACTGACGCAGCAGCAGGTCACGACCATCCTCGCCAATCTGTCGGCCAGCGCGGAGATCGCCGCGCTGGCCGATTGCGATATCGTGATCGAGGCGGTATTCGAAGACCTCGGGGTCAAGCACGCGCTCCTCGCCGCGCTCGACAGGGTCTGCCCGCCGCACGTCATCTTCGCGTCCAACACCTCGACGCTCTCGATCACCGAGATCGCAGGGGGATCCGGCCGGGCGGAGCGCTGCGTCGGCATGCACTTCTGCCTGCCGGCGCAGTTGATGAAGCTCGTCGAGATCTCGCCGGGCCTGCGCACGAGCGAGGAGACGTTTCAGGCGGCGTGGGAATTCTGCAAGACAATGGGGCAGATCCCGGTGAAGACGAAGGACCACCCGGGCTTCATCCTGAACGCGTTTCTCATCCCGGTGAACAACGACGCGATCCGCCTCGTCGAGGCCGGGGTTGCCGAGCCCGCCGACATCGACCGCGCGATGAAAACGGCGCTCGGCTACGCGATGGGGCCGCTGGAGCTCCTCGATCTCGTCGGGCTCGACACGCATCTGCTCGTCGCGGAGGCGCTCTACGCTTCGACGCACGATCCGCGCGCCGCCGTGCCGCCGCTCGTGAAGCGCATGATCGCGGCGGGCAAGCTCGGCAGGAAGACGGGCGAGGGTTTCTACCGGTACCAGGGCAACGCGATGTTTGGTGGTTAGCGTGAGAGTTCCATCAGCCACGCAAACACACGGAAGCACACGGACGCTCCGACGACGCGGCTTGCCCGTTCGTGCCCCGTGTGTGATTCCGTGGCCAATGCCTTACTTCACCAGCGCGCACCGACAATGAACTACCAGGTCATACAGGCCGGCGAAAGCCGTTCGTTCCCCGCGGGCCATCCGCTCTTCGCCGGCGGGAGCTCCGGCGGAGAGATCGTGGTCATCACCGGGGCGGGGGCCGGAGAGGCTTTCCGCTTTCTGCCGCAGCCGGAAAATCGTCGCGCCGTGCTGATCGAACTCGGAACCGAGTGCCTCGGTCTCCACACCGGTGAATCCCGCGGCGAGGAAGGATCGAACGTGCTCGGCTTCGCCCGCTTCCGGCTGGGCGACCGACCGCCATCCGACCTCGTCGAGCTGGTGCGCCAGCCGCGCGCCACGCAGGCGGCAACCGACGCCGCGCGAGCGCTCTTCGAATCGCTCGGCCTCAAGGTGGTGCTGTGCGGCGACTTCGCCGGCCGTATCGTCGACCGGCTGGTGCGTCCCTACTACAACGCGGCCCTGCGGCGCCTCGACGAGGGTCTTGCCACGGCGGGCGACATGGACACGACGCTGAAACTCGGGCTGGGCTATCCCGAGGGACCGATCGAGCTTCTGGAACGCACCGGGCTCGCGCACCACTACGACGTCACGCAGGCGCTCTACGAGGCCTGTGGCGACCCCGCCTACGCGCCGGCGCGGCGGGCGCGGGTGGCGAAACAGCGGCAGGAGCGATAGCCGCCGATGAACGGCGCCCGATCCACTTGCCGCCCGAAGCGAATCGGGTCCTCGCGCAACACCCGATCGTGCACTACCTCGCGTGCAAGGACCGTTCGGGACAGCCGCGTCCCTGTTGGGATAGCATGGCGAGGGATGAAGACAGCAACCGGCCAATGAGCCGCACCGGCCAACCTTGTGGCTTCCGATTCCCGAGCGCCGGACCCTGAATCCCGCGCCCTGAATCCCGAATCCGGAGGTTCTCGTGAGAGCCGCTCTCATCGTCTTCGACAAGATGACTTACCTCGACTTCGTCGGCTTCTACGACCCGCTGACGCGCCTGAAGTCGATGAACATCATCCCCGATTTCGAGTGGCGGATCCTCTCCAACACGCCGCGCGTCACCGACGACCGTGGCGCGGCGGGCATGAAAATGGTGCCCGACGGGGTGCTCGAGCCGCTCGGCGGCTACGACCTGCTCTACGTCCCCGGCGGCCACGGAACGCGCACGCTGCAGCACGACCGCGAGTTCGTGGAGTGGCTGAGGACCGCCGCACCGGCAAAGTTCAAGGTGAGCGTTTGCACCGGCGCGCTGCTCCTCGGCGCGGCGGGATACCTCAACGGCAGGCGCGCCACCACGCATCCCGCGGCGCTGAAGGACCTCGAGCGTTGGTGCGAAGCGGTGCTGAACGAGCGCATCGTCGACGAAGGCAACGTGATTACCGGGAGCGGCGTCGCGACCTCGCTCGATCTGGGGCTGCATGTCGTGGAGCGCCTCGCCGGCGCGGATGCGCGCGCGCGCGTTGCGGCGCAGATGTGCTATCCGTACCGGCCGTGACCGGCCGGCCTCGAGCCACGGGCTGCGAGCTGTGGGTCGTGACCGGCCGGCCACGAGCCCGTGAGCGGTGATGGGTGACGAGGGACCGCGGACGAGACACGAGAGGGTCGACGAGTGAGCGGGACGGCCGACGGGAACCGGCGCGGTTTTTCGCTAGAATCGACCCGGGTGCGTGCGTTCCTCGGTTTCGTGCCCTGAACGATCCTCGTTCGTCTGCGTTCATCTGCGGCTCCATCCGAACTGCAAAGGCATGCAACCCCTCGCCGGCATCCGCGTCCTCGACTTCAGCACCCTTCTCCCCGGTCCGCTCGCGACGCTGCTGCTCGCGGAAGCCGGCGCGGAGGTCATCAAGATCGAGCGGCCCGGCACGGGCGACGAGATGCGGGGCTACGAGCCGAAATTCGGCGCGGACAGCGTCAACTTCGCGCTGCTGAACCGCGGCAAGCGCTCGATCGCGGTCGACCTCAAGGCGCCGGGCGCGCTCGCGCGCCTCCTGCCGCTCCTCGAACGCGCGGACGTGATCGTCGAGCAATTCCGTCCCGGCGTGATGGACCGGCTCGGGCTCGGCTACGGGGCGCTTTCCGCGATCAATCCCGGGATCGTCTACTGCGCGATCACCGGCTACGGCCAGTCCGGCCCGCTTGCCTCGACCGCGGCGCACGATCTCAACTACGTCGCGCAATCGGGCATGCTCGGGCTCGCCGCGGGCGCGGATGGCGCCCCGGTGCCGCCGGCGGCGCTGGTGGCCGACATCGGCGGGGGCGCCTGGCCGGCGGTGGTGAACATCCTCCTCGCCCTCCGCGCACGCGAGGGAACCGGCCGCGGCTGCAAGCTCGACGTGGCCATGGCCGACAATCTCTTCACCTTCCTGTACTGGGCGCTCGGCGACGGGCTCGCCGCGGGGCGCTGGCCCGCCCCCGGGCGGGCGCTCGTCACCGGCGGCAGCCCGCGCTACAACGTCTACCGCACGCGCGACGACCGGTTCGTCGCCGCCGCGCCGCTCGAGGAGAAGTTCTGGAACGCCTTCTGCGAGCTAATCGCGCTCCCGCCTGAACACCGCGACGACGGCCGCGACCCGGCCGCGGCGATCCGGGCGGTGGCGGAGCGGGTTCGTACCCGCACGGCGGGGGAATGGCGCGCGGCGTTCGCCGGCAAGGACATCTGCTGCAACATCGTGCAGTCGGTGGCGGAGGCGCTCGCCGATCCTCACTTCCGCGCGCGCGGCGTTTTCGGCGGCACGCTCGCGGCGGGCGGGAGAACGATTCCCGCGCTGCCGGTGCCGGTGGCGGCACCGTTCCGGTCGGCGGCGCCGGCGGGCTACCCTGCTCTCGGCGAAGCGAACGCCCTGCTCGACGGCCGCATGGATCAGTAGACTCACGGCTCATGACCTTATGCGAGCGCTCGTAGTCCACGAACACGGCCCGCTCGAGAACCTGAAACTCGAGACGCTTCCCGATCCCGTCCCCGGCCCGGACGAAGCGCTCATCGAGGTCCACGCCGCGAGCATCAACTTTCCCGATCTGCTGGTGATCGGCGGCACCTACCAGAATCTGCCGGCGCGGCCGTTCGTCGCAGGCAAGGACCTTGCCGGAACGGTCGCGGCGACCGGCGCGAACGTGACCGGTCTCAAGGCCGGCGATCGCGTGATGGCCCAGGTCGAGCACGGAGCGTTTTCGCAGCGGGCAGTGGTGCCGCAGCGAAAATGCTTCGTCATGCCTTCCTCGATGAGCTTCCACGAGGCGGCGGCGATGGGGCTCACCTACCTCACCGCGCACTTTGCCCTGGTCGAGCGCGGGCGGCTCGCGCGCGGGGAGAAGGTACTCGTGAACGGCGCCGCGGGAGGCGTCGGCTACGCGACAGTACAGCTCGCGCGGGCGCTCGGCGCGACGGTCGTGGCAAGCGTATCGAGCGAAGAGAAGGCCGCGCTCGCGCGTGCCGCCGGCGCCGCCCACGTCGTGCGCACCGACCGCCCGGATCTGCGCGAGGGCTTCCGCCGGCAGGTCTTCGACGCGGTCGGCCAGGAAGGAGTCGATCTCATCGTCGACCCGGTAGGCGGAGACGTCTTCGACGCGAGCCTTCGCGCGATCGCATGGTGCGGGCGGCTCGTCACGGTGGGCTACGCCTCGGGGCGCGTGCCCGAAGTGAAGGCGGGGTTGCTCCTCGTGAAGAACATCTCGCTGATCGGGCTGCAATCGAGCGACTACCGGGAGCGCGAGCCGGACAAGGTGCGCAGCGTGCAGGCGGAACTCTACGCGCTGTACGAGAGGGGGCAACTGAAGCCGCACGTGATGAAGGGCTACCCGCTGGAACGCTACCGCGAGGCGCTCGCCACCGTCGCCGAGCGGCGAGTGCTCGGCAAGGTCGTGCTTAAGATGCGCAGTTGAGACGAGGCGTTGCAAAGGGCCGGACTCCCGAACGACCTCTTGGAGTCCGACACCGTGCGCTTACCGAACTCCGAGGAGAACCGGGATGAAACAGGACTGTCCGTCTCCGTATCTCGCCGAAGGCGCGAGCGTGCGGCTCTGCGAGGCCGTCGCGCGCCTGCGCTACGAGGATCTCCCGCCCACCGTGGTGAGCGTCCTGAAGGCACTCATCCTCGACGAGCTCGGCGTGATCGGTGGTGCCGCGCGGGCGCCGGGTATCCCGGAGCTCCTCGCGCGGCTCACCCGCTGGGAGCGCGACGGTTCCGCCACCGCCCTGATCGGGAAGTGCCGCCTCTCCCCACCGAGCGCCGCCCTCGCGAACGGCGCGGCGGGACACGCCCTCGACTTCGACGACCAGCACGACCCCGCGCGCATTCACACGAATTGCGTCACGCTCCCGGCGCTCCTCGCGACCGCGGAGGAGCGCGGCGGCATCGCCGGGCGCGAATTCCTGCTCGCCTATGCCGTGAGCGCGGAGCTGCACGCGCGCCTCGGCCTCGCTTGCTGGAACAGCCTCGGCAAGGGCTGGCATCCGACGATGCTCTTCGGCTCGCTCGCCGCGGGGATTGGCGCCGGGCGGCTCCTGGGGCTCGACGCCGCGGGCCTCGCGAACGCGCTCGGTCTCGCCTATCACCAGGCGAGCGGCTCGGCACAGAGCATGCGGGACGGAGTGCTCGCCAAGCGCATCGGCGCGGGTTTCGCGGCGCGCGCCGCGGTGCTCGGCGCGTTTCTCGCCGCCGACGGCATCACCGGCACGCGGCGTACGCTGGAGGGCAACGCGGGGCTTTTCGCGCTCCACGAGCGGGGTGAAGTCCGTCCCGAGCGGCTCTTCGACGGGCTGGGCCGCGACTGGCGCACACTCGAGTACAGCTTCAAGCCCTATCCGTGCTGCCGCTGCAACCACGCGACGATCGGGCTCGGTATCGGATTTCACGCTGACGGCGTGAAACCCGATCAGGTGGAACACGCGGAGATTCGAATGGGAAATGTCAACTGGCTGACCGTGGGCGAGCCGTACGACGCCGCGCGCGACTCGGTCGTGCACGCGCAGTTCAACGCCGCCTACGGCTTCTCCCGCGCGCTCCTCGACGGGAAAGTGGATCTCGCGAGCTACACGAGCCCGCGCATCACCGAGCCGGCGGTCGCGGCGCTCGCGGCGCGCGTTTCGGTTCTCTCCGATCCCGCCATCGAGGCGACCGCCATCGAACCCGCGCGCGTGACGCTCCGGTTGAAGGACGGCCGGACCCTCGAGCGTGCGGCGGACACGATCAAGGGCAGCCCGCGGGAGCCGCTCACCGAGGCCGAACTCGCGGCGAAGTTCGGGAACTGCCTCGCGTTTGGGCTGGGCGCGGGCAACGCGGAGGCGTCCGGGCTCGCCGCCGTCGTACGCGTGCTGGAGACGAGCACCGACGTCGCGCGCGACATCGTGGGGGCGTTCCCACGGCCGGCAGGCAGCGAGTAGAAAGCGGCGCGTCACCGTAGTGCCGGCAATCCGGGCAATGGCCGTGTCCAGGCGCCCCCGATTGGTGTAGCTTTCACGGGTGGCGCCGCCTTCCATGGAATTCCGCCGCGACATCGTCGACGCCGTCGGCCGCACGCCGCTCATCAGGCTCAGGGCCGCTTCGGCGGCGACCGGTTGCACGATCCTCGGGAAAGCCGAGTTCATGAACCCCGGGCAGTCGGTGAAGGACCGCCCCGGGCGCCAGATGATCCTGGAGGCCGAGCGGCGAGGCGAGCTTGTGCCGGGCGGGCTCGTGGTCGAGGCGACCGCGGGCAACACCGGGATCGGCCTCGCCATGGTCGCCGCGGCGCGCGGCTACCGCACGCTCATCGTGATCCCCGAGACGCAGAGCCGCGAGAAGAAGGATGCGCTGCGGCTGCTCGGGGCCCGGCTCGTGGAGGTGCCGGCGGTACCGTTCGCCAACCCGAACAACTACCAGCACGTGGGCCGGCGGCTCGCCGAGGCGCTGCGCGGTCGCGAGCCGCACGGCGTGTTCTTCGCGGACCAGTGGAACAACCTCGACAACCGCCTCGCGCACCACGTCTCGACCGGGCCGGAGATCTGGGAGCAGACCGGGGGCGCCCTCGATGCCTTCATCTGCTCCGTCGGCACCGGTGGCACGCTCGCCGGCGTCTCGCAGTTTCTGCGGGAACGGAAGCCGGGCATCGTCATCGGGCTCGCCGACCCGCGCGGCGCGGCGATGTACAACCTCTACGCGCGCGGCGAGGCGACGCCCTCCCAGGGCGACTCCATCACCGAGGGCATCGGGCTCGGGCGCGTGACGCCCATCCTGGAGGGCCTGCGCGTCGACCGGCCGTACCTGGTGTCCGACGAGGAGGCGCTCGCGGTGATCTTCGACCTCGTGGAGCGCGAAGGGCTGTGCCTTGGCGGCTCCACCGGGATCAACGTGGCCGGCGCGATCCGGCTGGCGCGCGACCTCGGGCCCGGCCGCACGATCGTCACGATCCTCGCCGACTGCGGCACGCGCTACCAGTCGAAGCTCTTCAACCCGGAGTTCCTCCGCGCGAAAAAGCTCCCGGTCCCGCCCTGGCTCGAGCGCGGAATCGAATTGCCCAACGTCCTCCTGTAGCCGGCGCCGAGCGAGCGGAGGTTGCGCGGCGTGAATTCCGGGCCCGGGCGGCCGCCCCCCGCGTCCCGTCGCGCGGCGCCGGTCTCCCTTTTCGCGCGGGTTCACCCCGGCACGGCGCGGCAGTTGATTTGGATCAAGGAACGGGCAGCGCGGTCCCGCCGAGAATGGCCCGGTAAGCCAACCCGCGAAGGTCCCCGGGGCGCGAGCCCGGGTACGCGATCGTGCGGTGGCAACACGTGCCGCGAAGCAGCAGGATGTCTGGGGGGCAGAGTCCGTCGGATTCCAGGGAGGATCTCATGAACAGGTTGCTGAAGTTCGTTTCGATTGCCGCCTTTTGCGCCGCTGCCGTTCCGGGCACGGTCCACGCGGCGCCGGCCGCAACAGTCAAGGTGGGGATACTGCTGCCGCTCACCGGAACGTTCGCGGCGGTGGCCGAAACCCAGAAGGAGGGAGCGCTGCTCGCCGTCGAAGTCGTCAACAAGCGCGGGGGGCTCGACATGCCCGGGGGCCGGGTGATGCTCGAAGGCGTCGTGGCCGATGACGAGGCCAAACAGGACATCGGCGTGCGGCGCTACCGCTACATGGTGTCCGAGGGCGTGAAGGGGGTCGGCGGCCAGACCTGGGCGCCGCTCGCGTACGCGATCAATGCCATCGTGAGCAAGGAGCCGATGCCCTACTTCCCCGTGTGCGTGATGGCGAAGGAGGCCTTCCAGAAAGGCAAGCTCGCCAACTCCACCTTCGCGACCGCCTACAGCCCGTGGTCGGTGGGATACATGGCCGGGCAGGCCGCCGTGAAGACGCTGGGGAAGAAGCGGATCTTCTTCCTCGCCCGCGCGGACAGCTGGGGCTGGGACATGCGCGACGGCGCCACGGCGGCCGCGAAGGCGCTCGGCGCCGAGATCGTCGGCTATGACGAGGTGTCGCTCGGCACGAGCGATTTCACCACCATCCTGCAGAAGGTGCGGGCGGCGAAGCCGGATGTCTTCCTCTCCGCCCAGTTCGCGGCCGACGCCGTCGCGCTCCTGAAGCAGGTACACCAGACCGGGCTCGGCAAGGAGATGACGATCTTCAACGCGTTCATCACCAACGTCGTGGCGAAGGGCCTGCCGCCGGAGGCGCTCGAAGGCGTCTACGCCATGCATTACTTCTACTACGATCTCGCCGGCTTCCCGGACAAGGCCGTCGCGAAGAGCGCGGCCGAGTTCACCGAGCTCTATCGGGCGAAGTACAAGAAGCCGCCCGACGCGTACGCGACGATCGCCTACGTCGCCTATTCCGAGATGTTCCGGGGCTTCGAGGCCGCGAAATCCTTCGATCCGGCCAAGGTGTCCGCGGCCCTGATGGCGAACCAGGGACGGTTCAACTCGGTCAAGGGGCCGGCGAGCTGGCGGCAGGATCACGCCGCGGTCTACCAGCACGCCGCGTTCCTCGTGCGGGGGAAAGGGCCCAAGGACCAGAAGCACGAGTGGGATCTCTTCACGGTGATGGGCTCGGTCGGCGGCGAATCCGTGATGCCGCCGCTGAAGTCGCTCGGGTACTAGGAGGGCCCTCGTCGCCGCCGGGCAGCTCGCGCCCGCGCCGCGACAGGGCCGCTCCCGCCACGCCGGGGCGCATGCCGGGAGGATACGACGTGGACACCCCGGCGGCGGGAGGGATCGTTCAGGCGAAGGGTGTCACCAAGCGCTTCGGCGCCCACGCCGCGGTGGACGCGGTGGATTTCACGCTGCACGAGAACGAGGTGGCGGGAATCATCGGCTCCAACGGCGCCGGCAAGACCACCTTCTTCAATCTCATCACCGGGTATCACCGCCCGGACGAGGGCGCGATCCTGCACAAGGGCGTGGACATCACGCGCATGACGCCGCAGCAGCGGGTCGCCCGCGGCATCATGCGCACCTTCCAGCTCACCTCCACGTTCGACAACCTGAGCGTGACCGACAATCTGGTGCTCGCGTTCTTCCGGGCTTACCGCGAATCCTCGCTGCTCGATCTCCTCCTCAACACCTGCAAACGCTATCGGGGCGAGCCCCGCATCGACGCCGCGCTGGAGACGTTCGATCTGCAGGAGGTGCGCGGGCGGCAGGCGCGCAACCTCAGCCTGGGCGAGAAGCGGCGCCTCGAGATCGCGATGGCGGTGCTGGTCGAGCCGGAGGTGCTGCTGCTCGACGAACCGCTGGCGGGGCTCGCCGAATCGGAGATCCGCGGCGTCCTCGAAGTGCTCGAGAAGCACGTCGGCCGCCGCACGATCCTGATCGTGGAGCACAAGATCTCCCACGTGCGGGAGTTCCTGCAGCGGCTCACCGTGATGCACGAGGGACGCATCATCGCGAGCGGCAGCTACGAGGAGTGCCTGCGGCACCCCGAGGTGCGGCGCAGCTACTGGCAGATCGACATCGCCGCGGAGGACGGGCATGCCGCCTGACGCCGGCCCCGGCCCCGCCGCGGGCGCGCTGCTCGCCGTCGAGGGCCTGAACGTCTCCTACGGCGCATCGAAGGTCCTGTTCGACGTCGCGCTCACCGTCGCGCCGCGCGAGGTCGTCGCGTGCGTCGGGCGCAACGGCGCCGGCAAGAGCACGCTGCTGAAGACCATCTCCGGCTTCCTGAGGCCGGATGCGGGATCGATCCGCTGCGGTGACACGCGGCTCCTCGGCCTGAGGTCCTACGAAATCGCGCGGCTCGGGATCAAGTACGTGCCGCAGGACAAGAAAGTCTTCTCGGACCTGACGGTCCGTGAAAACCTCGAACTCGGCAGCTACGCGAGCGGCGATTACGACTGGGGCCGGATCACCGGCTACTTCCCGAAACTCGCGCGGCTCATGGACCGCAAGGGCGGCTATCTCAGCGGCGGTGAGCGCCAGATGCTCATGATCGGCCGGGCACTCCTCGGCAACCCGAAGCTCCTGCTGGTGGACGAGCCCGCGGAGGGACTCGCGCCGAGCATCGTGTCGCACCTGCGCGAGGTCCTGCGCGAGCTGAGCGCCGCGACGGCGCTCGTGCTCGTGGAGCAGAACCTGCCGCTCGTGTGCGCCATCGCGAACAGGGTGTACGCGCTCAAGGAGGGCCGCATCGTGGCGGAGCTTTCGGAACCGGGGTCGATCAGCCCCGGGGCGTGCGAGCGCTACCTCTGACGGCACGAGGAGGGGTGATCCGGTGACGAAGGCGTTCGGGTGGTGGTGGGGCATTCTCCTCGCGTTCGCGCTGCTCGCGCTCTCGGCCGCGTTCGCGCCCCTGCCGTTCGTGATCGAGGTGGTGATCTTCTCGATCTACACCATGGGCTGCAACTTCCTCCTCGGCCGCGTGGGATTCATCTCTTTCGGCCAGCCGGCGTACCTCGCGGCGGGCGCCTACGGAACGGCGTTCTACCTTTTCTATTTCGGCACCGACCCCTACGTCGGCATGGCGGTCGGGGTAACTTCGGGGCTCGTCCTCGCCGGCATCGTCGGGCCGCTCTTCGTGCGGTTGCGCAGCGACTACTTCGCGCTGGTGAACCTCGCCCTCGCGGTGATCATCTACTACCTCATGCAGAAAGTCCTCGCCGGCATCACGAAGGGCGACAACGGGCTCTGGTTTCTCACCAACATCTCCTCGAACCGCGTGCTCGATCTCGGCAAGCCGGGACAGTTCTTCGTCTTCGCGCTGCTGGTCGGCGTCGCGGTGTGGGCGCTCTACAAGTACCTGGACGACTCCGTCTTCGGCGCGTGCTGCCGCGCCGCCAGCATCAACGAGGACAAGCTCGAGTTCATCGGCTACAGCAACTACCGGGTGCGGCTGCTCGCGTTCCTCATCGCCAACACCACGACCGCGCTCGCCGGCGCGATGTACGCCGTGTATCTCGGGTTCGTGAGTCCCGAGATCACCAGCCCGCACCGCGCCCCCGACCCGGTGGTGGTGACGATACTGGGCGGGGCCGGCACGCTCTACGGGCCCATCGCGGGCGCGGTGGCCTACACCGGGATGAAGGACGTGGTGAGCAAGCTCGTCGGGAACTGGGAGCTCTTCATCGGCTTCCTGCTGGTGTTCATCATGCTCGCCGGCGAGAAGGGCATCTGGGGCACGCTTGAGCCGCGGCTCGCGCGGCTGCGGTCGGCGCGGCGGGCAGCGGCCGGGGGCGCGACGCGGGAGAACGCGTGATGGACCCGCAGCTCTTCGTCCCCGGCATCATTTTCGGGCTCTCCATCGGCGCCATATTCTTTCTCATGGCGATCGGGCTCTCGTTGTGCTTCGGTCTCATGCGCATCATCAGCCTCGACCAGCTCCTCTACTACTCGATCGGCGCCTACCTCACCCATACCGTGAGCGTGGCGGCCGGCAACGTGTGGCTGGGAATGCTGGCCGGCGTCGCCTGCGGCGCGCTCGCGAGCTTCGTGGTGGAGCGGCTCGTGTTCCGGCGCATCTACGAGCGGGAGATCACCTTCAGCATGGTCACGTCCTTCGGCATCCTGATCGGCGGCGTCGGCATGATCAAGTACTTCTGGGGCGTCGTTCCGCGTCCGGTCGCGATACCGACGCTGCTCCAGGTGGACGTCCTCGGGACCCCCGTGCCGGCCTATCGCCTGGCCGTCATCGGCATCGCCGCGCTCGTGTTCGGCGCCATCTGGCTGTTCCTGAACCGCACCATCATCGGCAAGGCGATCCGCGCCGGCATCGAAAGCGTGGAGCACGTGGAGGGCCTGGGCATAGACGTCTCGCGCCTTTTCACCGTCACGTTCGTCATCGCCGGCGCGCTCTCGGGACTGTCCGGCGGCCTGCACGCGCCGCTCATCATGGTGGATCCCCAGATGGGGATCGAGGTGCTCGCCTTCGTGTTCATGGTGGTCATCATCGGCGGCCTGGGCAGCATCAAGGGCACGCTGGTGTCCGCCTTCATCGTCGGGCAGGTCGTATCGCTCGGCTCGCTCGTCTACGCGCCGCTCGCCCAGATGGCCCCGTTCGCCATCATGCTGCTGATCCTCCTCGTGAAGCCCACCGGCCTCTACGGCAGTGCGCTCTTGAAGAAGTGAGCGCAAGGCAATCCCGTGCGCCCCTTCGAGCTCGTCACCCCCCGCGATTCGCGACACGCTGTCGCGCTGCTGGCCGAGCACGGCCCGTCGGCGCGCGTGCTGGCCGGCGGCACGGATCTTCTCGTTGAACTGAAGTTCGGCGCGGAAACGCCGCGAGTGATCGTCGATCTTTCCCGGGCGCACGACCTGAAACCCATCGCGCTCACCGCCGAGGGCCTCGGCATCGGCGCGCTCGCCACCCACGGCGAGATCATGCGCTCGCCGCTCATCCGCGAGTTCACGCCGGTCCTCGCCGAGGCGG
Organism: Burkholderiales bacterium; assembly: GCA_020854035.1. Classification (GTDB taxonomy): domain Bacteria; phylum Pseudomonadota; class Gammaproteobacteria; order Burkholderiales; family SG8-41; genus SG8-41. Next base: position 27,376 of record JADZGE010000019.1, on the reverse strand, counting down.
CGCATACCATCGGCGCGGCGCAGACCCGCAATCTGGGCACGCTCGGGGGAAATCTCGCGAGCGGCGTGCCTTCGATGGACAGCGGGCCGGCGCTCTACGCGCTGGAAGCGCTGGTGGTGCTCGTCGGCGACCGCGGCGAGCGGCGGTTGCCGATCGGGGACTTCTTCCTCGGCCCGCGCCGCACCGCGCTTCGCGCCGGAGAGCTCCTCGCCGGAGTGATCGTTCCCCGGCGCAACCTCGGCAAACAGGCGCGATTCCGGAAGTTCGGGCTGCGCAGGGGACAGGCGCTCGCGCTCGTCAACGTCGCGGTGGCGAGCCGGTTCGACCCCGATCGCGATGCTTTCGTCGCGCCGCGAATCGCGCTCGGCGCGGTCGCTCCCACGGTCATGCGCGCCGCGGCGGCCGAGGCGTTTCTGGAAGGCCGTGCGGCAACGCAAGACGCGATGGCCGAGGCCGGGCGGATCGCCGCCGCCGAGGCGCAGCCGATCAGCGACTTCCGCGCGTCCGCGGGGTATCGACGCGACCTCGTCGCCGTGCTCACCCGGCGCGCGCTCGCCGATATCCGCGCGAGCACGGGGAGGCGCGAGTGACCGGCATCACGATCCGGGTGAACGGCGAGTCGCGCGCGGCGAACGTGGCGCCGGAGACGACGTTGCTCGAGTTCCTGCGCGAGGCGCTTGGCCTCACCGGGGCGAAGCTCGGGTGCGATGTCGGCGACTGCGGTGCGTGCACCGTTCTCCTCGACGGCCGGCCCGTGAACGCCTGTCTCATGCTCGCTGCTCAGGCCGACGACCGCGACGTGCTGACGATCGAGGGGCTTGCCACGCGCGATGCGCTGCACCCGCTGCAGCGCGCGTTCGAGGAGCACGGCGCGCTGCAATGCGGCTTCTGCGGGCCGGGCGTGATCCTGGCGGCAAAGGCGCTGCTCGACACGACGCCGGACCCGGCGCGGCCGGAAATCCGGGACGCCATCGCGGGGAACCTCTGCCGGTGCACCGGCTATGCCAAGATGATCGATGCCGTCGAAGCGGCGGCACGTGATCTGCGCGGGCGGGCGGACGGGCGCGACGAACGCCCGCCGGGACGGGCGAGCACGTCATGACTAGCGTCGCGAAACCCGCTCGCGCGGCCGGCAGGAGCCTCGACGGCCCGCCACCGTCGCGAATGAAGGCGTGGGTGCTCGGTGCGCCGGGCGAACTCCGCCTCGCCGAGAAGCCCGTGCCGGTACCCGGCCCGGCGGAAGTACTGGTGCGGGTGGACGCCGTCGCGATCTGCGGCACCGATCTCGAGGTGATCGAGCACGGCGAGCCCGCGCTGATCGAGGGCGGGGCGCCGTTCAACAGGAACTTCACGCCGGGCCACGAATACATGGGCACCGTCGCGGCACTCGGCCCGGGCGTCGACGAGTTCGCGCCCGGCGACAGGGTCGCGGTCGAAATCCATGCCGGCTGCGGGCGCTGCGAACGCTGCCGCGAGGGGATGTATACCGCGTGCCTGAACTACGGCATGAACTACGGAGACCGGGACAAGGGCCACCGCGCCAACGGTTTCACCACCGACGGCGGCTTCGCCGAGTACGCGGTGAACCACCTCAACACTCTCGTGCACGTTCCGGCGGGAATGAGCGATGCGGAAGCAACCCTCATCGTCACCGCCGGCACCGCGGTGTACGGTCTCGATGTCGTCGGCGGACTGGTCGCGGGGCAGTCGGTGGCGGTGATCGGCCCGGGCGCGATCGGCCTGATGGTGGCGGCGGTGGCGAAGGCGCTCGGCGCGCGCCCCGTGATCCTCGTCGGCACCACCCGGGACGCGAGCCGGCTGCGAACGGGACTCGGGCTGGGTGCCGACGTCGCGATCGACGCGCAGGAGCGGGACGCGGTGTCCGAGGTGCTCGAACTGACGCACGGCCGGGGCGTGCACTATTCCTTCGAATGCTCGGGCGCGCGCGACGCCATCAACCATGCCCTTCGCATGACGAGCCGCGGCGGCCGCGTCTGCGCGGTCGCCTTCGCGAAAGAGCCGGTGGCGGTCGATCTCGCGCGGCTCGTGGCCAACAACATCTATCTCTACGGCATACGGGGCGAAGGCCGCAGCGCCACGCGGCGCGCCGCCGCGCTGATGGCGCAGAACCGGTTTCCCGCGCACCTTCTCCATACCCACACCTTCCCGTTCGCGGAACTGCCGGCCGCCATCGGCTGCGCGGGCGCACGCGTCGAGGACGTCATCAAGGTGGTGGTCGAACCGTGAAGGAGTACCGTGACACAGCCTGACACGCCGGTGCGCGCCGCCGCGGCGGCCGCGAAGAAGTACCGCTTCCTCTTCATCCAGCCCTTCGAGCTGCCGCGGAACAGCCGGTTCGCGGACCCCTACCACTCCGATGCGCTCTCGAAGGAGAGCCGCATGAGGATGAACCACCTCAACATCCGGCACCTGCTCGCGGACGTCGAATGGGATTTCCACGGCGGCCCGGTCGCGCCGTACGGCGACTGGGCGGTGGAGACGCGCGAGGAGTTCTGCCACGTCGCCGCTGCGCGCCTGCCGATCGTGCGCGCGGCTTGCGAAAGCGGGAAATACAACGCCATCGTGCTCCTCGGCGGGGGCGAACCGGGTTTCCTGGAATCGCGGGAGATCGCGCGCCCCTTCGGTGTCGCGGTGAGTTCCTGCGCGTTCTCGCAGATGCACATCGCCTCGATGCTCGGCAACAGGTTCAGCGTCATCGATTTCGCGGAGTCGCACAACCTCTACTACCGCGATCTCGTGGTGCGGCACGCGATGGCCGGCCGCTGCGCCTCGATCCGCAGCCTGAACCTCTACCACGCGCGGCCCGGCCACGCCGACGAGACCACGATGGCCGAGGAGCGCGAGCGGGCGTTGCGGGGCGAGCGCTCGGAGGCACTCGAGCGCGCGCTCGCCGAAGCGATCGCCGCCATCGAGGAGGATGGGGCCGAGGTCATCACGTTCGGCTGCTCGGACGCGTTCTGGCTGCAGCCGTTCCTGCAAAAGCGCCTCGACGAGATCGGCTGGGAGATCCCGGTGCTCGAGGGCTACAGCTGCGCCATCGCCCTCGCCCGCCTGATGGTGGACCTGGGAGTCACTGCGAGCGGGCTCGCGTTCCCGGGCGATCGCCCGCGGCGATGGCGCCGCAGGAAGCTGCTCTGATGGAAGACCCGACGAAGATCGCGGGCGGCGAGAGGCCGATCGCACCCGGGGACCCGCACCGGGCCGGGTGGGATGCGCGGCCGCCCGCCCTCGCGCCCGCCCCGCCCTACCCGATCGAGCCCCTCACGCCCAGCGTGCGCCAGCAGACACCCGCGGTGGGGCAGCGCGCGACGCGGCCCGACGCCCGGCTGCACGGGCTCGGCCACACGCGGTTCATCGACGACATGGCCCTGCCGGGAATGCTGCATGCCCGGATCAAGCGCGCCGGCGTCGCGTCGGCCCGCATCCGGCGGATCGACACCAGCCAGGCCGAAGCGATGCCCGGCGTGATGGCGGTGCTGACCGGCCGCGATATTCCGGTCAACAGCTTCGGGCCATCGCTGCAGGATCAACCGGTGCTGGCCGACCCCCGGGTGTTTCACGCCGGCGACGGGGTTGCCGCGGTGGCCGCCGTCACCGCGGAGATCGCGGCCGCGGCGCTCGAGCGCATCGTGGTGGAGTACGATCCCCTGCCGGCGGTACTCGACCCGCTCGAGGCGATGCGGCCGGAGGCGCCGCTCGTGCACGCGCCGAACGGCAACGTCTATGCGAGCAAGGTCATCAAGCGGGGGGAGATCGACCGGGCGTTCGCCGCGGCCGATCGCGTGTTCGAGGGACGCTACCGGACGCAGATGGTCGAGCACGTTTCGCTCGAGCCCCACGTCGCGATCGCGGCCTGGGACGCGAACGCCCGGCTCACCGTGTACGCGACGATCGGCCGGATCACGCTCGCGCGCGCGGACATCGCGCGTACCCTGCAACTACCGGTCAACCGGATCCGCGTCGTCGGCACCATCGTCGGCGGGAACTTCGGCGGCAAGAACGAAATCACGCAGGAACCGGTGCTCGCGATGCTCTCGCGGAAGGCGGGGCGCCCGGTCAAGGGCGTCTATACCCGCGCCGAGGAATTCACGTCGACGACGACGCGGCACCCGATCATCATGGACTACCGGTCCGGGGTCACGCGGGACGGCAGGATCCTCGCGCGGCGCATCCGCCTCGTGCTCGACGGCGGCGCGTACTGTTCGTGGAGCGAGACGACGCTCGGCAAGGCGGCGATACTCGCGGCCGGACCGTACCGGATCGACAACCTGCTCGTCGAGGCCCACGCCGTCTACACCAACAAGACCATGACCGGCGCCATGCGCGGCTTCGGGGCGCCCCAGGTGTGCTTCGCCTACGAATCCGAGATGGACGAAATCGCCCGCGCGCTCGGGCTGGACCCGCTGGAAATCCGCCTGCGCAACGCGTTCGTGGAGGGCTCGGTGAGCCCCACCGGGCAGGTGCTCCAGAGCGTGGTCGTGAAAGACTCGTTGCTCCAGGCCGCGGAGCGCTTCGGCTGGAAGGAGCGGCGCCCGTGAAGCGGCGGGGACGCGGCATTGCCTGCATGTGGTATCCGATCGGCTTTACCGTGAGCGCGAACCCGAGCGCGGCCACGGTCAAGGTAAACGAGGACGGCACGGCGACCGTGCTGACGGGCACGGTGGAAACGGGACAGGGCTCGCTCACCGTGCTCGGCCAGATCGCCGCGGGTGAGCTCGGCGTGGCGACCGACGACGTGCACGTGGTTTCGGGCGATACCGATGCGACTCCCATGGACACCGGCGCGATCGCGAGCCGCACGACCTACGTCACCGGGAACGCCATTCGGCTCGCCGCCGCGCGGGCGCGGCAGATCCTGTTCGAGACAGCGGCGCCGCTCCTCGGGGTCGTCCCCGGCGAACTCGTGGCGCACGACCGCAGGATCCACGTCAAGGGGTACCCGCAACGCAGCCTCGCGATCGCCGAGGTGGCGCACCGGGCGCTCGTCATCACGGGCGAGCCGCCCATCGGCTCCGCGTCGTGGAACCCGCCGACCGTCGCGCTCGACCCGGAAACCGGCCAGGGCAAGCCGTTCAGCACCTATGTGTACGCCACCCAGATCGCCGAGGTGGAGGTGGACGACGAGACCGGGGAGGTCGAGGTGCTGCGCATCGTCGCCTCCCACGACTGCGGCACCCCCATCAACCCGATGCTGGTCGAGGGCCAGATCGAGGGCGGCATCGCGATGGGCATCGGCTTCGCGCTGCAGGAAGAGATCCTGTTCGACGCCGCGGGCCGGCAGGTCAATCCCAGCCTAACGAACTACATCGTGCCGACGAGCCTCGACATGCCGGAAATCGAGGTGGACATCGTGACGAGCTACGACCCCACCGGGCCGTTCGGGGCCAAGGGCGTGGGCGAGCCGACCTCGGTGCCGACGGCCGCCGCGATACTGAACGCCATTCGCGACGCGGTCGGCGCGCGCGTCACTTCGCTGCCGGCGACCGCCGAGAAGGTGCTCGCGGCGATCCGGGAAAACCGTGCCGGGCGCGCCCTGCCGGACGCGGCCGCGCCCGGACTCCCGGAATAACCGCGCTGGTCGCAACCGGAATCATCGAGCGGGGCTTCCCGGGAAGGTTCGGGCGCGTCCCGCTGTTTGCGTCGGTCATCCCGGCACACCGGTTGCCGGGACCGGGCTCGCCGTTCGGCGGGTTTCCGGAGGTCAACCCGGTTGCAAGGGAGGGAAAACCATGAACGTCAGGCGCCGCAGATTGCTCGGGACCGCGGCCGCGGGTCTCGCCTTCGCCGCATTCCCGTTCGCCGCGTCCGCCGCCCAACCGGGCGCGAGGATGAAAATCGGCGTCATCGGCTCGGGCCAGGTCGGCGGGACGCTCGGAGAAGCGTGGGCAAGGGCGGGGCACGAGGTCATGTTCTCCTCGCTCGACCTCGACCACGACAAGGCGCTCGCGGCGAGAATCGGCGCGAACGCGCGCGCCGGCACGCCGCGCGAGGCCGCGAAGTTCGGCGACGTGCTGCTGGTATCCGTGCCCTACCACGCGATGCCGGCCGTGGGCAAGAACCTCGGCGCACTTCTCGAGGGAAAAGCCGTGATCGACACCAGCAACCCGATCGCCGGCCGCGACGGCGAAATCGGCGCGTGGGCGGCCGAGAAGGGCGCCGGGCTCGCGTCGGCGGAACTCCTGCCGGGCGCGCGCATCGTGCGCGCGTTCAACGCCGTCGGCTACGCGAGAATGCGGGAAGCGGCAAGCCGCAAGGAGCGCGCCGGCATGCCGATCGCGGGCGACGACCGGCAGGCCATCGCGATCGCCTCGCGCCTCGTGCGCGATGCGGGCTATGAGCCGGTGCTGGTCGGCGACCTCGCCTTCGGCCGGCACCTCGTCCCGCGCGGCCCGTTCTCCGGCGAACGCCCGCCGGCGGAAATCCGGAAGATCGCCGAAACGCTGAAGTAACGCCCGCCGCCGTCCGCCCGGGGGAATCACGTCGCCGGTATCGGCACCTGCCTGAAGAAATCGAGGAACAGTATGCCGTGCAGCAGCCACAGCAGCACCCAGCCCACCACGCCGGCGATCACGATCGTCGAGACGATGTAAAAACGCCGGCTGACGACGCTGAACCAGACCCCGCACTCGCGGCAGCGGTACGGCGAGCGCACGCGCATCGTCAGCAGCACGCCGTGCCCCTCGCGTGACGCCGAGCGGCGCACGTTGTAGCTCCGGCACTTTGGACACCGCCTGACCAAAGGCGCCCCTCCTCGCGGGCCGCGGCGCGCCGCTTCGCTGGCGGCGGGCACACGCCGTCATACTACGACAGTCAGGCGGGAAGGGCGGAGCGTTCCGGGAAACCTTACGTCACGTTAAGATGGAGCGCGAAGTTTCGCGGCGCATCCCCGTTCCACGCGCCCGCGCGCACGATGAATTCCAGAACGTGGACGAAGCGCCGGCGGGGATGGGCCAGCCCGCTTGCGTGCGCTGCCTCACTCTGCATCCGAGCCCTGCGCCGAGAAGAGGGCCCGGCCCCGCCGGCTACGCCGGTTGCTCGAAGAGCGTCGGGCCGGCGACTGGCGTCGCGAGCGCACGCAGCCCCGCGCGCAGCAGCGCGACGCGCCACTTCCGCTCGTCGTCGCCGCCGAGCGCGGGATTGCCGCAGGGATGACTGAAGCGCCTGCCCTCCAGCACGCGGTTCGCGCCCACCTTCAGCGCGACCGCCGTGAGACTCGTGATGAGAACGGTCGGAATTCCGGCCCGCTCCATTTCCTTCGCCATCGTAGCGCCGCTACGAGTGCCCGACCCTCACGTCGCGACGAGGAGAACCGCCCCCACCTCCTGCTCCCTCAGCTCCGCCGCGATCGCCTTCGAGCAGGCCGCCATCTCGGCGAGGACGCCGTGATTTCCGCACGTGACATAGTAGGTGTCGAGGAGCGAACCGATCTCGCCCCCGCGCGCGAGTTCGCGCGCGGCGTCGAGCGGGACGAGCCGGTTCGGATCGTCGAGCGTGAACGCGGCATCGTAGCCGCCGTGAACCACCTCGTAGTCACCCTTCTCGAGCCGGTCCTTTCCCGCGACACCGTACTTGAGCCAGCGCGACGCTCGCACCCATTCCAGCCGGCCCGGATTGCCCGTGGGCACGAGCCCGCCTTCGGTCACGAGCGCGACGCGCACGCGCGCCGGATCGGCGACGGGCGCCGGCGGCGGGACGACCTCGTACCGCGGCAGGGGCACCTCCGTCGAAAAGGCCTCGCCCCCGAGGCGTTTCCGCAGCAGGTCGAGCGCGCGCGCGCTCGCCGAGGCTTCGACCCGCGTGTTCCTGCGCTCGCCGCGCGGCAGGTATCCCTCGGCCGCCGCGGGGCCGAGCGGTTCTCCCCGCGCGAGTTTCAGGACGAGACGCGCCATGGCGGCGAGGGCGGCGCTCATGCCGGCCGCGGTTGCCGTCGTCGGCACGATGACCACGGCGCCGCGTTCGAGGTCGGCGCCGGCATTCTCCGGGTACATGCCCGTCACCGCGGGAATTCCGAGCAGCCGCGCGGCGCCGGCGCATACCCGGCTGCACGCGATCCCGTAGCGGCCCGCGTTGAACGCCGGGCCGGCGACGAGCGCGTCGGGACGGAACTCGGCGACGAGGCGCAGCACTTCGCGCGCCGTCTCGTCCATGGCGTCGGCGAACCGGCCGTCGCCGCAGATCACGGTCCCGACGATCTCGCCGCCCGGTCCGAGCGAGCGATCGAGGAGCCGGCCGGGCCCGACGCTGCCCGGGCGCGAATGCGGCGGCGTGTCCGCCCTGTCCTCCGCGCCGACGCCGGCGAAGAACTGGTTGAGATAGTGAACGATCCGCACGCTCAGTACTCCTCGGCGCGGTAGCCCCGCAGGTTCATTTCGACGGTGACGGCGTAGAGTTCCTGCAGCGGCAGATCGAGCTCTCCGCGCGCCGGCTCGCCGCGATGGGCGAGCCGGGTTCCCCCGAAGAGCTGCTCCACGGCCGGCAGGCGAACCCTGCGATCGATGCCGCCGCTGCTCGCGAGCGCCACCGCTTCCGGAACGAAATCGACGAGCGGAACGTCCCGGCCCCCGGGTCCGCCGTACTCGTGGACCACCGCGCCCGCCGGGATGCCCGCCTCCTCGAGCGCCCGCACGGTGAGCATGAAATCGATGTGCGTGTTGCCGGTCCCCTCGTAGGTGCACACCGCGCCGTCCGCGCGCAGCATCTTCGCGAGCTTCGCGGCGATGTTCGCGGAGCGTTCCTTGAGGAACTCGTTCTCGTGATGCCCGCGCGCGAGGATCACGCCGGCGAAGTTGACATCGCTCCCGTGGCGCCGGTAGAGCGCCGCGAGCGACGGATGCCAGGTATGGCGGTAGGTGGGCGTGCGGGTGCCGACCTTGTAGTTCGCCCCGACGAGCGCGCCATCGATGAGCTCGTTCGGGTCGAGCACCGTCGGCACGCAGCCGGTCATGTCGTGGCCGTAGAGAAAAGTCCGGACCATCGGACCCTGCGAGCGCACCTGATGGATCCACACGACCCGCGGCAAGCCCGGCCACTCGCGCGAGGAATCGAACGTCTCCAGAAGCGGCGGCGCAAGCCCCCGCGTCGCCCCGGCGAGCGTCCCCGCTACCCGGAGCGTCGCGCGCCGCATGGCGTCGTCGTACTCGTCGTTGTTCGACACGGCGCCCGGCTGGAAGACGAGCAGCAGGTTCACCCGGTCCGAGGCCGACGAGTACTGCGCGCCCGGGCCCGACATTTCCACGATGCCCTCTTCGAAGGCCTGCACGCCGCTCGCCGGACAGGGAAAATCGGAAACGGCCATCACCGTGAAACCCGCCAGCCGGTGCGTGCGCCCGGAACCACAGGTACGCGGCGGCCCGTTGAAGCCGGGAAAGGCGCACGACGGGCCCGCGACCTTCGCGAGGGGTTCGACCCCGTCCAGCACGCGAACGATGCGGGCGGAATCACCCGGGTGTACCAGCGCGGGTTCCACGTCCGCGATGCGCCGATCCCGCAGCACCTCGTCGCGTACCGCCTCGCGCGAGACCGTGAGCTCGCCCTCCGCGTAGCGCGTCGCACCGCCAAACGCGGCGCGGTGCACCGGGAAGGAGGCGAGGTCGAGGGACGACATCACGTCACTCGCGGCAGCGTCACCGGAAACGCCCGACGCCGGCCAAGACGACTTCGACGTTCACGCCGGGCTCGTCGAAACACGATCCGTTCCTCGCTCCGCCAACGCGCTCCGTCAGGCGCGCCTACTGCCCGACCGTGATCCCGTTGTCGCGCACGACCTTGCCCCAGCGCGCGATCTCCGAGACGAGAAAGGCGCCGAAATCGGCGGGCTGCGACCCGACGATGACGAGGCCGTTCTGGTTCCAGCGCTCCCGCAGCGCGGGCGTCCTCAACGCCTTCGCGAACTCGGCGTGCATCCGGGTCACGATCGGCGGCGGGAGGTTCGCCGGCGCGAGCATGCCCCACCATGAATCGGCGGCAAGGCCCGGTACGGCATCCTCGGAGATCGTCGGCACGTCGGGAAACTGCGAGGCGCGCCTGGCCGAGGTCACCGCCAGCGCGCGGAGCCTGCCCGCATTGACGTGCGGACTGAGGAGCGCGACGGTGGCAATGGCGGTCGGCACGTGTCCGGCGAGGATATCCACCACCATCGGGCCGCCGCCCTTGTAGCCGACGTGGGTCAACGTCGTCTTCGTGGTGTTGCCGATCAACGCGCCCACGAGGTGCGGAATGCTGCCGGCCCCCGGGGTTCCGTAGGAGATCGCCCCGGGTTTCAAGCGCGCCGCGGCGATCACGTCCCGGAGAGAGCGGTACGGCGTGGCGGGGTGCGTCGCGATCACCATGCCCGATATTCCGATCAGCATGATCGGCGCGAAGTCCTTCGCCGGGTCGTACGGAAGATTCGGTATGACGCTCGGGTTCACCGCGTGGGTATCCCATACCAGCAGGAAGGTGTGGCCGTCGGGCGCCGAGCGCGCGGCGAGACCCGCTCCGATCGCGCCGGAAGCCCCGCCGCGGTTGTCGATGACGATCGGAACGCCGAGGCTCTGCTGGAGGTAGGGCTGCGCGAGCCGTGCGATCAGGTCCGTGGTGCCGCCCGGCGGAAACGGCACGATGAGGCGGATCGGCCGAGACGGCCACGGCTGCGCGAGCGCCTGCGCGCACCAGAGCAGCGTCAGGGCGAGAACCGACCGGGCGAGCACCGACACGGGAAACCTCCCCTCCCGCGACGCGCCTGCGCGGCGGATGCGGGGATCGTTATCGAGCCTTCACCACGAAGGCCCGATCGACCCGCAGTATGAGCGTATCGCGCGCTCGTGCGCAACCGATACCTTCCTCCCCCGCTACGATACGGCGCTGCGTGGGGCGTCGCGCAGCACGATGCGCCGCTTGTCGATGTAGAGCTGGCCGGAGTTCTCCAGGCCCTTCATCACGCGACTCACCATTTCGCGCGAGGCGCCGATCATGTGCGCGATCTCCTGCTTCGCCGGCGCCTTGTGAATGACGCGCTTGCCGTCCACGGTCTCGGCGAGATCGAGCAGCACGCGCGCCACCCGGCCATAGACATCCATCAGCGCCAGGCTCTCGATCTGCCGGTCGGCCTCGCGCAGCCGCTTGACCAGCCCGCGGATGATGCGCATCGCGAGCTCGGGATTATCCGACAGGCAGCGCATGAAGTCGGCCTTCGGGACGCACATGAGCTCGCACGGCTCCAGCGTCTTGACGCTCGCCGAGCGGGCATGGTCGTCGAGCAATCCCATGTCGCCGAAGAATTCTCCCGGTCCGATCCTGGCGAGGATGACCTCGTCGCCTTTCTCGTCGGGTATCAGCACCTTGGCGCGACCCGAGAGAATGATGTAGAGACCGTCGGTCCTCTCGCCCGTGCGCACGATGTACGTGCCGCGCGGGAACCTGCGCACGCCTACACCACCCGCGAGAGCGGCGAGCCGCGCTTCGGGCAGCCCCGCGAACAGCGGCACGGATTTCAGCATCAGGGTCGTTACCATCACCTGCCCTCCTCCGCCACCAGCCCCCGCCTTAAGGGGACTCCATGCCGCCTAACGGCACGCGGCCTCTCCTCCTTTAGCCGGGGAAACGGGGACACAGGCACTGCCTGGGGGAATCCGGCCACTTCACCGCAGGATCAGCCCGGCAGGTCGTAGGATATCTTGCCTCCGTCCACTGTCACGTAGCCTTCTCGCACGAGCGCATTCAGGACCGCGTCGAGGCTCCCCGCCGAGTCCTTGCCCATGCGAGCGAGCACGGTGCTGCGGAGCGTCGCGACCCTGCGCGGCTTGGCGGCCTTGCGCTTGACGAGGTCATCGAGGACGAGTTTCACGAGCTTTGCGAGGCTGCCGTTCGCCTCGTCCTCCGAACCCGGCGCCGCGCGCCGGGCTTGAGCCTGAAAGCACGGCATCGCCTCGATTGAATCCGAGCGCGCCGAGAAGACTCCCTTCTCCTTGAGATGCTGAATCAGCGGGTCGAAACCGGCATCCCTGGAAATGACGTGGAAGAAGCCGCCCGGATCGGCCGCGGCGAGCGCGCCGAGGTAGTAGGCGATGTGAAAGTCGAGAGCGTTGCGCCCCGACGATCGCAGCCGGACGTAGTTCGCCCGCTCGCGAAGCTCGTGCATCGCCAGCACGAGCTCGCTCGGGACTCTGGTGTGATTGGGGCCGAGAAACAGGTGCACCCTGAAACATGCATCCCCGAGCAGGGCGAGCGACGTCACGTGCACGTTCTCGAAGTCGATCAGGACGTAGTTTGTTCTCATCGCCGGTCCGGCTTTCGTGAGTGTAGCGCAGATGCGCAGCGGGGAAATGCTACTCCGACTCCGCTCCGGATGCCGTATACGGGCCTCTTTCCGTCACGTGCCGGACGCAGTATGCTGGAGAAGGAGCGTCGCGACCTTCCCGTCACCCAATGTCCATACGAAACACATTCAGGCGCTGCTGCTGGCTGGCGGTCACATTCTTTGCTCTTCCAGCCTTCGCGCAGACTTACCCCGCCAAGCCAGTGCGCTTCATCATCCCCGCCGCCGCGGGCGGCATTCATGATACCGTCGGTCGCTTGCTGGCGCAGAAGGTCGCCGAACTCTGGGGACATCCTGTCGTAATCGATAACCGGCCCGGGGCCGGCGGCATCATCGCCACCGAGGCGGGCGCGAAGGCGCCTGCCGACGGCTACACCTGGCTCATGAATATCAGCGCCTTCACGACGAACCCGCACCTTTACCGCAACCTGCCTTACGACACCGAACGCGATTTCGTACCGGTGACGCAGCTCGTCTCGTTCCCGCTGATACTCGTCGCGCATCCATCGCTGTCCGTGCGCTCGGTCAAGGAGTTCATCGCGCTGGCAAGAGCGCGGTCTGGCGAATTGAACTACGCCTCGCCTGGCGTCGGCACCTCGCCGCACCTTGCGATGGAACTGTTTCGCACGATGGCGGGCATCAGGCTTACGCATGTTCCCTATAAGGGCGGCCCGCTGGGCACCACCGCGATACTCTCGGGTGAGGTCTCGGTCTATTTCAATTCGATCATCACGCCGCTGCCGCATATCCGCGGCGGCCGCCTGCGCGCGCTGGGCGTATCCGGTCCGAAGCGATCGCAGGTGGTCCCGGAGGTTCCGACCATCATGGAATCCGGCCTGCCCGGGTACGAGGTGATCGGCTGGCTCGGATTGCTGATGCCGGCAGCCGTCGCTCCCGGGATCGTGCTCAAGGTCCACGCCGACGTCGCGCGTGCGCTGCAGGCGCCCGAGGTGCGCTCGAGAATCTCGGCGGAGGGGGTGGAGCCGGTGGGGTCAAGCCCGCAGGCATTCGGCACGTTCCTCGCTTCCGAAATTCGGAAATGGGGGCGCGTTGTCCGTGATGCCGGTCTGCGTCAGCAATAGTTCCCTTCCAGCGTTGCGCATGTCGGATCATTTTGCCGAGCACTGCTTCCAGTACTTCCCCGGCGACCACATGTGGTCGCACGGCCTCATGGTCGGCAGCGAGATGCAGACTTGGGGCGCGGCTGCACTGGGCGAAGTCGACCAGATTGGCCGCCGCCTGAAGGGCCGCGAAGGCGACAACGATGCATGGTTCACGGAGTGGCGCGCGATGGCCGAGCGCATGCAAGAATCCGCCGACGCGCACGCATCCGCGGGCCGTGAATTGACTGCCGGAACATACTACCTCCACGCGGCGACCTATTATTTCGTCGCCGACCGCTACTGCAAGCTCGGGGACGCCAAGATCGATACCTATCGTCGCTGCGCGCGCTGCTTCTCCGAGGGCGTCAAGCGGCGCTGGAAGAACATCGAGCGAGTCGAAGTTCCTTACGAGGGCAAGTCGCTACCCGCGTATTTCGTGAAGTCACCTTGTGCCAGCGGCCGCGCACCGACCGCGGTAATGTTCGACGGACTCGACAGCGCGAAAGAAATCAACACGCTGTTCGCGGGCGTGGAGATCGCCAACCGCGGCATCCACTGCATCGTGATCGACGGCCCCGGACAGGGGGAGTCGCTCAGACTGCGCAACATATACACGCGTCATGACTACGAAGTGGCCGGCACGTGCGCCTATGATTTCGTCACCTCGCGCCCCGACGTCGACCCCTCGCGGGTCGCGGTCGGCGGGCTCAGCATGGGTGGCTACTATGCACCGCGCATCGCCGCGTTCGAGAAGCGTTACGCCGCCTGCGTCGCATGGGGCGCTCACTTCGACTACTACGGCGTCTGGTTGAAGCGCCGCAAAGTGCTGGAATCGGGCGGCACGAGGCTGTCCGCGCCCGGTTTTCAGCTGCCGTGGGTGCTGGGAGTCGCCGACATGGATGCCGCAATGGAAAAGCTGAAACGGTTCACGCTCGAAGGTGTCGCGCAGAACATCACCTGCGCACTGCTCGTCGTCCATGGCGAGAGAGACAGCATTGTACCGGTTGAAATGGCACATCGCCTCCACGACACGGCATCGTCCAGAATCAAGACGCTGAAGATATTCACCGCCGAGGAAGGGGGCAGCGAACACTGTCAGGGAGACAATCGTCAGATCGGCGCGAACTACGTCGCCGACTGGCTCGCGGCGAACCTTTGAGTCAGGCTCGCGGGCCGATCATCGCCAGGCCTTGCGGTACTCAGCGGAGGGCAAGGGCGCGGCTACCGAGGAAGTCCTGCCACGCGTATTGGTCAGGTTCGTAGTGAGAAGCGTGGGGACCGCGAGGGCGACGAGTCGATACTGAACGGCGAAAAGTGCTTCATCGCCAACGGGTCGGTGGCGCGGCTTTTCTTCGTGAACACGCGCACCAATCCCAACGTGAGGCAGCAGGAGGGCGGAACGACGTTTCTCGTCCCCATCGACACGCCGGCGTGCGTATCGGCAAGATTTTCAACAAGAGCGGCTGGCGCTTCTACCAGAACGCGGAGTTGATCTTCGAGGATGCGCGCGTGCCGCACGCCAACCTCGTCGGCGAGGTGAACAAGGGCCACTACCTGCGAGCCGGCTCGGCCCGCCCCTTCGGCGACTTCGAGCTCGGCGCGCACGCTCTGGGGATCTGCGATGCCGCATGCGACATGGCGCGCGAGCACGTCGGAACGCGCTGGCCGGACGCCGCTTACTTCGACGAGAACCAGGCGGTGCAGCTCAAGCTCTCCGAGATGGGCCACCTCACCGAGGCATTGCGCTCGTTCGTGCTGCGGGTCGCCGCCGAAGGCAACCGGAAGACAGGCGACTACGCGAACAACGCGATCTTCCTGCAGAACTTCGCCGCCGACGTCATCCACCGCGTGACGGCGCTGAACCTCGACATCCACGGCGGCGAAGGCGTGGTCGGCATGGATGCCCGGGCCGACAAACTGGTGCGGGACGCAGTGATGTGGACACATCTCGCCGGCGACGCGGTGCAGCGCATGAAAGCCGTGAGGAAACATTGATCGAACGACCGGGCCTGCTCGCCGCCTGAGGCAGCACGATGTACGATCACGAATTGACTCCGGAACAGGTCGAGTTCCGGGACACCGTCCGGGATTTCGTGACCCACGAGGTGAAACCCGTGGTCCTGCATCCCGAACGACTGCAGGACTTCTCGGCCCGCCTGCCGCTGCCCGTGATTGAACAGGCCTCGCGGATCGGCCTGCGCACGTTTTCCCTTTCCGAGGAATCCGGCGGCGCGGGTGCGGACAACGTGACCGCCTCGGTGGTCATGGAAGAACTGGGCGCAGGCGACGTCGATGTCGCCATGCCGCTGGGACAAACGTCGCTGCTCGCGCGATTCCCGTTCGACGGGGCGATGACGGGCGAGCAGCGCAGGCGCTTTCTGCCGCAATTTCTGGAAGACGACGCCTGCCATCTCGCTCTGGCGCCAGCCGCGCCGGATGCGGCGCTCGCCTGGAAGTACCACCGCGAGGTCGAACGGAGCGCCGCCTGCCGCGTGAAGGCGGTGCAGCAGGGAAACGGCGACTGGACGTTGAACGGCGAGGCCGGTTTCGTCGCCAATGCGCCGCTTGCCAGCCTCATCGTGCTGCAAGCGAAAAACACCGCGGGGGCCCTCGTCACCCTGCTGGTGCCGCGCGACACGCCGGGCCTCTCCGTGCGCGATCTGGCGGCCGATGCAACGCCCAGGGATCAGCCCACGGTGAAGTGGTATCACGGAGCGGGCGGGGAGCTGACGCTGAGGGATTGCCCGGTGCCCGGGAACAACGTGATCCTCGCGGACCGCGCGAATGCGCTCACCGCCGCGGCGGCGGCGAGTCACCCGGTATTCCTCGCGATGAATCTCGGCGTAGGCCGCGCCGCGCTCCAGGCCGGCGTCGAGTACGCCAGGCTCCGGGTGCAGGGCGCCCGGCGCATCATCGAGCACCAGGCGATCGCGACGATCCTGGCCGACGCGGCCGTCCGGATCGAAGTCGCGCGCGCGATCCTGCGGCACGCGGCATGGGCGCTGGATCATCCGGGCGAGTGCACCGATCGCGGCGTCTTCGACCTGCCGCTCGACGCCGTCGCCAGGGTGTATACGTCGGAAGCCGTCTACCGCGCCACCGAGGAGGCGGCCGAGTGCTTCGGTGACTCCGGCGTCATGCTCGACATGCCGCTGCCCAAGTACCTCCGCGACGCGCGCATCTTCCTGCACTCGCGGGACAGCAATACTGTGGCGCGATTTCGCATTGCCGAGTCGCTCGCCGGCTTCGTCCCATCCAGTGTCGGGGCCGCCGCATGGGAACGAGAGGAGCACTCGATGAGTAACCTTCGATTAAAGGACGGCATTCCGACGCCAAGATCGCGAGGAACACCCGGGCGAGGACCACCGGGCATGTCCGGCGAGAATCTCCGTGAACTCCGTATCCTCCGTGGCACGAACGGGCCTGACGGGGCCGCTCCCGCGGGCGCGCTGCGGCGCTGGATCGCGCTTGCCGGATTATTGATGCTCGCGCCCGCAGCGCTCGCGCAGCCGGCCTGGAAACCGGAGCGCCCCGTGGAGATCGTGACCGGCACCACCGGCGGCGGCGCGGACCGCATGGCGCGCCTCATCCAGCTCCTCTCGCGGGAGAAGAAACTCGTTCCCGCGCCCGTGCAGGTCGTGGCGAAGGTCGGGGCGGGCAATTCCATCGCCTACCTCTAGGTCAGCCAGAAACCGGCCGACCCGCACGTCCTGCTCGCCAGCACGCTGAGTCTTTCCGTCGGCCATCTCACCGGCCGCGGCAAGCTCGGATACCGCGATTTCACCCCGCTCTGCATCCTGTTCGACGAGTACGTCGCGATCTACGCGAACGCGAATTCGCCGCTGAAGACCGGCAAGGACCTCGTCGAGCGGTTGAAGGCGGATCCGTCATCGCTCAGCATCGGTCTCTCCTCGGCGGCGGGCAGCGCGACGCATCTCGCCGTCGCCATGGTGTTGCGGGCCGCCGGCGTCGACGTGCAGAAGTTGCGCGTCGTCGTGTTCGACTCGGCGTCGAGGGGCATCATCGCGATGATGGGCGGGCACGTCGACATCTCGGCCGCCAGCCTCTCCAGCGGCGTCGCCCAGCTTCAGGCAGGCACGATCCGGACGCTCGGCATCACGGCGCGGCAGCGCATGGGCGGAATCTACGCGCAGGCGCCGACCTGGAAGGAGCTCGGAGCCGACGCGTGGTTTTCGAGCTATCGCGGCATCAGCGCGGCGAAGGATATTTCGGGGCCGCAGATCGCCTATTGGGAGAACGTGTTCGCCGCGATCGATCAGGACGAGCGCTGGCACGAGGAGGGGGAAAAATACCTGGTGCACAGGCAGTTCCGCGGGAGCCGCGAAACCCGGAAGTACCTGGACGATCTCGACGGACCGATCAAGTCACTGCTGACGGACTTGAGGTTGATGAAGTAATGGGGCGCACGCCGTTTTCTTCTCCTCGGAGCGCCCGCGCTCGCCCTTGCCCGTCACCACCCGCCGTATCGCATTCATCCCGCCGCCGTTCATCACCTTGCGTTCTCCATTCTGCCGGTGATCATTGCGGTTCGATGCCCGCGGCTTTCGCGACCTTGGCCCATTTCGCCGTCTCGGCGCGCAGGAACGCCGCGAGTTCCCCGGGCGAACTGCCCACCACGTCGGCGCTGTCCGCCGCGAGGCGTTCCTTGATCTCCGGCATGTGGAGGATGGCGACGGTCTCCTTGTGCAGGCGCTCGACGATCGCGGCGGGCGTTGCGGCGGGTGCCATGAGCGCCGACCACTGGACCGACTCGTAACCCGGCACCGCTTCGCCGACGCTCGGAATGTCGGGCAGCGCTTCGGTCCTCTTCCTGCTCGTCACGCCGAGCGCGCGCAGTTTTCCGTTTTTCACATGCGGCACGACGAGGCCCAGCGAACTCGTCGCCATGACCACGACGCGCCCCGCGAGCAGATCGGTCAGCAAGGGCAGCGTCCCCTTGTAGGGAACGTGATACAGCTTCACCCCGGTCATGCTCGTGAATAGCTCGACCGTCAGGTGGGGGTTGGTGCCGTGCCCGGCCGATCCGTAGAGGATCTGGTTGGGACGCGCCTTGGCGAACGCGATGAACTCTTTCGAAGAGGAGCGTGTAGCCGTCGGGCGGTGCCTTCGCCACGATATCACTGCCGATGATCGTGCCGGCTCCCGGCCGGGTTTCGACGATCACCTGGCGCCCCAACCGGCTTGAGAGCTCCCGGGCGATCAGGCGAGCCGTGCGGTCGCTCGGACCGCCCGCCGCCGTAGGCACGACGATACGCACGATCCGGGACGGATAGCTCTCCTCCGCCGCTCCCACCGGCCCACCGAGTGCCGCGAACGCCCCGATCGCCAGAACGGCGCGAATTGCGCGGGTCATATGCGTGTCCTGTTCTGTTCCATGGCCCGGTGCGAAACCGCGGTTACTTCATACCAGCTCTCGAGCAACCCGTCCGTTGCCGTCCCGGAACGGAAGGATACGCATCGATGGCGGCAAAGAAAGAGGGCGGAGAGCTCCGGCCGCCTCACCTTGAGGCGGCGCCGCGACGAAGCGCTGCATCGCGCACCGATGGCCGAGCGCTCATGCCTCCCTCTCCACCAGCGTCTCCACGAGCGCGTCGCAGGCTTCGATGTTGAGCAGGTGGGATTCCTGCATGGCGGCGAGCGCGCCGCGCACGGACTCCTGCTCGATGTGCGGCAGCGCCTCGTCGATCTTGCGCGCCACCCACTGCTGCCCGCGATTGAGGAACCGCAGCCGCGCCACGCGACCTTCCACGGCGAGCGCCTTGCCCAGAAAGTCCCCGGTCGTCGCGCTCGGCGTGCCCTTCATGCGCCGGACGAGGTCGATCAGCACCGCGCAGTTGCCCGCTTCGTCGCGCTGCACGGCGGCAAGCTGCTTCCACGCCGGCGTGTCCCGCTCGTAGTCATCGAGGAAGGCCGCGAGCGCCTTCGCACCGGCCCGCTCCGCCGCGAGCAGCGTGTTCAGGAAGGCGACGAGTTCCTCCGCCGGCATCGGCGGCTGCTCCCCGAAGTAGTCCGGCGCGATTTCGTGCGCGGAGCAGGCCGGCGAGCTGTAGCCGCCCTGCGCCGCCGCCGCTGCGGGGGCAGGGTGCCGGCGCGGCAGGCCGCGGCTCGCCATCAGCGCCTTCGCCTCGCCCGCGCAATCGGCTGCGTCGATCGACACGAGCTTCCTGCCTCCCGCGCGGTAGATACCCGCTTCGGTCACGACGAAATCCATCGGAATGTCGTGCGACTGCGGGTGGATCGTGGGCAGGCGCAGCGCCTCGTAGCTCACGCCGATCGCCAGCACCCGGCGCTCGAGCGCGGCGAGCGTGCGGTCGAAGTAGCCGCCCCCGTAACCCAGCCGGTAGCCGAATTCGTCGAAGCCGTTCATCGGCACGATCGCCACGTCGGGCAGCAGCACTTCAGTGCCGTCCGGCACCGGAATGTCGTAGACACCCGCCTTCATCGGCGCGCCCGGCCACCACTTCCGGAACCGCAGCGGCGAACCCTTCGCGACCACTTCCGGGAGCGCAGCCGTCGCGCCCCGCTCGCGCCAGCGCCGGACGAGAAAGCGCGCATCGGCCTCGCCCTTGTGCGGCCAGCACAGGCCGACCACCCCGCCGCAGGGCGCGGGGAAACCCGCGTCCATGAACTCCGTGATCCGCTCGCCCCATGCCTTGCGCTGCGCGGGCGACACGGCGGTACGCACGGCGAGGAGTTCCTCGCGCCGCGACTTGCGCCATGCGCTGATCTCCTGCCAGGTCTCCATGTCCCCCGCCCCGCCGGCAGCCGCTGAAGTCCTCGTTGAACCGGTCGGCGTCAACGCGCCGGCGCCTTGCGCGCGCGCTCTGCGGTGTAGCGCCGCCCCTCGATCACCTCGCGCAGCACCACCGCGTTATTGCGGGCCTCGTCGCGGGCGCCGTAGACGAGCGTGACGCGACCCCGGCGCCGCAACTCGTCGAGCAGGCGCAGCAGGTCGGTACGTCTCGCGAGCTCCGCGCGATACTTCGCGGCGAAGGCTCGCCAGCGCGCGGGCTCGTGCCCGTACCAGCGGCGCAGCGCCGGGCTCGGCGCGACATCCTTCAGCCAGAAGTCCACCGCCAGCGCTCCCCGGCTCATGCCGCGCGGCCACAGCCGGTCGACGAGGACGCGCATGCCGTCCGCAGCGGAGGCCTCCTCGTAGGCGCGCTTCAGCAGGAGCCTGCGTCGCGGCCCGCGGGCGTGCACGCGCTGCGCCCCCTTGCGCACCCGAGGCGCCGCGTGACGCGGCTCGTCCACGCCGCTCACCCGTGTCCGCTCGCGGGCCGCGCGCCGGATCACGCCGCCCGGGCCCCGGCCGCCTGCTCGAAATTGCGCGCGGCGAACCGCCAGTCGAGCAACTGGTCCACGACCGCCGCGACGTAGGCGGCCCGGCGCTCCTGGTAGTCGAGATAGTAGGCGTGCTCCCATACGTCGATCACGAGCAGCGGCACTTGCTTGCGCGCGATCGGGGTCTCGGCGTTCCCCGTCGTGACGATTTTCAACGTCCCGCCCTCCGCCACGAGCCACGCCCAGCCGCTCCCGAAGTGGCCCGTGGCTGCGGATTTGTACGCCTCGGCGAAGCCGGCCGTGCTCCCGAAGTCGGCCGCGACCCGCGCGGCGAGCGCGCCCTGCGCGCCGCTCCCGCCGGCCGGCCGCAGCGACCGCCAGTAGAAGGCGTGGTTCCACGCCTGCGCGGCGTTGTTGAAGATGGCCGTCATCGCCGGCTCGGCGGCGCGCCGCTCGGCAGAGCGCAGGACGATCGTCTCGAGCGGGCCGCCGGCGAGACCCGTGCCGCGCACGAGAGCGTTCACCCTCTCGACGTAGCCGCGGTGGTGCTTCTCGTAGTGGGTTCGCAGGGTTTTCTGCGAGATCACCGGCTCGAGGGCGTCGTAGGCGTATCCGAGGTCGGGAAGTTCGATGGTCATCGGGGCTCTCCGTTTCCGTGTTCGATCCGTGGCGACATGATGGGCCGGAACGGTGGCGAAGTAAAACGAATAATATTCGTATTTCAGTGCAGGATCCTTCATGTATGGGGCGCCGCCGCCGGATCGGGCCACGAGGAGACCGCGATGGAAATCAGTCTCGCCAGGACGTTTCTCGAGATCGTGACGGCCGGCAGTTTCCTGCGCGCGGCCGGGCGCCTGCACGTCACGCAGACGGCCGTGAGCGCGCGCGTGCGCGCGCTCGAGGAACTGCTGGGCCGCAGGCTCTTCGTGCGCAACAAGTCGGGGGCGTCGCTCACCGCCGCGGGCGAGCAATTCCTGCGACACGCCCAGACGCTCGTGCAGTCCTGGGAGCGGGCCCGTCAGCAGGTCGCGGTTCCGGCCGGCCGGCGCGCGCTCGCCACGGTGGGTTGCGAGCTCTCGCTCTGGGACCCGCTGATGCCCGACTGGCTCATGTGGATGCGGCATGCGGCGCCGCAACTCGCGCTCCGCGCGGAAGTCGGGGCGCCCGGAAGCCTGCTCGCCCAGATCGCCGAAGGCACGCTGGACATCGCGGTCGTCTACGCGCCTCACGAGAGGCCCGGGTTGCGGATCGAGTTACTCATCGAGGACCGGCTCGTCATGGTCACGACTTCCCGCCGCGACCGCTCGCCGCGGGCGACCGATTACATCTTCGTCGACTGGGGCCCCGAGTTCGCGGCACAGCACCAGCTCGCGTTTCCCGATCTCTCCAACGCCGGTGTCTTCGTCGGCCTGGGGCCGCTTGGGCGGGAGTACTTGCTCGCGGCGGGGGGTTGCGGGTACCTGCGGCTGAGCGCGGTCCGGCGCCATCTCGAAAGCGGCCGGATGCGGGCGGTCGAGGGGGCGCCCGAGTTTCTGCAGACCGCCTACGCTGTCTATTCGGCCGGAGCGGACGCGAACATCGTCACCCCCGCGCTCGTGGGACTGCGGCACGTCGCAGGCGAAGTGCCGCGGAGCAGATCACGGCCGGGTGCGCGGACGGAGGGCGTTGCCGCGTCGCGCCGAACGGACTCGGCCCGGCGCCGCGCACGTTCCCGCGCGCGTTCTCGCGAGCGGCCCTGATCGTCCCGCACCAACTGCCGGTCTCGCGGCAGATCGTGCGAGAGCTTCGCGTTCGGCTTCTCAAGCCCGAGCGCGATGGTCCACACGCTGGAATGAAAAACTCACGATCCGACAGATTCCGCGGAACCTTGCGGCACTGCAACGTGGCGGATGCGGGGTCTCCGGAATGGAACCGAATGCCCTGCGTCATTTGCGCAACGAGTTTCCATTAAATCGGGCCATCATGACGCCAGCAACTGTGCACAAGTTGGCATTCACGCTATTCTGGCGGGGCGGCAACTTCACTGGAGGGGGAGTCTTGCTGTCAATATCGATCGTCTCGTTGTCATTCGTCCTCGGTCTGTGTCTCTTCGCGGTAATGGCGAGGATGAACGACTGAAAATCAACCACCTGCGTCGCCCGTCGAAACGGATACGCAGCCTGACAAAGTCCGGAGCGGCCTGCGGGTGATACGAAATCGATACGTCCGCCCGACCCCCGAATTGACTGGCTGACGCGAGCTATTCCCGATAGCCAGCTTCGCGTGCATCACGCATCGCGAGCACGAGGACGGTGTCTTCGCCCGGTAGCCAGCGATATAGCGCGAGATAGCACTCGCGACCGCGGCCGATCACGAGCTCGCGGCGGCCCTGCTCGACCGGCCGGCCCAGCATGGGGTGCCGTTCGAGGATCAGTACTGCCTCCCGAATGCGCTGCACCGTACGTAGCGCGCGAGCGGGATCGGTGCCGGCTATGAATTCGAAGATCGCTTCGAGATGGGCGAAGGCACGCGAACTCAGCCGGACCGTCGCCATGACCTGGGTCTCGGTCGCCGCGGTTTCCGGCCACGCGCACGCGCTTCAAGGTAGGCGAAGACCTCGCCGGCATCGTAGGCCTTGCCGCTACGGAGGGTTGCTTCCTCGGCGGCCCGCGCCTCTTCGCCGAACCGCCGGCGAAGCTCCTCCGCCCGCGCCGCGCGCTCGATGGCGTCCACCATGAACGCGTGCGCCGTTCGATCGCTGCCCACCACGATGGCCCGGATGCGCCGGCGCAATTCATCGGAAAGCTTCAGGCTGGTCATCGACATGCGACGCACCTCTCGGACGCCCGTTCGAGATGCACGGGTACTAACATCGTAATACCCACCCAAGGCACGGGTCAACACCGAGCCGTCGACCGGCGCCGCGGCGGCTCGTCCGACGGCGTCGTGACAGATCGCGCTGCACGTCTCCCATGCTCGAGATTCTGCCAAGTCTCAACCGCGGCGCTGCCGGATGGTCGCGGGATACGAGCGAACTCGTCGAGGTTCATGGGCATGGGTCTAGCGTCCGGGGCGTGAGGTTCGCGGCGACCGCGGACGGGTGATCGGGCACACTTCATGCATGTAACCGGAAAGCGCTTCGCAGAAGACCTCTGCGTAGGGCGGCAGCGAGCGTTTCCCCATCCAGAACATCGCGAAAGGCTCGCGCAACGGCTTGCCGCCATGGGTGATGCGCAGGATGCGCAGTCTGTAGCGGTCGGTCGGAAGCACCGATGGAATGACGGCGATCCCGTGCCCGGCTGCGGCAAACGCCAGCAGGGTATGCGGCGTGCGGCTCTCGAAAAACACGCTGGGCTTGAATCCGGCGAGGCGGCAGGCCCCATCGAAAGTCTGGCGCTGGACTATGCTCGTGTCGTGCAGCAGCAGCGGATGGGGCGCCAGCCGCCTGATGTCGATGCTGTCGGCGGCTCCAAGGTCCAGGGATTCGTGACAGGCCGCGAGGAACTCGATGGGGGGCAGCGCCACGCTCTGCAGCTCGTGCAGCGCGGGCCCGAGGGACTGGACGAGCGTGATGCACAGATGCAGCTCGCCACGCTCGAGCATCTGGCGGAGCTGGTTGCCAAAGCCTTCCGTCAGCCGGACTTTCACGTTTGGCCTGCGCTGCGCAAAATGGTGAAGAAAACGGGCGAAGACCCCTTCCATCATCTGCGGCGTCGCACCCACCCTCAGGATGCCACTGTCACCCCGGCCGATCTGCCGCGCGCGCTCGCTTAGCGCGTTCACCCCGCCGAGGATAGCCCTGCAATCCTCCAGGAGCTGCTCGCCCTCGCTCGTCAGTACGAGCCGCCGCCGGATCCGGTCGAACAGGCGCACGCCGAGCTCCGATTCCAGGTTGCCGATCTGGCGCGAAAGCGCCGGCTGCGCGATTCGCAGCTCCAGCGCGGCCCTGGAAACGGTGCCCGCCGTCGCTACGGTCACGAAGGCGCGCAATTGCCGCAGATCCATGCCGGCTAGTTTATGCCATGACGGCATCAACATATAGTCAAATTATCTATTTGACGAATATGCGGTTCCAGGCGCAATCTGGTTGCAACAGTGGCGAACGGAGGACTACGCCATGAAGACGATGGTGCTCTCGTGCATCGCCGGTCTGGTGGCTGCAACACCCGTGCGGGCCGATACATACCCGAGCAAGCCTGTGCGGATCGTCGTGCCGCTGTCGGCCGGGAGCGGGATGGACATCATCGCCCGCTGGGTTACGCAGCGGATGGCCGACGGGTGGGGTCAGCCGGTGGTCGTGGACAACCGGCCGGGCGCGGGCGGCACGGTAGGCACGGCGCTGATCGCAAAGTCGAAGCCGGACGGCCATTCGCTGCTGGCCTCGGGAAGCGCCCACGCGACGAACGCCGCGCTTTACCACTCGCTGCCCTACGATTCCCTCGGGGACTTCACGCCGGTTGCTTCGTTCGCAAGCCTCGTCCAGGTCCTCGTCATCGCGCCGTCGGCGGGCGTGCGCACCCTGCCCGATCTCATGGCGGCGGCAAAGGCGAAGCCGGGCGCGCTTACGTTTGCGTCCCCGGGCGCCGGCACGGGGGTGCATTTCACCGGTGAGAAGTTCAAGCTGGCGACCGGCATCGACGCCGTTCACGTCCCGTTCAAGGGCGGTCCCGAGGCGATGACCGATGTGATGATGGGCCGCGTGACCTACTGGATCCCTTCGCTCGGCACCGCCCTGCCCCTGATCAGGGGCGGGAAGCTCCTCGCGTTGGGCGTGACGGGCCGCAAGCGATCTTCGGTGCTGCCGGATGTGCCGGCCATCGCGGAGTCGATTCCCGGTTTCGAGAGCACGCTCTGGTTTGGGCTCTGGGCGCCGGCCCACACACCCGGCTCCATCGTGGAAAAACTGGCCAAGGATGCGGTCCGCGCGCTGGCGCATCCTGCACTTCTCGATCAGCTAGGATCGCTCGTCGCCGACCCGATGCCGATGACGCCCGCAGAATTCGCGCGCTTCGTCCGTGATGAGACGCAGACGACGGTCCGCATCGCGAGGGTCGCGGGCGTCAAGGCGCAGTAGCGAACGCGCCCGAGCCTGTGTAGGCCCGCTGCGAGAACCGGGCCGTTTTTCGCGCATGTTCACTTTGGTCTGCGCCGCCCTCACGCAACGACGTATTCGATTTGCATAGACTCCTGAACTCGCATCGCGCGAAGACGCAGGACCGCTACGGGGACAGATGATACGAAATTGATACGCAGCCCAACAAAGCCTACGAAATCTGGCGCGGTCTACGAGTGATACGAAATCGATACGCGGTTTCCCGGAGGTCCCGGCTGTGCGCCACCTTTGCACCGGGCGCCGGACCGTGGTGTAATACCAGTTGGTAATACCAAGGATTGACGATGCTCACCGTCAAACTCGATCCTGCGTTACGTGCCCGGGTAAAAGCGCTTGCCGCCGAGCTTGGAATAAGCACGAGCGAGCTGGTCCGCGATGCGCTCTTGCGGCGTTTGAGCGAGTCGCGCGGCACGCGGCGCGGCACAGTCTATGCGGCAACGCGCGACCTTTGCGGAGTAGCCGAAGCGCCTGAGCCCGGCCTTTCGGCGCGCCGTATGAGCGTGCTGCTGCGCGAACGCCGTGCCCGCGGCGGTCCTCGTTGATACCGGGCCCATCGTCGCCTACCTGCACCGAGGCGACGCCTGGCACGCGGCATCGAAGCGCTTCTTCCAGGGCTGGCGCGGCGGCCTTATTACCACCTGGCCCGTCATCACCGAAGCCGCTTATCTGTCGGAATCGACGAAGGCGCGCATGGCCATGGTCCAGTGGCTGCAGCGCAATCTGCAAGTGGCGCCACAGGACGCGCAAGACTGCGCCGCTATCGAACGCTACTTCCGGAAATACGCGGATCGCGGCCCCGATCTGGCCGACCTGTCTCTGCTTGCGCTGGCGGAGCGGACCGGGGTGCGCGACGTCATCACCGTGGACGCGGCGGACTTCACCATTTACCGACTCTCCAACGGGCGCGCGCTCAAGAACCTTCTCGCCCGCGGCGACTGAGGGTCAGCAATCGTGGCGCTCACGCCCGGCGCCTCCGCGACGACCGTGGGGCGCGAGCGTTGGCCCGATCGCCGGCCGGGCGCCGTCTGCCTTGCCCGAAGCAGCTCGCGGTTTCGGTTTCCTGCTTGACCGTTGCTCCGACGCCTCCTCCTTCGGCGTCCTTCTTCGCGCAGCGCGAGACACTTCGGCCCTGGTTTCGGGTAACGGACGCGCCCCCGCGGGTTCGGCCAGCTCGACCCCGAAAATCCCCGCGATTCCCGGCTCCGCCAGCACTCTCCCGTTCGCCGGGCGCCGCGCTCCGATTCCGTAGAACACGGCGGCGACGTGCTTGCCCATCGCGGCCCAGTCCGGGCACGAACAGGTGAAGCGGATTTCCCTCGGCGACGGAAAGAGCCCCGTTTCCTGCCGGCACAGCCGCTCCAGCACCGCCTTGGAGAAGCGACCCTGCAGCAGCTCGACCAGCGAATCGATGCCGCCCGCGCAATCCGCAGGTTTGCACCTGCCCGCCCAGGGCGGGGGTGCGGCACGCGAGGATCGCGCGCCACACCTTCGCCTTGGCCACCGACAAGGGATGGGCGGCGAGATGGGCCGGGCCGTGGCGGCGCAGGATCTCAGCCAGGC
>JADZGE010000018.1 GCA_020854035.1 Burkholderiales bacterium | reverse complement strand
CCGGCTCGGAGTAGCGCATCGTGTCGTAGCCCTCGCGCGCGCCGGCCGCGGTCGCGCGCCGCCCGCGCGGCTCGCCGAAATAGATGTCGCCGGTCAGCTCGCGCACGATCATGATGTCGAGCCCCGATACCACCTCGGGCTTCAGGCTCGACGCGCCGACGAGTTCCGGGAAGAGGATCGCCGGGCGCAGATTGGCGAAGAGCGCGAGCTCCTTGCGGATCCGCAGTATCCCCTGTTCGGGGCGCTGCGCGCGCGGCAGCGCGTCGTATCGCGGCCCGCCGACCGCGCCGCACAGCAGGGCGTCGGCGGCGCGCGCGAGGCGCAAGGTCGGCTCGGGAAGCGGATCGCCGTGGGCATCCACGCCCGCGCCCCCGTAGGGCGCGTGCTCCAGCTCGGCGGCAAGGCCCTCGCGCGCGAGCGCCTTCAGCACCTTGACCGCTTGCGCGACGATCTCGGGGCCGATGCCGTCGCCGGGCAGAACCGCGATCTTCATCGTTTCACGCGAAGAGCCACGGCTGCGCCTGCCGGTGGCGCGCCTCGAACGCCCTGATCTCGTCGGCGTGCTCGAGGCTCAACCCGATCTCGTCGAGACCGTTCAGCAGGCAGTGCTTGGCGAAGGGATCGATCTCGAAGCGCACGCTCTCGCCGCCCGGCGTGGTGACCGTCTGCTGCTCGAGATCGATCGCGACGCGATAGCCTTCCCTGGCGCCGACCTCCCGGAACAACCGGTCCACGATCCGCGCGTCGAGCCGGATGAGGAGCAGGCCGTTCTTCAGGCTGTTGTTGTAGAAAATGTCCGCGAAGCCCGGCGCGATGACGGCCTGGAATCCGTACTGCAGGAGCGCCCACGGCGCGTGCTCCCGCGACGAGCCGCAGCCGAAGTTCTCGCGCGCGAGGAGCACCGTCGCGCCGCGGTAACGCGGCTGGTTCAGCACGAAATCGGGATCGAGGGGGCGCTTCGAGTGGTCCATGCCCGGCTCGCCGTGGTCGAGGTAGCGCCACTCGTCGAAGAGGTTTGGGCCGTAACCGGTGCGCAGGATCGACTTGAGGTACTGCTTGGGGATGATCGCGTCGGTGTCCACGTTGGCGCGGTCCATCGGTGCGACGAGCCCTTCCTGCCTGACGAATTTTTCCATTGTTACTCCCGGAAGTATTGCCGCGGAGGCACGGAGCACGCGGAGGGAGGCGCGCCTTTCAATGCGGAAGCGCCCGCGAGCGGAACCGGCATCTCTGCGGCCTCTGCGTCTCCGCGGCCGAATCAATCCATCTGCCGCACGTCCACGAAATGCCCCGCCACCGCCGCCGCGGCCGCCATCGCCGGGCTCACGAGGTGGGTGCGCCCCCCTGGTCCCTGCCGCCCCTCGAAGTTGCGGTTCGACGTGGAAGCGCAACGGTCGCCGGGCGAGAGCAGATCGTCGTTCATGCCGAGGCACATCGAGCAGCCCGGCTCGCGCCACTCGAATCCCGCTTCGGTGAACACCTTGTCGAGCCCCTCCTGCTCCGCCTGGCGCTTGACCTGCCCCGAGCCGGGCACGACGATGGCGAGCCTGATCCCCGGCGCGATATGCCGGCCCTTCACCATCGCGGCGGCCGATCTGAGATCCTCGATCCGCGAATTGGTGCAGGCGCCGATGAAGATCTTGTCGGGCCGGATCTCGGTGATCGGCGTGTTGGGCGCGAGGTCCATGTACTTGAGGGCGCGCTCCATCCACTCGCGCTTGACGGGATCGGGTTCCTCCCGGGGATCGGGCACCTTCCCGTCGACAGCGGTCACCATCTGCGGGTTGGTGCCCCAGGTCACCTGCGGCCTGATTTCGGCGGCGTCGAGCCGGACCACGCGGTCGAAGTTCGCGCCCGGATCGGTGACGAGCGTGCGCCAGTGCGCGAGGGCCGCGTCCCACATCGCCCCGGTTGGCGCGAACGCCCGGCCCTTCACGTATTCGATGGTCTTGTCGTCCACCGCGACCATGCCGGCGCGCGCGCCCGCTTCGATCGACATGTTGCAGATCGTCATGCGCCCTTCCATCGACAGGGCGCGTATGGTGGAGCCGGCGTACTCGATGGCGTAGCCGGTACCGCCCGCGGTGCCGATTTCGCCGATGATGGCCAGTATCACGTCCTTCGCCGTGACGCCGCGGCCGAGCGTCCCCTCGACCTCGACCAGCATCGACTTCGATTTCTTCATCACCATGCACTGCGTGGCGAGCACGTGTTCGACCTCGCTCGTGCCGATGCCGAACGCGAGGCACGCGAGCGCCCCGTGCGTGCTGGTGTGGGAATCGCCGCAGACGAGCGTCATGCCGGGCAGCGTGGCGCCCAGCTCGGGACCGATGACGTGCACGATGCCCTGGCGGCTGTCGAGGAACGGGAAGTAGGCCTTCGCGCCGAACGCCTTCATGTTGGCGTCGAGCGTCTCGACCTGCAGCCGCGACACGGGATCCTCGATGGCCGCGATGCCGCGCTCCCAGCGCCGCGTGGGCGTGTTGTGATCGGCGGTCGCGACCACCGAGCCCGCGCGCCACTGCCTGCGTCCCGCGAGCTTCAGGCCCTCGTACGCCTGCGGGCTGGTCACTTCGTGGACGAGGTGACGGTCGATGTAGACGAGCGCGGTGCCGTCCGGCGCCTGGCGCACGAGGTGGCTGTCCCACAGCTTGTCGTAGAGCGTTCTCGCGGTCATCGCGTGCGTAACCTCATGGAAGGGCGGAATTATTGCACGGTCAGCCGCCGGCCGTCAGCCGGATCGTGGCGCCGGCGCGGCCTCCCGCGCGGGAGAGCGGGTCAGATTTCCCGCGACTTCAGCTGCCACTGCAGCAGAAGCATGCCCGCGAGCGCCGCGCCCGATGCGAGGCTGAAGGTCGGCCCCGCGCCAAGGTACTGCCACGAGTAGCCGCTCGCGAGCGCGCCGAAGGTGCCGCCGACCCCGAACGTGAAGCTCCCGTAGATCGCCTGGCCCCGCGCCAGGTGGCGTCCCTGGAACAGGCGGTGCACGATGCCGATGGCGGCCGCATGGAAAGAGCCGAAGCTCGCCGCGTGCAGCGCCTGCGCGAAGAGCAGCAGCGCGAGGTACTGCGCCCCCCACGCGATCAGGAGAAAGCGCACGACGGCGAGCGCGAAGCTCGCGATCAGTACCGCGCGCAGCGTGTACGCCGCGTAGAGCCGCGGTAACCAGAGGAAGACGACGATCTCGCAGATGACGCCGAGGGCCCACAGCCAGCCCGTCATCGCCTTGGTGTAGCCGAGCTCGATCAGGTGTATCGAGTAGAAGGTGTAGTACGGGCCGTGCGCAACGGCCATCAGCGCGCACGCGGCGATCATCGCGACGACCGCGGGGCGCGCAAGGATGCTCCAGATCGGCAGCGCGTCGGTGGCGTGCCCGGCCGTGCGCGCCTCGGGAATCCGCCAGCAATAGAAGAGCATCCCCGCCAGCGTGGCGAGGATCAGCCACGGCAGGAAATCGACCGAGGTCCAGTCGAGCGCGTAGCCGATGGCGACGACCGCCACGATGTAGCCGATGGAGCCCCACACCCGCACCGTGCCATAGCGGCCGGTGTCGCCGCCGAGGTGAGCGAGCGTGGTCGCCTCGACCAGCGGCAGCGATGCCGAGAGAAAGAAGCTCGCGAAGAGGAGCACCGCGAACAACCAGTGAAACCCGCTGCCGGCGAACACGCCGAGAAAACAGGCGACGCCGGCCGCCGCGGTCGCGCGGAGCAGCGGCGTCTTTCGACCGGAGACATCGGCGAGCCAGCCCCACAGGTGCGGGGCGACGATGCGCGCCACCGCGGGCAGCGCCATCAGCAAGCCGATCTCCACCGCCGAGCGCCCGACCCACAGGAGGTAGAGCGTGAAAAACGGCGCGTAGGCCCCGAGGTAAGCGAAGTAGAAGAAGTAGAACCCGCCGAGGCGCCGGCAGGTGGGGTCGCGCAGTGGCATCGGCCGGCAGCTAACCGCGGCGGCGCCCGGGCGCCTGCGGCCCGGCCCGCCCCGTACACGAGCGGCGAGGCGAACCGGCCTTCATCGCGGCAGGTCCGCACGGCGCCGTTGACGAAGCGGGCTCGGACGGCGCCCAGCCGCGCACGCAGGCGGCGCGGCGCAGGCTACGCCTCATCCGGGTCCGGATTCTCCACCGCAGCCGCCGCGCGCAGCCTCTCGATCACCGACTGCGGCGCCTGCGCCGCGATGCGCGGCGTCGCGCAGGCGACATCGGCGTTCTGCGCGCGCTGGCGCAGGGCGTGGTCCATGAGCGT
This sequence comes from Burkholderiales bacterium, assembly GCA_020854035.1. GTDB lineage: Bacteria > Pseudomonadota > Gammaproteobacteria > Burkholderiales > SG8-41 > SG8-41. The sequence goes on along the minus strand of JADZGE010000018.1, from coordinate 131,435 downwards.
GAGGAGCATCATCGCCTCGCAGATCGGCGTCGCGCGAATGCCCACGCAGGGATCGTGGCGGCCGTGCGTTTCGATCCTCGCCGCGCCGCCGCCGCGGTCGATCGTGTGACGCGCGAGCCGGATGCTGGAAGTGGGTTTGACGGCGACGTGGGCGACGATGTCCTGCCCGGTCGAGATCCCGCCGAGGATGCCGCCCGCGTTGTTCGAGACGAAGCCCTGTGGCGTCATTTCGTCGGAGTGCTCGGTGCCCTTCTGCTCCACGGCGCGGAAGCCCGCGCCGATCTCCACGCCCTTCACCGCGTTGATGCTCATCAGGTTGCAGGCGAGCGCGGCGTCGAGCTTGTCATAGACCGGCTCGCCCCAGCCCGCCGGCACGTTGTGCGCGACGGTGGTGATGCGCGCGCCGCAGGAGTCACCGGACTTGCGCAGGCGATCCATGAACGCCTCGAGTCGCGGCACGAAGCTCGCGTCGGCCACGAAGAAGGCGTTGCCCTCGGCGCGCACGTCCTCCCACGAGCGAAACGGCACGACGTTCGGCCCGAGTTGCGCGAGGTAGCCGCGCACGAGCACCCCGTAGCGCTCCCAAAGCCACTTGCGCGCGATCGCCGCCGCCGCGACCCGCACCGCGGTCTCGCGCGCCGATTGCCGCCCGCCGCCGCGGTGGTCGCGGATGCCGTACTTCTGGAGGTAGGTGTAGTCGGCGTGGCCGGGGCGAAAGAGATCCTTGATCTTCGAGTAGTCGCGGCTCTTCGCGTCGGCGTTGCGGATGAGGAGCGCGATGGGCGTGCCGGTCGTCCGGCCCTCGAATACGCCCGAGAGGATCTCGACGGCATCCTCCTCGCGCCGTTGCGTGACGTGGCGCGAGGTGCCGGGCTTGCGCCGGTCGAGGTCGGGTTGAATGTCCGATTCCGCGAGTCCGAGTCCCGGCGGACAGCCGTCCACGACGCACCCGATCGCCGGGCCATGGCTCTCGCCGAACGAGGTCACGCAGTAGAGCTTGCCGAGCGTGTTGCCGGACATGGCGCGATCCAGCCGGAGCAGAAAAAGTCGAAAAAATTCAACACGCAGTTTAACATACGCCCTTCTTCCACCGGTACAGCGCCATGGCCGGAAAAAGCGCATCGGGACGGGGACGGCGGCTCGCGACGGCAGCGCCTCGCGATGGACCCGGCCGCGTGAAGCAGCCCAGCGCGCGGGATCACGCGGCGGGAAAGCAGTACAACAAGCTGGCTCACGCGCAAAACCGCTGGCAGCGCGCGGTCCGCTACAACTGGGACAAGAACCGCGGCCGCGGATGAATCGCGCCGGCCGGCGCGCGTCCTCCGCTACCGCGGGCCGGGAGATCGAACGACCGCCCCCTGCCGCGTGTAGCCCGCGGCGAGAAGTTTCAGCCCCCACGCGACGCCGAAACCGGTGACCTCCGTTCCGGCCGCGGCCAGCCCGCCCTTGCAGGTCGCGGCGGAAAGGTCCACGTGCAGCCACGGGCACTTGCCGGTGAACCGCTGCAGGAACCGTGCCGCGAGGATATGGTCGGCGGCGCCTTCGAGGGTGCACTGCTTCACGTCGGCGATCGCGCTCTCCAGCGCTTCGTCGTAATCTTCGTCGAGGGGAAACAGGCAAACGCGCTCGCCGCTCGCGCGCCCGGCTGCGAGCGCGGCCTGCCCGAGCGCGTCGCTCGTCGCGAAAACGCCGCTGTACCTCGCTCCGAGCGCGGTGTGCATGCTGCCCGTCAGGGTGGCGAAGTCCACGATCAGGTCCGGCTTGTCGCGCGCCGCCAGCGCAAGCGCATCGGCGAGCACCATGCGGCCCTCGGCGTCGGTGTGGACGATCTCGATGGTCGTGCCGTCGAGGGCAGTGACGACTTCGTTCTGCTTGTAGGCGCGCGGGCTGAGATGGTTCTGCGCGATCGCCAGCCAGCAATCGAGGTTCACGGCGAGCCCGAGACGCGTCGCCGCAAGGAGGATGCCCAGCACGACGGCCGAACCGTTCATGTCCGCATGCATGCCCTGCATGTGGCGCGCGCTCTTGAGGTTGTGGCCCCCGGTGTCGAAACAGATCCCCTTGCCGACCAGCGCGACCGAGCGCCGCGCCCGCGCGTGCCGGTAGCGCAGGCGCACGATCGCGGCGTCATCCACGGCGCTGCCCCGCGCCACCGCCACGAACGCGCCCGCCCCCATGCGCTTGAGGCGGCGCACGCCGTACTCCTCCCGGCGCCAGCCCTCCCGCCGGGCAAGCCGGGCGATACGGTCGCGGTAGACGCCGGGCGTGAGCTCGTTCGGAGGCAGCACCGTCAGCTCGCGGCACAGGGTGTTGCCTTCCGCCGCGGCCCGCTCACGGGCAAGGGCGTCGCCCGACCGGTGGCCGTAAAGGCGGATCGCCCGCAGCGGCACGGCCTCGCTCTTTTTCTTGCGCTCGGGCAGCGGCGCGCCGTTCACCCATGCCGCGTACACCGCCGCCTCCGCGCCCGCGCGGCGCTCTTCCGGGCTGCCGCAGACCGCAATCGCAAGCGTTCGCGGCTTCTCGGCGAGCGCGAGCGCCGCCGCCTTGCGCGCGAGCGTCAGCCGCTCGAATGCCGGCGCCGCGGCGCTGATCGCCACCCACACCGCGAGACCGCCCTGCGGCAAATCGACGGCGACCGGCGCTTTCGCGAGATCGCCGGCCTTCTTCCGGCGGCGGGAGAGGCTCGCGACGAGCGCGTCACGAAACGGGACGTCATCCGGCACGCGGCCGCCCGTTGCGGGCGGCATCACCACGAGGACGTGGCCCGTGCCGCGCAGCGCGCCCGCGAGGGCGGGCGCCCCGGATTGCTCGAGCGTGGCCAGCATGGCGAGCGCCATTATAGCGGGGCGGTGACTGCCGGCGGCGCCGCGGCGCGCCGGCAGTACGGTAGTACAATGGAACGCCATCCCGGCCCGCGCGACGAAAGTCCTCATGCGCTCCTACCTCGACCTCATGCAGCACATCCTGCGGCATGGCGCCCGCAAGAGCGACCGCACCGGGACCGGGACGTTGAGCATCTTCGGCGCCCAGCTGCGCTTCGACCTTGCCGCGGGCTTTCCGCTGCTCACCACCAAGCGCGTGCATCTCAAGTCCATCATTCACGAACTGCTCTGGTTCCTGCGCGGCGAGACCAATATCCGCACCCTGAAGGAGCACGGCGTCACCATCTGGGATGAATGGGCGGACGCCGACGGTGAACTCGGCCCGGTGTACGGTCGCCAGTGGCGCTCGTGGCCGGCCCCGGGCGGCGGGCATATCGACCAGATCGCGCAGCTCGTCGCCGGGATCCGGCGCAATCCCGACTCGCGCCGCCTGATCGTCTCCGCCTGGAACGTGGCGGAACTCCCGCGGATGGCACTGGTCCCCTGCCACGCGCTCTTCCAGTTCTACGTCGCGCAGGGAAGGCTCTCCTGCCAGCTCTACCAGCGCAGCGCGGATTTCTTTCTCGGCGTCCCCTTCAACATCGCGTCCTACGCTCTGCTCACCATGATGGTCGCGCAGGTGTGCGCTCTCAGGCCCGGCGAGTTCGTGCACACCTTCGGCGACGCGCACCTCTACCTGAATCACCTCGAGCAGGCGCGCGAGCAGCTCACCCGCGACCCGCGAGCGCTCCCCGTCATGAAGCTCAACCCCGCGGTGACCGACCTTCTCGCGTTCCGTTACGAGGATTTCGCCCTGGAAGACTATGATCCCCACCCCGCCATCCGCGCGCCGGTGGCGGTCTAGCGATGCGTGATGAGCGGCGTCGGGGCGGCGAGGTCGCGTGGCACGAGCGGGGAAGGGGCGCATCACCCGCCGCGCCTTTCGGTCATCGCCGCCGTATCGCGCAACGGCGTGATCGGGGCGAACGGCGCGATTCCGTGGCATCTGCCCGACGAACTGAAGCTCTTCCGGAGCATAACGATGGGCCACCACATCATCATGGGGCGGAAGACCTGGGAGTCGATCGGGCGGCTGCTGCCCGGGCGCTCGACGGTGATCGTGTCGCGGCAGCCCGGCTACCGCGTGGCCGGCGCCACGGTGGCGCGCTCGCTCGGCGAGGCGATCTCCGCCTGCGCGAACGACCCGGAGCCATTCGTGATCGGCGGCGCGGAGCTCTACCGCGCCGCGCTGCCGCTCGCCGACCGTCTCTACCTCACCACGGTCGAGGCCGACATCGGCGGCGACGCCATGATGCCGGAATTCGACCCCGGCGAGTGGCGAGAGGTGTCCTGCCTGCGGCACGGCGCCGACGAGCGGCACGCGCATCCCTACCGCCAGGCCGTGCATGAGCGCATCCGGTAACGTCGCGCGGCTCGCGATCGCCGCCATGCTGCTCGCGGCCGGTGCGCCGTGCGTGCCGGCGCAGGACAAGGCCGGGATCGATGAGCTCAAGGCGCGTGCCGAAGCGGGAGAGCGCAACGCGACGCGGCAGGTTGCCGAGGCGTACTACCTCGGACGCGACGGCGTCACGCAGGATTTCGTGGAAGCGGCGCGCTGGTATCACCGGCTCGCGAAGCAGGGCGACGTGCGCGCGCAGACCACGCTCGGCCTCATGTACGCGCGCGGCTACGGCGTCGGCAAGGACCTGCAGGCGGCCCACCGGTGGTGGAGCTACGCCGCGGCCGCCAACGATCCCGGGGCGCAGTACAGCCTCGGCACGCTCTACCTGCTCGGCGAGGGCGTACAGCAGGATTACGCGCGGGCGGCGCGGTGGTACCGGCAGGCCGCGCAGCGGGGTCACGTGCAGGCGCAGCACGACCTCGGTCTGCTCTATTACGAGGGGCGCGGCGTCGAGAAGGACGGCCGCTGGGCGTACTACTGGGTGAGGGTCGCTGCCCTGCAGGGCGACGACAAGGCACAGGAGACCATCAAGCGGGTGTCGGCAGGCATGAGCGCCGGCGAAATCCGGGAAGCCGAGGAACAGGCGCAAGAGTGGGTGAAGAAGGCCAAGAAGCTGCTGAAGTAGCGCCCCGTCCGGAGCCGCTGCCCCCGGAGTTCCGGGTCAGCCCGGAGCCCTTTCGCTACCACACCGAGACGCAAGTGCACGCCGCGCTGACGGCGGACCCCGCGGGCTATCTCGGTTTCCTGCGCCGGGCGCTGGAGGCCATCGCGACCGGCGCGGCGCGCCTCGTCCTGCCTGCCAAGCAGGTATTTCCGGACCCGGCGACGAACGGGGATTTCCGGGTGATGCCCTGCGAGACGGGGCACGCGGGCACGATCACCAAGTCGGTCAAGCTGATTGGAACGAACACGGTGCAGCGGACCGTCCCGGACCAGATCACGGTAGGCCGGCTTTTCGTGCTCGACGCGCGCGAGAACTTCGTCTCCGACGTCTTCGAGGCGTGTCTCCTCTCCTCCGCGCGCACCGGCGCCTGCGCCGCGCTCGCCATGTCCCTGCTCGCGCGCCGGCGCCGCGAGCTGGTGGTGGTGGGGAGCGGCCGGGTGGGCCTCTATGCCGCGCTCTACGCGAGCGCCCTCGGCGGTATCGCGCGGGTGCGCTTCTGCGACATCGACCCGGGACGGGCCGCGCGTGCGGCGCTGTGGGTGCGTTCGCACGCCCCGGTGGCGGCAGAAGCGGTGAGCCTCGCCGGCATCGGGAGCGCGGACATCGTCGCGCTCGCGACAACCAGCGAACGCCCGGTCGCGGCCCCGCCCGGCTGGCATGCGGACCTGCTGGTGAGCCTCGGGGCCGACACCGACGCGCAAAGCGAACTCGACCCGGCGTGGGCGGGTCGCGCGGACCTCTACTGCGACACCCGCGACAGCATGCGCTTCGGCGACCTCAGGACGTGGCGGGAAGCGGGCCGCGTCGACCCCGCGGCGATTCCCGACCTGCTCGAGGTCCTGCGCGAGCCTCCGCGCGCGGGCGACCGGCAGCGGATCTTCGTGTCGACCGGATCGGCGCTGTTCGACAACCTGACCGCGCGCTACCTCCTCGACCGGCCGCGCGCTCCCTGATCCCGCCGCGGCGCCGCCCGCGGCGCGGCTCCGGCGTCCTGTTTCCCCGCGCGCCCTCCGCCTGCCCGCGCCGAACGTCAAGCCGCGTCCCGGACCTCGCAGATGAAATCCTCGAACTTGCCCCCGGGCGTGCGAGGAATCGTGGCCATCCCGCGCACGGTGATCTCGTAGGGGTGACCCAGCGTGCGCCGCAAGGCGGCGGCGAGCGCCGCTTCCTCCGCGGGCTCGAGCGCGCGCGCCGCGACGATCCGTGCCTCGATCGACCGGAGCGACTTCTGGACGAGCTGCAGCTGCCGGATCGGCGCGACATGCATCCACGTCTCCGCCGCGAAGCTGGGGTGGTAGCGCCGCCCCTCGGGCGTGAGCGCCATGTTGCGCTCCCGGCCGAGTATGCGGCTTATCACCGGCAGCCCGCGCCCGCACGGACACGGCGCACCCGCCTCGGCGTAGTCGCCGATGTCGTAGCGGATGAGCGGCATGGCGAAGTTGTGCAGCGTGGTGACCACCACCCGCCCGACCGTGCCGGGCGCGCAGGCGCGTCCCGCCTCGTCGAGAATCTCGACGATCAAGCCTTCGCTCTGCACGTGGTAGTGGCCGTGGTCCGGGCACTGCAGCGCGACGTAGCCCACCTCCTGCGCGGAGTAGATATCGACCACATCGACACCCAGCAGCCCGCTGCACTCGGCGCGCGCCGCCGGGTCGAGCACGTCTCCGTAGGTGCAGGCCTGCCGCAGCCGCGCCAGGCGCACCCCGCGGCGGGCGAGCTCGCGCGCGAGCTCGAGGAGGTTGCTCGCGAGGGAGAGGAGGTAATCCGGATCCTGCCCGATCAGCCAGTCGATCTGCCGGTCGAGGGTGGTGGCGCTCGAGAGGATCGCCGCAGGCCCGTCGCGGTAGGCCGCCGAGGTCGACGGCCCCCAGCCGGGCAGATCGACACCGGTGTCCCCGCGCACGCCGCGATCGGGCCGGATGGCCGCGAACCTGAGAGCGAGATCGCGCCCGTGCCAGAGCTGATCGCGCAGGTTGAACGCGCGCCACAGCACGCGGGTGACGGCGGTGGTGAGGAAGGCGATCGGCATGCCGGTGGAACCGGACGTCCGGCCGGATTCCACGGGTCCGTGGCTCGCGGGCACCTCGCGACAGTGCAGTTCCTCGCCCAGCCCGTGGACCTCGGCGCGCGTGAGGAGCGGCACCGCGTCGAACCAGTCCTGCGCGACGGGGTCTCCGGGGCGGTAGCCGGCGGCCGCGAGGCGTGCCGCGTGGAAGGGGACGTTCGCATGCGCGTGCGCGATCAGCAGGCCCAGCTGGCGCTGCTGCGCGCCGTGCAACTCCCCCGGGGAAAGCCACTGGGTGCGGTCGAGCTGGAACTGCAGCGCAAGCGCCAGCGCGCCCGCTTCGGGCGGCAGCGCCGGCCACGCCAGCCCAGGCCAGGCCGAGCGGATGAGATCGAGGTTGTCGGCCGCCATGTGCCGCGTGCTCCCGGCGCGCTCAGGGGCGGGGCGGCGCAAGCGCCGAGACCACGTCCTCGAACCTGCCGCCGGCGCCGCGCGCGAGCGCCGCCATGGTGACGATCTCGAGGCGAACCCCCGCCGGCAGCCCGCTCCGGAGAATGGCATGCAGACCCGCCGTCTGCGCCGGTGTGAGCGTGCCGGCCGCCACGACGCGCGCCTCGATCAGGTCGAGCTGCGTCTGCACGAGCTGGCACTGCAGCACCGGCGCGACCTGCGAGAGCCCGCGAGGCGACACCTCCGGCCACACGCGCCCGCCCGGCGCGGTGACGATGGCGTTGCGCGTCCTGCCCGCGATGCGCTTCAGGACCGGCAAGCCCCTGCCGCAGGGACACCTCCCGCCCGCCTCCGCCCAGTCGCCCGTGTCGTAGCGAACGAGCGGCATCGCGAAATTCTGCAGCGTCGTCACCACGACTCGTCCGACGCTGCCGGGCGGGCACGCATTGCCCTGTTCGTCGAGCACTTCGAGAAGGACGCTTTCGGACTGCACGTGGTAGTGCTCGTGGGCGGGGCACTGCAACGCGAGGAAACCGGCCTCGTCGCAGGAATACGTATCCGTGACCGGCGCGCTCCATGCTTCCCGTGCGAGGCGGCGCACGTCCGGCCCCAGCCGCTCCCCGAAGGTGCGCGCCTCTTTCAGCCGCGGCAGGCCCGTGCGATGCGCGAGAGTGCAACGCGCAAGCCCGGCCACCACCGACGGCGGGGCAAGGAGATAATCCGGCTGCCGGGCAGCGAGCCACTCGAGCCAGGTCTCCGGGGCACCCGAGAGATCGCGGGCCGCCGAGCGGCCGCCGGCGTCCAGCATCGCCGTTGCCGGTCCCCATCCCGCGCTCTCGCCTGCCACCGCTCCGGGCGCGATGGCCGCCAGGTTGCCGTCGAAATCGCGCGCGTGCCACAGGTGGTCGCGTAACGCGATGACGCGCCACCAGAGCGCGGCGTAGCCGGTGCGCAGCGTTCTCACCGGCTTGCCGGTCGTCCCGGCGGTGCTGCCCTCCACGACCGGGCCGTGCGAGGCGGGACACGCCCCGCTCTTCAGGGCGTCGAACCCGCGCTCGAGATCGGCGCGATGAAGGAGGGGCAGACCCGCGAACCGGTCGCGCAACGGCGCCGCGCCCGGGCCGGCGCGCGTATGCCAGTGCCAGCGATAAAACGGCACCGTCTCCCAGGCATGCCGCAGCACGGCATCGAGTTGTCGCTGCTGCAGCTCGTGCAGGGCAGCCGGCGGCAGCCATTGGGACCGCTCGAGCTGGTACTGCAGCGCGAGCGCGAGCGCGGTGTCCGGTGCGGTAACGGCGGGCCAGATGACGCCGGGAAGGCCCGAACGTACCACGGCAAGGCTGCTCCCCGCGGCCCGCGCTTGCGGCATGGCGCTCACGCAACGAGTGTAGCAGCAGAGCGCGGGCGCCTCGCACGCGAATGCGCATCCACGCGCCACCGCATGCATCCCGTGGTGTGGGCCGACGCCATCCGCCGGATGCCCGTTTCCGGTCAGCCCGCGCCTCCCGCGCCCGCCAGTTCCGAGACGAAGTCCTCGTACTTGCTGCCGGGGTCGCGCGGAATCCCCGGAACGAGCCGTATCCGGATCTCGAAGGGCGCCGGCAGGCAGGACCGGACGTGCTGGACGAAATCATCCTCCTCGGCGCCGGTGAGCGGCCGCGCCGTCACCAGCCGGGCTTCGATGACGTCGTAGCCGGTCTGCACGAACTGGTGCTGGAGTATCGGCGCGAGATCCACGAACCGGTGGGTCCCGAAATAGGGCCAGTAGCGCTCGCCGTTCGCCAGCACCAGGGTGTTCCGCGTGCGGCCCATGATCCGCTCGAGAACCGGCAGCCCGCGCCCGCAGGGGCAGAGCGCGCCCACCCGCGCGTAGTCACCGACCACGTAGCGCACGAGCGGCATGGCGAACGCGTGAAGTGGCGTGACGACGACGAGCCCGGTCTCGCCGGGAGCGCAGGGATTTCCCCGCCGGTCCAGCACTTCCACCAGCACGGTCTCGGATTGCACGTGATATGCGTCGCGGTCGGGGCACTGCAGCGCGAGGTAACCCGTTTCCTGCGCCGAGTAGGCGTCCTTGACCGGCGCGTCCCATGCATCCCGGCAGAGCGCGCGCAGCTCCGGCGTGACGATTTCGCCGATCGTCATGACCTGGCGCAGCCCGGCAAGGCGCACGCCGCGCTCGATCGACCGGCGCGCGAGCCCCGCGGCATTGGTGGGATAGGTAAGGAGATAATCGGGCTGCTGCGCCGCGAGCCAGTCAAGCTGCCGGCCGATCTCGACGGAAATCGGCAACGCCGCGGCGCGGCCCGCCGGGATGATCCCGCCGATGTACTCGCCCCACCCCGCACGCTCGCCCGGCTCGCCGACCCTCCGAATGACCGCGAGCTTCGCCCCGAAGTCACGGCGATGCCAGAGGTGCTCGCGCAGCATGACCGCCTGCCACACGAGCTGGCTGACCGGCGTTTTCAGCACGCGTACCGGGGTGCCGGTCGAGCCGGACGAGCGCGTCTCCGAGGGCGCGCCGTGCGCGGTCGGTGGCGCACTGCTCGTCAGCGCGCCGAACTGCTGCTGCAGCGCGCTTCGGGTAAGCAGCGGCAGGCGGGCGAACCGCGCTGCGTCGAGGGATGCGGACGGGTCGTAGAGCCCATGCCATCGCTCCCGGTAGTAGGGGACGGTGGCGTGCGCGTGCCGCAGGAGCACTTCGAGCTGCCGGAACTGGAGCGCCGCGAGGCTCGCGCCGTCATACCACTCGGAAAGTCCCAACTGGAACTGCAGGGCGAGCGCCTGAGCGGCGTCGGGCGGCGGTGCCGCCGGCCAGTCGATGCCGGAAAGCGCGGAGCTGATGCGGCCGGTGAGATCGTCCACGCACATGCCGCGCTGCACCCGTGTGGCGGGGCGGCCCGGCGCGGCGCCGTGCCGGGATCCGGCCCCGCATGGAGCGCGCGGGCGGCTGCCGCCGGCGCTAGATCACCCGCACCTCGGGCAGCGGAAACCCGTTGAAATTGCTTGCGTACGCGGTGGTGTACGCGCCGGCGTTGGCGATGTAGACGAAATCGCCCTCCCGCATGCCCTCCGGGAAGAACTCGTCGCGCATGCAGACATCCACCGAATCGCAGGTGGGGCCGGCCACGTTCCAGGCGATCATGGGCCCGTCACGGTCGGTCTGGATGTCGTAGCGCAAGCCCTCCGTGGTCTCGATGATCCCGCCGAAGACGCCCGCATCCCAGTACATCCACCGCTTGCCCGAGCGCGTCGCCGTGCCCACCACGCGGCAGACGAAATACCCCGCGTCCGACACGAGGAAGCGCCCCGGCTCGCCCATGACCCGCACGTTCTGCGGGATGTCACGCAGCCCGTGATTGATCACCTCGGCGATCTTTTCTATGGACGGAATCGGCTTGACGTGGCGCACCGGGTAGCCGCCGCCCACGTTGAGAAGGCGCGGGCGCAGCCCCGCCAGGCGCATCTTCTTGAATGCGCGCTTCGCGCCCTGTATGCCCACCCGCCAGTTCTCGGGATTGCGGCATTGCGAGCCCACGTGGAAGGTCACGCCGGCGAGATCCGCCTTCACGGCGACCGCCTCCGCGACGATGGCGTCCACCTCGGCGGGCTTCACCCCGAACTTGCCGGAAAGCGGCCAGTCGCTGCCGACGTTCGGCGCCTCGATCCGGAGATAGAGCTTCGCGTCCGGCGCGATGCCGTGGATCTTGCGCAGCTCTTCCACGCTGTCGATCGCGAACCACTCCACGCCCTTCGCGGCGGCGTAACGGATCGAATCCGACGACTTGACCGGGTTGCTGTAGCAGACCTCGGCGGCCGGCACCTTGAGCTTCACCAGGATGTCGAGCTCGGCGACCGAGGCGATCTCGAAGCCCACCCCCTCCTCGATCAGCACCTTCAGCACGCGGGGATCGGGATTGGCCTTTACCGCGTAGTGCGGCTGCACGCGCGGCATCGCCGCCTTGAAGCGGCGCGCCTTGGCGCGGACGATGCTGGTGTCGATCAGCAGGAACGGCCTGCTGTAACCCTGCTTGAGCGCATCCCGTACATGGTTGAAGTCCAGTCGGACTTCGGGATGGGTATCGAAGAGGGGAGACTGCTCTGTTTCCGGGGGAAGTGGCTGCTTGCGGAAGGCGGCGGGGCGCTCGGGCATCAAGGTTCTCCAGCTTGCCTACTCGGGGACAAGCAGTTCGTACGAATCGGCCCGGCAGCAATGCAGCGGGCGGCGCGAGATTGCATTCGTCATGACTTGCCTCGTGCTCGGGTCAGGAATTGTCCGTTGCAACAAAACTTTCGCGGAATATAGCACCGCGGTACCAGGAATCAAGAGATTTTTGCGGATTTTCCGCGGTCTTTCGCCGGCGAAAGCGCGACACGTCGGTCAGCATTTCGACGCCGTTGCGCGCCGCGCGAGGGCGCGCCGGCCTTGCGCGGAAATCTTCCGACGAGTGAAGGGCCGCGATGCGTTGCGCGAGCGGCGCTGCGGTCGGCAAAGTGTCCCCCCGATACGGTGCGGGCATTCCCGCGGTTAACGGCAGGCCGTCGCCCGGTCTTGATCCGCGCGAGTGCGGCGGGCCGCAGGCGCGCCGGAAGCCACCGGTTACGGCGTCGTAAGGCGGATCGCGATCGCCGCCCTTCCCGGAGCCGGGGCCCTCGCGCGGGCCGGCCGCGCGTGCATCGTTCCCGGTCAGGTGTTCTGGACGACGATCTTCGGAAACGCCGCGGTGTGATCCCGTGCCTTCTCCGCGATCGTGACGGCAACCCGCCGCGCGATTGCGCGGTAGATCCGCGCCGACGGCCCCTCGGGGTCGGCTACGACCGTCGGGCGCCCCGAATCGGCCTGCTCGCGGATAGCGATGTCGAGCGGCAGCGAGCCGAGGACCTCCACGCCGTAGTCGTGGCCCATGCGCTCCGCCCCGCCGGCGCCGAAGATGTGCTCCTCGTGACCGCACTTCGAGCACACGTGGAGGGCCATGTTCTCCACGATGCCGAGGATGGGCACGCCGACCTTCTCGAACATCTTGAGCCCCTTGCGGGCGTCGATGAGTGCGATGTCCTGCGGCGTCGTGACGATCACCGCACCCGTCACGGGCACCCGCTGCGCGAGCGTGAGCTGGATGTCTCCGGTGCCCGGAGGGAGGTCCACCACCAGGTAATCGACGTCGCGCCACTTCGTTTCGTTCAACAGCTGCTCGAGCGCCTGGGTCACCATGGGCCCGCGCCAGACCATGGGGGTGTCGGTATCGATCAGGAATCCGATCGACATCGCCTGGATGCCGTGCCCCTCCATCGGTTCGAGGGACTTGCCGTCACGCGACTCGGGCCGGCCCCGGATGCCGAGCATGATCGGCTGCGAAGGGCCGTAGATGTCGGCGTCGAGCACGCCGACTTGCGCGCCTTCCGCGGCAAGCGCCAGCGCCAGATTGACCGCGGTCGTGCTCTTGCCCACGCCGCCCTTGCCCGAGGCGACGGCGATGATGTTCTTGATGCCGGGCACGAGCTTGACGCCGCGCTGCACGGCGTGCGCGACGATCTTCATCTGCACGTCCACGGCGGCTTGCGCCACGCCCGGCAGCGCCGCAAGCCTCGCCGTGATCTCCCGCCGGATCGGCTCGAGCTGCGTCTTCGCCGGGTAGCCGAGCAGGATCTCCACCGAGACCCGGTCGCCCTCCACGCGGACGTTGCGCACCGAGCGCGAGGAGACGTAGTCCTTGCGGGTATTGGGATCGGTGAGTTCCCTGAGCGCTTCCTGAACCGCTTCGACTGTGACGGCCATGGGGTATCCCGGCGGTGAGTGTCGGCCTCGCGGCGACCGGGCGCGATTTTATCCGATGCCCGTTCCGCCGGCCACCGGAATCGCGCTAAGCCCTTATGGCAGCAAGGATTTATCGGTTACAATTGCGTCGCATGAAACGCCGCATCTTCGTCACAACCGCCCTGCCCTACGCCAATGGTCCGTTCCACATCGGGCACATCATGGAGTACATCCAGGCAGACATCTGGGTGCGCTTCCAGCGGATGCAGGGACACGAGGTCCTGTTCATCTGCGCGGACGACGCGCACGGCGCCCCGATCATGCTGGCCGCCGAAAAGGCGGGCAGTACGCCGGAAGCGTTCGTTGCGGGTATCGCGGCGGGCCGCAAGCGGTATCTCGACGGCTTCCACATCCGCCACGACAACTGGCACTCGACCCACTCTCCGGAGAACACGGCGCTCTCGCAGGACCTCTACCGCCGCCTGCTCGCGGCGGGCCTCATCTACACGCGGCAGATCGAGCAGTTCCACGACCCCGTGAAAGGCATGTTCCTCGCCGACCGCTACATCAAGGGCGAATGCCCGAACTGCGGCGCGAAGGACCAGTACGGGGACGCCTGCGAGAGCTGCAGTTCGGTCTACTCGCCCACCCAGCTTCGCAACCCGTACTCGACCCTGTCGGGCGCGGCGCCCGTCATGAAGGCCTCGGAGCACTACTTCTTCCGGCTTTCCGATCCGCGGTGCCGGGAGTTCCTGCGCCGGTGGATCGACGAGCCCGGACGCCTGCAGCCGCAGGTCGCCAACAAGGCCCGGGAATGGCTCGAGGGCAGGGACGACCAGGAACTCGCGGACTGGGACATCTCGCGCGACCCGCCCTACTTCGGCATCCGGATCCCCGACATCCCGGAGGAGAAGTACCTCTATGTGTGGCTCGACGCCCCGGTCGGCTATTTCGCGAGCCTGAAGCATTACTGCGAGCGCAGCGGCCTCGACTTCGACGCCTTCGTCCGGCCGGGCAGCGGCACCGAGATGATCCACTTCATCGGCAAGGACATCATCTACTTCCACACCCTGTTCTGGCCGGCGCTGCTGCATTTCTCCGGGCATTACAAGACGCCCGACCACGTGCACGTGCACGGGTTCATCGGCGTCTCGGGCGAGAAGATGTCGAAGTCCCGTGGCACCGGCATCGATCCGCTGCGCTACCTCGAGCTCGGCATGAACCCGGAGTGGCTGCGCTACTACCTCGCCGCGAAGCTGAACGCCAACGTCGAGGACCTCGACTTCAACCCCGGCGATTTCATGGCGCGGGTGAACAGCGACCTCGTCGGCAAGTATGTGAACATCGCGAGCCGGTGCGCTCCTTTCCTGCAGAGGCGATTCGGCGGCAGAGTGCTCTCCCCCGCGGGGACGCACGACCCCGGCACGCGGATGGCAGTCGCGCGAAGCGGCTCGCTCCTTCGCGACACGTGCGCCCGGTCCCCGGCGATCCGCGCCTTCTACGACGGTCGCGAATACGGGAAGGCCCTGCGCGAAATCATGGCGCTCGCGGACGCCGTCAACCAGTATATCGACGAGAACAAACCGTGGGAGCTCGCCAAGCTTCCCGAAGCTGAGACCCGGCTGCAGCTCGTGTGCAGCGTGGGCATCGATGCGTTCAGGGTGCTCACGCTGTATCTCAAGCCGGTTCTGCCGAAGCTCGCCGCCGATGTCGAGGCGTTCCTGGGAATCGAACCCCTCCAGTGGGCGGATGCCGACCGGCTGCTGGCACCGGATCACGCGATCAAGCCGTACGAACACGTGATGGCGCGGGTCACGGAGAAGCAGCTTGACGCGCTGTTCGAAACACCGAAGGAAGCACCGATGCGTTCCGCGCCCCCACCCCGGCCCTCCCCCGTCAAGGGGGAGGGAGCGACCGGCGCCGACATTTCGATCGAGGACTTCAACAAGATCGAACTGCGCGTCGCCAGGATAGTGCTGGCCGAACACGTCGAAGGCGCGGACAAGCTCCTCAAGATCACCCTCGATCTCGGCAACTCCACCCGCACGGTGTTCGCGGGTATCAAGTCCGCCTACGATCCCGCGACGCTCAAGGACCGGCTGACGGTGGTGGTCGCGAACCTCGCGCCGCGCAGGATGAAGTTCGGCCTCTCCGAGGGCATGATCCTCGCCGCCTCCGGCGAGGGGCCGGGCATCTTCCTCCTCGCGCCGGACTCGGGGGCGCAGCCGGGAATGCGGGTCAAATAGCCGGCGGCGTGGCACGAGCGGCATGCTGCGAGCCGCGGGCTATGGGCCGTGAGCTATGGGCCGCGAGCCGCGAGCTTCAAGCACGAGCTCACAGCGCACAGCTCATGGCCCGCAGCTCGCAGCCTGTGGCTCGCAGCTCGCAGCCGGCGGCCATATCGGGAGTCCCAATGAGAGTGCAGGGCATCGAAGCCATCGCCGTCGATATTCCGCTGCGGAAGAACTTCGGCGGCAGCACCTACTCGGTCCTCAAACGCTCGACCGTCGTGACACGTCTCACGACCGACGCGGGGATCACGAGCGAGGTCTACAACGGCGACAACCGCGAGCACGCCCCGGACATCGTGCGCCTGATCGAGCGCGAGCTCGCCCCCCGCGTCACGGGTATCGACGCTTTCGCCGTCGAGCGGGCGTGGCAGGTGATGTTCGATCTCACCCATGCGAGCCGCGAGCGCAAGACTCTCCTGGAGGCGATCGCCTGCGTGGACTGCGCGCTCTGGGACGTGACGGGCAAGGCGCTCGGAAAGAACGTCACGGCGCTGCTCGGCGGCGAGCGCCGGGAACTTCCCGTGATCTCCATCGGCGGCTACTACATGGAAGGCAAGACCCTCGCGGACATCGGCCGGGAGATGGAAGGCTATCGCGCCGCGGGCATGGCTGGCTGCAAGTTCAAGGTGGGTGGTCTCGCGCCGGAGGAGGATTTCAGGCGGGTCGAAGCCGCGCGGATGGCCGCCGGCCCGGATTTCGTGCTGGCGGTGGACGCGAACCGCGGCTGGAACGCGCAGGACGCGATCCGCTTCGCGCGACTCGTCGAGCCGCTCGACATCGGCTGGTTCGAGGAGCCGTGCCACTGGTACGACGACGCCGCGATGATGGCGCTCGTGCGGCGCGCGATCCGGATCCCGGTCACCGCCGGCCAGTCCGAGATCACGAGCCACGGCGTGCGCCGCCTGCTCGACGCGGGCGCGGTGGATTTCGTGAACTACGACGTCTCCGAGGGGGGCGGCGTGACGGACTGGCGGCGCGCGGCGGCGCTCTGCCACGCGGCGGGGGTGAAGATGGCGCACCACGAGGAGTCGCAGATCGCCTCCCAGCTTCTCGCCGGCGTCCCGCACGGCACCTACGTCGAGTGCTTCGCGGACCCGGAGCGCGACCCGGTGTGGCAGGCGATGTGGGCGAACCGGCCGCCCGTGAAGAACGGGATGATGGGCGTTGCGCGGGAGCCCGGTTTCGGTATCCGGCTCGACTGGGACATGGTCAGGCGCCATCGCGTCAATTGACCGCGTGCGGCGGCGAGCCGGGGTTGCCGCCGGCGCCGCGCCGCGGTCGCTGGAACTCATGATCTCACGGCTCGTGCCCCTCGTTCTCTGCGTCGCGCTCTTCGCGGCGACGGCGCACTCCCGCGCCGCGGACTACGAGACCGCGTGGGTTTCCTTTCCCGCGTTGAAGCCCTTCGAGGGCAAGCCCGTCGAACTCGATGCCCTCGTCTACCGGCCGTCCGGTCCGGGCCCTTTCCCCGCGCTCATCCCGCTCCACGGCTGCGGCGGCATGTTCACGAGCCAGGGCTATCCCACGGCCTCCTACCGGAACTGGGCGGACATCCTCGTCTCGCGCGGCTACGTGGCGCTGCTCGTCGACAGTTTCAACCCGCGCGGCCACTGGTCGATCTGCGACCAGCGAGAGCGCACGATACTGGAGAGCCGGGAGCGAGCGGAGGACGCCTACGCGGCGCTGCGCTGGCTCGAAGCGCAGCCATTCGTCGCGCGCGGGCGGCTGGGGCTCCTCGGCTGGTCGAACGGCGCCACCGGGACGCTCTACGCCATGCGCGAATCACGGCCGGCGCGCGGCTTCCGGGCGGCGGTCGCGTTCTATCCCGGTTGCCGCGCGATCTCGCGCTCGCGCCCGCCCTACCGGCCGTACGCGCCGCTCATCGTGCTCTCCGGAGAAGCCGACGACTGGACGCCCGCCGCACCGTGCGTGGCGCTCGCCGAATCGGCGAAGCGCGAAGGCGGCCCTATGGAGATCGTGACCTACCCCGGCGCACACCACAGCTTCGACCGGATCAACCTGCCGCTCCGCTACCGGCCCACGGTGAGAAACCCCAACAATCCGGGACGGCTGGGGGCGACCGTCGGCGAAAATCCGGCCGCGCGGGACGACGCGATCCGGCGCACGCTGGAATTCTTCGCGATGCACCTCGCGAGCGAGCCCCCGGCGAACGCCGGTGAACGCCGATAGCGGGGCGGCGCGATACGGACAACCGGGGCAAGGCGCCCGCTACCGCTTGACGGCGATCGCGGTCAGTATTCCCTGGATGATCGCCCGGGGCGTCGGCGGACATCCCGGCACCGCCACGTCCACCGGGATCACGTTCGAGACGCGGCCGAGGCAGGCGTAACTCTCGCCGAATACCCCGCCGGTGCAACCGCAATCACCGACGGCCACGACGAGCTTGGGATCGGGCGTGGCATCGTACGTGCGTTTGAGCGCCGTCTCCATGTGCCGCGACACCGGCCCGGTGACGAGCAGCATGTCGGCGTGCCGCGGGCTTGCGACGAAGCGGATGCCGAGACCCTCCAGGTTGTAGTAGGGATTGTTGAGCGAGTTGATTTCCAGCTCGCAGCCGTTGCACGATCCCGCGTCCACGTGGCGTATCGTCAGCGCGCCGTCGAAGTAGCGCAGCACCTCCGCGCGCAGCCGCTCGCCCGCGACCCGCAGCGACTCGTCGGGCGCCGGCGGCGCCTCGGTCCTGATGCCGGTGACGGCGATCTGCTTCAATAGCCGGAACATGGCTGACCTCGTGGTGATGGGGTGTGTGCTGCCGGCGGCCGCAAGCTGTCGACGGGCTGCGGCCACGGAATCACCTGGAAACACGCGGACAGGATCCTCGATCGTCCGTGCCCTGCCGTGTGAGTCCGTGGCTGAATGCAGTTCGAGTCCGGCTCACGGCTCATGGCTGATCGCTCGCAGCTTCGGGCGTCACAGGTCGTGCCCCGAATAGGACAGGTTGAACGACTTGTTGATGAGCGGAAAATCGGGGACGATGTTGCCGATCACCGCGTATTCCAGCGCGGGCCAGTTCTGCCACGACGGGTCGTGCGGGTGGCAGCGCGCGATGGCGCCCGCCTCCCCCGATTCCAGCGCGACCAGCACTTCGCCCCGCCAGCCCTCGACCCAGCCGACGCCGAAAGCGCCCGGCGGCGGCACGGGCACCGGCGCGGCGAGGTCCCCGAAGGGCAGCCGCTCCAGCATCAGGCGCGAGATGCGCAGCGACTCGAAGGTCTCCTCGAAGCGCACCGTCACGCGCGCCGCGACGTCGCCGTTGCGATGGGTGGCCATGACGAGGTCGAGCTCGTTGTAGGGCACGCAGGGAAACTGGGCACGCAGGTCCCACGCCTGTCCGCTCGCGCGCCCGGCGCAGCCCGTGAGCCCCACCCGGTCCGCGAGCCGCGGCGGCACGCGCCCGCAGCCGATGAACCGGTCCTGCAGCCCGGCGTGCTCGTCGTAGATCGACTTGAGCGTCTTCACCTCCCGCGCGAGCCAGGCGATCTCCTCGCGCAGCCGCCGCATGTCCTCGGGCGGAAGCTCCCGGGCAACTCCGCCCGGGACCACGGTATCCATCAGGTACCGGTGTCCGAATACCGCGGCGTTCGTGCGCAGGAGGTCCTCGCGCAACCGCGAGAACTGCGCGAGTCCGAATGCGAACCCCGCGTCGTTGCCGAGGAAGCCGAGGTCCCACAGGTGCTGGCCGACGCGCTCGCGCTCGAGCAGGAGCGCCCGCAGCCATTGCGCGCGCGAGGGCGGCGCGACCCCCGCCGCGGACTCGACGGCCATCGCGTAGGCCCACGCGTACGCGACGGTCGAATCCCCGGAAACGCGCCCGGCGAGACGGGCGCCGTCGGCGAGCGACAGTGCCTCGAAGCACTTCTCGATGCCCTTGTGCTTGTAGCCGAGGCGCTCCTCCAGCCGCAGCACGCCCTCGCCCACCACGGAAAAGCGGAAGTGCCCCGGCTCGATCGTGCCGGCGTGCACGGGGCCGACGGGAATCTCGTGCACCGCCTCGCCCTCGACGCGGACGAAGGGGTACGCGTCGAGGGGCGGAGCGGCACCTGCGGTGACGAGCGGGGCGGCAGGCTCGCCTGCGGTGGGGTCTCGTGACGACTCGTGATAAGGCCCCCGCCGGCTGCTGAAATCGCGGCGCAGCGGGAATTCGCCCTCTCCCCACGCGGCGTGGCGCAGCCACTGGCGGGAGTCGGCCGCGCCCTCGGCGGCGAGTCCCAGCAGATCGCGCACCGCGCGCTGCATGCGGTTCGCCGCGGGAAAAAGGTCGGAGACGTCGGGGAAAGCCGCTCCGGCGACGGGCAGGCGCAGAACGATCAGCCCCGCAGCGTTGGCGAGTGCCACGCACACGGTCGCAGTCCCGCCGCCGGTGCGATCGGCGCCCCACAGCGCGACGAGCCGCCCGCCCTCCTCGCGCACCCGCTCGCAGGCGGCGCGCCACTGCCGGGCATCGACGGCCGCGCTCCACACCGGCATCGGCCCGGGGAGCCGCACGAGATCGAACTCGAATCCCCGCCGGTTCATGCGCGCACCCCGTCACGCGGGACGCGGCGGGCACGAAGCGATGGCGGTTCCATCAACCGGCGCTTCCCCGTCCCCGGCACGCCATCCACCCGCCCCGCTTGGCCGAAACGCCGCCGTCGCCACCCCTTCCGCCGCCCCTTCATCCTGCGTGCCATGGCAGGCCGCCTCAACCGATCAGCGCCGCCGCGGCGCGGTACCATTGCGCGAGGTACGGCGGTATCCACAGCCCGAGGAGCAGCACGATCGCGAGGTGTACGAACACCGGCACGAGCGCCGGGCGGTGCGGCAGCCGCTTCGCGGTCGCCTCGCCGAACACCATCGGCTGCACCTTGCCGAAAATCGCGGCGAACGCGACGCCGAGCGCGGCGAGCAGCAGCGGCGTCGTCCACGGCTGCTGGTGCATGGCGGCCGTGAGCAGCATGAACTCGCTCGCGAAGACGCCGAACGGCGGCATTCCCAGTATCGCGAGGCTGCCGAGCATGAGCCCCCAGCCGATCGCCGGGTTGCTCTCGACGAGCCCCCGGATGTCGGACATCGCCTGGGTGCCGGATTTCTGCGCGGCGTGCCCGACCGCGAAGAAGATCGCCGACTTGGTGAGCGAGTGCACCGTCATGTGCAGCAGCGCGGCGAAGGTCGCGAGCGCCCCGCCCAGGCCGAAGGCGAAAGCCACGAGGCCCATGTGCTCCACCGAGGAATACGCGAAGAGCCGCTTGATGTCGCGCTGGCGCGAGAGCAGGAACGCCGCGACCACCACCGAGAGCAGCCCGAAGCCCATCATCAGGTTGCCCGCGAAATGCGTCCCGAGCGCGCCCTCGACGAGCACCTTCGCGCGCACCACCGCGTAGAGCGCGACGTTCAGCAGCAGCCCCGAGAGCACCGCCGAGATCGGCGTCGGGCCCTCGGCGTGCGCGTCCGGCAACCAGTTGTGCAGCGGCGCGAGCCCGACCTTGGTGCCGTAGCCCACCAGCAGGAACACGAACGCGAGCCGCAGCACGGTGGGCTCGAGCTCGCCCTTCACCTCGTTGAGATGCGTCCAGAGAAGCGCCGTGCCGCCCGAACCGAGCACCCGCTCGGCGGCAAGGTAGAGGAGAATCGTGCCGAAGAGCGCCTGCGCGATCCCGACCCCGCACAGGATGAAGTACTTCCACGCCGCCTCCAGGCTCTCGGGGGTGCGGTAGAGGCTCACCAGCAGCACCGTCGTCAACGTTGCCGCCTCCATCGCCACCCACAGGATGCCGACGTTGTTCGTGAGCAGCGCGAGCAGCATCGTGAACGTGAAGAGCTGGAACATGCTGTGGTAGAGCCGCAGGCGGTTCGGCGAGAGTCGCCCGAGATGCGCCTCGATCCGCATGTAGGGCCGCGAGAAGAGCGAGGTGGTGAAGGCGACGAACCCGGTCAGCGCCACGAGGAAGACGTTGAAGGGGTCGACGAAGAAATTGTCGTTCCAGACGAGGATCGGGCCGTCCGCGACGATGCGCGCCGCGAGCGCGAGCGCCGCGAGCAGCGTGAGGAAACTCGCCGCGGCATTGAGCTCCGGGGCGATGGCGCGATGTCCCCAGATCGCGAGCACCACGCCGCCGGCGAACGGTATGCCGAGAACCAGCAGGACTTCCATCAACGTTCCCTCAGTTTCTCCAGGTGATGGATGTCCAGGCTCTCGAAGGTCTCGCGGATGTGGAAGAAGAACACCCCGAAAACGAGCGTCGCGACCAGCACGTCGAAGAGGATCCCCAGTTCCACCACCATCGGCATGCCGTAGGTGGTCGCGGTGGCCGCGAAGAAGAGCCCGTTCTCCATGGCGAGAAAGCCCACCACCTGGGAGACCGCCTTGCGGCGCGTGATCATCATCAGGAAGGAGAGCAGGATGCTGGCGGTGGCGATGCCGAGCGTGCTCTTCGTGATCGTGCCCGCGAGCTCGGAGATGGGCGCGGCGAGGTTGAAGGCGAAGATGACGAGCACGATCCCGATGAGCAACTGCGCCGGGATGTTGATCGCCGACTCGATGTCCCACTGCACGTTCAACTTGCGGATGAGCCAGTGAAGATACCAGGGCAGCAGCACCACCTTCAGCCCGAAGCTGATCGCCGCCGACAGGTAGAGGTGCGGCTGCCCGGTCGACCAGCCCACCACCAGCGTGGAGCACCCGAGCACGAACCCCTGGGCGGCGAACAGGTTGACGAGCGAGTGGATCCGGCGCTGCGTGAGCATGCCGAACCCGAGGAGTAGCAGCAGCGCCGCGAGCAGATTGATGAGCTGGGCTGAGAGCGGCAGACTCATCATCGCTCCAGCAGGAAGTGCACCAGCATGCCGAGCGTCGCGAGGAGGAACGCCGTGCCGAGGAACTCCGGGGCGCGGAAGATCCGCATCTTCGCCGACACGGTCTCCAGCAGGGCGAGCCCGGCGCCGGCGAGCGCGAGCTTGACGGCGAGCGCGCCGAGCGCGAGGAGCAGGCCCGTCCAGTCCCCGGCGCGCGCGATCCCCCACGGCATGAACAGCGCCATGCCGATCGCCATGTAGGCGGTGAGCTTCAGCGCCGAGGCCCATTCGACGAGCGCGAGGTGCCGCGCCGAGTACTCGAGGATCATCGCCTCGTGGATCATCGTGAGCTCGAGGTGGGTCGCCGGGTTGTCGATGGGGATGCGCGCGTTCTCGGCGAGCAGCACCATCACGAACGCGACGGCGGCGAACGCCATGCTGGGATAGATCGTGAGCTCGCGCTGCCCGAGCGTCTCCACGATCGTCGCGAGCGAGGTCGAGTGGCTGATGAGCGACGCGGTGAAGAGCGTCATCAGCATCGCCGGCTCGGCGAGGAAACCGATCATCATCTCGCGCCGCGCGCCGAGCGTGCCGAACGAAGTGCCGACGTCCATGCCCGCGAGCGCGACGAACACGCGCGCGAGCGCGAACAGCCCCACCAGCGCGATGACATCGGCCGCCGGGGCGAACGGCAGCGAAGTCGCCAGCACCGGCACGATGGCGACCGCCAGCCACATGCAGCCGAACAGGATGTAGGGCGTGGAGCGGAAGAGAAACGAGGCGTCGTGCGCCACCACGGCGTCCTTGTGGAAGAGCTTGTGGAGCACCCGGTAGGGTTGCCAGATACCCGGCCCGCTGCGGTTCTGCAGCCAGGCCCGGCACTGGTTCACCCAGCCGAGCACGAGCGGCGCGATCAGCACCACCAGCACGGACTGGAGCACCTGGAAGACGGCGAGGCTCGCCTGTCTCATTGCACGAACACCAGCAGCGCGATCAGCGTGAGAAAGCTGTAGAGCAGGTACACCGAAATGCGGCCCTGCTGGAGCCTGCCGACCTCGCGCGAGGCGAACTCCGCGAGGCGCGCGATCGGAAGGTAGATCGCGCGCCAGTGCCGGTCCTCGACCTCCTGCCGGAAGACCGGCCGCGGATCGTCGGGGCGCGGGATCTCGCGGTGTATCCCGTAGAACGGCGCGAAGATATGCCGTATCGGCTGGCCGAAACCGTCCGCGGTATCCTCCATGCGCGCGCTCTGCTCCGGAAACCCGCAGTCCCACGGATCCGCGCGCCGCACCCGCCCGTGGTAGACCTGGCGCACGACGAGGAAAGTGAGCGCGAACACCGCCGCGATCACGAGCAGGAACACGACCGGGCGGTAGCTCGCCTGCGCGCCCGAGGCCGGCACGAGCCACAGCCAGTCCGTGGCGAGCGACTCGCGGGGCAGGCCCGCGCCCATGACGGCGCGGCTCACGTTGTCGAGCAGCCCCACCATGAACACCGGGAGCAGGCCGAGCGCGACGCAACACGCCGCGAGCCACGCCATGCCGGCGCGCTCCCACCGGCTCGCCTCCCGCGGCGTCGCGTCGAGCCGGTGGCGGTGCCGCCCGAGAAAGGCGACGCCGTAGACCTTGACGAAGCACATGCCGGTGAGCGCCCCCGAGAGCGCCAGCACCGCGGCGACGATCGGCACGAGGCTCCTCACGACGCTGCTCTCGAGAAGCGGCGCCTGGAGCGAGGCCTGGAACGTGAGCCACTCCGAGACGAAGCCGTTCAGCGGCGGCAGCGCCGAGATCGCGAGCGCGCCGACGAGAAAGTAGACGGCCGTGTGCGGCAGGTAGCGGATGAGGCCGCCCATCTCGTTCAGATTCCTCAGGCCGGTCGATTTCAGTATCGAGCCCGCCCCGAGGAACAAGAGCCCCTTGAACACGGCGTGGTTCAGCGTGTGGTAGAGGCCGGCGATCAGCCCCAGCGCCGCGGCGCCGGGATGCCCGCTGCCGACGAACACCATGGCGAGCCCGACGCCGATCAGGATGATGCCGATGTTCTCGACCGAGTGATACGCGAGGAGCCGTTTGAGGTCGTGCTGCATGAGCGCGAAGAGCACGCCGAAGAGCGAGGTGGCGGCGCCGACGAGCAGCACCACGAGCCCCCACTCCCAGCGCACCGCGCCGACGAGATCGAGGATGACGCGCAGCATCCCGTAGATCGCGGTCTTCAGCATCACGCCCGACATGAGCGCGGAGACGGGCGAGGGCGCCGCCGGGTGCGCCTCCGGCAGCCAGACGTGCAGCGGCAGCATGCCGGCCTTGGCCCCGAAACCGAAGAAGGCGAGCGCGAAGGCGATGCTCGCCCAGAACGGCGTGAGATCGGCCGCCCGGAGCGCATCGAAGGTGTAATCGCCGTGCCCGCCGTGCAGCACGCCGAACGCGAGCAGGATCCCGATCGCCCCCAGGTGCGCGATGAGGAGATAGAGGAAACCGGCGCGGCGGTTGCGCTCGTCGTGGTGCTCGGTGGTTACGAGGAAATACGACGTGAGCGCCATCGACTCCCACGCCACCATGAAAAGATAGGCGTCGTCGGCGACCAGCACGAACGCCATGCTGGCGAGAAACACGTGGTACTGGAGGTTGAGGAGCGCCGCCGCGCGAGCGCCCGTGTCGCGGAAGTAGCCGGCGCCGAAGAGCGATATCCCGAAGCTGACGCCGCCGAGGAGAAGCAGGAAGAACCCCGACAGGGAGTCGGCGCGCACGTGAAACGGCAGGTCGGGAAGACCCGCCGGCAGGATCGCGGCGCTCGGGGACACGAGCATCGCCCAGAGACCGGTCAGCGCGAGCGCGAGCGAGACCGCGGCACCCGCCGGGAAGAGCACCGAGGCGATCGCCCGCGGCGCGCGGGCGAGCGCGAAACCCGCGACCCCGATCGCGATCCACGCGACCGGCAGGGCGACGGCGGCCTCGATCGGCCGGAACGCGGGGAAGTCCATCACGGGCGTCGGAGACGCCCGGCCGGGACGCCGCTCACGAGCGGCCCTCACGCGCCGGCGCCCGCGGGCCCGGGGTTGCGCCGTGGCGCTGCAGGTACTCGCGGATCAACTGGCGCACGACCTGGGAGGGCGTGAGGCCTTGCTCGGCGCAGAGCCTTTCGAAGGCCTCCTTCTTCGCCGGGTCGATCAGCACGGCGAGACGCGCGGTCTTCGATTCGACGAACATGGGAGGGGAGCCGGCGGAACGGGCGTGGATGTGCCGCGAATGGCAAGCAAATTATAATACCTTCCGGATGAAGTACAAGGATTACTACCGCATCCTGGGCGTCGAGCGCGGCGCCGCCGCCGGTGAGATCAAGAAGGCGTACCGCAAGCTCGCCCAGAAGTATCACCCGGACGTCACGAAGGACCCGGCCGGCGAGGAAAAATTCAAGGAGATCGGCGAGGCCTACGAGACGCTCAAGGACCCGGAGAAGCGCTCCGCCTACGATCAGCTCGGCAGTCACCGGCCGGGGCAGGAATTCCAGCCGCCGCCGGATTGGGGCAGCCGCTACGGCGGCACGCGCCATTCCTTCGACGACATTGACCTCGCGGACCTCTTCGCCGGGCTCGCGGGCGGCGCTCGCCGGCATGCGCGGGGCGCCGCGGAGTTCCGCGTTCCCGGCGAGGACTACGAGGTGACCGCGCAGGTCGCGCTCGAGGAGGCCTACCGCGGCACGGAGATCGCGCTCGAGCTCGCCGTGCCGGAATACGATGCCGAGGGAAATCTCCGCCGGATCCGGCGCACGTTCAAGGTCCGCATTCCCGCGGGCGCGACCGACGGGCAGCGGCTGCGCCTCGCGGGCCGCGGCGGCAAGGGCACGGGCGGCGGGCGCGACGGCGACCTCTACATCAACGTGGCGCTCCGCCCTCACGCCGTCTTCCGCGTGAGCGGGCGCGACATCTATTTCGATCTTCGGCTCGCGCCCTGGGAAGCAGTGCTCGGCGCAACGGTCGAAGTGCCCACGCCCGGCGGCCCCGTCGAGCTCAAGGTGCCCCCCGATACCCGTGCCGGCCGGAAGTTGCGGCTCTCCGGGCGCGGATTGCCCGGCGGCAGGGACGGCCCGGGCAACCTCTACGCGATCGTGCAGATCGTCGTGCCGGGGGCCGCGAGCGAGCGCGAGCGCGAGCTCTACCGGCAACTCGCGGCTGGCTCGCGCTTCGAGCCGCGGGGACGCCCGGTTCAATGAGCGGCGCGATGACGCCTCGTGCCGCGCAACCCTCATCCCGGTAAGGAGACGCGCCATGGCGCTCGATCCCGGACCTTCGACGTGGCTCGCCGAGCACGAGGTGCTCGAGGCGCTCACGCTCGCCGATCTCGTGTCGCTCACCGGCCTGAGCGAACCGTATCTGCGCGAACTCGTGGACTACGGCACGCTCACTCCGCTCGATCCGCAGGCGCCGCAGTGGGCATTCGCGGCGACGTGTCTTGCCACGGTGCGCGCGGCGGGGCGGCTCCACGCGAGCTTCGAGCTGGAGCCCTGCGCTCTCGCGCTCGTCCTCTCGCTCATCGGGCGGATCGACGCGCTCGAAGCGGAGCTCGCCGAAGCGCGCGCGCGCCTGCCGCGATACTGACGGGATGCCGGATGTTTCGATGGCGACCGTGAAGCACCTGCGGATCGTCGGACGCGTGCAGGGGGTCGGCTTCCGCGACTACATGGAGTACAAGGCGCGCGAGTTCGGCGTGACGGGCTGGGTGCGCAATCGCCGCGACGGCTCGGTGGAGGCCATGGTCGCGGGCACGCCGCGGGCGCTTGCCGCGATGATCGATGCCGCGCACCGCGGCCCGCGCGCGGCGATCGTGATGAACGTGAAGGTGGGCGAAGGCGAGGGCGAGTTCACCGGGTTCGCGCTGCGGCCGACCGAGTGACGGCACCGGCTGCGATCGGCGTGAACGGGGCCGGTGCGCCGGTACCCGCGCCCGCGACCGGCGCCCTGCTCCTTGCCGGGCTCGGCGCGCTGGCAGGACTGGGCCGCCGGCGCGCGTCGTAGCGGCCCGCCACACGGCGGAAATAGGGCGCGCTCGGTCGCGCCCTTTTTTTCATCCGGGCGCCCCCCGATTCCGGCATCTCCGCAACGGCGCCGATTGCCCGGCCGGCCCTACAACGTGCCGCGGAGCCGCGCGATGGTCTCGATGTGGCGCTCGTGATCTCCGGCGAAGCGCAGGACGAGATGGCGCGCGCCTTCGCGCACGTAGCCGCCGAGCCATTGCGCCGCCGCCGCGGCCGGGCCGGCGAAGCACGTCAGGCGCTTTTTCAGCACGTCGGGCCGCTCGCCGTAATACCCGGACAGGAACGCGTCGATGCGCTCGCCCGCGCGGGCCGCGTTCTCGTCGATATGGAGCGTGAGATAGACCGCCGCCTCGGGCTCGTCCGGGCCGCGCCCGGCCTCGCGCGCGATGGCGCGCACCTGCCGCAGGTGCCCGCCGTAGCCCGCGGCATCGGGACCCGTCGGGAACCAACCCTCGAAGTGCCGCGCGGCGCGCTCGAGCGCCGCCGGTGCCGAGCCGCCGCCCCAGAACGGCGGCCCGCCCGGCCGGTGCGGCGTCGGCCCGAGCACGCCCCGCTCCACGTGCCAGCGTCCCGCCCAGTCGACGGGTTTCCCGCTCCACAGCGCCCGGCAAAGCCGCAGGCCTTCCATCAGCATGCCCACGCGCTTCTCGAACGGCACGCCCGCGGCGCGGAAGTCGGCGCGCACGTTCGGCACGTCGGTCGCGATGCCGACCCCGAGGATCACTCGTCCCTCGCTCATCCGGTCGAGCGTCGCGACCTGGTGCGCGAGGAGGACGGGATTGCGCAGCATCGGCAGCAGGACCGCGGTGCCGAGCCCGACGCGCTTCGTGCGCGCGGCGACGCCGGCGAGCAGCGTGACCGGTTCGTGGCGCGGGCGGGCGAGCAGCGAATCACCGACCCACACCGAATCGTAGCCGAGCGCCTCCGCCCGTTCCGCGAGGCGAAGCAGCGGCGCGGCTTCCGGCCGGCCTTCCA
This sequence comes from Burkholderiales bacterium, assembly GCA_020854035.1. Lineage (GTDB taxonomy): Bacteria > Pseudomonadota > Gammaproteobacteria > Burkholderiales > SG8-41 > SG8-41. The sequence goes on along the minus strand of JADZGE010000018.1, from coordinate 103,149 downwards.
TGACGGCCTCGCGCGTGGGCAGGAGGTAGCCGATGCGAATGTCCATGCGGGATCCGGGATCCGGGTTTCAGGGCTCGCCTTCGCGAGCCCGCAATCTATGCCTCGCCGCGCGCAGCGTCAATCCGGCCTCGCGCGATGCACCCATCGAACGAGCGTCCTTCCACCTTGCGCCTTCTTCGCCTTCTTCACGAACGCCCGAGCCAGCGCTGCGCCGACTCCAGCACGGCGAGCCTCGCGAGCGTCGCCGCGCCCCGCCGTCGCGCCTCGGCGAGGACGACGAGCAGGAGCTGCGCGGTCGCGAGCGCGTCGCTCAGCGCGTCGTGGCGCGCGTGGTTGGCGATCCCGTATCGAGCGAGCCAGTCGTCGAGCGAGCCTCGCGCACCCCGCCGGCCGGGCACGAGCGCGGGAGCAAGGCACGCGAGGTCGAGCCAGCGGTTGCCCGGCCTGCGGCCGAGCGCCGCCCGCGCCGCCCGGTCGACGAACGCGCGGTCGAAGGCGGCGTTGAACGCGACGAGCGGGTCGCGCCCCGCGTAGGCGAGGAAATCGGCGAGCGCCGCCGCCGGCGGGAGCCCGTCCCGCTGCGCCGTGGCGCCGATGCCGTGCACGAGAATGTTCGCGTCCTCGCTCGCGCGCGCCTGCCGCAGCACCGTCACGAACGAGTCGGCCGTGCGCACGATCCCGCCGCGAACGGCCACCGCGCCCACCGAGAGCAGACGGTCGCGGAAAGGGTCGAGGCCGCTCGTCTCGACGTCCACGACCACGAAGCGCACCGCGGCGAGCGCCGTGCGCGGATCGGGAGGCGCGGCGGCGCGATAGCGGGCGAGCGCTTCGCGCCGGGCCGGGTCGAGCGCCGCCGGACTCCCGGCGCGCGCTCTCGTCCATGCCGCTGCAATATCGAAAACCCGTTTCATGACCAGGCACGCGCGCGATCCCGCCTCCGGCATCCGGCACAGGTCCCCCGGCTCTCCGGCTCTCCGGCGCCGTCGGTCGCATCGGCGTCCATCGGCGGCTCGGTTCCGCCTGCCGCGATACGCGGCTTACAACCGATGGTCGAGCGCGAGCCGCGCCTGCAGCCGCCGCGCCTGTCGCAGGCACTCCTTCAGCGTGCGCCGGTCCACTTCGTTCAGTTCCTCCGGAACGACGCGGTTCGCCGCGGCGCGCGCGAGTCCCGCCCCCGCGGCCACCTGGCGGCGCAGGCGCAGCATCTGGATGAAGAGGAAGCCCTCGACGGCGGCGGCGGTTTCCTCCGGGCGCGCGCCTCCGCGCGCGCCGCCCTGCCGCAGTCGCTCGGCGGTCGCCGTGTGCGCGACCCCGTTCGCGAGCGCGATCACGCGCGCCGCGTCGACGAACAGACGCGCGCCGAACCGCTTCAAATCGAGCGTCTCGCGGCCATCCTCGGCCCGTTCGGTGACGAAGTCGGATATGAGCCCGAGCGGCGGGCGCACGGCGATCGCCTCCGCCGCCATCTGCCGCAGGAAGCGCGGTGTCGCGGCGGCGCGGGCGAGCAGCCGCTCGCGCAGCCGCTCCGCGAGATCCTCGCGGCCGTGAAGCAGGCGAAAGTCGAAGAAGATCACCGCGTTCAATAGCGCCCGCGGATCGGTGTCGGCGATCCACGAATCGAAACGCTCGCCCCATTCCTTGAGCGACAGGCACCACTTCGGATTGCCCGCCATGATCCCGCCCTCGCACCGGGGATAGCCGCACGCCTCGAGCGCCCGGTTGACGGCGCGGGCGCAGGGCAAGAGCCGCTCGCGCAGCGCTTCCGCCGGCTCTCCCTCCCCGGCCGCGAAGATGAGCCCGTTGTCCTGATCGGTGCTGATCGTCTGCTCGTAGCGTCCCTCCGAGCCGAAGCCGAGCCAGCCCCACGCGGCGCCGGCGAGATCGTGGCGCGCCTGCTCCAGATCGAGAACCCGGCGGGTGAGCGCGTCGTTCAGCGTGGAAATGATGAGTATCAGCGGCTCGGCGGCGGCGCCCTCCTCGGCGAGGGCGCGGGCGAGCGCCCGAATGTCGCGGGCGGCCTGCACGAGTTCCTCCAGACCGGGCGCGCTCGCGATGGCACGCTGGATGGAGCGCAGCCCGACCCGCTGCAACGCAAAGAGATCACGCTCCGTCACCACGCCGATCAGGCGGCCGCCGTCGACGACCGGCACGTGACGGATGCCGTGGCGCGCGATGAGCAACGCCGCCTCGTACGCGTTCGCCTCCGCCGGCAGCGTGCGCGGCGAGGGCGTCATCACGCCGGCGACCGGTTCCTCCAGGCGGCAGCCGGCGAGCGCGACGCGGTCGAGCACGTCGTGGCGCGTCAGTATGCCGGCCAGCACGCCGCCCGGGCGGGTCACCAGGATCGAGCCGATGCCGGCGTCGCGCATCAGCCGCAGCGCTTCTCCGGTGGGTGTCTGCGGCGCGCAGGTGATCGGCGTGTGCCTGATGATCGAGCGCAGCGCGCGCCCCATCGCCTGCTCCTCGGTGGCGCGGCTCGCCGCGTGCATCCGGTTCAGACGCCGCGACTCCCGCAGCAGGCTCGCGAGGTAGCGCGTCGAGAACTCGCGGAAGCGCGCGCTCAGCCCCAAGAGCTCGTGAAAGTCCGGCGCGGCGAGGCGATAGCAGAAGGTGTCGGCCGCGGCGGTGTAGACGGAACCCGTCGCGCGCCCCTCGAGCAGCGCCCCGACGGAGAAACATTCGCCCGGCGCGAGCGTCACCTCGGCGCCCGCCGCCCCGCCCTCCTCCGGCACGAGCCGCACGAGGCCGCTCTTCACGATGTTCAGGCATTGCGGCTCGCCGTCCTCGGGCGCAAGGATGCGCGCTCCCGCGGCGTGGTAACTCACGCCGAGCCGTTCGCCGATGAAGCTCAGCGCCTCGGGTTCCATCGCGTCGAACGGGGGATAGCGCCGCAGGAACTCCGCCGCGGCACGCGCCAGCGCCTCGACGGCGGCGGAGGTCGCGGGCGTGGCGTCCATCTTGCCGGTATCGGCCATCCCGGAGCCGGTGACGGTGCCGCTTTCCTTCAGATGACGCGCGAGAAGCGCCCGCCGTCGGCGCCGCGCGCGAGGTAACGGTCGAACACCATGCACACGCGGCGCACGAGGAAGCGGCCCCGCGGCGTGACGCTCAACCATCCCGGCTCGAGCGACACGAGCCCCAGCGTCTCCAGCTCCCGCAGCTCCTTCAGCTCGGCCGCGAAGTAGCGCTCGAAATCGATGAGGTAGGCGAGCGAGATCGACTCCAGGCAGAGCGTGAAATGGCACATCAGCTCCTGGATCACGGCGCGGCGCACGAGGTCGTCCGCGCCGAGCTCGACACCGCGCATGACGGGCAGCTCGGAGCCGTCGAGGCGGCCGTAGTATTTCTCGAGGGTCCGGAAGTTCTGGCTGTAGGTGGGGCCGATGCCGCCGATCGCCGAGACGCCCAGTCCCACGAGGTCGCGGTCGGCGCAGGCCGTGTAGCCCTGGAAGTTGCGGCGCAGCCTGCGGTGACGCTGCGCGACGGCGAGCGCGTCGTGCGGCAGCGCGAAGTGATCCATGCCGATGTAGGCGTAGCCGGCCGCGCCGAGCCGCTCCACCGCGAGCGCGAGCAGCTTCAGTTTCGTTTCGGCGTGCGGCAGATCCGCCTGCGCGATGCGCCGCTGGGGCTTGAACTGCGCCGGCAGGTGCGCGTAGTTGTAGAGCGCGACGCGGTCGGGCCGGGCCGCCGTCACGCGGGCGAGCGTGCGGTTGAAGCTCATGAGCGTCTGCCTCGGCAGGCCGTAGATGAGATCGACGTTGACCGAGACGAAGCCCGCCGCCCGCGCCGCCTCGATCGTGGCGAGCGTCGCCTCCTCGCTTTGCACCCGGTGCACGGCGGCCTGGACCTCGGGATCGAAATCCTGCACGCCGAAGCTCACCCGGTTAAAGCCGATCGCCCGCAGCGCGGCGACCGATTCCGGCGTCACCGTGCGCGGGTCGACCTCGATGGAATACTCGCCTCCGGCCTCGAGCTCGAAGTGCTCTCCGACCCGCCGCCACAGCGCGGCAAGCTCGTGAACGCCGTGCCACGTCGGCGTGCCCCCGCCCCAGTGCATCTCGCCCACCCGCCGGTCCTCGCCGAAGAGCGCGCCCTGCAGCGCGATCTCCCGTCCGAGGTAGTCGAGGTAGCGCGCGCCGCGCGCCCGGTCGCGCGTGATGATCTTGTTGCACGCGCAGTAGAAGCAGACATCGCTGCAGAACGGCAGGTGCACGTAAAGCGCCAGGCCGCGGTCGAGCCCCCCGGGGTTGCGGCGGGCCGTCCACGCGCGGTAGGTGGCGGCGTCGAACGCTTCGACAAAGCGGTCGGCGGTGGGATACGAGGTGTAGCGCGGCCCCTGCCGGTCGAGACGGCGGACGAGATCCGGATCGAAGTCGATGGCTGGGGCGTTCATGGAACCGGCCGGGTTCCCGCTGGCCCGGGCCGGCCGTCGCCCCACAGTATCCCACCCCGGCGCCGGCGCGGCTTGACCTAGGTCAATCAATTCTAGATTCCGAATGCACGGAGCACGCCGAAGTAGACGAGGATGCTCAGGATGTCCTGTATCACGGTCGCGACCGGCCCGCTGCCGTACGCGGGGTCGAAGCCGCGCCGCGCGAGCAGCCACGGCAGCGAGATCCCCATCGCGGCGGCGATGCTGCCGGCAATGAAGATCGACGCCGCGACGGCCGACGCGAGACGCGCGTCGCCGAAAGCGTGGAAGACCGGCGCCCACGCGACGAGACCCAGCCCCGCCCCGATCAGCATGCCGGTGCGAAGCTCCCCGGCGACGAGATGCGCGATCCCGGTGCGCGTGAGCGAGAGCCCCCGCACGGCGATCGCCTCGCTCTGCGTGCCGATCGCGTCGGCGAGGTAAACGAGCCCCGGCACGAAGAACGCGACCGCGACCGTGCGCTCCAGCGTCGCATGGAACGCAGCCATCGCCGCCGTCGCGATGCCGCCGCCGAGGAGCCCCGCGAGCAGCCACGGCATGCGATGGCGCGCGCGCCGCAGCGGCGGGTCTTCGATCGCGTGACGCGCCCGGGCCGCTTCCCGCCGGATGCCCGCCAGCACGTGCAGGTCCTCGACGTGCTCGCGCCGCAGCACCTGCAAGAGCGCCTGCGCCGGCATCACGCCCGCCAGCACGCCGTCGCGGTCGACGACGGGGAGGGCGTCCGCGCCGTGATGCAGCGCGAGCGATGCGGCCCGCTCCTGGTCATCGCCGGGAAACACCCGCGGGTAGCGGCCGTCCATCGCCTGCGAGAGCGTTTCACCCGGCTCGTGCCGGAAGAGCGCGGATACCGGCAGCGCGCCGGCAAGCCGCCCGGACTCGTCGATCACGCACACGATATCTGCGCACTCGGGCTTTTCCGCGAAGAGCCGCGAGAGCAGCGCCCCGATCGTTTCCCCGGCGCGACCGCGCGCCACGGATGCCACGAGGTGCGCGCCGACGGTTTCGCGGGGCCTCAGCATGCAAGCTCCACGGTGCGGTAGGCGGCCGGCACCTCGGCGCGGAAGCCGCGGCGAACCAGCTCGTCGCGCAGCGCGGCCGCCGGGAGCGCCTCGCCGTGCACGACCCAGGTCCGGCGCGGCGGGCGCGTGAAGCCGGACAGCCAGCCGAGCAGCGCGGAGCGGTCCGCGTGCGCGGACATGCCGCCGATCGTGAAAACGCGCGCGCGCACCGGGATCTCCTCGCCGAAGAGGCGCACGCGCGCGGCCCCGTCGACGATCCGGCGACCGAGCGTTCCCGCCGCCTGGAAACCCACGATGACGACGGAGGATTCGGGACGCGGCAGATTGTGGCGCAGGTGGTGGCGCACGCGCCCGCCCTCGCACATGCCGCTCGCCGAGAGGATCACCGCGCCTTCGCGGATGTCGTTGATGCGCATCGAATCCTCGACGCTCTCCGTGAAGTGGATGCGCAGCCCCTTCTCCCTCCTGTCGCTCGCGAGCCAGTCGCGGAAGCCGCGCGATTCCCGGTCGTAGAGCTCGGTGTGCTTCAGGCTGATGCGGGTCGCGGCGAGCGCGAGCGGCGAGTCGACGTAGACGTCCATGTCCGGCAGCCGCCCCTGCCGGTGCAGCTCGAACATGAAATAGAGAAGGTCCTGCGTCCGTCCCACGGCGAACGCCGGAATCACCACGTTGCCCCTGCGGCTCGCGAGCGTGTCGGTCAGCGCGAAGGCGAACTCGTCGAGCGTCTGTGCGAGGTTCTTGTGGTTGCGATCGCCGTAGGTCGACTCGACGATCAGCGCGTCGGCCGCCCGCACGGGCGTCGGATCGCGCACGATGGGGTGTCCGGGCTGGCCGAGATCACCGGAGTAGACGAGCCGGACGCCGCGCGCGCCGCACGCGAGGTCGAGCTCGATCAACGCCGAGCCGAGAATGTGCCCGGCGTCGCGGAATACGCAGCGCACGCCGGTTTCCGGCTCGAGACGCACGCCGTAGGCGACGGGCACGAGCCGCCCGAGACTCGCCCGCGCCTCGTCGACGGTATAGAGCGGCCGCGCGGGAGCGCCCCCGCCGCGCTCGCGCCCGGCTTCGCGCTCCTGCAACCATGCGCTGTCGGGCAGCAGCACGCCGAGGAGATCGCAGGTCGCGGGGGTCGCGTAGACCGGCCCCGCGAAACCCGCCGCGACCAGCCGTGGAATCAATCCCGAGTGATCGATGTGCGCGTGCGAGAGCAGGACGAACGCGATCTCCCGGGGATCGAAGCGGAAGCGCGCGCGGTTCCTGCGCTGCGCGTCGCGCCCCTGGAACATGCCGCAGTCGAGCAGGAACCGGACCTTCCCGCATCGCACGAGGTGGCACGAGCCGGTGACCTCCCCGGCGGCGCCCAGGAAGGAGAGTTCCATGCCCCCGCGCGAGCCGGCGCTTCCGGCCGCGCGATCGACCGCCCCCGACCCGCCGCCGCGCACGCCACCCGTCCAGTCACCTGGGGAAGCGGTAGTGCGTGCTCTGCAGGTACTCGGTCACGTCGGCGATCTCCGGCTCGGACCAGCCGAGTTTCTGGCCCTGCGCCCATGCCGCGACGATCCTGCGCAGCTCCCCGAGATCGATCGGCAGCGGCGGGACGCGCCGGTGCACCTTCGAGGTGTGACACACCACGCAGTGATTCTCGTAGAGCAGCCGACCGCGCTGGGGATCCGGCATCTCGGCGCCCCGAGCCGGCGCGGCGAGCGCGGCGCCGGCGATCACCCCGGCAACGACCGGAAGCGCCCGCCGCCGCGCCCGTCCGCCGCCCCCGCGCGAGCGCACGCTCAGCCGACCGCGAGCTTCTTCGTGCCGGCGCGCGCCTTGACCGGCAGGGTGAGATTCAGCACGCCGTCGGCGTACTTCGCCGCCGCCTTCGCCTCGTCCACGTCCTGCGGCAGGGTGAAGCTGCGATAGACCCTGCCGTAGTAGCGCTCGCTGCGAATGACTTCCTCGCCCTTCTTCTCCTCCTTCTCGCGCTTCACTTCGCCCGAGATCGCCACCTGGTTGCCGTCGATCGAGACGTTGATGTCGTCCTTCCTCACGCCCGGCATCTCGGCCTTCACGGTGTAGGTATCGTCGGTGCGCGTGATGTCGACCTTGAGGCCCATTTCGCCGGGGGCCTCCAGATCGAAACGCATCGGGCGCACGAAGAAGCCCCGGAAGAGATCGTTGATGTCGCCGAACGGATCGTGACGCGTGATGTTTGCCATGATTCACTCCTTGCGGAAATGTCGACTGCCACACCTGGCCGGGCGCGATCCCGGCCTTCGCCGGAAGTCTAGGACGCCGCCCGCGAGCGCATCTTGATCCAGATCAACCGCGCCTCCCTGGCGCGCCCGGCGCCCCGCCCGGGCGGGCCCGCGGGGCGGACTCGGCGCCGGGATCGTCGTCCATGAGTATGCGGTGAGCCGGTCCCTCCAGGTCCTCGAACTGCCCGCTCGCGAGCGCCCACCAGAAGACGGCGCCGACCACGAGCACCAGCACGACCGAGAGCGGGATCAGCAGGTACAGGATGTCCATGGGTCGCAGCAAGAGGTTACCGTCAAACCGCGCATCCGGGCCGCCGATGAACGCCGATCCACGCCGATGCGGGGCAGGCACGGTCACGTCGCCATCTGGCGCCGATGCCGTACTTCCACGAGCAGCGACATGTCGTCATGCGGGCGAAATCGTGCCTCTTCGGGGCGGAAATCGGCGTTCATCGGCGTCCATCGGCGGCAGAATCGACGCTTCGTCGCGCGGGGGAGGTGCCGGCGGCTGCAGTCGCAACGCGTTCAGCACCACCGCCAGCGAGGAGGCGGCCATGCCGATGCCCGCCGCGAGGGGCGTCACGAGCCCGGCGACGGCGAGCGGCACCGCGACCGCGTTGTAGCCCGCCGCCCACGCGAGATTCTGGCGGATGACGCGCATGGCGCTCGACGAAATGTCGAACGCATCGGCGAGCCTGCCCACATCCTCGCCCATGAGGATCATGTCGGCGCCCGCGTGCGCGAGGTCCGCGCCGCCGCCCATCGCGATCGACACCTCGGCACGGGCGAGAACCGGCGCGTCGTTGACGCCGTCGCCCACCATCGCCACGACGCCGCCCCGCGACTGCAGCCCGCGAACGAATTCGAGCTTCGCCCGCGGCGTCGCGTCCCCCGCGGCCGTGGCGATACCGAGCTCGCGCGCGAGGCGCGCCGCCACCGCGCCGCGATCACCGGAGAGCAGGCACACCGCCGCCCCGCGCCGCTCGAGTTCCCGCACGATCCAGCGCGCGCCCGGCCGCGGCGCGTCGCCGAAGGTGAAGAGCGCAACCAGGCCCTGCTCGTCCGCCAGCACGGCGACGGTCGCCTCGTCCACGACCAGCCTGAGCTCGCCCGGGGCGGGCGCTCCGGCAAGCGCGGCCGCGAACGCCGGCGTGCCGATACGCATCCGCCTGTCCCCGACGCGTCCCTCGATGCCGAGCCCTGGCGCGTGCTCCGTCGCCTCGGCCGCCGGCACGGCGATCCCCTCCGCGCCCGCCACCGCCAGGATCGCGCGGGCGACCGGATGACTCGCCCCGTGCTCCAGCGCGGCGGCCAGCGCGAGGCACGCTTCGCGCGAATGCGCCCCGAGCGGCACGATCCCGATCAGAGCAAGGCTTCCCCGGGTCAGGGTGCCGGTCTTGTCGAACACGACGTGGGTCGCGCGCGCGAGGGTCTCCAGCGCATGTGCCCGCGTCACCAGGATGCCGGCACGGTGCAAGGCCCCCGTCGCCGCGGCGAGCGCGGCCGGCGTCGCGAGCGAAAGCGCGCACGGGCAACTCACCACCAGCACGGCGACGGTCACTTCCAGCGCGCGCTGCGGGTCGATGAAGTACCACGCGAGCGCCGTCGCGGCGGCGACGCCGATCAGCGCCGCCACGAACCACTGCGCGACGCGGTCGGCGCACCGCGCGATCGCCGGTTTCTCCGACTGCGCGCGATCCATGAGTCGCACGATGCCCGAGAGCACCGTATCGGCGCCGACGCGAGTCACCTCGAGCGTGACCGGGTTCGACAGGTTGATGCTGCCGCCCGTCACGGCGTCGCCCGGCGCCTTCGGCACCGGCCGCGACTCGCCCGTGAGGAGCGACTCGTCGGCCGCGCTCCACCCCGCCTCGACCACGCCATCGGCGGGAATGATGCCCCCCGGCGCGACCACGACCCGGTCTCCCGGAACGAGCGCGGCGGCGGCGACGCGCTCGGTCGTGCCGGGCGCCGCGCCGGGCACCGCCCGGTCGGCGACCGCGGGCACGTGGCCGACGAGCCGGCGCTGCGACTCGGCCGCGATCGAGCGCGCCTTCGCCTCCAGGTAGCGCGCGCCGAGCAGCAGGAACACGAACATCGTGATGGAATCGAAGTAGACCGCACCGTGTCCGATCGCGGTGGCCCGCGCGCTCGCGGCGAATGCGACGGCGAGGGCGAGCGCGACCGGAACATCCATGCCGACTCGGTGCGCGCGGAGATCGCGCCACGCGTTACCGAAGAACGGTGCCGCCGACCACAGCATGACGGGCATGGTCAGAACGAGGCTCGCCCAGCGCATCAGGCGCTCCGCGCCCGGCGTCATCTCGCCCTCCGACACGTAGCCCGGCAGCGCGTACATCATCACCTGCATCATCGCGAAAGCGGCCACGAAAATGCGCCACAGCATCACCCGCCGCTCCCGCGCCGCGGCACGCTCCCGGGCGGCCGGGTCGAAACCCCGGCTGCGGTAGCCCAGCGCGGCGAGCGCGCGCAGGATGTCGGAGAGTTTCACCCGGGCGAAATCCCATTCGACCTGCATGCGGCGCGCGGCGGCGTTCACCGCCACCTCGCGCACGCCCTCGACCCGCGCGACGCCGCGCTCGATCAGCCACGCGCAGGCGCCGCAGGTCAGGCCTTCCACGAGCAGCGTCGCCTGGCGCACGCCACCGCCCGCGTCCCGCACGAAGGGCTGCTGGACGGCGGCGAGGTCGTAGGCCGTGAACTCCGCATCCTGCGCCGGCGCCGCCGTCTCGCGCGGCGCGAGGGCGCTCCGGTTGGCGTAATAGGCGGCGAGCCCGTGCGCGGCGATGGTGCGGGCCACGGCGGCGCAACCGGCGCAGCACATGGCGCGCGCCACGCCGTCGATGACCGCGTGCTGGCGGGAGCCGCCGGGCACCGGCTCGCCGCAGTGAAAGCAGGCCTGCGCGTGCGCGCCGCTCACTTCAGAAGCCCCCGCCGAGGAGCGACGCGACGCCGGAAAGGCGCATGCACCACGAACCCGCGGCGGAGGCGAGATCCGGCCGGAGCGCCGCCGCGATCCCCGCGAAACCGGCGGCCGCCATCGCCGCCGCGGCGACGCTGCGCGCGCTCCGCCCGCGCGCGGCCGCGACAAGGTGGCGAAACGACGCCGCCATGGCGACGAGGTTGGGGAGCGTCCCGAGCCCGAACGCCGCCATCAACGCCGCGCCGTGCAGGGGATCGGCGCTCGCGATCGCGGCAACGAGCGCAAGGTAGACCATGCCGCACGGCAGCCATCCCCATATGAGGCCCAGCCCGAATGCGCGCGCCGCGGTGTCGGCCGGGAGGAAGTAGCGCGTGCACGGCTCGACGCGGCGCCACACCACGGAGCCGGCGGCTTCCAGGGTCCGCGCGAGCGATCGCATGCCGCCGATGTACGCGGCCATCAGGACGAGGGTGCCACTCATGAGCGCGAGGAGGGCATTCTGCACGGCGGGGTCACCGCGCGTGCCGAGTCCCGCCGCGCCGAGGGCGCCCGCCGCGAGACCCGCCGCGCAGTAGCTCGCGATCCGGCCCGCGTTGCAGGCGAGCGTGCGCGCGAGAAAAGGAGAAGGGGTGGGTCCGTTGCCGCTCGCCGGACCGGGGGTTCGGTCGCGGGACAATCGCGCCTCGCTCCTTGTCCCGCACGCGATCGCGACCAGCGGGCCGCACATGGCCGCGCAGTGCACGCCGCCCGAGAGGCCGGCGAAGAAGGCCGCGCCCAGCGTGAGTTCGAGCCAGCCGTTCATGGAATCAGCTCATCGACCCGGCTCTTCGCGGCGCGGGCCGCCTGGCGGGCGCCCCCCCCGACTCGAGCGGGCCCGGGCGGTTCACCTCGGCGGCGCCGCGCTGCAGGAAGCAGGTGAGCGCGCTCGAAGCCGCCGCGAACGCCCAGCAGAGGAAAAAGCCGATCGAGTAGACCGCGAGCCGCGTGAGCGTGGTCGGTTCCCCGAAAAGATAGAGCTCCTGCGGATCGAACACGGTGAAGAACAGGGCTTCGCCGATGCCGCCGACGATGAACGATGGCCACAGTATCCAGATGGCGCGCTTCACAGGACCTCCTTCACCAGGCGCCACTCGCCGCGGGCGTCCTCCAGCACCACCCGCCAGCGGCCCGCGGCGAGTTCGGGCAGCGGCGCCTCGTAGATCCCGGGGGCGACCCGCGGAAGCCGCAGCCGCTGGTCGTGCCCCGCCCGCGTGGCGTGCACGAGGCGCGCGAAGAGCGCCTCGGGCGACGCGTGTCCCGCAAGCCGCACCCGCATGCGGCCGCCCCGCGCCTCGATCTCGGCCGCAAGGCCGCGCTCGGCCGCGGCCCGGTCGCGCTCGAGCTCGCGGTTGATCGCGAGCCCCCGGCGGTAGTAGTCGTCCGCCACGAGCCCGTCCGAGGACGCGATCGCGAGCCACACGGTGACTGCGCCCGCGATCACCGCCGAGGCCGGCGCGATCATGAGGAGCCACGGCCACGGCTCCCGGTACCAGGGACGGGACGGGAGACCGGGACCCCGGGACCGGGGAGTGGCGCCCGGCATCAAGGCGTCCGCGGTCCGCGGAGCGCTGCTCGCGGTTCGCGGCTCGGCCATGTTTCACCTCACGATAAAGACGGACTTCTCGCGCACCACGACGCCCTCCACACCCTCGGCGGCGACGACGAACTCGATCGCGTGCGTGCCGGGCGGCACGGCGCCCGGCTCCACGCGAACGCGCACCGGGACCATCCGGGTGGCGGTGGGATCGAGCACGAGGCTCGCATCGCCCGCCACGTGCAGCGTCGGCAGACCCGTCGCGCGGATCGTGAAAGCACGCCGCGCTTCCGCGGTGTTCATCACCTGCAGCCGGTAGACGTTCTCGATCAACCCGCCCTCGACTTCGCGCGCGATGGCCGCCCGGTCGCGGATCACGTCCACTTTCAGGGGAATGCGGACCCAGAGCGCGATCCCCGCGGCCGCGATGATCGTCCACAGGATCGCCGTGTACGCCAGCACGCGCGGGCGGAAGGCGCGCGCCATCGCCTGCCGGAACGACAGGCCGCGCTCGAGCGCGTTCTGCGTGGAATAGCGTATGAGTCCCCGCGGGTAGCCCATCCTGTCCATGACCTGGTCGCAGCCGTCGATGCACGCGGCGCAGCCGATGCACTCGTACTGCAGTCCGTCGCGGATATCGATGCCGGTCGGGCAGACCTGCACGCAGATGCGGCAGTCGACGCAGTCGCCGAGCCCGCGCACCCTCGGGTCCTCGCGCCGGGCGCGCGCGCCGCGGGCTTCGCCGCGCTTCGCGTCGTAGGTGATGACGAGCGTGTCGCGGTCGAACATGGCGCTCTGGAAGCGCGCGTAGGGACACATGTAGGTGCACACCTGCTCGCGCATCCACCCGGCGTTGCCGTAGGTGGCGAAACCGTAGAAGACGATCCAGAACGTCTCCCACGGCCCCGTCGAGAGCGTCGCCACCGCGCCCGCGAGCTCGCGGATCGGCGTGAAGTAGCCGACGAAGGTGAAGCCGGTCCACAGCGCGAGGGCGATCCAGAGCGCGTGCTTCGCGGCCTTCAACCCGATCTTGCGCACCGAGGCCGCGCCGCGGTCGAGCTTCATGCGGGCGAGCCGGTCTCCCTCGATCACCCGCTCGATCCACATGAAGATCACGGTATAGACGGTCTGCGGGCACGCGTAGCCGCACCACAGGCGCCCCGCGACCGCCGTGAAGAGGAAGAGCGAGAGCGCGCAGATGATGAGCAGGACGGCGAGGTAGATCACGTCCTGCGGCCAGAACACCAGCCCGAAGATGTAGAACTTGCGGTGGACGATGTCGAAGAGGATCGCCTGGCGCCCGTTCCAGGTGAGCCACGCCCCCCCGTAGAAGACGAGCTGCGTCGCCCAGACGAGCGCCCAGCGCCACGCCGCGAACCAGCCGTGGACGGATCGCGGGTAGATCTTCTTCGCGGCGGCGTAAAGCTCGGTCACCACCTCCGCGGCGGCACCGGGCGGGCGCGCCGGCGGCTGGTTCTCCGGGGGCTCGCCCACCAGCCTCAAGCGGGGCCCCGCCACGACGCGACGCGGCCGCGCGCGGTGGGCGCGAGGACCGCCATCATCGCTTTCCGGCCGTTGCGCCGCCCCCCGAGAGCGACAGCACATACGCGGTCAACACGTGGATCCGGGCGGGCGAGAGGATGTCCTTGTGCGCCGGCATCTCGTTCGTGCGCCCCTTCGTGATCTGCTCGACGATCGCGTTCTCGCCCGAGCCGTGCAGCCAGACGCCGTCGGTGAGATCGGGCGCGCCGAGCTCCTGGTTGCCCTTGCCCTGCGCGCCGTGGCAGGCGGCGCACACCTCTGCGAATTTCTGCTTGCCGGTGAACGCGCGCAGCTTGTCGTGGGTGCGGCCCGAGAGCGAGAGCACGTAGTGCGCGACGTTCCTCACGTCATCGCCGCCGCCGAGCGCCGCCCCGAGGGGCGGCATCACGCCGCGCCGGCCCTCGGTGATGGTGGTCCGGATCGCCTCGGGCGCGCCGCCCCACAGCCAGTCGCGGTCGGTCAGGTTCGGGAACCCGCGGCTGCCGCCGCCGTCGGAAGCGTGGCATTGCGCGCACTGGTTGAGGAAGAGCTTCTGGCCGACCGCGAGCGCCTGCGGGTCGCGCGCGAGCGCGGCAACGTCCTGCGCGGCGAAGCGCTCGTAGAGGGGTCCGTACTTCTCGTTCGCGACGCGGTTCTCCTCCTCGAGCTGCTTCAACTGCGTCCACCCGAGCGAGCCGCCGTAGCTTCCCAGCCCGGGGTAGAGCACGAGGTAGGCGAGCGCGAACGCGATCGTGATGTAGAAGAGCCACGCCCACCAGCGCGGCAGCGGATTGTTGTATTCCTCGAGATCCTCGTCCCACACGTGCCCGGAGGTCTCGCCCTCCGCGGTGCGGCGCACGCTCTGCGCCTTGAGGAACACGGCGCAGCCGACGATGGACGCGAGCGTGATGATCGCGATGAAATAGTCCCAGAACAAGGAGACAAAGAGGCTCATTTCCGGCTCACTTGCGCAAACCCGCGCCGCGAGGAGTGTCGGCGGGCGGCCGATTCTCCTCCTCGAACGGCGCCATCGCGTCGCGCTCGAACCGGTCCTTGCGGGACGGCGAGTACGCCCACCACACGACGCCGATGAAGGCGGCGAGCGCGGCGACGGTCACGAGGCTTCGCGCGAGATTGATGTCCACCACCGGCCCCTTTCCCTATTGCCTGTTCTTGACCGCGGTGCCGAGCACCTGGAGGTAGGCGATCAGCGCGTCCATCTCGCTGCGGCCCGCGAGTTCCTCGCGCGCCTTCGCGATTTCCTCCGCGCCGTAGGGCACGCCGAGGCGCGCGAGCGCGCGCATCTTCGCCTCGATGTCCCGCGCGTTCGCGGGCGTGCGCTCGAGCCAGGGGTAGGCCGGCATGTTCGACTCCGGCACCACGCTGCGCGGGTTGGCGAGGTGCAGCCGGTGCCAGTCATCGGAGTAACGCCCACCCACCCGGTGGAGGTCCGGCCCGGTGCGCTTCGATCCCCACTGGAACGGGCGGTCGTACACGAACTCGCCCGCCACCGAGTAGTGGCCGTAGCGTTCGACCTCGGCACGGAACGGCCGCACCATCTGCGAGTGGCAGTTGTAGCAGCCTTCCCGCACGTAGACGTCGCGCCCGGTCAACTGCAGCGCGGTGTAGGGCCTAAGCCCCGCCACCGGCTCGGTCACCGATTTCTGGAAGTAGAGCGGGACGATCTCCACCAGTCCGCCCACCGCGACGACCAGTATGACGAGCACGATGAGCAGCGCCTGGTTGCGCTCGATGGTGTCATGTGTCAGCAACTGTGAACTCCGTCAGGGCGGCCGCCGCACCGATCGCGCGAAGACCGGCGCCCGTGCCCGCTCCTTCATCCCTCATCCTTCGTCCCGCATCCTGTATTCAGGCATGCGCCGCCGCCGGCGCCGGGATCGGCGCATCGACCGCTCGCGCCGCGGCGATCGTCTTCACCGTGTTGTAGGCCATGACGAGCATCCCGGAGAGGTAGAGCGCACCGCCGGCGAGCCGGATGCCGTAGAACGGATAGCTCGCCTTCACGCTTTCCACGAAGGTGTAGGTGAGGGTTCCGTCGTCGCTCACCGCGCGCCACATGAGGCCCTGCATCACGCCGGCGATCCACATCGCCGCGATGTAGAGAACGATGCCCACCGTCGCGATCCAGAAGTGGAGGTTGACGAGCGGCACGGAGTGCATCTCGCCGCGGCCGTAGAGGCGCGGCAGCATGTAGTAGACCGAGCCCATCGACACGAGCCCCACCCAGCCGAGCGCCCCGCTGTGCACGTGGCCGATCGTCCAGTCGGTGTAGTGCGAGAGCGCGTTCACCGTCTTGATCGACATCATCGGCCCCTCGAACGTCGACATGCCGTAGAAGGAGAGCGAGACGACGAGGAACTTCAGGATCGGATCGGTCCGCAGCTTGTGCCACGCCCCGGAGAGCGTCATGATGCCGTTGATCATCCCGCCCCACGAGGGCGCGAGGAGAATCAGCGAGAAGAGCATCCCGAGCGACTGCGCCCAGCCCGGCAGCGCGGTGTAGTGCAGGTGGTGCGGCCCGGCCCACATGTAGGTGAAGATCAGCGCCCAGAAGTGCACCACCGAGAGGCGGTACGAATACACCGGGCGGCCGGCCTGCTTGGGTATGAAGTAGTACATCATCCCGAGAAAGCCCGCGGTGAGGAAGAACCCGACCGCGTTGTGCCCGTACCACCACTGCACCATCGCGTCCTGCGCCCCGGCGTACGCCGAGTACGACTTCCACAGGGTGACCGGCATGGCGGCGCTGTTCACGATGTGCAGGAGCGCCACGGTGATGATGAAGGCGCCGAAGAACCAGTTGGCGACGTAGATGTGCCGTATGCGCCGCTTCGCCAGCGTGCCGAAGAACACCACCGCGTCGGCCACCCACACCACCGCGATCAGGATGTCGATCGGCCATTCGAGCTCGGCGTACTCCTTGGAGCTGGTGATCCCGAGCGGGAGGGTCACCGCCGCCAGCACAATGACGGCCTGCCAGCCCCAGAACGTGAAGGCCGCGAGCCCGTCCGAGAAGAGCCGCGCGTGGCAGGTGCGCTGCACCACGTAGTAGGAGGTGGCGAAAAGCGCCGAGCCGCCGAAAGCGAAGATGACCGCGTTCGTGTGGAGCGGCCGCAGCCGGCCGTAGGAGAGCCAGGGCACGCCGAAGTTCAGCTCCGGCCAGATGAGCTGCGCCGCGATCAGCACCCCGACCAGCATGCCGACCACGCCCCAGACGACCGTCATGACCGCGAACCGGCGGACGACCTTGTAGTTGTACGTGGATTGCTCCGTCATCGCTCCCCCGTCGGGCACGACACAGCCCGCGGCGCGGCGCGCCGTGCGCAATATGACCGACACGCGGCGCCGGTTGTTTGATGTAAATCAAGCCGATCGCCCGCGGCCCCGCGCCATTTCCCTGACTTCGTCGCGGGTTTCGCAGGCCGGCCCGGGATCGATCCGGAGGAAGCCTCCACTGATTGCAGGCTGCTTGATCTGCGTCAAGCCGGGTGCGGCCGCCGCGCGTAATCTGCTCCTTGTTTGCCCACGCGCGTGTGCCGGCGCACCGGCGGCGGGACCGGATCAACTTTACCTGGAGAACGCAGATGACGAAGCACTCCGCGATGGCCGCCGCGATTGCCATGGCCATGATGTCGATGTCCGTAACGCTCATCGCCGCGGAGGAGGCGCGACCGAAGAGCGAACCGATCTACGGTTACCGCATGATGGACGACACGGAGCGCAACGCGTACCGCGAGCGCATGCGCAACGCGAAGAGCGCGGACGAGCGCCAGGCAATCCGCGACGAGCACCACCAAGCCATGGAAGCGCGCGCGAAGGAGCGCGGCGTCACTCTGCCGCAGCCACGCGGGCCGCGCGGCGCGGGCGGGGGGCCGGGATACGGACCGGGCCCGCGCGGCGAAGGCATGGGCATGGGATACGGGCCCGGCGGCAAGGGGGCGGGACCGCGCGGCGAAGGCAAGGGCATGGGATACGGGCCCGGCGGCAGGGGGGCGGGACCGCGCGGCGAATGTCCTGCCGGACAGGAATGCCCCGGCCCGGGCTATCCCGGGAAGGGTCCGGGCGGGAAGGGGACGGGCCCCGGCGCCGGCAAGGGGCCCGGCGCGGGCCAGTAGTCCCTGATTCACCGATACCGTACAGGACGGGAGATCATCCATGTTCCGCAACATCCTGGTTCCCACCGACGGCTCCGCGCTATCGCGCAAGGCCGTGAAGTTCGCCGTGCGCCTCGCGAAGGAGCAGCGCGCGCGTGTAACCGGCATCTACGTCGCGCCCCCGTGGAAGCCCAACATCATCGACGACGCCTCCGCGGCGGGCTTCGTTTCGCCGGCGCAGTACGCGGCGAGCGTGAAGCGCACCGCGGAGCGGCACCTCGACGCGGTGAAGCGTGGCGCTGCCGCCGCCGGCGTGACCGCCAGGTGCCTGAACACGACGGGCGAGTACGCCTACGAGGCGATCGTCAAGGCAGCGAAGGAGAACCGTTGCGACCTCATCTGCATGGCCTCGCACGGACGGCGCGGCATCTCCCGGCTCCTGCTCGGCAGCGAGACCTCCAAGGTACTCGCGCACAGCCCGGTGCCGGTGCTGGTGGTCAAGTAACGAAGCCCCGCAGGCCGGGCGAGCGCCCGCTCGACGCGATCGAGGCGTGCCCCCGGCCCGGCGGGAATGCCGGCTGACATGGCTCGCACGGGAATTCTCGTCCCGGTCGACGGGTCGGGCGCCTCGCGGCGCGCGGTGGCGCGCGCGGTCGATTTCGCGCGGAGGCTGAAGGCGGAACTCGTCGCCCTGCACGTCGTCACGCCCTTCGAACTCACCGTGCACGCCAATCCGCGCCCGGCGATCGTGACGCCCGACGATTTCGCGCGGCGGGCCGCCGCGATCTCGGAGCGGATCCTCGGCGGCGCGCGGAAAGCGGCGGTGGCGGCGCGGGTGCCCTGCCGGACGATCACCTCGTGGGACACGACCGTCGCGGACGCCATCATCGGCGCGGCGCGGCGCGAGCGCTGCGGGCTGATCGTGATGGCCTCGCACGGGCACACCGGGCTACAGCGCATGCTGCTCGGCAGCGTCACGCAGAAAGTGCTGGCGAAAAGCAGGATCCCGGTCCTCGTCTGCCCCTAGGATTTCGTCGCGGCGAGGGGCGCGACGACATCCTCCAGCGGGAGTACAGGAGAAGAGGGGCCACGCCGTGGCGGAAGTTCCGCGACGAACCGCCTCTCCGGCCGCTCCCCGAGCCGCGTCGAAGAATGTTCTCGACCGGTTTCCGGTGAATGCCTCCCGCCGGAGGAATGTCCGGCGCGAGGCGCCGGAAATTCCTCACCAGTGGCCGACGATCTCCCGGAGTTCGCCCGCCGCGCGGATCTCGATTTCGCGCTGCCGCACGGCGATCAGGCGGGCGCGCTGGAACCGCGAGAGGAGGCGGCTCACGGTCTCGAGCGTGAGGCCGAGGTAATTGCCGATCTCCTCGCGCGTCATGCGCAGGCTGAAGCGGTCCGCGGAGAAACCGAGGCGCCGGTAGCGCTGCGCGAGCGAGAGCAGGAAGGCCGCGAGGCGCTGCTCCGCGGACATGCTGCCGAGCAGGAGCATCAACCCGTGGTCGCGCGAGATGTCGCTCGAGAGCGTGCGCAGGAGACGGTGCTGGAGCGCCGGCATGCCGAGCGCGAGCCGCTCCAGCGCGGCGAAGGAGATGGCGCACACCTCGCTGTCCTCCAGCGCCACCGCGGTATAGGCGTGACGGCCCGAGCTGATCGCTTCCAGCCCGAGGAGCTCCCCCGGCAGGTGGAAGCCCGTGATCTTCTCCCGCCCGTCGCGCGAGACGCCCGCGGTCTTGAAGGCGCCGCTTTTCACCGCGTACAGGAACTCGAAGGATTCCCCGGCGTGGTAGAGCGGAGCGGTGCGCGCGACGCGCCTCTTCGCGCTCGCGATCTCGTCGAAGCGGATGAGTTCGCGCGGCGCGAGCCCGCACGGCAGGCACACCGGGCGCAGGCAGCACGAAGAGCACGCCACGCCGGTTCGCGCGGGCGGACTCAACGGCGGCACGGCCGGCCTGGCGGTCGCGTTCGGCTCGCGCGCGATCGCCGGCTGCATCACGGTCATTCCGGGATAGGCCTTCTCCAGCGTCAGGGTTTGCAGCATGGGGCCTCCTTGGTTTCCAGATCTGCGGTTGATCGTGCGGCGCGGTCAGTGCCCGCCGGTTTCCGATTGCAGCCGCGCGAGGATCGGCACGATGCTCTCGAAATCGGCGGACTTGTCGAGAAAGTACTCGGCGCCGGCGTCGGCGCTCGCCTTGCGGTGCTGCGGGGTCGCGTAGTTGGAGAGCACGATCGCCTTCAACCGCGGCAGCCCGGCGCGCACGCGGGAGAGGACATCGATCCCGGTGCCGTGCTCGTCGGCGAGCTTCACGTCCAGTATGGCGACGTCGGGGCGCGTCGCCGCGATACCCGCGACGGCGGCATCGAAGCTCGCCGCTTCGCCCACGGTCTCCGCGCCCTCGACTTCCCGCACGAGCTCGAGCAGCCGCTCCAGCACGGCGGGCGAATCCTCCACCACGAATACTTTCATCTCGCGGCCCAGTGGGTTCATGTTGTTGGAGAACTGCATGGACGCAGTATGTACGGCCGCGGGCGCCGATCACATCGGCGCCTTGCTGAAAACCGCGGTAGGAATGGGCGAGGGCGGGTGTAGGAGGATTCCTCAACCCGCCGCGCGCGGGGCGCGGCTCAGTCCGGGCCGCCGGTCTCGTCGAGCAGCCTGTGGCGGACGGCGTAGCGCACGAGTTCGGCCTGGTTCGCGAGCCCCATCTTCTGCAGGATGCGCGTCTTGTGGGTGCTCACCGTCTTCACGCTGAGCGAGAGCTTCGCGGCGATCCCGGTAACCGTGGCGCCCCCCACGATCAGGCGAAAGACCTGGAACTCGCGGTCGGACAGGCTCGTGTGCGGTTCGGCGGCCGCCGGCCGGCTGAATTCGAGCGCGAGGCGCTCCGCGGTCCCGGCATTCACGTACGCGCCGCCCGCCGCGATGCGCCGGATCGCCGCCACGAGCTCGTCGGCCGCGGTTTCCTTCGTCAGGTAGCCCGAGGCGCCCGCCTTCAACGCCCGCACGGCGTACTGGGTCTCCCCGTGCATGGTGAGGACGAGGATGCGCAGCCCCGGCTTCTCGTCCTTCACGAGCTTGATCAATTCGATGCCGCTCCTGCCCGGCATCGAGAGGTCGAGCACCACCACGTCGTAGTCGCGCGCGCGCACCCGGTCCAGGACTTCCTGCCCGTTCGCGGCCTCGGCGGCGACCCGGATGTCGCCGGTATCCGCGAGTATCTCCTTGAGACCCGCCCTGACGATGGCGTGGTCGTCGGCAAGCAGTACCTCGATCATGCGGCGCCCTTGCGCTTCATCCCCGCGAGGTTTCTTTCCAGCGGAATCGCTATGTCCACGACGGTGCCGCCGGCATCCGGGCTGTATATCCTCGCCTTCCCGCCGAGCGTGCTGGCCCGCTCCCGGATGCCGGCGAGCCCGAAGGAGCGTCCCTCGGCGGGCGCGGCCGCGAGGCCGATGCCGTCGTCGGCGACGCGTATGCGCAATTCACCCCCCTCCACCGCCAGCGCGACCTCCGCCTTCGCGGCCCGGGCGTGGCGCGCGACGTTGGTGAGCGCCTCCTGGATCATGCGGTAGATCGCGGTTGCGAGCGGGTCGCGCAGCTCGATGTCCCCGGTGCGGTCGTCGAGCGCGACCGCCGTGCCGGCGCGTTTGGAGAGATCGTGCAGGAGGTGCTCGATCGAGGGCACGAGACCGAGGTCGTCGAGCATCACGGGACGCAGCGCCGCGGCGATGCGGCGCACCGAGCCCACGGCGGCGTCGATGGCGTCCTTCGTCTTCGCCGCCCGCGCCTTGAGCCGCTCCGCGTCCTCCGGCAGGCGCGCGGCGAGCCACGAGAGGTCCATCTTGATCGCGGTGAGCCACTGCGCCAGTTCGTCGTGCAGCTCGCGCGCGATGCGCGTGCGCTCGGCTTCGCGCACGCCGTGCATCGCCGCGGCAAGTTCGCGCAGCTCCGAGTGGGAACGCTCGAGCTCGACCTGCGCCCGCCTGCGCTCGGTCACGTCCTCGCCCGAGCTCAACGTGCCCGTGACGCGGCCCGCCTCGTCGGCGAGTATCGTGTTGTGCCACGCGATCAGGCGCTCGCCGCGGCCGCGGGTCAGGATCGCGTTTTCGTGGAACTCCGTCGGGCCGTCTTCCCGCCCCACGAGGCGCCGGAACGTCGCCCGCGTTTGCTCCCGGTCGCGCTCGGGAACGCAGTTCTCGAACCACGAGCGACCGACGATCTCCTCTTCGCTCCAGCCGACAAGCTCGCAGCCCTTGCGGTTGATGAGCGTCACCCTGCCGTCGAGGTCGAGTGCGACCAGCATCACCCCGGCGACGTCGAGGTAGCGCTGCGCCGTGTCGCGCTCCTCGATCAATTCCCTCTCGAAACGGCGCAGCTCGGTCACGTCGCGCAGGATCACGGTGTAGAGCTTCCGGCCCTCGGCGACGACCTGCGAGATCGAGGCGTCGATCGGGAACTCCTCGCCGTCGGCGCGCCGGCCGTAGAGAGCGAGCCGCTTTCCCATGGCCCGGGCCGTCACGCCGCTTTCGGCAAACGAACGCATGTGGACGCAATGCGCCGCCCGGAAGCGCTCCGGAATGAACCGCTCGAGCGGCGCACCCGTCGCCTGCTCCTCCCGGCAGCGGAACGTCGACTCCGCCGCCGCGTTGAACAGCACGATCGTCCCGGAATCGTCCACGGTGATAATCGCGTCCATCGCCGACTGGATGATGTTTCTCAACCGCGCCTCGCCGACGCGCAGCGCCGCGTTCGCCCGCGCGAGCTCGCCGGTGCGCTCGCGCACCCGTTCCTCCAGCGAATCCCTGCTCGCGCGGAGCGCCGCCTCGGCCCGGCGGCGGCCGGCGAAATCCCGCGCGAGGAGGTGGAGCGCGAGCGCGCACGCCGCCAGCGCGAGCGCGCCGCTCGCGACGATCACCGCCTTCGTCGTGCGCTCGACCGATTCGGAACGCGCCACCCGGTCGAGCAGCAGCGAGCGCTCGGCGGTGTGGAAATCGTCCGTCAGCCCCGCGATGCGCGCCTCGAGACTGCGCCCGACGCGGGTCGCCATCACGGCGGCGGCCCGTTCCGTGTCGCCGTGCGCGCGCAGCTCGATCAGCCGCGCGGTGAGCGCCATGCGCTCCCCGATCAGCCCTTGCAGCCCCTCAAGCCGCCGCTCCTGCGCGGGATTGTCCGCGACGAGGCGTCGCAGCGACGCAAACACGGTCTCCACCTCGCGCGCGGCCGCGCCGTGACGCTCGATGAAATCCGGCTGTCCGGTGACGACGTAGCCGCGTTCCGCCGCCGCCACGGTGGCGAGCGCCTCGCCGAGCGCGGTCGAAGCGGCGAGAACTTCGTGCGTGCGGGCGATCGCCTCCGCGTGCCCGCGCAGACTGGCGACGCTCCGGTAGCAGATCGTGCCCATCACGCAGAAGAGGACGATCAGCATCGCGTAGCCGGCGCGGACTTTCTGCTCGGTCGTGACTGTCATGCCGTCTCCCGGCGCCGCCCGCCGGCGGCATCCGGCGACTCGTCCCGTTCCGGATGATCGCAGCCGGCGGGCCGGCAGGCGCGCTCCCCGCCGCTCGCCGCTCTCCTGCCCGGCGCGGTCCGCGCAGTATAGCGCAGCCGTGCCGCGGGCCGGGCGCCCGCGCCGGAGCGCGGCTCGCGGCATCCCGTTTCACCGGTTGATCCAGATCAATCGCCGCACCGCCCGTCCCGCTACATTGCGTGCATGGCCGTCGTGTCCGAAGTCGATCGCTGAGGCCGCGCGGGAACGGTTGATGAGCACGCGCGGTTGGGACGCGATCGTCGTGGGATCGGGTATCGGCGGGCTCGCCTGCGCGGCGGCGCTCGCGAAGACCGGCTACCGCGTCCTGGTGCTGGAACAGCACGCGGTGGCGGGCGGCCTGACGCACACTTTCTCCCGCGCCGGCTACGCGTGGAACGTCGGCGTGCACTACATCGGGGAGATGGGCCCGGGCGGGCGCGCCCGTGCCGTCCTCGACTGGCTGACCGGCGGCGCCGTCGAAATGGCGAGGATTCCCGCGCCGCACGACGTCATGCACTTCCCCGGCGGTTTCGAGATCGGGTTCGCGCCGCCGGAGTCCGCGCTGCGGCTCGCCATCCGCGAGCGCTTCCCCTCGGCCGTCGCGGAGATCGACGCGTACTTCGTGGCGCTCGCCGACGCAGAGCGCGCCGGTCTCGCCGCCCTGAAGACCCGCGCGATGCCGTCGGCCGTCTCACGCCTGCACGCAGCCTGGCACCACAGGGAAGTGAACAGGTGGTGCGGCGCCACCACCGCCGCGGTGCTCGCCCGGCTCGCGGGCGATGCGCGGCTCGCGGCGGTCCTCGGTTCCCAGTGGCTCGACTACGGTGGATTGCCGAGCACCTCGAGCTTCGCGATGCACGCCCTCGTCATGCGGAGCTATCTCGACGGCGCCCACTATCCGGCGGGCGGCGCATCCGCGTTCGCGGGCGCGCTCGCGCCGGTCATCCGCGGGGCGGGCGGCGAGGTACGCACCGGCGCGCGCGTCTCCGAGCTGGTGGTGAAGGGCGGGCGGGCGACGGGAGTGAGACTCGTCGGCGGAGAGACGTTCGCCGCGCCGCGCGTGATCTCCGACGCGGGCGCGCGCAACACCGTCGTGCGCCTGCTGCCGAGCGACTTGTGGTACTCGGACTGGGCGCAGGAGATATCCGCGCTCGATTCCTCCGCCTGCCACGTCGGGCTCTACCTCGGCTTCGAAGGCGATATCCGCGGCGCCGGCGCGAGCGCGTCGAACCACTGGTTCCACGAATCGTGGGGACTCGACGAGGCGATCTGGCTCGACCCGGGGCGCACGGGCTCCGTCCCGCCGGTCATGTTCGTATCGTTCCCGACGCTCAAGGACCCTCGGCACGAAACGGGCGGGCCGCCGCGCCACACCGCGGAAGTGGTGGCGCTCTCGGGCTGGGACACGTTCGGCGCCTGGGAGGACACCACGCACGGGCACCGGCCGGACGACTATCTCGCCGTGAAGGCGGCGATCGAACGGAACCTCCTCCATGCGTTTCGCGCGCGCTTCCCCGCTCTCGCGCCGATGATCCGCCACCACGAAGTCTCGACCCCGCTCACCACGATCGCCTTCACCGGCGCCCGGCAGGGCGCGATCTACGGGCTGGAATCCACGCCCCGGCGCCTCCTCAGCGCCGCGTTACGCCCGAAGACCCCGGTACCGG
This sequence comes from Burkholderiales bacterium, assembly GCA_020854035.1. Classification (GTDB taxonomy): domain Bacteria; phylum Pseudomonadota; class Gammaproteobacteria; order Burkholderiales; family SG8-41; genus SG8-41. The sequence continues at coordinate 78,101 of JADZGE010000018.1, read as the reverse complement.
GGCTCTTCCTCGCCGGGCAGGACGTCGCCACGCCGGGCATCGTGGGCGCCATGATGGGAGGTATGATGGCCGCCGCCGCGGTCGACCCGCGGCTCTACCCGCACCTCAGGTGGGAACCCGCGAGTCGTTGACAGGGAGGAGCGATGAAGGCCGCAGACGTGATGACTACGCGCGTGATCACCGTGCTCCCGGACACCCGCGTGCACGAAGTCGCGCGGGTGCTGTTCGCCAACCGCGTGAGCGCCGTTCCAGTGGTCGATCGCGAGAACCGGGTGCTCGGCATGCTGAGCGAGGGTGACATCGCGCGGCGGGCGCGCTCCGGCCCGGACGGCGGCGGGGCCTGGTGGTCCCGCGCGGGCGGCGCCGGGCCGGCTGAGCCCACGGCCGCCGACATCATGACCCGTGAGCTCGTGCGCATCGGCGAGGACACGCCGCTCGAGGAGGCGGCGGCGCTCATCGAGCGTCACGGCGTCAAGCGCCTGCCGGTCGAGCGTGGCGGGCGGCTCGTCGGCATCGTCAGCCGCGCGAACGTGGCGCACGGGCTCGCGGCCGCTCGCGCGGGCGGTGCCGAGGCCCCGGGCGACGCGGCGATCCGCGCGACGGTACTGGAAGCGCTGGAACGAGCCGCCGTGTCCACTCACCTCGCGAATGTCGTGGTGACCGGCGCCACCGTGTATCTCTGGGGCGCGGTGGAGACGATCTCGGAGCACAAGGCATTCGTGGCGACGGCCGCCGCCACGCCGGGCGTGAAAGCCGTGTCGGATCACCTGTTCGTGCTCGCTTCGCGGCTGCGCCCCGGCCGGGTCGAGGATTGACGCCGCCCGCCGCTCGTCCTACATGATCGAGTAGCGCCGGCCCTTCATCGCCTGCCTGACACGCCCGGCCGCGAGCGCCTCCGCCGCGCGCCGGGGCGGCACCCCCTGCGCGAGCGATTCGGCGAGCACGCGCTCGGTGTTCGCGCGCACCCGCTCGGCGATGGCGTCGAACGCCGCGGCGCGCGTCGCCCCCGCGTACTCCATCGCCGCGCAGATCACGCCGCCCGCATTGGCGATGAAATCGGGCACCACCACCACGCCGCGCGCGGCAAGCGCGCTCTCCGCGCCCTCGGTGAACGGAATGTTCGCTCCCTGCAGCACGAGCTTCGCGGCGAGGCGCCCGACGTTGTCCTCGCGCACGACGTCCGGGCGCGCCGCCGGGATCCAGATGTCGCACTCGACACCGATCACGGCGTCGCGCTCGAGCTTCCGCCCGCCCCCGTGCTCGTGCAGCGCGCCGCCGCGCTCCTTGATGGCGACGAGCGCGGCGACGTCGAGCCCCGCGGGGTCGGCGAGGGTCCCGGCGCTGTCGGATGCGGCCACGAGCCGCGCGCCACGGCCCGCGAGAAAGCGCGCCGCGTGCCGCCCCACGGCGCCGAAGCCCTGCACCGCCACGCGCGCGCCCGCAAGCGCGACGCCCGCGGCGGGCGCCGCCGCCTCGGCGCAATGGAGCAACCCCCATCCCGTCGCGCCCAGCTCGTCGAGCGGCAGCCCTCCCAGCACCGCGGGCAGCCCCACCGCGCGCCCGATCTCGTCGTGCACCCACGCCATCGCCGCCTCGTCGGTGCCCATGTCGGGACCGAAAATGTAGTCGGATTCGTTGCGCAGCGCGTGCGCGAAGGCCCGCACGAGCGCCTCCTTGCGCTCGCGCGCGGCGTGCGGATCGCCCCGGATCACCGACTTGCCGCCCCCGTGCGGCAGTCCCGCGGCCGCGTTCTTGAGCGTCATCGCGCGCGCGAGCCGCGCGCACTCCCCGATCGACACGTCGGACGCCATGCGCAGCCCCCCGATCGCCGGGCCGCACGCGACGTTGTCCACCACGAGGGCGCCCTGGAGGCCGAGACCGGGCTCGAACACGCGCACGACCTTCGCCGGTCCCAGGGCGTCGCCCCATTCATCGCTCGGCGTCATCTCCCGTCCTTTCCGGCCGGCGGCCGTACGAGTTCATCGAGCGCCGCATCGACGGCGCGGTCCGCCGCGCCCGTCAGAATCACGATCCCGCCCCTGCGGTCCGCCAGCGCCGCGCGGAATTCCCCGGGATCGCGCGCGCTCACGACCCGGATCGCCGGGGGGGCCGGGGCGCGGCCCGGCGCGCCGGCGCACGCGAGCACGAGGTCGGCCTCGGCGAGCGCGGCGATGAGTTCGCTCGGCAGGGCGCCGCGAGTCACGCGAAACGACCAGCGCAGCGGCGGGTTCGCGGCCGCCGTCTCGAGCATGCGGCGCGCCTGCGCCGCGAGCGAACGCAGGTGCCGTTCCATGCGCTCGACGTCGATCTCCCGGCTCGCGGCGGACGGGAATCCCACCTCGCGCGTGAACGGCAGCGCGGCGAGATGGATGAGTTCCACGTTCTCGACGAACAGCCCCACGAGCTCCGCCTCCATGCGCCCCGCGAGCCGCGCGGCGGTCTCGATCGCCGCGCGCGTCATCGGCGCGGCGGCGTCGAGCCCCACGATCACGCGGCGCGCCCTCATTCCCGCTCCTTGTGGCGGCGCGCGCGGCGCACGGGGCCCGGCGCGACCGGCGCACGCGCGCGGTCGGCGAACTCCGTCAGCCGCCGCTCGACGAGAAAGTTGATCGTGCCCGGCGCAAACCGCCCGTCCGCGCCGCGCTCTCCCGCCGGCACGCGCGTGAGGATGGCGATGCCGGCATCGATGGTCTCGACGGGATGGATGCGGAAGCGCCCGTCCGCAACGGCCTCGACCACGTCGCGCCGGAGCATCAGGTGCTTCACGTTCGATTGCGGTATCAGCACGCCCTGCTCGCCGGTGAGTCCGCGCGCCCTGCACACGTCGAAAAAGCCCTCGATCTTCTCGTTCACCCCGCCGATCGCCTGGACTTCGCCGTGCTGGTTGACCGACCCGGTCACCGCCAGCGACTGCCGGATCGGCGCGTCGGCGAGCGCGGAGAGAAGGGCGTAGAGCTCGGCCGAGGAAGCGCTGTCGCCCTCGATACCCCCGTAGCTCTGCTCGAACACGAGGCTCGCGGCGAGCGTGAGCGGCCGGTTCGTCGCGTACCGGCCGGCGATGAACCCCGAAAGGATCAGCACGCCCTTGGAATGGAGCGGGCCGCCGAGCTCCGTCTCGCGCTCGATGTCCACGACGCGGCCCGCGCCGAGGCGCACGCGCGCCGTGATCCGGTGGGGCGTGCCGAAGGAATAACCGCCGAGCCGCGTCACGGCAAGGCCGTTCACCTGGCCGGCGCGGCTGCCCCCGGTCGCGATGAGCAGCGTCCCGCGCAGGATCTCCTCCTGCAGCCGGCGGCGCACCCGGTCGGCGCGTTCCACGCGGGCTTCGATCGCGCGCTCGACATCGGCGACCCCGATCACCGCGTGCCCGGCGCCTGCCGCCCAGTAGTCCGATTCGCGCAGCAGGTCGGCGAGGTCGCGCGTGAGTATCGAGACCTTCTCGCTGTCGCCCGCGCCGCGCGCGCCGTGGTCGATCACGCGCGCGACGGCGGCGCGGTCGAGCGCGCGCAGCCGCTCGCCGCGGGCAAGCGTCGCGATCATGCGCGCGTAGAGGAGATCGCTCGCCGGGTTGCGCGGCATGTCCTCCTCGAAATCGACCGCGACCTTGAACAGCTCCGGGAACTCCGGGTCGTAGGCGTGCAGCATGTAGTAGAGCATGCGGCTGCCGACCAGCACCACCTTCACGTCGAGGGGCACCGGCTCCGGCTCGAGCGACACGGTGGCGACGAGCGAGAGCGCCTGCCCCAGCGACTCGATGCGCACTTCGCGCGAGCGCACCGCGCGTTTCAGCGCCTCCCACGCGTAGGGCTGGGTGAGCACCTTCATCGCGTCGAGCACCAGGTAGCCGCCGTTCGCGCGGTGCAGCGCGCCCGCCTTGATCAGCGTGAAGTCGGTGGTGAGCGCGCCCATGTGCGCGATGTGCTCGACGCGTCCGACGAGATTGTCGTGCACCGGATTGTCCTCGTAGACGACCGGCGCACCCGCGTCCGGGGCGTGCGTGATCAGCACGTTCACCCGGTAGCGGCGCAGAAAGGCTTCTCCCCCCTCCGGCAGCGGCAGCGGCACGCCGAAGAGCTGCGGCTGCTCGCCCTCCTTCGGGTGCCGGAAGACCTCCGCATGGTCGATCATGTCCTCCTGCACCCGGGTGAAGTATTCCACCACCTGCGGTAGCGCCTGCCATGCGCTCTTCAGCTCCTCGGCGAGCCCGTTCACCGCCGTGCGGGTCACCTGGCGGTTCAATTCGCGCAGCTTGCGCTGGGCCTCGCGCCGCCACTTCGGCACGTCGCGTATCGCGAGCTCGAGCTCCTCCTGCAGCGCCGTGATGATCTCCTCGAGCCGCTTCTGCTCGGCCGGCGGCAGCTTGCGGAACTCATCGGGCGACATGACCTCGTCGCCGCGCCGCGGGACGAAGCCGAAGCCGGCCGGCGTGCGCAGGAGCGCGACACCCTGCTCGCGCGCGCGTTCTCCCACCGTGCCGACGACGCGATCCTGGCGCTCGCCGAACTCCGCCTCGATCTCCTGCAGGCGCGCTCGGTACTCGTCGGTCTCGAAGGCGGCGGGTATCCCGGCCCGGAGGTCCTCCACGAGGCGCGCCATGTCCCGGCTGAAGCGCGTCGCCTGGCCGGCGGGCAGCTCCAGCGCGCGCGGCCGGTGCGGGCTCTCGAAGTTGAACACGTAGCAGCGGTCCGGGGGCGCCGCGCGGCTCGCCACGTTGCGTTCCAGCAGGCGGCGCACGATGGCGTGGCGTCCGAGTCCCTCCGGGCCCATGGCGTACAGGTTGTAGCCTTCGCGCGCGATGCCGGTGCCGAACCGCAACGCGTCCATGGCACGGTCCTGCCCGAGTTCGAGCGCGAGATCCGGCAGCTCGTCCGTCGTGCCGAACGCGAAGCGATCCGGGTCACAGGCGCGGCACAGGTCGGACGGAGCGAGCGTCCGGTGAGAGGTCGGATCTGCGTTCATCGTGATCTCCGGATTCTGGGCCGCGCAACCCGACCGCGTGATTGATCTGAATCAAGCACGCGGGCCGTCCCCGCGCGAGAATACCACCACGCGAACCGGCTCAGGATTGCGCCGGCGGGCCGCCACCGGCCACAATGCACTGCGTGCCCCGTCATGCGACAGGTACGCGAATGGCGGCGCGGCATCAAGACCGAGGAGTGGAAGACATGTTCAAGCGCATACTGGTCCCGCTCGATGGCAGCGCTACCGCGGAGCTCGGCCTGCGGACCGCGATACGCATGGCGCGACGCAACGGCGGCACGCTGCTGCTGCTTCACGTCGTGGACGAGAGCATGCTGGCCCTGACCGGGGACTACGCGGGCGGCGCCTACCTCGACCGCATGATCACGGATCTGCGCGACTCCGGGCGCAGGCTCGTCGCGCGGGCCGCCGCCGCCGCCCGGAAGCAGGGGGTGACGGCACGAACCGTGCTCGTGGAAAACGTGGCGCCCCGGCGCGTGTCCGACGTGATCGTCGGCGAAGCGCGCAAGCGCAAGGCGGATCTCATCGTGATCGGCACGCACGGGCGCCGCGGCATACGGCGCGTCGTCATGGGCAGCGACGCGGAGGAAGTGGTACGCAACACCCCGGTACCGGTGCTGCTGGTACGCTCCGGTACGCGCCCGCGCGCCTGACGGCGGATCGCGGGGTCAACCCCGAAGGCGCGGAGAACGCGGCGAACGGGGAGCGCCGGAGGGCCGGACGACGCGCCTCCCCCCGGTGTGTTGCGCCCGCGCGGCGGTCTGGGAACTTCAGCGAGCGAGCGCGGCGAGAGGATCGGTGTACGCCGTGCCGAGCGCCTGCGCGACTTCGCGCCGCGTCACCGCGCCGCGGCATACGGTGAGCCCGTTCCTGAGATGCGCATCGCGCAGGAGCGCCTCGCGCACGCCCAGGTCCGCGATCGCCGTCACGAAGGGCAGCGTGGCGCGGTTCAACGCGTAGGTGGAAGTCCGCGGCACGGCGCCCGGCATGTTCGCCACGCAGTAGTGGATCACGCCATCGACGAGATAGACCGGGTCCGCGTGCGTGGTCGGACGGGAGGTCTCGAAGCACCCGCCCTGGTCGATCGACACGTCGACGAGCACGGCGCCCGGCTTCATCGCCGGGAGCATCGCGCGCGTGACGAGCCGCGGCGCGAGCGCGCCGGCGACGAGCGCGGCGCCGATCACCGCGTCGGCGCGCTCGAGCGCCGCGGCGATCGCCTCGCGGGTGGCGATCGCGGTCTCGACGCGAGGCCCGAATTCCACCGCGAGGCGCTGTAACGCGCCCTCGTTGCGGTCGAGCACCGCGACCTGCGCGCCCATGCCGAGAGCGAGCCCCGTCGCGTTCGCCCCGACCGTGCCGGCGCCGAGCACCACCACGCGGCCGGCCGCGACCCCGGGCGCGCCGGAGAGCAGCACCCCGCGGCCGCCGTGCGGGCGCTCGAGGTAGTGCGCGGCGATCTGCACGGCCATGCGCCCGGCGACGACCGACATCGGCGCGAGCAGCGGCAGTCCGCCGCCCGGCGCGGTGACGGTCTCGTAGGCGATCGCGATCGCGCCGCTCCTCATGAGGTCGCGGGCCTGCTCGCGATCGGGCGCGAGGTGCAGATAGGTGAAAAGCGCCTGCCCGGGCCTCAACCGCGCCCGCTCCGGGGCGAGCGGCTCCTTCACCTTGACGATGAGCTCCGCGCGCGCGAAAACCGGCGCGGACCCGTCGGCGATCTCCGCACCGGCGCCCGCGTAATCCTCGTCGCGCGCGCCGATCCCCTCCCCCGCTCCCCGCTCGACAACGACACGGTGACCGCGCGCGACGAGCACCCCGGCGCTCTCGGGCGTGAGCCCCACGCGGTATTCGTGGACCTTGGTTTCCTTCGGGACGCCGATCAGCATGCGCGCACCGCGCCAGCCGTCAGCCGCCGGCGGGCGCTGCGCCGGCGAACGACCGCTCGCGAAGGATTACCGCGCACCGACGGCCGGCCGCTGGCGGCGTCATTCCCTTTCCAGCCATCTCGACACCGGCAGATCCTCCTTCGGGTCGGCCGGCCAGCGCAGGTACTCGGTACGCAGTTTCCCGGTGACGAGCTTCACCCTGCGGGTAAGCGTCCGGCCGCCGCGCGTCGCGCTCACGGAATACTCGCCCGCCGGCAGCCGAACGAGGACGAGCGGCCCCGTCGCGCCGCGCTCGACGACCTTCACGCCCCTTGCGTCGCTCACCACGACGTCCGCGTCCGCGACGTAGTTGCCCTGCGTGAGCGAGAGGACGAGCTTCAGGTTGAACTCCTTCTCCCGCGCGAGTATCGCCCGCTGCTCGTCCTCGCCGATGCCGCCGGCGATCACCTCGACTTCGCCGGGCTGCGGGCCGGCGGGCGCCGGGGGCGCGGCAACGATCGGCCCGGCCGCCACAAGAGAACACAACATCGCAGCAATTCTCATGATTCGCCTCCGTTTGATGCAAATCAACATGCGCCCCCGTCAGCCTGATCCAATGTCGGCGCACCGGCCGTTGCGGGGGTTGCCGTGGATTACAGGACCATCATCGTACACCTGGATGCGAGCCGGCGCTGCGCCGAGGGCGATCCGCAACTCACGCAGGAATGGCGGCAGCGCCATCGCGAGCGGGCAAGCGAAGCGCTGTGCCGGTTTCGAGAGCACGCCTCGCGCGAGGGACTCGTCAGCGGGGTCGTCGTCAACCCGGACACTTCCGGCGACCACGGTGCGGTGCCGGGAGCCGATATCGCGCTCTACCTCGCGCGCCACGGGGTGATGGTCGAGGTCGAAGAGAGATACACGCGCGACGTGGAGCCCGGGACGTGGCTTGTCTCGCGCGCCCGCGATCTCGGCGCCGACCTCCTGGTCATGGGCGGCTACGGGCATTCGCAGTTTCGCGAGATCCTCTTCGGCGGAGTCACGCGCTCCGTGATGGGGCAGATGACGCTCCCGGTGCTGATGGCGCACTAGAACGGCCCGTTGATCCGGAGCCGGTTCGCGGCATCCTCCACGCTGACCGGCCAGGGGGAACCCGGCGGGGAAGCGCGCTACCCCCTCCGCCGGAGCGCGCGCCCTTGATGTAGGTCAACCGCGCCGCCTGCCGCGCGGCGGAGACTCGCCTCATGGCATCCCCTCCCCCCGGCGAGCAGGCCGAGAGGCTCCGCGCGAGCCTCGCCGCGCTTCTCGCCGCGACCGGGCGGGAGGAGGCGGCGCAACACGAGGCGATCGCCGCCGCGCTCCCCCGTCACCGCCTGAGCGCGGCGAACCTCGCGCACTACCTCGGCCTGCGCAAACTCGACATCCACCGGCTCCAGCTCGAGCTCGCGGCGATCGGGCTCTCCTCGCTCGGGCGTTGCGAGGGTCACGTGCGCGACACGCTCACGCGCCTTTGCGCGTGGCTCGCCGGCGAGCGCGGCGATGCCATCGTGGACGCGGCGGGGGACGGGCTCGACCGGGCGAAGGCCGAATCGATACTGCACGCCAACACTCGCGCGCTGTTCGGCCCGCGACCCAGGGACCGCCACGTATACATCATGGTGACCGCGCCGGACGCGGCGGCGGCGGACGCCGTGTGGGCGGACGGCGTGCTCGAGGCCGGCGCGGATCTGCTCCGCATCAATGGCTCGCACGAGTCCCCCGCCGAGTGGGCCGCGATCGCCGCGACGTTCAAGGCTCGCGCGGCGGCGTTCTGCAGGCCCGGCCGCGTGTTCGTCGACCTGCCCGGCCCGAAGCTCCGCACCGAGATCCGGCAGCTCGAACGCGGGGTGCTGCACCTGCCCCGGCGCAAGGACCGCATGGGACGCACGCTCGCGCCCACGCAGGTGCAGCTCGTCGCGCAGCACGAGAGCGGGCCGCAGATCCCGGTTCCCGCGGCATGGCTCGCGCGCCTCGAAGCCGGCGACCTCATCGCGCTGACCGACGCGGGCGGCCGCGAACGCACGCTCACGGTGCGCGCGCCGGGCAGGGAGAAGGTCCGCGCCGAGTGCGACCGCTCGCTCTACGTGACGACCGGACTGCCCATCGTCTGGCGGCGCGGCGAGAAATCGATGGGGGAGGACAGGATCGGCGCCCTGCCGCGCCAGCCGCGCGAGCTGCGCGTCGCCGCCGGGGATGCGTTCGTGCTGAACGAAACCGGGCTCTCCAGCGATCCCGAAGTGCGCGCCCTCGCCTTCCCCGAGCCGGGACTGCTCGCGCAGGTTCAGCCCGGTGAGCGCGTGATACTCGACGACGGCAAGCTCGTCGCGGTCGCCGAGGGCATGAGTCCGGAGGGGCTCGTCTGCCGCGTGCGGGAGCTCATGAAGTCCCCCGCCCGCCTGCGCTCCGGCAAGGGCATCGCCTTTCCGGACAGCGCGTTGTCGCTCGGGCACCTCGGTCCGCAGGACGAGGCGGCCATCGCATTCGCGCTGGAGCACGCCGACGGCGTGGGTGTGTCCTTCGTCGCCGGGGCGCGGGACGTGGCGCTGGTCGGCGAGCGCATCCGGCAGGCCGGCAAGCCGGGTTTCGGCATGATACTGAAACTCGAGACGCGCGGCGCGGTCGCCAACCTCGCCGGCATCCTCTTCGAAGCGCTCAAGTACGATCCCGTGGGCATCATGATCGCGCGCGGGGACCTTGCCGTGGAGCTCTCGTTCGAGCGGCTCGCGGAGATGCAGGAGGAACTGCTGTGGTTCGGCGAGGCCTGCCATCTCCCGGTCGTTTGGGCGACGCAGGTGCTCGATACCGTGGCGCATTCGGGCCTGCCCACCCGCGCCGAAGTGACCGACGCGGCGATGTCCATGCGCGCCGAGTGCGTCATGCTGAACAAGGGCCCTTACATCTCCGCGGCGACCAGGATGCTAGCGGACATCATCCGCAAGATGGAAGCTCACCAGTACAAGAAGCGCTCGCTCTTCCGGCAGCTGGCGGTAGCGCGGGGGCCCGGCTGAGTGCCGGGTGATGGGCGGGGGCCGCCGGGGACGAGGGACCGGAAACGCGAAACAAGGAAACGGCCCGCCCTACCTCAGCACCGGATGGCGCCACTGCTGCGTGAGGCTCGGCGGCAATCTGGCTTCCTCCGCCAGTCCCTCGGTTTCCGCGCGGGAAGCCTTCTTCGCCAGATCCACCGCCCAGTTCGCCGGGGCCGCGAAGTTGAGATTCTGGCCCGCGGAGAACACGAATGCGGTGATCCCGATCAACCGGCCCTCGCTGTCGAAGAGCCCGCCGCCGCTCGATCCCTCCGACAGGGGCGCGGTGATCTGGAGGTAGCGGCCGACGGCCGCTTCGCGCAATCCGGACACGAGACCATCGCTCATCGTGAGCTCGAAACCCTCGGGCGCGCCGATCGCGTAGACGCGCTCTCCGACCTGCGCCGCACCCGGGTCGCCGATCGCCGCGGGGACGAGATCGAGTCCCTGTGCGCGAAGGGCGCAGATATCCCGTTCCGCGTCGTACGCGACAAGGCGCGCTGACACGCGCTGCCGCTGGTAGCCGGCGACGAATACCGTTCCCCGCGCAATGACGTGGCAACTGGTGACGAAGAGGTCCGCCTCGATGGCAACGCCGCTGCCGCGCCCCGTGATCCTCCCGGAAGGTTCGGCGGCGTGGATCATGACCACGCTTCGCGACGCCCGCGCGAACACCTGCTGCGGCGTGACCGGGGGGGCGCAGGCCTGCGTGAAGAGCGCGCTCACCCCGATCACGAGCCGGCAGGTCCGCCATCGGCCGTCAGGCGCAGCCGATCGCCGCACGGCGCTGATGAGCACGCAGAACCAGGGACCTGCGCGCGCGCGCGTCCGCACAGGCCCTGAACCGGTGCGACGCGGCGCGCCGGCGCGGGGAAGTTGCGCGCAGGCGCGCGACAGGCCCGCGCTTCCCGTCCTCTCCCCGGGGAACGCCCTCAGGTGTTGCGCCCCCGGCTGGAGTCCACGGCCGCCCCCGCCGCGATCGCGGCACGCGCGTCGGCGCCGCTGAACTGAAGCTCGATCTCGACGCCGTCAGGATCGCGCAGGAAGAGCTGGTGCAGCTCGCGGCCCGGCACCGCGTATTCCTCGAAGTAGACGTTGTTCCGCCGCAGGGTCTCCCGCGTGCCGTCGAGATCGGACGCGGAGAACGCCACATGATCGAACGCATCCGAGCGCCGGGTCGCGGCGGCGCGCCCGGTCGAGATGTGCAGGATCGGCTGATCGCCCAGGTAGAGCCACGCCCCGGGCCGGCTGAAGGGCGGGCGCGCACCCTCGCGCAGCCCGATGACGTCGGTGTAGAAGCGGCGCGCCCGGTCGAGATCGCCGGTAGCGATGTTGTAGTGATTGAAGCCGGTTACCGCCATGATGCGCCTCCGTGCAAGGACCGCGCCCGCGCGCCGGCGCCGGCGCCGAAGCACGATCTTGCGCGAAGGGGGATGCGGCGCCTTGATCCAGATCAAGCACGCTGGCGGCGGTGAATGCGTGGAGCCGGAAAGCTACTCCTGCTGGAGCTCGCGCCACGAGACCCGGCCCCCGCCGCTCGAAAGGCCCACGATGGTCGAAGCGTTGGCGCCGCTCGAACCCGCGGCGATGGCGTAGGCGAGCTGGATGCCGCCTCCCGCGAGTACCGGGCCGGTGGTGCCGAGGATGACGCTACCCGTCCCCGAGATGCCGCCGCCCGATCCCGAGGCGGACTTGATGATGGTCGGGGTAGGCGTGATGCCGATCGCCGACTGCACCCCGCTCAGGTAGACGTTGACGCCGCCCAGAACCGTGGTGTCGGAGGAGTTGAGGATCCCGTTGCCGTCCGCGTCGAGCACCGCGCCGTCGATGCGGGCGCCGCTCGTTGGATCGATCACCATCATGAAGCTCGTGCCGCCGAAGAGACAGGCCTGGGTGGACGGAATGAGCGTGGTGAAGATGAGCCGCCCCGAAGTGAGGATCGGCCGGAACACGCTGCGCTCGCCGGTCGTCGTCGCGTTCGGGAAGGCCATGTACCAGCCCATGTGCCGCGCCGGGGAGTCGTCCGCGACCGGCGGCGTCGTATCCTGCGACCAGGTCGGCGCCGAGTTCGAGACGACCCGAAACGTGCTGGTGCCGACGAGGACATCTGTGATGGTCTGCTGCAGCAGCTGGGTGCGGTCGGTGACGGTCGTCTGGACGGAGACCGTCGCGCCGTCGTTCTTGTCCCAGATGCCGTAGAAGGCCTGCTCCAGATACGGGCCCATCGGATCGCTCGGCTCCAGGTACTTGCCCGTGCCGAAAGTGATCATGTAGCCGGCTCCGGAGGAGTGGAGCGTGCCCTCCGGCTTGCTGGTGATCGGCTGCCGGTTGCCGAGTCCGTCGCGGGCGATGTGGAGCACCACGCGGTTCGCGGCGGCGGTCCAGTTCGCCACGGTGCCCGACCTCAGGTCGAACTTCCAGAGGCGGCCGCGCAGGTCTCCGGCGTAGACAAAGTCGACGACGCCGTCCGCGTTGACGTCGGCGGGGAACGGCTCCGACAAGCCGTTCGGCGTACCGGTCGAGTCGCTCATGCGCTGCGCCCGGATCTTGACGTAGTCGGTGCCCTCGACCCAGGTCCGGTTCGGACCCGTCGGACCTTCGAGGAAGATCACGTACAGGTAGGCCGACCCGGTGGAGCTGGTGGTGCAGCCCGCGGGCAGCTTCGCGGTGGAGTCCGTGCACGCCGTCTCTCCGGGGAGCACCTCCGAGTTGTTGTAGCCGCCCGCGACGATCGCCGCCCACCGGCCGTTCGCCATCTTGCGGATCGCGGGGTAGCCCATGACGTAGCCGAAGTCCGGATCGTCGGTATCGTTGAACTCCCAGAGGACCGTGCTCGCCGCGTTCGCCTCGCTGAACTGCGCCGGGTCGGTCACGTCGAGCGCGAACAGGCCCTGGCCGCCCGACCCGAGCCCGCCCACCAGCACGGTGCGCCAGAAGGCCCCGATGTAGGCGTCGCCCACCTGCGGCGAGCCGTCGACGAAGTAGCGGTGCACGTAGGTCCGGGACGTGAGCTGGTTCAACTGCCCGTGAACCTTGCTCGGCACGTAGGCGAGCAGCTCGCGGCCGTCCGAGGCGCGGAACCCGTGCAGCATGCCATCGTTGCCGCCGACGTAGATCATCGGCGAGCGGTTGAGATAGGTCAGCCGGAACTGGGCGTAGGCGGCCTCGCCGACGCCGGCGGCGGGCGCCCCCACGAAGTTGGGGTTCGAGTTGACGATGTCGCCCAGCTTGCTGGTGGGCCGCTGCCGGAACGAGGTGACTGTCGCGCCCTCCTGCGAGGCGTCGCCGCGCAGCCAGCCAAGACGCTGCGCGCCGCGCCCGTCGGCGACGCTGGTCGTGGGTGACACGTTGAGCTGGTTCACGAGCGCGAGCGGAATCTCCCCGGGCAGCGGACTCGCGGGATTCGCGGGCCAGCGGAAGGGCACGCCGTCGCGCACCGTCGAATCGGTGTTGTAGGTGAGGATCACCCGGCCGGTATCGTGGTTCTGCCCGTTCACGACCTGGCCGGCGTCCCACACCGGGCTCGTGGATATCGACCCGTCGAGGTTCACCGCGTAGGCGAGCATCTGCCCGCTCCAGTCGTTGGAGTTGAACCGCGCCTGGTAGATGGTCGAGCCGGTCTGGAGTGAGGTCGAGTTCGTCGCGACCGACGATGCCGAGGCGTTCGCGAGGATCGTGATGAACGCGCGGTCGAGCGCGGCCTCCAGCCCCAGCGGATTGGTGACGAGGAAGTAGTTGTCCGGCACGCCGTCCTGCCCCGGGACGCCGCTCGCAAGCTTGCTGTCCCATTCGCTCTGCACATCCGGCAGCCCGTTGCCGTTGCCGTCCACGAACGCGCCGTACTTCGCGGCGTACCACAGCGGATCCTTCAGGGTGTTCGCCGTCGTCGTGCCGAGGGTGTAGGTGACGCTCTGCGGGCCGCGCTGGCCCGAGGACGCGCTCGAGACCTGGCAGTTGGTGCAGCCGAGCACGCCGGTGGGATCGGTGTAGTTGAACCCGAGTATCCCCGAGTGGAAATGGGGACCGTCCATGGTCGTGCCGCTTATCGTGTAGCCGAAGCCCTGCCCGTTCGCGGTCGACGCCGACACCGCGTTGGTCGTGATCGTGATCGTGTTGGCGCCGGCATCGAGCACCCAGTCGAGCGTGCCCCACATGTCCTGGTCGTAATCGCCGCCCTGCTCGGAGTCCTCCCAGTTGATATAGACCTTGCCGCGCGCGATGCTGCCCACGACTTCCTGGCGGACGAACTTCATGTCCACCAGCGCGCCGCCGCCGCGCGCGGCGCCGACGACGAGCCGGTAGATCGGCTGGATGATGACTTTCTGGCCGGTCGCGCTGCCGGGCACCGGAATCGTGAGTTGCGGCACGTTGGTGGCGAGCTGTATGCCGTAGGTCGTGACCTTCAGCGAGCGCGTGTCGGTTCCCGGAATGCCCGCGATGTCGGCGCGGATGCGGTTGGTGCGGGCGTGATGCGCGAGTCCCGCGACGAGGAACGACCCCGCCAGCGTGGGGCCTTCCGGGCAGATTCCGGACACCTGACCCAGCCCGGGGATGGCCTTCGGCGTGCACAGCTCGAACCCCGTGTCCGTCGCGAGGGTCGCGCCGCTGCCGATGATCTTGCCGACGAAATAGGAATTGCCGGTGATGCCCTCGGCGCTGCCCACCGCGTTGGTGAGCGCTTCCGCGGTGCTCGTGGTATTGATGGCGGTCGCGGCCGTCGTGCGCAGATCGTCGTCGTTGGTCGATACGCTCGCGTTGAACACCAGCACGTTGAGCGGCGCGCAGTAGTTCGCGGCACTCAGCGGATCGACGACCGCCGGCAGCGGCAGGCCGAGCTGGTTGTCCTTGCTGCCGCTGTTGGTGTAGGTGTATGCCGCGCTCGCCGCCTGGCCGGCGAAATAGCGCAGCGACTCGAAATAGATCTCCGACATCGGGTTGCCCCAGCTCGTGCAGTTGTCCTCCGTGATGTTGGTGAGCTGGTAGGTGCAGTTGTCGCCGCCCGCGGTGAGGTAGTCGCCGTTCGCGTAGCGGTAACCCCAGATCCGCATGTAGTTCAGCGTGTTGACGATGCCCGCCGGCGTCTCGGCCGAATTCGTCGCCCGGGGCGAAGCGGGGGGCACCGCGGGGGTGGTGAAGGTCCCGTCGGTGGCGACGTTCACCTCGTTGGCGAAGCTGCCCACGTTCTTGCGCAGCACGCCGCCGGAGATGTTCTTGCGATGGCTGCCGGTCATCAGCCCGAAATGGATCAGGTTGACGTCACCGTATTCCTGCAGCAGGCCGATCGGCTTGTAGTTGCCGTTCGGGTACTGCTTGCAGCGCTCGGTGCCGAAGAGTCCCGTGACGCATGCCTGCACCCGCACGATGTACTCGCCCTGCGCGGAGCCGGTGCCCAGGCCGTTCGCCGCCTGGGACGGGTTCTCGGCGCTTGCGTGAATCTCCGAGAGCGAGGCCTGGTTGCCGTTGCTGCGCACCCCGCCGAAGCCGGATTGCAGGTTCGAGCGCTCGCCCGACCAGTAGCACTGGTAGCGCTCGTTCGCGTTCCAGAGCTGGAAGTTGCCTTGCGCGACGCGGATGAGCGGCGGGTTGGAATTGGTCTGCGACAGGGCGTTCGCCGCCGCGCCGGCGCCGGTCGTCAGGTTGCAGAACGAGATGCCGGTGCGGGAGAGGTTGGTCACGTTCCACGAGAACTCGGCGGCCCAGCCAACGGTTCCCGCGACGTTCACGCGGACGCGGACCGTGCGGTTCGCGTTGGAGAAGCTCATCACCGCGCCGATGAGGTAGTTGCCCGGCCAGAGCGCGCTCTCGACCTTGATCTGGTCGCCGACCGCCATCGCGCCGTTCATCGCGACGGTGAACGGGATGTCGATGTCGAGGCTGGGATCCGACGCGGATACCTGCCGCAGCGGGGTGCCGGTCTCCGGGCACGGCGGCATGTTGTAGGGCGGGGTGTAGAAGGGCAGGTTGTTGTAGACCCAGCCGCCGAAGCAGGTCGAGATCGGCGCCGTCGTCGCGGCGACGGTCGTCGTGGTCGTGGGGGGGTTGAACGGCGTCAACTGCGCGATGTCGTTGCCGTTGTAGTATTTCGCCCATGCGTGCGCGTCCATGGGGAGATAGGCGCGCTCGAGAACGGTGGTCGTGCCGTTGTCGGTTGCGCGCATGCCTCCGTAGAGGAGCTTCCTCACCGCGTCCATGCGGGACATCGAGACCCAGTTGAGGAAGTTGCCGCTCCACTGCCCCGTGCAGTACTTCGTGGCCGAGACGGAAACGGGCTCGAAACGCTGGTTGGCCGCGCTGTAGTCGTAGCACTTCGCCGGGTCGAAGTAGCCGTAGTAGTCGATCGAGTGCTTGTAGGTGGTCTCGATCGCGCCGTCACCGTCGAGATCCGAGTAGTCGTTGTACGCCTTCTTGTAGAGCTGCTGGTCCTTGGAAACCGTCAGCATGACCTGCGGCGGCACGTTGGCGCCGATGAAGAGCGGGGTCTGCGCGAGATTGAGCAGCGCCGCGAGCGTCGGTTGCGTGCTCATGCACGCGAGCGCCGTGACCGCGATGGTCTGGTCGGCGAATCGGCGGATGCTGGACTTCATGGGGCGTTCCTCAACCTTGTGGCTGTGTCATGCGAGGGCGGCATCGTGGCGCGACCGCGTCCCGCGCGCGAGTGACTTTGTCCGCTCTCGCGCGCCCGCGCGACGAACGGCGCGATCGACGGCACGAGCGGAAGCGCGTGACTTTGTGCACGCCGCTCCCGCGCGCCGCCCGCGTGCGAACGTCATGGGCGCGCGCATTTCCCGTTACCGCCCGGGCGTGACCCGCAGGGGACCGCTCGTCCCCGAGCCGCGCCGCCCGCTCGGATCGTGGGCGATCCGCGCGAGAAACGCCGGCAGCGCGGCGGGCGGGCGCTCCCAGAACGCGGTCACCTCGTCCGGCTGGGCGCCGGAAGCGAGCGCGCCCTGCGCGATGATGCGCGTGATCCACTCCGTGGGCAGCGCGAAATAGCCGTCCTCCCCGTCCACCATCCTGAAGGTGAGGATCCCGGCGAGGTTGCCGTGGCGGTCGAAGAGCCCGCCGCCGCTCGCGCCGAATTCGAACGCGGCCGATGTCTGGATGACGCTCGCGTTCTCGTGACCATGCAGCGCCAGGACCGTGCCGGCGCGCACGCGCATCGCGCGCCCGGCCGGGTAGCCCGCGGCGTGGACCGTCTCCCCGGGCACGAGCGTCGCCGCCTCGCGCAACCGGGGAACGCGGGCGGCCGCCACCGGCGCGGCCAGCACGCACAGGTCGAGTTCGCCGCTGCCGGCACGCAGCACGGCGCGCCAGACCTGCGCGCCACGCGTCACCAGTATCGACGCCGCCTGGCGCGTCACGTGACAGTTGGTGAGCAGGGTGTCGCGGGCGATGGCGACGGCCGATCCGGCACGCATGTTGCCGCGCGCGTCCCTCGCTTCCACCGCGTACACGCTGTCCGCGGGCAATGCCTCGGTTCCGGGTTCGGCCGCGGCCACGCGCGCGGTGAATCCGGCCGACAAGACGGCGCCGGCGTACAACGTCGCCAACAGCCGCGGAAAATGGAACGCGCCAGCCTCCGCCATGCTGATCCCCTGCTCTCGCCCGGCCCGACACGCCGGCGGCACAGCCGCGGCGCGGGGCTCGACCCGCATCGATTTCATCCGCGCAGCCACGCCGCAGCGCAGTGCCGCGCACCCTCACCGCGTGGATATACGGCGCTACGGGAAAACTCTTTAGCGGGCGGGGTGGCGCCCCGGGGGCACGCGCCGGCGGCGCGTGCCGGGGAATGGGATAAGGGGCGCCGTTCAGCCGGCGCCAGGGCCGGCCAGTACTTCCGCGACGTGGAGCACGCGAGTCGCCGTGTCCCCGCGCCGTCGCAGCCGGCCCTCGAGGTGCAGCATGCAGCCGAGATCGCCCAGCACCAGCACGTTCGCGCCGCTCGCGGCGACGCCGGCGCACTTGCGTTCCGCGATGTGCGTCGCGATATCGCCGAACTTCACCGAAAAGAGCCCGCCGAATCCGCAGCAGGACTCGGGCTCCGCCATCTCCACGAGCTTCAGGCCCGGCACGAGCCCGAGGAGCGCGCGCGGCTCAGCCTTGATGCCGAGCTCGCGCAGACCCGAGCAGGAATCGTGGTAGGTGGCGGTGCCGGCGAAGGTTCCGGGCACGCTCCCCGGCTTCACCACGTTCACCAGGAACTCCGTGAGCTCGCGGGTCCGCGCGCAGAAGGCACGCGCGCGCTCCCGCTCCTGCGGCGGGGCGTCCCGGAAAAGATCGGGGTAGTGCGTCCGGATCATCCCGGCGCAGGAACCCGAGGGCGCGACGACGTAGTCGAAGGACTCGAACTCGGCGAGCACCTTCCGCGCCAGCGCGAGCGCCCCGGCACGATCTCCCGCGTTGTAGCCGGGCTGGCCGCAGCAGGTCTGCGTGCGCGGCACGGCGACCTCGCACCCCGCGGCCCTGAGGAGGCGCAGCGCCGCGAACCCGATGCGCGGGCGCATGAGGTCGACGAGGCAGGTGACGAAAAGCGCTACGCGCACAGGAGCAACGATGAGTACGGAATCACGCCATGCCTACCGGCTCGGCGAGGTCGGCGCGCACGGCACCGGGCCGGGCACGCATCATGTCGTGGAGTTCCCTGCGCACCTTCGCGCAGGCGGGATCGTCGTAGCGATTTTCCATTTCGGCGGGATCGTTGACGAGGTCGTAGAGCTCGCCCGCGCCGGAACCGAGCTCGAAAGTGCATTTGTGCGTGCGGGTTCGCACCGTGCGGAGCTGAAGTCCCACGCCGCAGCGCGAGGGGTGGACATGCCACTCGCTCCAGGCGGCGTCGCGCGTCTCGTCCCCGCCCGCGAGCAGCGCCCGCAGGCTGCGGCCCTGGAACGCGACCGGCGCCGGCACGCCCGCGTAGTCGCAGAAGGTCGGCGCGAGATCGAGCGTCGAGACGGGTTGCGCGACGACGCCGCCGGCGGCGACGCCCGGGCCGCGCGCGACCAGCGCGACGCGCAGCAGGTCCTCGTACGGTATCGGATGCTTGAGGTAGAGGCCGTGGTTGCCCATCAGCTCGCCGTGGTCGGTGGTGTAGAACACGAGCGTGTCGGCCGCGAGTTCGCAATCGGCGAGCGCGGCGAGGATGCGCCCGAGGTTGTGATCGATCAGCGAGATCATGCCGTAGTAGTTCGCGGTCATCTCGGCGAGCTGGCGATCGCTCTGGTCCGGCACGCGCGAGCCTTCCGCGCGAAACCTGAGCATCACCGGGTCGGCGAGTTGCGGCGTGCTTTCCAGCACCGCCTTGTGCCACCACGGCCGGCGCTCGAGATCGCGCCTGCGCTCGGCGGGCAGCGGCACGTCCCGCGGATCGTAGAGCGAGCTCCATGGCTCCGGGCAGTCGAAGGGATGGTGCGGATCGGGAAAGGACGCCCACAGGCAGAACGGGGCATCCGCGGCCCGCCCTTCGCGCAGCCACGCGATCGCGCGATCGGCGATCCAGGTGCTGTTGTGCCAGGCGACGGGCAGGGCCGAGGACCAGGTCTGCGCGGCGCCGCTGCCGGGACGCGTCGCCTCCGCCCACAGCTTGAGCGCCTCCTCGTCCTCACCGCGCGCGACGAGCCAGCGCTCGTAGTGCCCCACCGGCGGGCGCTCGAGCGGGCGCGTGCGGTGCAGGTGCCCGAGCGCGGCGAGTTCCACGTGGGCGAAACCCATGTACGGGCCGGTCCAGCGCGGCCCGTAGCGCGCGTGGCTCCGCATGCATTCGGGAGTGCCGGTCGGCGCGAACGTGGACTTGGTCGCGAAATGGGCCTTGCCGATGAATGCAGTGCGGTAACCGCTGCCCGCGAGCGCCGCGGCGAAACCGCGCTCACCCACCGCCGGATCGAGATCCACGCCGTTGTCCCACACACCGTGGGTGAGCGGCAGGAGCCCCGTCAGGATCGAGGCACGGGAGGGCTGGCACACAAGGTTCGGCGCGATGTTGGCGGAGAACCGCGTGCCATCGCGCGCGAGGGCGTCGAGGTGCGGCGTCCTGATATGCCGGTTCTCGAAGCCCACGCAGTCGGCGCGCTGCTGGTCGGAGGTGACAAGGAGGATATTCGGACGTTTCGCGCGCATGATGCCCCCGGCGGGAGTCACTTCTCGGCGAGGCCGGCTTCCCGCGCCGCTTTCGCCCAGATGCGGGTTTCGACGCCCATGCGACGCGCCATCTCCTCCGGCGATCCGCCCACGGTTTCGAGTCCGAGATCGAAGAGCCGGCGGGCGATCGCCGGGTCCGAGAGCGCCTTGTTGAAACCCGCCGAGAGCCGCATCACGACCTCGCCCGGCGTTCCGGCCGGGGCGACCGCGCCGAACCACTGCGACATGTCCATGTCCGGAAAGCCCACTTCGGCGAGCGCCGGCACGTCGGGAAGCGCCTTGGCCCGCTGCCGTGACGTGACGGCGATGAGCCTTATCCGCCCGGCTTTCGCCTGCGGCACGAGCGGAGCCACGCCGAGCACGGCGACGGGTACCTGCCCGCTCACCAGATCCACGACGGCCTGGCCGCCGCCCTTGTACGGTATGCCCGTGAGCTTCACTTTCGCCATGGCGAAAAAGACGCCGGCCGCGACGGCCTGCGTGCCGGTCGCCGAGGAGAGCGCGTAGGCGATCTCGCCCGGACGCGCCTTCGCGGCCTTGAGCAGCTCCCCGATCGATTGCCACCCCGGGGCCGGATGCACCGCGATGACGATCGGCTGGTTGGTGAGTATCGTGATCGCCGCGATGTCGCGTTCCGCCCGGTACGAAAGCGACGGGCGCAGTATCGGCTGGTAGAACGAGGAATCGGAGCCGACGACGATGGTGTAGCCGTCGCGCGGAGCGCGGAGCATCGTCTCTACGGCGATGCTGCCCGCCCCGCCGGACCGGTTCTCGACAACCACCGGCTGCCCGAATTCCTTCGACAGGACATCGCCCGTGAGCCGGGCGGAGATATCGGTGCTGCCGCCGGGCGCGAAACCGACCAGGACCCGGATCGGTCGCGCCGGCCAGCCCTGCGCGTCGCTCGCCTGGGGCAGGACGCAGAGCAGAACCGCAACCATCAGCCGCCGCATCGCCGCCTCCACTTTCCGCGAAGTCCGTGGTAGTTTACCGTAGCAAGATGAGTAACCGCACCGGCCCGGACATCGTGCTCCTGCTCGCCGACAATCTCGGCTGGGGCGAGCCGGGCTGCTACGGCGGCGGCGCGCTGCGCGGGGCGCCCACCCCGCGCATCGATCGGCTCGCGGCGCAGGGATTGCGCCTCACCAATTTCAACGTGGAAAGCGATTGCGTCCCCACGCGCTCCGCGCTGATGACCGGGCGCCACCCGATCCGCACCGGCGCGCTGCAATCGGTTCCCGCCGGGCTGCCGCAAGGCATCATCCCCTGGGAGATCACGCTCGCGCAGCTCCTGTCGGCACGCGGCTACGCCACCGCGATCCACGGCAAGTGGCACCTCGGCGACCGGCCCGGCCGCTACCCGACCGAGCGCGGCTTCGACGAATGGTACGGCATACCGCGCACGACCAATGAGAGCATGTTCACCGCCACGCCGGGCTACGATCCGGCCATCGTGCCGCTGCCGTGCGTCATGGAAGGGCGCCGCGGAGAGCCCGTGCGCGAGGTCGGCGTCTACGACCTCGAGATGCGGCGCCGCATCGACGGGGAGCTCGTCGCGCGCTCGATCGACTTCCTGCGGCGCCAGAGTCGCGCCCGCAGGCCGTACTTTCTCTACCTGCCGTTCACGCAGCTTCATTACCCCACGCTGCCCCACCGCGATTTCGAGGGCAGAACCGGCGCGGGAGATTTCGCCGACTCGATGGTCGAGATGGACTGCCGCGTGGGAGAGATCCTCGACGAGATCGATGCGCTCGGCGTCGCGGCCGATACGCTCGTGATCTTCGCGAGCGACAACGGCCCCGAGTTCCGGCGACCGTGGCGCGGCACGGCCGGCCCGTGGACCGGCACCTACCACACCGCGATGGAGGGGTCGCTGCGCGTTCCGTTCATCGCGCGCTGGCCCGGGCGCATTGCCCCTGGCCGCGTGTCCGACGGGATCGTGCACGTCACCGATCTCTACACGACGCTCGCGGCGATCGCCGGCGCCGAACTCCCGCGGGACCGCCCGGTCGACGGCATCGACCAGCGCGAGTTCCTGGAGGGCAGGCGGGAGAAATCGAGCCGGGAGGGTTTCGTCTTCTACATCAAACAGGAGCTGCGGGCGGTGAAGTGGCGCGAATGGAAGATGCACCTTGTGTGGGAAACGGAGCCCAACACGGGAACGCGGCATCTCGAGACGCCATGGATATTCAATCTCGTGCGCGACCCGAAGGAAGAGACCGACGTGGGCACGGAAGCGAGCTGGGTGCGCCGGCCGCTAAGGCTGATGATCGAATCGTTCCACCGGAGCCTCCGGGCCCATCCGCCGATTCCGCCGGGAGCGCCGGATGACCACGTGCCGGTCGCGGCCCGCGAGCGGAACCCGTGACGCCCGCGAGGTCCGGGCCGGAGGCGGACCTCGCCAGCATCGCGCCGGGCAAAGTCCTGCGTCTCGAGGGATTCCGCCGCCGCGCCGGCCGGGCGGTGGACTACTCCGTCGTTCGTCGCCGAATCAGATCCGCCACGGCCGCAGGTATTCCATGCGGTCGCCCGTGCGCACGTTGAGCTTGCGGACGAGCTTTTCCTGCAGCACATGCAGCGAAATCGAGGATCCCGCCTCGCCGGATCCCCACAGCCGCTGGTAGAACTCGCTCTGACGCCCGATCGCCTCGCCGCCCAGGCCGAGGATGATGTCGCCCCGCTTCAGACCGGCCCGCGCCGCGGGCGAATCGGGCAGCACGCGCGTCACGACCACATGGCCCTGAATCTCCTCGGAGTAGAGCCCGAGCCAGGGACGCGCCGGCCCGCGCCGGTGGCCAATGGCGAGCATGTCGTCGAGGAGCGGCATCAGGAGATCGATCGGCACGAACATGTTGCCGGGGAAGGCCGCGCCGGCCTCGAGTGCATCGCTCACCCACAGGGAGCCGATGCCGACGAGCCTGCCATCCGCGTCGAGCAGCCCGGCGCCGCTGTGCTCGAAGCGCGGCGGCGCGGTGAAGAAACCGCCGTCGATCATGTATTCCCACCAGCCGGTGAACCGCCGGCGCGAGACGACGCACGCGCGCGAGGTGCCGCCGGCCCCGCCGTGAGCGGCGACGAGCACGGTCGCGAGCTCGCGCACGGCGCTCGACGAACCGACCTCGAGCGGGCGGCAGTCGATCGCCGCGCGCAGGAGACCGAAGCCGGTCGCGTGGTCGTAGCCGACGACCGTGGCGGGGAACACGCGCCCGTCTGCGGCGACGACGAGCACCGAGTCCGCCTCGAGCAACAGGTAACCGATGGTGAGTATCAGGCCCGGCTCGGCGAAGACGACGCCGGTGCCCTCGCGTTCCGCGCCGAGCGTGTCGGCGGTGCGGGCATCGGGCACGGCCTTGATGCTCAGCTTCACCACCGCCTCGAGTGGCACGGTGTCCGCGGGCATCTCCGGAACCGCGACATGCGCGGCGCGCCACGTCGAGAGCGCGGCGGTGAAGAACGACACGGTCACGGACGGGCGCGGGAACGGTTCATCGACCCATGTTATCGGGCCGCTTGCGTGACTTCAATGCCGGGGTTTTGGACCCGGAGCCCGAAGATTCCTCGAGTGGGGTGAATTCGGGCCCGGATACCGCATACACCGCGATTCGGGCAACGCGGAGGAGCTTCCCGTCGTTCCCCCGTTGGACGCCAAAGACATGCTCCGGCCGCCACGGCCGGAGCGTTCCTCAGGGCTGGGCCCGGTAACGGACCTTCACGATCTCGATTTCCTGCTCCCCGGCGGGTGTCGCAAGCGTCGCGACGTCGCCGTTTCGCTTCTTGAGCAGGGCGCGCGCGATGGGCGAAACCCAGCTCACGTGGCCGCGCTTGGTATCGACCTCGTCCACGCCCACGATCTGTATCGTGCGCTCTTCGCGCCCGCCGTTCACGTAGGCGTAGGTGACGGTCGCGCCGAAGTAAACGAGGTCCGACTCGCCGCGAGAGGCCGGATCGACCACCTGCGCCAACTCGAGCCGATTGGTGAGGAAATGAATCCGGCGGTCGATCTCGCGCAACCGCTTCTTCCCGTAGAGATAGTCGCCGTTCTCCGAGCGATCCCCGTTCGAGGCGGCCCACGCCACGACTTTCACGAGTTCGGGACGCTCGACGTCGAGCAGGCGCGTCAACTCGGATTTCAACCGCGCGTAGCCCTGCGGCGTGATGTAGTTCTTCACGTCCTGCTGCGAGGAGACGCTCGCGACCATCATCACGTGCCGGCCGTTGCGCGAACCGTTGGCGCCGCCGCCACCGTGCGCGCGGCCGTTGCCGCCGTTCAATCTTGCACCGCCGGCGCTCTTGCGGCTGGCGATGCGCCGGCCATTGCGATTGCGAAGGAGAGTAGGTGGCTTTCCCATGGCTGCTGCCTGGCGAGAACGGGTGAGGACTAAGGGTAAACCGCGTGGTGAGCTTTATATTATAGCAAAAACAATACATTACTGCCGAGATCTGCACGTGGTGTCAGATGGTGGACAACCCTCTGCCTGGTTCCTCCGTTTGTCGCATGGAATTTCATATCGTAAAATTGCAGCCAGGTAACGAACGGCGGGCAAATGAGCGAGAAGGAAGCAAAGACATCCATCCAGGTAATCGAGCGGATGATGTGGCTGCTGGAAGCCCTGGCCCGGCACGCGAGCCCTGTCAACCTCAAGAGCCTCTCGGCCGAGACGGCGCTCCACCCCTCCACGGCCCACCGGATCCTGGCCGTCATGGTGGAGCACAGGCTCGTCGATCGTATCGAGCCGGGCACCTACCGCCTCGGCATACGCCTGCTGGAACTCGGCAATCTGGTGAAGTCGCGCATCAGCGTGCGGCAGGAAGCGCTGCCCTTCATGCAGGCGCTGCACGAGGAGCTGGGGGAAACCGTCAATCTCTCCGTGCGCCACGACGACGAGGTCGTCTATATCGAGCGCACCGCGAGTTCCGGGGCGATGATGCGGGTCGTGCAGATCATCGGCGCCCGTGCGCCGCTTCACATCACCGCGGTCGGCAAGGTGTTCCTCGCGGGCGAGCCCCCCGAACGTCTCGCGGAATATGCCCGTCGCACCGGTCTTCCCCGCTACACCGAGAACACCCTCACCGACCTCGACCGCCTGGCGGTGGAGCTCGAGGAGGTCCGGCGCCAGGGTTACGCCGTGGACAACGAGGAAGCCGAGAAGGGTGTCACCTGCATCGGCGCGGGCATCCACAACGACGAGGGCCGGCTCGTTGCCTGCCTTTCCGTATCCGCGCCTTCGGACCGCATGAATCGCGCCTGGTCGGCGAGCGTCAAGCGCGCCGCCGGGAGCATCTCGCGCGCGATCGGCCGCCGGGGCGAGAACGCGCGATGATCGCGCTGCGCGGCGATCGTGCTCGTCGCGCTCATCACCCCCGCCGCGCCCGCCCAGCAGTACCCGGTGAAGCCGCTGCGCGTGATCATTCCGTTCCCGCCCGGCGGTCCCACCGACTCACGGTCGCGCAGACGATCTCGCCGGGAATCTACCGCAAGCTCGGCTACGATCCCCTCCAGGGCTGATGGAAATGCTGAAGTCGATGGCGGGCGTCGCCCTCGTGCACGTTCCGTACAAGAGGCAGGCGCCTGCCATGGTGGACCAGATTTCCGGACGGATCGAGACGGCGTTCAACACGGCGATCACGGTGATGCCGCATGTCAGGGCCGGCAAGCTGCGGGCGCTCGCCGTCTCCACCATGGAGCGGTTCCCACCGCTGCCCGCGCTGCCGAGCGTCGACGAGGCCGGGGTAAAGGGGTTCGACGGCAGCTCGTGGCAGGGCGCCGTCATGCCCGCGGGCACGCCCCCGGAAATCGTGGCGAAGCTCTACCAGGAACTTTCGGCGATGCTGAAGGCGCCCGCGACACGCGAGCGCTTCCTCGGCCAGGGAGCAATCGCGCCCGGCATCACGCCGAAGCAATTTCAGCAGTTCGTCAGGCGCGAGCTCGACAAGTGGGGACGTGTCGCCAGGGGCGCGAACGTGCGCCTCGACTAGTGGAACACCACCGGCAGGTTCATCAGATCGTCGAACTCGCCGAGGAACTCGTCGACGCGCTCCATCGACACGCCATCCTCGCCGACGACATCCCTCAGCGACCGGGCGAAGCGGTCCGCCGCGTCGCCCTGGAAGTAGGCGCCGCGCCGCGTCTGCTTGTCCACCAGCTCGAAACCGTGCTGGGGCGAGTATTCCACGACGTAGTAGTTGTCGCTGTTGTAGATGACGTTCATGTCGATGACCACCTGCCCCCGACGTAGCAAGTAACGCGCCAGCCGCGTACCGCGATGACATTGTGCCGCGGCGAGGGTTCCCGTGATTTTCCGCACGAAGCGGGATTTCCCGGATTAACATGTAGTTAGCACGAGCGCCGCCCGGCCGGTCCGACAGGCGGCGCGCGCGCGGGCCGCGCACCGACGATCCACGGTGGGGCGGCGTCCGATTACCGACGCACCTGACTCACCCCGATGCCCCCCAGTATGAGCGCCAGCGCGGCATACGCGTGCGCGCCGGGCGTCTCGTCGAGCAGCGCGACGCCCGCCCCGAGCGCCACGCAGGGCGCGAGATAATTCACGAGCGACATGAACGCCGGGCCGGCCGAGCTGATCAGCCGGAAGTACAGGATCGTCGCGAGCGCGGTCGGGCCGATCCCGAGCCAGGCGATCGACGCGATCGACGCGGCGTCGGGAGCGAGTTGCCAGGGCCGGTCGAGCGCAAGGGCGAGTGGCGCCACGACGATCGTCGCAATCGTCAGCGTGCCCGCGGCCGCCGCCAGGAACTCTCCCTTGACGGTCAGCCGGGCGAGCACGCTGTTTCCCGCATAGCAGAGCGCGGCTCCGAGGATGGCGAGTTGCGACAGGACCTCCCCGGTCGAGCCGCCCAGCCCCGACGCCGTCGCGGGCTCCATCAGCGCCACGATGCCGAGAAACCCCATCGCGAACCCGGCTATGCGGGCGCGCGACAGGGGGTCGCCGGCGCCGAAGACGTGCGCAAGGAGCACCGTGGCGAGCGGCATTACCGCGATGAGGATACCCGCGACCGCGCTGTCGACCAGGCGCTGGCCGTGCGCGATCAGGAAGAAGGGAATCGCGTTTCCGAGCAGCGCGAGCAGCGCGTAATTCGTCCAGGTGCGAGGCGAACGGGGCAGCCGCAGCCCCGCCGCGCGCGCGAGCACGAGCAGCGCGAGCGCGCTGACCGCGAGCCTGCCGGCAACCAGCGTGAGCGGCGGCACGTGAGCGACCGCGATCTTGATGAACATGAAGGCCGAGCCCCACATCGCGGCGAGCGCGGCGAGCATGAGCCAGTCGGATGCGCTCGCGCGGGACATCGGCGGTGAGGGCGGGTCCGGCGTCGCGGCGCGCTCCCCCCGCGCCGCGCGCGCGACCGTCTCAATAACCCTGCGGCCCGAACACGGTGATGCCGAGCTTGCGTTCCAGCGCACGCCCGAACCGGTACTTCATTTCCGGGCCCTCGTAGGTCATGGGTGGCGTGCGCAGAAAGCCGGTTTCCGGTTCGACCCGCAACACCGTGAACGACGGCCCGGGCTCGGCCACGATGCCGGGGAGCGCCGCCTCGAGCGCCGCGGCATCGGTGATCGCGCGCGCCCTCGGTATGCCCGCGGCCCTGGCGATACCGGCGTAATCGGCCGCCCCGCGGTTCACCATGGGCACCGCGCCCACGGTCTGGTAGACACGGTTGTCGAGAACGAAATGCTTGAGATTCGCGGCCGCCTGGCCCGCCTCGGTCAGCAGGCAACCGAGATTCATGCAAAGCGAGCCGTCTGCGTTGAGCACCCAGACCGGCGCCTTCGGCAGCGCCAGCGCGAGACCGAGCGCGAAGCTCGCCGCGAAACCCATGGCGCCGTGCATGTAGAAGCTGTCCTCGCTCTCGGTGGCTGCCCACCACTCGTTGGCGGCCATGCCGAGCGCGCACACCACGATGGCCTCGCCGCGGCGCGCCGCGAGCGCCCTCACTGCATCGGCCGCCCTCATGCCGCGCCTCCTTTCATCAATCGTCGGGTGAGGAACGCGACGAACGGACGCTTCTGCAGGCGGCAGGCCTCGTAGGCATCCGGCAGCCGCGAGAGTTCCTCCGGCCGGTCGAACACGTGGTACGGAAAATCGTAGACCTGCAGCAGCGGCACGGTGCGCCGCCCCTGCACTTCCTGGTAGATGCGGTGATCGTCGATGGAGCCGCGCATGCTGACCAGGCAGAATACCGGGATCTGGTGGCGCAGGTTCAGGGTCGCCATCTCGCCGGTGCAGGTAAGGAGACCCGTCGCGCCGATCACCGCCACCGAGCGCACGCCGCCGAAGAAGGCGCCGCTGCACACCGCGATCGCCTCGGCTTCCCGGGCGACCGGCACGTGACGCATTTCGGGATCCGCATCGACACGACCGATGAGCGGCGCCACCCAGTCGTCGGGCAGCGTCGCCGCGAGCCGCACCCCGCAGTTCACCTTGAGTTCCTCGTGTATGCGCGCCGTCACATCCATCGACCGCGTCCCGTTACGCCCGTTCTCTGACGGGGAGAAGTCCCGGGGCGCATTCTTCCGGCGTCCTTACCACGCGCCCCTCGTAGACGCACAGCGGCCGGGGCGCAAGGCACGCCACCGGGTCCTCCCGCGGACCGCAGTCCGCGACGCTGAACGAAGCCGGCGCCGCGGGGTGGCACCAATCGCGACCCGCGGCGAGCCCCAGAACCCGTCCCGCGCGCCACGTCACCGCTTCGAGCAGACTCTCCGGCCCGGGGAGCTGCGCGGCGATGCCGAGCAACTGCGCCGCGAGCAGCGGATCGGCGTTGCCCGCCGGCAGGAACGGGTCCTGCACGTTGTCCGAGCCGCACGCGACGTTCACCCCGCCCGCGAGCAATTCCGCCACGGGCGCGATCCCACGCAGACCGGAGTCCCTCCCCTGGAGGTAGAGGTTCGTGAGCGGCAGCGCGATCACGTGGATGCGCGCCTCGGCGGCAAGCCCGATCGCCTCCGCGCGCTGCGCCGCCGTGGCGACCGACAGGGAGCAGCAATGGGATGCCGCGACCCTCCCCTCCAGGCCGTAGCGGCGCGCAAGGCGCGCGAGTTCGGCGAGGTTCTGCGTCGCGGGATCGAGCGTTTCGTCGAGGTGAAGATCCACCATGCATTGCGCACCGGCCGCGAGCCGCACCACGCGCTCCATGACGCGGGGCGCCTCGCCGCCCCTGTTACCGGTCGTGCCGCCCGCGGCATCGCAGCCGATGCGCAGCGCCTCGGCCAACCGGCGCCAGGACTCCTCGTCGTCCACCGGAACACCCGCGGGCTGGAACGCGACGACCTGGATCGCGATCCTTCCGGCGTAGTTCGACTTGAGCTCCAGCGCCGCCTCGACGTGCCGCAGGCCCACCACCCGGTCGACGTCGGCGTGCGTGCGCAGGGCACTCACGCCGTGGCGAATGGCCCATTCCACCACGCGGCTGCCGCGCTCGATGTGACTCTCGCGGGTGAGGCCCGGGCGCAGGCTCGCGAAACGCGCCCGCGCGTCGGCGAGATCACTCGCCCCGCCAAGCTCGCGCGCGAGGCACGCCTTGTCGAGATGGTGGTGCGGATCGACGAGGGCAGGCAGCAACAACCGCCCGCCGGCCTCCCACTCCTGCCGGCCGCACCCCGGGAGCGCCGGCGCGACCGCGGTGATGTGTCCGCCGTCCACCGCGACATCCACGCTCCCCGCCAGCCCGCCGCCCCAGGGACAGGCGTTGCGGATCACGAGCTCGTGCATGCCGCGGTCCTATCGAGCCACGGGTAGCGGCCTGACGGGGCGCCCGCGGCTCGTCTCTCCCCGCCCCGCCCGCGCGAGCGCCCGAAGCGAAGGGCAGGCGCTGTCCGGCGGCCTCACGACGCTCACCTGGCGCCATCCGCCTGGATGCCCGCGGCCCTGATCAGCTTCCCGTACTTGGCAAGCTCCGATTGCAGGTAGCGGCGAAAGTCCTCGGGCGTGCCTCCCAGCACGACGGAGCCGCCGCTCGCAAAGCGCTGCTGCACGTCGCTCATCTGCAGCGCCTCCGCGAACTCGCGGTTCAGGCGCTCGATGACGGCGGCCGGCGTGCCGGCCGGCGCGCCGACCGCGGACCACGTGGAATTCTCGTAGCCCGTGACGCCCGCCTCCGCGATGGTCGGCAGGTCGGGCAGTTGCGGCACGCGTTTCGCGCTCGTCACCGCCAGCGCGCGCACCCGCCCGGCCTGGATGTAGGGCATGCTGGGCGCCATCACGTTGAACGACGCCTGGATGTGGCCAGCGGCGAGGTCGATCAGGGACTGGACCGAACCCTTGTACGGAACGTGGGTCATCCTGGTGGCGGTCATGTAGGCGAAAAGCTCCGCGGCAATATGCGCGAAGCCACCCACGCCGGAGGAACCGTAGGTGATGTCGCCGGGCTTGCGTTTCGCGAGCGCGACGAATTCCTTGACGGTCTTCGCGGGCAGCAGGGGGTGCACCACCAGCACGCCGGGCGTCGATCCGACGAGTATCACCGGCGCGAAGTCCTTCGCCGTATCGTAAGGCAGCTTGTAGAGGTGCGGATGCACGGCCCAGTTGCCCGAGGTGGTAAGCACGAGGGTGTGGCCGTCGGCCGGCGCCCGCACGGCGGTCTCCATTCCCACGACGCCGTTCGCGCCCGGGCGATTCTCGACCACGAGCGGCTGCCCGAGCCGCGGCGAGAGTTTCTCCACGAGGATGCGCGCCTGTATGTCGGTCGCGCCACCGGGCGGAAACGGATTGACGATGCGTATCGGCTTCGACGGGAACGCAGTGCCCTGCGCGTGCAGGGCGGCGGGGAGCGCCAGCGCGGCGAGCGCAGCGGCGGCGAGGATCCGTGCCGGGTAACGCGGGTTCATGGGATTCTCCATTGTGATCACAGAGTGTGATCGCGGGTATGTGTCACTGTCAAGACGACGCGCCGCGGGACGCCGGCCCGTGGCCGTAGCTGCGCCGGAACATCTCAGCGCGGTGCTCCCCGGCGGTGCACGGCGCGTGCCACGGCGGACGGTCGGGGCCCGCACAGGTCGGCAGGCACTCGATCACGGCCGAGGGGCGCGGGCTGTAGAAGAACGGCACGGAATGGCGGTTGCGGCGCGCCGCGCCGTTGTTCTTCACGCGGTGCATGTTCGAGCGGTAGAGGTCGGTCGTCCAGCGCTGCATGAGGTCGCCGAGATTCACGACGAAGGTGCCGGGCACCGGCGTCGCCTGTATCCACTCGCCGGCGACGTTGCGCACCTCCAGGCCGCCGAGATCGTCCTGCGCGAGCAGCGTCACGCCACCCCAGTCGGTGTGCGCGCCGGCTCCGATCTGGTTCTCGGGCGCGTTCCCGAGGTGCGGTGGACAGCGCAACAGGCGCAGCGTGGTCGTCGGCGCGTTGTAGTACGGCGCGAACTCGTCCTCGGGCAGATCCAGCGAAGGCGCGATGAGCGACAGCACCCGGTCGCCGAGCGCCCGCATCGCCGCTTGGTAGTCGAGCATCTGCTCGCGAAACCCGGGCAGTGAACGCGGCCACTGGTTGTGGCCGTACCCCGGATGCACGCGGTCACGAGCGGATGGTCGGCGGAAAAGCTTCCCGCGATGTCGATCACCGGGATGTGCGTGGCCGGACGCGACGGTGTGTAGGCGATCACGTTGCATTGCCTCCGGTCATGTGTTGCATGCGCGCGACGGCCGGAGCGGCTACTGCGGGATGATCCCGGCCTGCGCCACGACCCTGGCCCATTTCGCGATCTCCGCGCGGATGAACGCGGCGAACTCATCGGGGTTGCTGCCGACCACGATCGCCCCGCTCTCCTCGAAACGCTCCCGCACCGGCGCGTCCCGCAGCACGCGCGCCGTCTCCACGTGCAGCCGCGTGACGATACCGCGCGGCGTGGCCGCCGGTGCGAGCAGCCCGAACCACTGCGTCGCATCGTAGCCGGGCACGCCCGCTTCCGCGATGGTGGGAACCGCGGGCGCGGCCGGTGAGCGCCCGGCGCTCGTCACCCCCAGCGCGTTGAGCCGCCCGGCCCTGACGTACGACAGGGACGACAGTACGCTCGTCTGCATGACCTGCACGTGCCCCGCGACGAGATCGGCAAGCCCCGGGCCCACGCCCTTGTAGGGCACGTGCACCAACTTCAGCTTCGCCGACAGGATCAGCAGCTCCATCGCGAGGTGCCCGTTGCTGCCGTGCCCCGAGGAGGCGTAGTCGAGCTGGCCGGGACGGACCCGGGCGAACTCGATGAACTCCTTCACCGAGCGCACCGGCACGGAAGGGTGCACGACGATGAAGTTGGGAGCGGCGATCAGCTGGACGATCGGAGCGAAATCCCTAGGCGCGTCATACGGCATTTTCTTCTGGATCGCCGGATTCGTCGCCAGGTTGCCCGCGCCCATCAGCAGCGTGTAGCCGTCGGGGGTGGCCCGCGCCACGGCTTCGGTGCCGATCATGGTGGAGGCGCCCGGCCGGTTGTCCACGATCACTTGCTGGCCGAGAAATTCGCCGAGCTTGGGCGTGATGAGACGCGCCGTGATGT
Organism: Burkholderiales bacterium; assembly: GCA_020854035.1. Taxonomy (GTDB): domain Bacteria; phylum Pseudomonadota; class Gammaproteobacteria; order Burkholderiales; family SG8-41; genus SG8-41. Next base: position 45,558 of record JADZGE010000018.1, on the reverse strand, counting down.
CCCCGCCGCCGCCGGGGGCCGCCGCCACGATCAGCCGCACCGGCCGCGCCGGGTAACCGGCCGCCGTGCCGGCGGCCGCGGCGCATGCGGCCACGACGAAATGCCGAACGCCCCAAGGCAATTGCCACTTCATGTGAGCCTCCCGCCGTTGTCGCAGCGGACCCAGCTCTCCCGCCCGGCTGTCCCCGGGGCAGCGCCGGGGCGCACTATGGCTGGGGCCTGATCCCGGTGCGCCGGATGATCTGGCCGTAACTCTCGATGTTCGCCTTGATCATGGCGGCGAACTCCCCCGCTGTGCTGCCGATCACCTCGTAGCCCATCTTCTCGAAATGCTGCCGTGACTCCGGCGTCTTCAGCGCCGCCACGATCGCGGCGTTGAGCTTGGCGATGATGTCCACGGGCGTGCCGGCGGGTGCGACGATGCCGTACCACGGCTCCACGCTGTAGTCCCGCACGCCCGCCTCGGACATGGTCGGAACGCCGGGCGCAATCGCCGCGCGACGGCTGTTGGTGAGCGCGAGCACCCGCAGCCGCCCGGCCTTTTCATGGGGCTGCACGGCGGCGAGGTTGTTGAACATGAGGTCGATGTAGCCCGAGATGATGTCGGTCATGGCGAGCGGCGTGCCCTTGTAGGGGACATGGGTGATGTCCACTCCGGTCGCGGAGTTGAACAGCTCCGCCGCGAGGTGCGACATCGACCCCACGCCGGAGGAGCCGTAATGCAGGAATCCCTTCTTCGAGCGCGCGATCGCGGTAAGTTCCTTGACGCTCTTCGCGGGCACGCCGGGATTGACGATAAGCGCGTAGGGCACCGCGGCGAGCGCGGCTATCGGTGTCAGGTCGCGCACCGGGTCGTAGGGCAGGTTCGCGTACAGGTTCGGCGCGACTGTCAGCGTGCTCGCCGCGCCCATGACGAGCGTGTAGCCGTCCGGGGGCGACTTCGCCCCCGCCTCGACGCCGATCGTCCCGCCGGCGCCGCCGCGATTCTCGATCACACACTGCTGGCCCCACAGGGCGAAGAGCTTCTGGCCGATGAAGCGCGCGAGGAAATCGTTGGGGCCCGGCCCCGGCGCGAACGGCACGATGATCCGTATGACCCTGGCCGGGTAGCCCGTCGCCTGCGCCAGGGTATGCGTCGTGCCCGACGCGGCGAGGCTCGCCGCGACGCCGAGCAGGGTGCATGCGATGCCTGATTTCATGGCGAGATGGGCTACAGGCGAAACTGATCCCCGGCCGCGGAACCCTGCGCCGCGAAGTAGTCCCCCGGCAACTCGGTTCCCACACCGCGACTTCGAGCGATCTCGATCATCCGGCGGCAGATCGAGGCAAATTGGATGCCCATACCGGTGTTGTTGCTGTGCCAGGTGATCTGCCGTGCGCCGACGCGTCCCGCCGCCCTGCCGGTGCAAAGCTCCGCAAGCTCGCTCACCCGGTCCCACGAGAGATAGCCCTTGCGGATCGGATTCAGCAGCTCCGCCTGCGCGTCGTGGCGCGCCTGAGCGATCGAATTGACGACCACGATGTCGGCGCGCCGGCCCACGTCGTCGTCGAGTTCGCGCCGCGTGTCGTAATGCGGCGTGCCGATCATCCCGCACACGTGCACCCCCTCCTCCAGCCACGCCCCCCGCACCACGGGATCCACCGCGTTCGTGGCCGTGAACACGACGTCGGAACCGCGCACGCAGGTTTCCGCCGAATCCACTGCGCGGGCCTTGACGCCGAACGACTCGTTCACCCATGCCGCGAACCGCTCGCGTCGCTGCGGCGTGGGCGAATACACCTTCAGCTCCCGGATGCCGGGACGCACGGTCAGCAGCCCCGTCACCTGCCCGACGGCCTGCCTGCCCGCGCCGATCATGCCCGCGACCGCGGCATCCGCACGGCACAGGAATCGGGCCGCGAGCGCGGAGGTTGCTCCCACGCGCAACGGCGAGACCGCGTCGTCCTGCACGATGCCCAACAGCCTGCGGGTGCTGAGCTCCCAGACCAGCACGAACCCGGAGAACCCGCCGGTGGTCGTCGCTCGCGGCGCGCCGCCCGGCGGGGGAAAACTCGCATGGCGGGCGCTCAGGCGCATCGCCACCGCGTCGTGGCACGGCACCGCGCCGGGAATGATGTTGAGCAGGAACTGGAGCGGTGTGTCGTGGCGGTCGACCGGTGCGCGCAACCATTCCCGGTTGAGCACCTGCGCGCGGTTCTCTCCCAGGTCCCGGTACGCCTCCTCCATCAGGCGCACCACCTCCGCCATCGTGACGAGGCCGCGCGTTTCCGCGCTGCGCAGGAGCAGCACCGTATCGGGCATGGCGGGCGGGCCGTGGTCGTCAGGCCGCTTCCTCGTAGAGCTCCACCTTGTTGCCGTCCGGATCCGCGACATAGACGGTGCGCCCGTAGATGCCGTCGTGGAGATCCTGGAAAAAGCGCACCTTCGCCTGCCGCAGCCGCTCCGCGAGCCCCGCCACGTCGCGGACGCGAAACGCCATGTGGTCGATCTGCAGCGGCTTGCCGGGGCCGCCGGTGGTGAGCGCGATGCCCTGGTGAAAGGGCACGAACGGGCGGCCATCGGCGAGCGGCTTCGCCTGGCGCTCGCTGAAACCGAGGAGATCGACGTAGAAGTGCCTGGAGGCATCGAGGTCGGCGACCTGCAGCAGCATGTGCGCGAAGCCAAGCGCGCGCGGGCGCCGCTGCGCGTCGATCCAGGCCGCGACTTCGCCGGAGCTCGCGAGCGCGCAGAAGTAGCGGCTCCACACCTCCAGCGCGGCACGCTCCCATTCCTCCTTGACCCCCGAAATGCAGTCGGTCACGGCCACCACGTCGTAATCCCGCAGGTAGCCGTCGCGGATGGTCGTCTCGACGCAGGCGTTGGTGGTCGTGCCCGTCACGAAGAGCGTCTGCGTACCGAGCATGCGCAGCACCTGCTCGAGGCGGGTCTGGTAGAAGGCCCCGAAGCGGTGCTTGCGGACGACCAGCGCGGGATTGAACCCGGACAGCTCCTTCAGCTCGTCGATGACGGCCGCGTCCCAGCTGCCGGCGAGCGCCGACACCTGCTTGCGTTTCGCGGTGTGCGCCTCGATCTTCTTCCTGGCGCGCACCGCGTCCGCCTGGAAGTGCTCCTGGACGGTCCAGATCACGGGGATGCCGGCGGCGTTGCAGCGCTCGATCAACCGCTTCAGCGCCGGCACGATCGCGGCAAGCCGTCCGGTGTCGACCCCCGACACGCCGAGCGTGCCGCGCTCGTGCACGAAGGCATTCTGCATGTCGATGACGATGAGCGCGCTCGACTTCAGTTCCAGTGCGCCGAGGTCCATCAGGTGCCCTCCGGTTCGTTGTCGATGCCGAGCCGCCCGTCGCGGCCCCAGCTGTCCCTGGGGACGTCCTGAATGATAACGTGCAGGTGATCCGGCTTGCACCCCGCGTGCCGCACCATCGCCTGCGTGATCGCCGCGACGAGCTTTCGCTTCTGCTCGACGGTGCGTCCCGTCCACAGTTGAACCGTCACGACCGGCATGTCACACCTCCGTAGGTCAGGCGCGCTCGTTCTCGCGCGTTGCGGCCACCGCCCATCCGGGCGCCGGCGTCTGATAGCCGGCGGCGAAATCGCTGCCCGCCCGGTCCTCGCCCCGCACGAGCCAGAGCGGCCGATTGAGATAGTTGACGAGCGGCCGCTCCTGCGTCGCCACGCGATTCGGGGCGTAGAGCGGATCGCGGTTGTAGAGCGAGGTTCCCGGCATGTAGCGCACGACGTAGTGCGCGCCCGGGCGCGCCCGGGGCAGGCGCGCCGCGGCGTGAACTTCGCAGCAGGCGAACTCGGCGCTGTCCACTTCGATATCGACGACCGCGCCGGCGAGCGGTTGCGCCGGCCAGTGGCGGCCCTCCCGCCCGCGCGCGGTCTCCCAGGCCGCTTCGTCGAGGTAGAGCTCGCTGTCCCACAGCACGATGTCCGGGCCGATCAGCGGGGCAACGGCATCCAGCAAGGCGTCGCTCTCGCACACGTCGAGCAGCCGCCAGGGATCGCAGTGCGCCACCGCGCGGCCGAAGGGATTGTGGATTCCCGACAGGCACGCCTGCCGGAGCCGGGTCACGCGCAGTGCCGCCGCGATCCGCGCGAGCGGCGCGGCGAGCGGCGCGGCGAGAACGCCGCGCTCGACGCGCGGGACGGCGAGGGCCGGGCGCGGCGGCGCGCCCGCGGCGGCAGTGCTCATGCCGGCACCGGATCGTTCACGGGCCGGGTCACGCAGCGCCCCCTGCCGCGCAACGCGGTGTCCACCCTGCCGTCCTCGTATACCACCACCCCGCGCGCGATCGTCGTCACCGGCCAGCCCCTGAGCCGCCAGCCTTCGTAGATGCAGTGGCCGTGCCCGGTGTGCCGCACGGCGCGCTCGGCGTCGAGGTCGACCAGCACCAGGTCCGCGTCCGCGCCGGCGGCAAGCGAGCCCTTCCTCGGCCACAGCCCGAAACGGCGCGCGGGGTGATACGAATTGAGCTGCACGAGCCGCGACAGGCCGAGCCCGCGCTGGTGCACGCCGAAATGCAGCAGCAGGGCAAGTTCCCACGGAAACGACACCACGCCTGGAACTTCCTTCCAGAGATCCTCGCCCTTCTTCGGAACGAACGGCACGTGATCGGTGCCCAAGCTGTAGACGGAGCCGTTCAGTACGCCCTCCCACAGCCCTTCGAGGTCCTCGCGGGGCCGCAACGGCGGCGAGATTTTCGCGCGCATGTCGAGGTCCGGGTCGTAGCAGGTCCGCGTGAGGTAGTGCGGGCAGGTTTCCACGGTGACATCGACGCCGAGCGCGCGCGCCTGCGCGGCGAGCACCGGCCCCTTGCCGACGGAGGTATGCACGATATGCAGGGGACAGCGCGTGCGCTCGGCGAGAAACAGCATGCGCTTGATCGTCTCTTCCTCGCAGAACGACGGGCGCGACTCGGTGTAGGCGCCGAGATCCTGCCGGCCGGTCGCCTTCATCTCGTCCTTGAGCCACGTCGCGATTCCCGTGTTCTCGCAATGCACGGAAAGCACGCCCCCCGGCACGCGCGCGAGGTGGCGCATCGAGGCGTAGACCCAGCCGTCGGTCGCGGGCACGATGCCGATCGGGTTGTCGGGTTCGTAGCCGAAGTAGCACTTGAACGATCGCACGCCCGTCTCGCGCACCACGTTCGGGATGTCGTTGATGTGATCCTCGCGCTGGATCCCGAAATGAAACCCGAAGTCGACGATCGCGTTCTTCTCTCCGGCCGCGCGCCGCTCCCGGTAGAAGGGAATGTAGGGGCCGGCCTTGTTGCGGATGTAAAGGAGTACCGTGGTCACGCCCCCCGAGGCCGCGGCCGCCGTCTCGGTGTGCATGTCCTCGTCGTAGGGGTAGTTCACGCCGAGGTGGCAGTGCGGGTCGATCACTCCGGGCATCAGCACGCGGCCGCCCGCGTCGATCACGCGTTTCGCGTCGGGCAGCGCGTCGTCGGCGCCGGTTACGGCGATGCAGCCGCCGTGCACGGCGACGCCGCCCATGAACTCGCCGTCGTGCGTCACCACGCGCGCATTGCGTATCGCCAGATCGACCTTCATGCCCCGTCCCCGAATATCGCCTCGATGCGCCGGCGGATGCCGCCCCACTGGCTGCGCCCCACGGTGACCGGCGCGCGCGTGCCCATGCCGCGGGCCCACACGAACTTCAGCCCCAGCGACTGCGCGGCCTCGCGGTCCACGCCCCCGGGCGGGGCGGCGAGGTCGACGACGAGCGCGTGCGCCGGCAACCGCTCGAGCATCGCCCGCCGCACAACCGGCGCGGGGACCGTGGACACCACGATGTCAAGGCGCGGCGCGAGCTCGTCAAGATCCTCCAGCGGGTGGACCTCGGCGCCCGCGACGAAGGCCGCGGCCCGCTGCACCTCGTTTCTCGCGGCGACATGCGTGCGGGCCCCGAGAGCGACCAGGTAGCGCGCGACGAGGAATCCGATGGTGCCCTGCCCGACCACGCACACGCGCGAGTCGTGGAGCGTGATCTCGGTGTTCTCGATCATGACGCGCAGCAACCCCTCGACGATCGCCGGCCCGCGCATCAGCATGAGCCCCGTGTCCCACTCGTATTCGTGGAAGCCGATGCCGAGCGCCGCGCCGTGCTCCCTGAGGTTCGCGTCGGCCCAGCCGAGGATGATGTGCGCCGGCGCCCGCATGCCGGCCAGCATGGCGCGATCGGGAACGATGCGCGAGGGGCAGGCTGGCGCGAACAGCGCCCCGTCCGCCGCGATTCCGGGAATCGGGAAGAGCGCCACGCGCGCGCCCGCCAGCGCCCGCGCCGCGTCCGCCGCGAGGGTCACTCCCGGGATGCCGCGTTCGGGCCACGGAAAGCCGTACGCGCGCACCTGCGCCCCGGTCGCGGCCGCCTGCCGCGCGATCTCCTGCTCCCTGCGATCGCCCGCGACGATCGCGATGACCAGCTTGCTCCAGTCCATGTGCTATGATCACACAGTATGATCACACTTGCCGGGCTGTCAAGCAGCGCGGCGGATCGACGATTGGCACAGCGTAAACCCCGATCGAGGCGCGTGAAGCCGGCGTCGCGCCGCCGCGGCGAGTTGCAGGACCGCGTGGTGGAGGAACTGCACCGCGGGCTCATGATCGGCGCGTTCGTGCCGGGCCAGAAGGTGTCGCTGCGCAAGCTCGCCGAGAGCTTCGGCGTGAGCGCCATGCCGGTGCGCGAGGCGATCAACCAGCTCGTCGCCGCCAACGTGCTCGAAATGCTCCCCAATCGCACGGTGTGCGTGCCGCGCATGAGCGCCGCGCGTTTCGACGAGCTCTCTCGCGCGCGCCAGGCCATCGAGGGAATGGCGGCGGAAATGGCGGGCCGGCGCGCGACGCCCGCGCTCGTGCGGCGCCTGCACAAGGTCAACGCCGAACTCGTGCGCGGGATACGGGCCCGCGACATCCTCGCCTGCCTCAACCGCAATCAGGAGTTTCATTTCACGCTCTACCGCGCGGCCGAATCCGAGGTACTGATGCCGCTGATCGAGCCGCTCTGGCTGCAGGCGGGCCCGATGATGTACTACTCGCTCATTTCCCTCGACATTCCGTGGAACGCGAGCGCGCACGGCGAGGTGCTCTCGGCGCTGCGCGGCGGTGACGCGGCGGGCGTGCGGCGGGCGATCGAGCAGGACATCCGCCTGACGGACGCCTACCTGCTGAAATCCTCCTTCTTCCTGCGCACGGCTGGCCCGCTCGCGCGGCTTAGCGGCGACGCGCTCCTGTCGGCCTAGGGCGCGCGGGCGCTGCGGGATCCACGCGGGAGCCGGCTCATGCCCGCCGCTTCGCGCGTCCCGGCCTGGATTCTCACGGGGTTTCTCGGCAGCGGGAAGACGACGCTGCTCAGGCACCTTCTTGCGCACGAGGCGATGCGCCGCACCGCCTGCGTCATCAACGAGCTGGGCGAGGTGGGGCTCGACGACGTGCTCGTGAGAGAGGTGACCGGGGAAGTCGTGCTCCTCGCCTCGGGCTGCGTCTGCTGTTCCGTGCGCGACGATCTCGCCTCCGCGCTCGACGAGCTCCAGGCTCTCGCCGAAAGCGGAAAGGTCCCCGCTTTCGGCCGGGTCGTTGTCGAAACCACGGGGCTGGCGGATCCCGCCCCCGTCATGCAGACGCTCATCGGAGGACGGACCGCGGCGCGCTACCGGCTCGCCGGGATGGTCGCGGCGGTCGACTCGGTGCTCGGCTGGGATGCGCTCGACGCCCACCCGGAAGCGCTCAAGCAGGCCGCCCTCGCCGATTGTCTCGTGCTCACCAAGACGGACCTCGCTCGCGCGGCGGCGCTCGCCGCCCTGCACCGGCGGCTCGCGCGCCTGAATTCCGGGGCCCGGCGTATCGAATCCGCCCTCGGCCGCTTTCCGGATCCGGACGCGCTGTTCGACCCGGCCGGCTCGATCGAAGCGCTCGCCGCGGTCCCGGCGCCCGCGACCGGACCGCGCGGGGTACCCGGCGGCCGCCGCGACCGGACCGGGCCGCACGACCGGCGAATCGGCGCGTTCACCGTCCGCATCGAGCCGCCGGTCGACTGGACGCTCTTCCACGAATGGCTGGAACTCATCCTCGCGAGCCGCGGCGAGAACCTGCTGCGACTGAAGGGCATCGTCCGCGTCGCGGGCCGCGAGCGCCCGGTGGTGATCCAGTGCGTGCAGCACATGGCGTTTCCGCCCGCCGAGTTGCGGCAGTGGCCGGACGCCGACCGGGCGACACGGCTCACGTTCATCACCCGGGACCTCAGCCGCGGCGCGGTGGAGCGCTCGTTGCGCGAGGTGCTCGGTCAGTCGTAGGTGGTGCTGACCGTGGGCGTGCGCTCACGCGAGAGCCCGGCGCGTTTCACGATCGCCGCCGCGCGCTCGCGCGCTTCCCGGTGGAGCGCCGGCTCGTCCACGGTCTGCACCCTGCCGTCGCGGTAGAGCGCCCGGCCGTCCACCCAGGTCTGCGCGATCGAGGCGGGACTCGCCGAGTAGACGAGCGCCTGCAGCGGGTCGCCGTAGGGCACCCATTCGAAATGGTCGAGATCGAACAGCACGAAATCGGCCTTCTTGCCCGGTTCGATGGAGCCGATCTCTTGATCCCAGCCGAGCAGCCGCGCGCCTTCGATCGTGGCGAGCCGCAGCGCCTTGCGCGCGCCGACGAGCGTCGAGTCCATGCGCGAATCCTTGAACATGCCGGCGACGAGGTACATCTGCCGCATGAGGTTCAGCGTGCCGCCCGCGGACACGCCGTCGGTGCCGATGCCGACGGGCACGCCCGCCGCGAGCATCTCGGGGTACCTGCCGATCTTCGTGGCACCCTTCGCGAGCTTCACCGAGGTCGCCGGGCAGAAGGCGATCATGGTGCCGGTCTTAGCCATGCGCTCGATCTCCGCGTCGGTCACCGCGACGCCGTGCGCGATGACGAGGTTCGGCCCTAGCCCGCCGGCGTCGGCGATCCGCGTGATGGGCCACACGCCGTGGCGCTTCTCCGATACCCGCGCCTCCTCGATGCTCGTCGCGAGGTGGTAGGTGGTACCCACGCCGAGCCGTTCGGCGAGCGCGCGCGAACCCACGTGCAGCTCCAGGCTGCAGGGCTCCTTGCCTTCGATGTTCACCCAGCAGCGCACGCGCCCGCCGGCCGCGCCGTGGTGGCTGCGGACCGTGTCCTCGAGCGCCTTCAGCGCCGCCTTCGCGTCGGCGAAGAAATGGTGGTCCATCATCTCCTCGGTCCAGCCCTCGGGCACCGCCTCCGGACGGACGTCGCAGGCGTGCCGGCCGGTCACGCCGCGCATGCCGACCGCGCGGATCGCCTCCACGACGCCCGCGACGTCGTTCTGCGCGCCCATGTCGAGAAAGCAGGTGGTGCCGCAGCGGAGCATCTCCGCCATGCCGAGGGTCGCCCCGACCACTTCGTCGCGCCCGTCGACGTTCGCGTAAAACGGCTTCGCCCAGTGGAACACCCAGGCGCGGGTCGCGAGGTTGTCCGGGAAAACCGCGCGCGAGAGCGTTTCCGAGAGATGCATGTGCGAGTCGATGAACCCGGGTGTCATCCCGCGGCGGCTGCCGTCGACGAGCGCATCGAACGAGGCGCGCGGATGGCGCCCGGCGATCTCCGCCGCCGGGCCGGCGTCGGCGATACGGTCGCCGTCGACGACCACGGAGGCTCCGTGGAGCACGCGGTCGTCGCGGTCGGCCGTGATCAGGAACTCGAGATCGTGGATCAGCGTGCGCATGGGAAGCCTCCTACGCAACGACCAGCAGCCGGTCGGTGTCGAGATGGTCGGAGAGCAGCTCGCAACCGGTCGGGGTGACCAGTATCATGTCCTTGTTCTGCATGCCGTAGCCGTGCCCGGTGCGATAGCACAGCGGCTCGATGCCGAGCACCATGCCCGCCTCGAGCCCGGCATCCCCGCTTCGTCCGAGCCGCGGCGTCGTGCCGATGTAGGGATCCTCGTGCAGGTTAAGCCCGATGCCGTGCCCGACGAAGGAGATCGGCGGCAGGTTGAGCTCCGAGAGCTTGCGGATGAAGGCGTCGTAGATCGCCCGGCAGCTCGCTCCCGGCTTCACCATGTCCATGATGAGGTACTTGCACTCGACGAGGTTGCGCCAGATGCGCTCCGCGTGCGCCGGGGCGTGCCGCACCACCGCCGTGCGGCACACGCCCGCCTGGTAGCCACCGATCACCGCGAAGATCTCGACCCGGCACACGTCGCCGGGCTCGAGGCGGCGCTCGCTCGGGCCCACGTTCGGCAACTGGCTCCTCTCTCCGGTCGCGACGATCATGAGCTTGAATTGCTCGGCGCCGAGGGTGTAGATGCCGCGCGTCAGGTGCGCGGCGATGTCCATCTCGGAGTCGCCCGCCCTGACCGCGCGCAGCGCGTCCGTGATCGACTGGTCGGCGATGCGCGAGAGCCGTCGTAGCAGCGCGATCTCGTCCGGAGTCTTGACCTGGCGCAGCCGCGCGAGGATGCCCTCGCAGGCGGTAAAGCTCGCCCCGGGCAGCGCCCGGCGCAATCGCTCGAAGTCACCGGCCGGCAGGTAGTCCATCTCGATGCCGATGCGCGAGGCGCCGAGCCCGAGACCGCGCAACTGGTCCGCGAGCACGGCCATGGCGTCGTCGGTGAACTCGGCCCAGATGGTGGCCGGCATCTCCGGCTCGCGCCGCCGGATCGTGGTCGCCTCCATGTCGACGGCGAACAGCGCCGAGCCGCCCGACGCGGTGACGATGACCATCGCGTGCCGGTGACGGATCAGCGGCTGCGAGGGAACGACGAAGCCGGTGAGATAGGCGAAGTTCTCCGGCGAGCACGAAATCATGGCGTCGAGCGCGGCCTCGCGCATCGCCGCCCGCTGGCGCGCAACGATATCCTGTCTCACGAGGCGACCCGGTACCTCTCGATTTTCGACGCATCCACGGCGATCCCCATGCCCGGGGCGACCGGAACCTCGATCGCGCCGTCCGCGAAGCGCATGGGCGCGGCAAGGAGGTCGTCCCGGTAGTAGATGCCGCCGATGCGCCCGCCGACATGTTCGGCCGGCGTGGATACCGGGATCACGCACGAAAGCGTCACCGCCGGCGCGGCGGCCGCGAGGTGGAGATTCGCGAGATTGCCGACGCCGGTCTCGATCGAGCCGTTGACGTTGCACGCGATCCCCGCCGCGCGGCACACCGCCGCGACCTCCATCGCGCGGTAGAGCCCGCCCGGCTTGGTGGTGTAGATCGAGACGATATCGATCGCGTGCTGCGCCGCGATCTGCATCACGTCGTGCGCGTTCCACGCCGACTCGTCGGCCATCACGGGGGTATCGAGCGCGCGCGCCACCTCGGCGATGCGCTCGATTCCCATGCACGGCTGCTCCGCGTACTTGAGGCGGTAGCGCTCCATCTCGCGCAGGACGACGACCGCCTCGCCCGGCGTGCGGTAGCCCTCGTTCGCGTCCACGCAGATGTCCATCGCCGGCCCGGCGGCCTCGCGCACGGCCCGCACGACCTCCAGGTCGCGCCGGGGATCGCCGCCGATCTTCACCTTGATCGTGCGGATGCCCTCTTGCGCCACGCGCGCGGCCTCCGCCTCCGCCTCCGCCACCGCAATCAGCCCGATCGAATGGGTCACGGGCACGCGCTCGCGCGCGCGCCCGCCGAGCAGCATGTGCACGGGCACGCCGAGGCGCTGGCCCGCGAGGTCGTAGGCCGCGAACTCGACGGCCGCCTTCGCGTACGGATAACCCTTGATGACGGCGTCCATGCGCGCGTGCAACTCGACGATGTTCGCCGGGTCGAGTCCGGCCACCGCCGGCGCGAGGTAGCGCGAGACGACGTGCTCGACGATGCCCGCGGATTCGCCGAAGTAGCGCCCGAACTCGCCGCCCCAGTCCTTGAGCGCCGCCGCCTCGCCCCAGCCCGTGCGGCCGTCGGCGTCGGTCATCTTCACCAGGATGTAGCGCCCGATCGGCTCGGTCAGCCCCGTCCACTTGTGCTCCCGCCGCGTGGGCAACTGGACGAGAACGGTTGCGACGGACGCGATGCGGCTCACCGGCGGACTCGGGCGGACGGGGCTATTGTGATCACACAGTGTGATCAGAGGAGCCGGCCTTGTCAAGCGGACGAAGCCCGGCGTTCACGCGCGCCACCCGCGCCGCGAGGCGCTCACTGCCGCACCAGCCGCAGCAGCCCCGCCCGGTCGAGGCCCTCGATCCCCATCGCCCGGGCGGTGCGCCCGCGGGTCCGGAAGTCCTTCCCCGTGAGCGTCGCGCCGAGCTCGAGCAGCGCCTGCGCCGTCGGCGCGGGGACGCCGGCGGCCGCGGCGAGCGCGAGAAACGGCACGAGACCGTGGCCGAAGTCCTCGAGATAATAGCGGTGCTCGAGCGAGTCCGGTGCCCTGATGCGGGCGTTCGCCGTGCCGCCCGAGATCGCGGCCGCAAGATCCGTCGTATCGGTGGCGGACGGCTCGACCGTACCGTAGAGCTGCATCTCGGCTCCGAGGTGGGGGAGATCGTGGCCGAAGGCGCGCGCGACGGCAAGGCGCTCGGCGTCGAGCGCTTTCACGACGCGCGTCACGCCGGGCGTCATGCCCTGCACGTAGAACGTGAAATCGCCCCCCGTCGCTTCGACCCAGGCGGCGCCGAGCACCGCTCCCGGCGCGTGGAGCACCATGTTGAGGTTGGCGAGGCTGGAGTTCAGCACGTCGGGAACGACGCGGCTCGCCGGGTAGAGCTCCCGGGCCGCGGCCGCCGCGGCGGCGCCGCCCGGCAATGCACCGAGGCGCAGAAACCTCCCCTTGCCCGAGACCGTCACCCGCGCGGGCTCATACTTTCGCGCGATGTAGGCGAGGGTGTTGAACTCGGCGATGGGCGGCGCGGACCCCCCGCTCGCGGTCCGGTAGGCTTCGCGAAATTCGAGCGCGCCCCCGGTATGCCCGGGGTTGAGCACGACCGGAATCGAATGCGCTCCGGCTTCGGCGAGGGCGTGCGCGAGGGCGGCGTGCGAGATCGTGGGCAGGCACACGAGCGCGACCGCGGCGCCGCGCACCGCCCCGGCGATCTCGCGGGTCATGAGCGCGGGCCGCGCGAATCCCTCGCCCAATATGCCGTCATACTCGACCCCGCCCCGCGCGATGAAGGGCGCGAGCGTCGCCTCCGAGCGGTTCCACAGCGTCACCTCGTGGCCGGCGAGCATGAGGTCACCGACGGCGGCGGCGCCACCCGCCCCCGCGCCCAGTATCGCCACCCTCATCTTCGCCCGATGCAGCGTCGCTTGAACCGTGACCGGTGCGCCATGTCGGTCAGCGCTCGGTCAATATCCCCTTGGCCTCGAAAATCCGCCGGATCCGGGCGGTGTAATCGATGAACCGCGGCTCGGTGTGCACCGCCCAGCGCCGCGGCCGGGGCAGTTCCACGGCAAGGTCGAGATCGATACGGCCGGGTCGCGGCGACATGACGAGAACGCGATCGGAGAGGAACACCGCCTCGTCGATACTGTGCGTGATGAAGAGGACCGTGTTGCGCACCGAGAGCCACATCGCCTGCAGGTCGACGATCATCTGCTCGCGCGTGAGCGCGTCGAGCGCGCCGAACGGCTCGTCCATCAGCAGCAGTCCCGGCTCCTGAATCAACGCGCGGCAGATCGCGACACGCTGCCGCATGCCACCCGAGAGCTCGCCCGGATACTTGCCGCCGAAGCCCTGCAGCCCGACCTGCTCGAGCAGTTGTTCGGCGCGGCGCGCGTAATCGCGCGGATTGCCGAGTTTCACCTCGATCGGCAGCAGGATGTTGTCGATCACGGTGCGCCAGTAGAGCAGCAGGTCGGTCTGGAACACGACGCCGATCCGGGGATGCGGCCGGCGCACCACCTCGCCGTCGAGCACGATGCGCCCCGCGCTCGGCGCGAGCAAGCCGGCGATCAGCGCGAGCGTGGTGCTCTTGCCGCAGCCGCTCGGCCCGACGATCGCGACGAACTGCCCCGGCTCGATGCCGAGATCGGTCGGCTCCAGCGCCGGCACCGAATCGCCCTCGCGCGTCTCGTAGGTCTTGGCGACCCCTTCGAGCCGCACGGCGACGCCACCGGGCGCGGGCGCAGCGCCAGCCGCGCTCACCGGGCGGCCTCGCGCTGGAAAACGATCCGGCGTTCGAGGAAACCGATGATCGAGAAAAGGAGAACCCCCACCCCGGAAATCACCACGACGGCGGCGAAGCTGAGCGCGGTGTCGAACTTCGCGTTCGCCTGCAACTGCAGGTAGCCGATGCCGCGCTCGGCCGCGACGTACTCGCCGATCACCGCGCCGATCACCGCGAGCCCGACGCCGACCTTGAACCCGCCGAAAATGTTCGGCAGCGCGGCGGGCATCCGCAGTTTCACGAACACCTGCCACTCGTTCGCGCCCATCGAGCGCAGGAGGTCGATCATCGGCTTGTCGAGCGATTGCAACCCCACCACGGTGGCGATCACGATCGGGAAGTAGGAGATGAGGAACGCGAGGAAGATCTTCGGCGCCCAGTCGTAGCCCAGGTAGAGCACCAGCAGCGGCGCGAGCACCACCTTGGGCACCGTCTGCAGCGCAACGAGCAGCGGGTAGACCGCCCGCTCGAACACGCGCCAGTAGAAGATGGCGAGCGCCGTGGGAATTCCCGTCACGACGGCGATGCCGAAACCGAACGTCACCTCGAGCACCGTGATCCACGAGTGCTGAAGCAGCAGGTACCAGTCGGCGACGATGCGTTTGAGGACGATCCACGGCGTCGGCAGCACGAACTCCGAAATGCCCGCGAGGGGCACCGCCGCCTGCCAGGCTCCGAGCAACACCACCGCGAGCAGCGGCGCCGCCGCCGGCTCCATCACCGAGCGGGAGAAGTCGAACCTGCGCCTGGGCAGGGACACGGCGGCGTCCTTCCGGGGGAGGAGCGCGCAGGCGCCGGGCGCCCGCGCGCTCGCCCGCGATCCGCTATTTCGCGCCCAGCAAGGCGTTGGTGTAGTACGTGGCGACGGGCCGGGGCGTGTCGATCTCGCCGGCGGACTTGAGCAGCTCCAGCGCGTCGCTTATCACCTTCTCCTGGATCCAGCCGACGGGCCTGCCGGTTGCAACCGGCACGGCGTCCACCGTCGCCTTGACCTGCGCGGTCACGATGGATTGTCCCGGGTTGCCGGACCAGTGCTTGATCATCATCGCCGCCGCCGCGCCGGGGTCCTTGCGCGCTTCGAGCACGCCCTCGCCGGCCGCCTTGAGCAGGCGGCGCAGCGCGTCCGGGCGCTTCGCGATCAGTGCATCGCTCGTGACGATCGCCAGTCCCGGTACCGCCATGCCGTGCTTGTCCATTTCGAGCACGACGAACTTGACCGGCTCCTTCTCCCTCAGGATGGGGAGGTCGTTGGTCTGGTAGACGCTGACGACATCGACCTTGCCCTGTATGAAGGAGGGCACACGCGCCTGCGCGTGGACCTGTACCCGCGTGACCTTTCCGCAATCGATGCCGTTTCGCCGGCAGAACGTGTCGAGGTAGGAGGTTCCGGTCTCGCCCACCGCCGTGGCGATCGTCTTCCCCTCGAGGTCCTTCGGCACGTTCACCGGCTTCTCGGGCTTCGAGATCAACGCCATCGGGGTAACGGGGTGGTACAGCGCGATCAGCTTTACCGGCATGCCCTTCGTGATCGCCGTGATCGCGAAGATACCGGGCAGTTGCACGGCATCTTCCTGGCCCTGCAGCAGCGCGCCGAGGGCGGCCTGCGCGCCGGCGCCCTCGCCCAGGCGCACGTTGACGCCCTCGCGCGCGTAATACCCCTTTTCCTGCGCCACGAACATGAAGGCGTATTCGCCCTTCAGCCGCCAGCTGAAGCGCAAGTTCACCTGCTCCTGCGAGTACGCGGCGCTCCCGCCACCCCACAGCAGCGCGCCAACGAGGGGCGCGCACAGGCGCCGCCAGCCACCGATCGTCATAATGATTCTCCTTTCGCGAGGACCGCCCGAAGGCAAACCGGACACCGTGCCACGGCACCCGCGGCGCACCGCTTTCACCGCCCGCGGGCGATCTGTTACGATCACATAGCGTGATCACAATCAGGGGGATTGTCAAGCCGCCCGCCGCGCGAGCCCGCGCGCGGTGTCGCCCCACCCGTCATGAAATCGCCCCGCTTCGACTACGAGGCGCCCGAGACGGTGGAAGCGGCGCTCGCCCTTCTCGCCGGGCACGGCGACCGTGCCCGCGTGCTTGCCGGCGGACAGAGCCTGCTGCCCTCGCTGCATTACCGCCTTGCCGCCCCCGGCCTCCTCGTCGACCTGGGGCGCATCGCCGCTCTCGCGTCCGGCGCGCCGCGCGCGCGCGCGGACGGTGCCTTCATCTTCGGCGCCATGACCCCGCATGCAACCTTCGAGGAAAGCGAGCCGGTACGCGAGCGGCTCCCGCTCCTGCATCACGCCGTGCGCTACATCGCGCACCCCCAGATTCGCAATCGCGGCACGGTGGGCGGCAGCGCCTGCCACGCCGACCCCGCGGCCGAGTGGCCGGCGTTGTGCCTCGCCTGCGACGCGCGCCTGATCGCCGCGCGGCCCGGGGGACGGCGCGCGATCCCGGCGGCGGCGTTCTTTCTCGGCCCGTTCACGACGGCGCTCGCGCCCGGGGAACTGCTGGTGGAGGTGGAGTTCCCGGCGTGGCCGCCCGGCCGGCGCTGGGGCTTTCGCGAGCTGGCGCGGCGGCGCGGCGATTTCGCGATCGCCGGCGCGGCGTGCACGCTCGATCTCGACGACGCGGGCCGCTGCCGCGCCGGCCGCGTCGCCGTGTTCGGGGCCGGCGAGGGCACGGGGCTCGTGCCCGCCGCGCTCGAACCACTCCTCGCGGAGGTTCCGGACGCGCGGCGCGTGCGCGAGGCGGCGCGGGCCGCACGCGCGAGCGTTCCGGCTCACTCCGATCAGCACGCGAGCGCCGGGTTCCGCAGCGAACTCGTGGAAACGCTGGTGTCGCGGGCGCTCGCCGCCGCCGCCGGGCTGCCCGAACGAGCGCTCGATGACTGATGCCGTCCCAATCACGCTGACCGTCAACGGCGAGCGCGTCAGCCGCGAGGCCGAAGCGCGCTGGTCGCTCGCCGACTTCCTGCGCGATGAACTCGACCTCACCGGAACCCGCCTCGGCTGCGAGCATGGCGCTTGCGGCGCCTGCACGGTGCTCCTCGACGGCCGGCCCGTCTGCGCCTGCCTCGTGCTCGCCGTGCAGGCCAATCGCCGCGACATCGTGACCATCGAGGGCCTCACCCCCCGGGAAGGCGGCCTGTCGGCGCTCCAGGAAAGCTTCCGGAAGCATCATGCGTTGCAGTGCGGCTACTGCACCTCCGGCATGATCGTGGCCGCCCATGCCCTGCTGCAAAGACAGCCGCGGCCCACGCGCGAGGCGGTACGCGAGGCGATCTCGGGGAACCTCTGCCGCTGCACCGGTTATGTGCCCATCGTGGATGCGATTCTCGCTGCCGCGGCGGGCACGGCGCCGGAGAAGGACGGCGCGTGAGCGACGGCGCATCGGCCCCGGCGGCCGCCGGCCACTCCGGGAAACCGCTCCCGCGCGCCGAGGACGCGCGTTTCCTGACCGGTCGTGCCCGCTACGTCGGCGATTTCAAGCTGCCCGGGCTGGTACACGCCGCGCTCGCCCGCAGCCAGGTCGCGCATGGCCGGCTGTTGCGCGTCGATGCCGGCGCCGCGCGTTCAGCCCCGGGCGTCCTGCTGGTGCTCACCGCGGCCGACATTCCCGAAACCGTGTCGCCCATACCGGTTCGCACGGGCGCGCTCCCGGGCATCGAGCGCTGCCTGCAGGCGCCCCTCGCGCGTGACCGGGTCCGCTACGTCGGCGAGCCCGTCGCGCTCGTGGTGGCGCGAGACCGCTACCTCGCCGAGGACGCCGCGGAGTCGATCGGGATGGAGATCGAACCGCTCCCCGCCGTGGTCACGATGGCCGACGCGCTCGGCGACCGCGCCGTCATTCATCCGGCGGCGGCGACCAACGTCGCCTCGCGCCATGTCGCGCGCCGCGGAGACGCCGATGCCGCTTTCGCCCGCGCCGACTACGTGCGCACCGAACGG
Organism: Burkholderiales bacterium; assembly: GCA_020854035.1. Lineage (GTDB taxonomy): Bacteria > Pseudomonadota > Gammaproteobacteria > Burkholderiales > SG8-41 > SG8-41. The sequence goes on along the minus strand of JADZGE010000018.1, from coordinate 27,517 downwards.
CTGCGCACCCACCGGCACGCTTCGGTGCCGCTCGAGACGAGGGGAATCGTCGCGCGCTGGGATGGCGCCGCGGGCCGGCTCGTCGTGTGGGGCGCCGCCAAGGTGCCGCACTTCAACCGCGCCCTGCTCGCCGCCATGCTGGGGCTGCCGCGGGAGGCGGTGGACCTCGTCGAACTCGACGTGGGCGGCAGTTTCGGCGCGCGCGGCGAGTTCTACCCGGAGGATTTCCTCGTCCCGCTGGCGGCGCGCGTGACCGGTCTCCCCGTCAAGTGGATCGAGGATCGCCTCGAGAATCTGCTCGCGATGAATCACTCCCGCGAGATGGAATGCGAGCTCTCGATCGCGGCGCGCCGCGACGGCCGGATCCTGGGATTGCGCGGGCGACTTCACGCCGACCTCGGCGCCTACGCCCGCACGACCGGCGTCATCGGTCCCGCCAAGGCCGGTGCGTTCCTGCCGGGTCCGTACGCCATCGATGACTACGCGTGCGAGATCGTCTGCCTCGTCACCAACAAGACGCCCGCGGGCACCTATCGCGGTCCCGGCCGCTACGAGGCGAACTACTTCCGGGAACGGATGATCGATCTCATGGCCGCCGACCTCGGGCTCGATCCCGCGGCCGTGCGGATGGCTAACCTGATACCGGCGGCTGCCATGCCGTATCCGACGGGCCCGCTGGTGCCCTACGAGAAGCCCACCGAGTACGACACCGGCGACTACCCCGCCGCCCTCGCCCGCGCGCTGGAGCTCGCCGATTACCCGGCGCTGCGCCGCGCGCGCGGCCGCGCGCGGGACGGCCGGCTGCACGGGGTCGGGATCGGCTGCTTCGTCGACAGCAGCGGCGCGGGGCCGGCGGAGTCCGCGCGCCTGATCGTGCGCGGCGGCGGCGACATCGAGCTTCACACCGGGTGCTCCTCGAGCGGCCAGGGTCACGAAACGACGTTCGCGCAAGTCCTCGCCGACGTGCTCGGCGTCGCCCCCGCCACGATCCGCGTCCTGCACGGCTCGACCACGCATCTTCGCGAGGGATGGGGCACCTACCACGGCCGCGGCCTCGTGATGGGCGGCAACGCGGCGCGGCAGGCCGGCGAGACGTTCATCGGCAGGCTGCTCGCGGAAGCGCGCCGGCGCACCGGGCTCGCTCCCGACCGGCTCGCGTACCGGTCGCTCGCCGTGGTGAACGCCGAAAGCGGGGAGCCCCTGCTGACCGTGGCGGCGCTCGAGCGCGAAGCGTGGGCGGGCGGGAGCGCCGCGGCCGAAGTGCTCGACGTCGAAGCGCGCTACGAACAGCACCGACTCACGTTCGAGTACGGCGTGCAGGTCGCGCACGTGGCCGTCGACCCCGCGACGTGCGAAGTCGAGGTCGTGCGCTTCGTGACCGTCGAGGACTGCGGCAACGTCATCAATCCGATGATCGTGCACGGGCAGGTGATCGGCGCCGCCGTGCAGGGATTGAGCGGCACGCTCCTCGAGGAGTTCCGCTACGACCGCGACGGGCAGATGCTGAGCGGCACCTTCGCGGACTACCTGATCGCCCGCAGCACCGACTTCCCCGCCGTCGAGGCCGCCAGCGTCAATTTCGCCCCGGCCCTCTCCAACCCGCTCGGCGCCAAGGGTGCCGGCGAAGGCGGCATCGAGGCAACCGGCGCCGCCGTGGCGAACGCCGTGGCCGATGCCCTGCGGCCGCTGGGCGTCACCGTGCGCGCGCTGCCGCTCTCCCCGGACAATCTCGCGAGGCTGATCCGGGACGCGCGCGCCGGCCGCTTCTAGAACCGGCGCCCGCGCGCCGGCCCGCGGCGGGTGCGCCACGCGACGCCGCTTTCAGGCGAGGTGCGCCGCGAGCGGCCCATCGAGCGAGTCGAGTTGCCCGCGGGCACCGGCGTTCGCCGCGACCAGCACGTCGACGAACCAGCGCGTGAAGTCCGGAACGGCCGTGGCGGGCAGGACTTGCTCGACGGGCACGCGCCAGAGCTGCCCGAACCGCGCGAGGTAGATTCCGACCGCGGTGACCGGGAGCTGCTCGATCGCGCCCTCCGCGCGTTCCACCCCTCCCAGGCCGAGCAGGAGCCAGCACCCGAGCAGATGATAGAAATCGCGGACATCGATGCGGCTCTCCTTCGTGGTCCTGACATCGAGCAGGCAGTCGCCGAGCACCATGTCCGCCGCCGCCCCCCCCGCAAGCCCGGCGGCGGCGAACCGGGGCTTGAGCACCGACGCGCGCGAGGTTCGGAACGTCTCGTCGCCGGCGAGCGCCAGCATCGCCCTCAGATCGGCGGCATCGTCGGCCGAGAGGTAGTTGATCGTATGCCAGTCGACGCGCTCCGCTCCGAAGCGCGCGGCGGCGTCGAGGTGCGCGAGCCGGTGCGTGGCGGTGAGGAGGTTGTCCGTGATCCGGCCGACCTGCATGTACGCGCGGTACTGCCGTTTCGCATCCGCGAGGTAGGCGGAGGCCTTGAGCGCGCGCGGGTGACCGGAGAGCGTCGGCACATCGGCGCCGCCGGCGCTTTGCAGGCGTATCGCCTCGACGCCTTGCTCCGCGAGCCACGGGCCCGAGCGCGTCTGCGGGTTCAACCGCTGCAGGTGGAAACCGAGCAGGTAGTCGAACGCGCCGGCGATCATGTCGTGGTTGGCCGTGAGCGGCGGCGCCCGCAGGCCGCGCTCGAGCCTTGCCTGCGGGCGCTTCAGCCTGACGCCGAACGCCTGGCGCAGGTCGGCGCGCGACTGCAGCAGCGAGCGCAGGCTCATCGGGCACCGGGAGCGGCGCCCGCGCCCCGCTTCTGCGGCCGAACCATTTCCCGTGGCTCCCCTTTCGCGTTCGTGTCGCCGCCGGCGCGCGCCATTCCGCCCGCCGGGAGCACCATGATGCCGCATGACGCGAGCCGCGTCACCGGGTCGAGGCAGGCCATCGGCATGCCGGTGAAGCGCGGGAGCGCGCAAGTCCCGCTGTGATAACATCGCAGCCGCACTCCGGGCGCAACCGATGCCGACGCCGCTATCGCCCCTCACCGCGCTCTCCCCGCTCGACGGTCGCTACGCGGCGCGGATTGCGCCGCTGCGCGAGGCGTTCAGCGAGCTTGCCCTGATCCGCCACCGGGTGCTGGTGGAGATCGCGTGGCTGAAGGCGCTCGCCGCCGAGCGCGCGATCCCCGAGGTGGCGCCCTTCTCCGCCGCGACGCTCGCCGCGCTCGACGCGCTCGCCGAAGCGTTCTCGGAGGCGGACGGCGCGGCGGTAAAGGAGATCGAGGGCCGCATCAATCACGACGTGAAGGCGGTCGAGTATTTCCTGCGCGGCAGGCTCGCGGGCAACCCGGAGGCCGCGCGAGCGGCGGAGTTCATCCATTTCGCGTGCACTTCGGAGGACATCAACAACCTCGCGCACGCGCTCATGGTGAAGCACGCGCGCGACGCCGTGCTGCTGCCCGCGCTCGAGCGCCTGATCGAACGGCTGAGGAACCTGGCGCACGAACTGGCCGACGCGCCGATGCTCGCGCGCACCCACGGCCAGGCGGCGAGCCCGACGACGATGGGCAAGGAGATCGCCAACGTCGTGCGGCGCCTTGCGCGGGGGCGCGCCGGGATCGCGGCCGTGACGATCCCCGGAAAACTGAACGGCGCCGTGGGCAATTACAACGCGCACCTCGCCGCCTACCCCGGCGTCGACTGGGAAGCGCTTGCGCGGCGCACGGTCGAGGCGCTGGGACTCGCGTTCAACGAATACACCACGCAGATCGAGCCCCACGACGGCATCGCCGAATTTCTCGACGCCTGCGCGCGGGTGAACACGATCCTGATCGACCTCGACCGCGACGCGTGGGGCTACATCTCGCTCGGCTACTTCCGCCAGAGGGCGGTCGGCGCCGAGGTGGGCTCGTCCACCATGCCGCACAAGGTCAACCCGATCGACTTCGAGAATTCGGAAGGCAACCTCGGGCTCGCCAATGCCCTGCTCCGCCACATGAGCGAGAAGCTGCCCGTTTCGCGCTGGCAGCGCGATCTCACCGATTCGACGGTGCTGCGCAACCTCGGCGTCGCGCTCGGCCATACGCTTCTCGGTTACGATTCCTGCCTGCGCGGCCTCGGGCGGATCGAGGTCGATCGCAGGCGCCTCGCCGAAGACCTCGACGCCAACTGGGAAGTGCTCGCCGAACCGATACAGACGGTGATGCGCCGCCACGGCATCGCGGGCGGCTACGAGAAGATGAAGGAGCTCACGCGCGGCCGCGAGGGCATCACGCGCGAAGCGCTGCACGAGTTCATCCGCGGGCTGCCGATACCGGAGGCCGAGCGCCGGCGCCTGCTGGAACTCACTCCCGCGGGCTATACCGGCAAGGCGGCCGAACTCGCCCGGCGCGCCTGAGCGTGCCGTTGCGCGCTGGCGCCGCCCGCCCGATCCGGATCGATCGCCCGGCCCCGCCCATGAAGCCGGAGTTCAACCTGTCGGCCCATCGGCTCTCGCGGGCGTTCTGGGAAACCGTGCTCGAGCGCTGCCACGAGCGGCTGCCCGAGCGCCGTGCGCGCCTGCTGGAGAACTACGCGCGCTGCGAGCGCTTCCGGGCACGCGCCGGCCACGATACCGGCTCGGTGAGCGTCGCCTCGGGCGTGTGCCTCTACGCGCTGTGCGCGTACTTCCAGCCGAGCCGCGTCGCCGAGGTCGGCACGTTCATCGGCAAGTCGACGACGTCCATGGCCCTTGCCATCGCCGAGGGCGGTCCCGGCGGCGCGGTGTTCACCTGCGACCGCGACAACGACTGCTTCCAGCCGTGGGACGGCGTCGGCTGCGAGATCCGCTGTTTCCCGGGCAGGAGCAGCACCGAAATGCTCTCCGCGCTGGCGGCGGAGGAAGAGGAGATCGATCTCTTTTTCTTCGACGGGCGCATCCAGAGCGCGGACCTGCCGCTCATCAAGCGCCTCTCGCATCCCGGCACGCTCCATGCGTTCGACGACTTCGAAGGCATCGCCAAGGGCGTCGTCAACGCGGCGTTGCTGCGTCCGCATCTCGAAGACGCGTTCGTGATCGAGCCCTGCCCGCCGGACGTGCTCGAGCGCTACGGGGTTCCCGGCCGCAGCCTCGTCGCGCTCCTCTACCGCATCCCCAACCTGAGAATCACCGACCAGTAGTGAGCCGCGCCACCCACATCGACGAGGAAACATGCGCGGGCGCGGCCTGATCTTCGCGATTTGCGTTCTCTGCGGAAGCTGCCTCCCGCCCGCGACAGCGCCCGCTGCCGGGCCCGCGTTCCCCGCCCGGCCGCTCCGCTTCGTCGTGCCCTTCCCGCCGGGCACGACGGTCGACGCCGTCGCGCGGCTCCTCGCGCAGCGGCTGGTGGACCGTCTCGGCCAGCCCGTCCTGGTCGACAACCGCTCGGGCGGCAGCGGAACGATAGGGGTGGAGGCGGTCTCGCGCGCGACGCCCGACGGGCACACCTGGGCGCTCGGCACGACCACCACGCACGCGCTCGCCGCGATCCTCAATCCGGGGCTCGGCTACGATCCGGTGGCCGATTTCGCGCCGCTCAACCTCCTCGGCGAGGCGCCCTATTTCCTCACCACGCACCCCGGCATCCCGGCGGCGGAGCTCGGGGAATTCGTGGCCTGGGCGCGCGCGGCTCCCGGCGGCGTGAACTACGCGTCGGTGGGCAATCTCAGCCTGGCCCACCTCGCCGGAGAATTGCTCCAGCGGCGCGCGGGATTCGAAATGACGCACGTCCCTTACAAGGGCTCGAACCTCGCGCTCGTCGATCTGCTCGCCGGGCGCATCCAGTTGAACATCAGCACGATTCCCGCCTCGCTCGCGCAGGTGAAGGCGGGCAAACTGCGCGCGCTGGCGGTCACGAGCCGCACGAGAATTCCGGCGCTCCCCCGGACCGCCACGGTCGCGGAATCGGGCTTCCCGGGCTACCACGTCTCGCTGTGGGTCGGCGTCTACGCGCCGGCTCGCACGCCCGCGCCGATCGTCGCGCGGCTCGACCGGGAGATCGCGGCGGTGCTCGGCGCCGCGGATCTTCGCGAAGCGCTCGCGGACCAGGGCTTCCAGGCGGGCGGATCCGGGCGCGCAGCGCTCGGCGCGCTCATGCGCGAGGACGCCGCGCGCTGGCGGAAAGTGATCGCCGAGGCGGGCCTGAAGGCCCCGTGACGCCGGGGCCCCGGGAGCGGCGACGAGGCGCTCGCGGTGCGAACGCCCCGCGCGAGCGTGTTCCCCGGTCTCCCGTCTCCCGCCTTCAGTCCCGGCTCCCCGCCTTCGCGTGGCGGTGGCGCAGATACTCGACGATCGCGGGAGAAATCGAGAGGAACACGATCGCCGCGATCACCAGGGTGAGGTTCTGCCTGACGAGGGGCACGTTCCCGAAATAAAAGCCGGCGTAGGTGAGCGAGCCCACCCAGGCGATGCTGCCCGAGAAACTGTAGAAGAGGAATTCCGGGTAGCGCATGCGGCCGATCCCGGCGACGAACGGGGCGAAGGTGCGCACGATCGGCACGAACCGCGCGAGAAAGACCGTCTTCGCGCCGTACTTCCCGTAGAAGCGCTCGGTGCGGCGCAGGTGCTCCGGATTGAACAGGCGCGATTTCTCGCGCGTGAACACGCGCGGCCCGGCGTAGCGGCCGATCCAGTAGTTGGCGTTGTCCCCGAGGAACGATGCGGCGGCGAGCAGCGCGAAGAGGCCGTGCACGTACATCCCGCCCGCGGCCGCCACCGCGCCCGCGACGAAGAGCAGCGAATCACCGGGCAGGAACGGCGTCACCACGAATCCCGTCTCGCAGAAGATGATCGCGAAGAGGATCGCGTAGATCCACGCGCCGTAGTTCGCGACCAGCCACTGGAGGTGGCGGTCGAGGTGGAGGAGGATATCGAAGAAGGCCGCGATGAATTCCAGAGGCCTGCCCTTTCACCCTGCGCCGGGCGCGGCGCGGGCACCGGTCCCGCCCGCCGGGCCCGTCACGCCGATCCGGCCGCCGCCTTCCTTTCGGTGTCCGGCTTCACCAGATCCTCGCGGCGCAATCCCAGCCACATGAGCAGCGGGCTGCCCACGAGCACCGAGGAGTAGATGCCGAAGAGGATGCCGATGGTGAGCGCGAGCGCGAAATAGTGGAGCGTCTCGCCGCCGAAGATCAGCATCGAGCACACCATGAGCTGCGTCGAGCCGTGCGTGATGATCGTGCGGGAAACGGTGGCGGTGATCGCGTGATCGATGATCGCGGCGGTCGTGACGCCGCGATAGCGCCGGTCGCGGAAAGTCTCGCGCACCCGGTCCATGATCACCACCGACTCGTTCACCGAGTAGCCGAGCACGGCGAGCACGGCGGCGAGCACCGGCAGCGAAAACTCCCACTGAAAGAGCGAAAAGAGCCCGAGGATGATCACGACGTCGTGCAGGTTGGCGATGATCGCGGAGACCCCGAACTTCCACTCGAAGCGCAACGCGAGATAGGCGACGATGCCGAGCGAGACGAAGAACAGCGCAAGCGCCCCCGCCTCGAACAGCTCCTTGCCGACCTGCGGGCCGACGAACTCGACGCGGCGCAGATCGACCGCGGCGTCCGCCTTGCGCAGCTCGGAGAGCACCTGCTCGGAGAGCTGGGCGCTCGTCACGCCCTGCTTGACCGGCAGCCGGATCAGCACGTCGCGCGCAGTGCCGAAGTTCTGCACCGAGGCCTCCGTCAGACCGAGACGGGCGACCGCCTCGCGGATATGGTGGAGGTCCGGCGGCTCCCGGTAGCCGAGCTCCAGGACCGTGCCGCCGGTGAAATCGACCCCGAAATGCAGCCCCTTCACGGCGAGCGATCCCACCGCGACGAGGAACGTGAGGAGCGAGATCACGTTGAAGATCAGCGCGTGCCGCATGAACGGTATGTCGCGCCGGATGCGGAAGAACTCCATCGCTACGCGCTCCCCGCCTTCACCGCTTCGCCGCCTGCGGCCGCCACACCTGGCCGATCGAGATCTTGTCGAGCCGGCGCCGCCGCCCGTACCACAGGTTGACGATCGCGCGCGACACCATCACGGCGCTGAACATCGAGGTGAGGATCCCGAGGCAGTGCACCACGGCGAAACCCTTCACCGGGCCCGAGCCGAGCAGGAACAGGAACACGCCCGCGATAAGCGTGGTGATGTTCGAATCGAGTATGGTGCCCCAGGCGCGCTCGTAGCCGGCGAAAATGGCCGCCTGCGGCGTGTTGCCGTTTCTCAATTCCTCGCGCACGCGCTCGTTGATGAGCACGTTGGCGTCGATCGCCATGCCGAGAGTGAGCGCGATCGCGGCGATGCCGGGCAGCGTCAGAGTCGCCTGCAGCATCGAGAGCAGCGCGACCAGCATCAGGAGGTTCATGGCGAGCGCGACGACCGAGATCACCCCGAAGAGGCCGTAGTAGGCGATCATGAAGAGCGCGATCGCGAGGAATCCCACCCACATCGACTGGAAGCCCAACCGGATGTTCGCGGCTCCGAGCGAGGGGCCGATGGTGCGCTCTTCGACGATCTCCATCGGCGCCGCGAGCGCCCCGGCCCGCAGGAGCAGCGCCACGTCGTGCGCCTCCTGGGTCGTCATGCGGCCGCTGATCTGGACGCGCCCGCCGCCGATCTCGGTGCGGATCACCGGCGCGGTCACCACCTCGCCCTTGCCCTTCTCGAAGAGCAGGATCGCCATCCGCTTGCCGACGGTCTCGCGGGTCACCTGCTGGAAGATGCGCGCCCCGGTACCGTCGAGGTTGATGTGCACCGCCGGCTCGCCGGTCGTGTTGTCGAACCCGGGCTGCGCGTCGTTGATCCGGTCACCGGTAAGGACGACCTGCTTGCGCACCAGCACCTGCGAGCCGCCGCGCTCGGTGTAGATCTCGGTGTTGAACGGGAGCTGCCCGGCCTGCGCCGCCTGCATGACCGCGGGATTCGACATCGCCTCCTCGTCGACCATGCGCACTTCCAGCGTGGCGGTGCGCCCGAGTATCTCCTTCGCCTTGGCCGTGTCCTGCACGCCCGGCAGCTGCACGACGATCCGGTCGCCGCCTTGCTGCTGGATGATGGGCTCGGCGACGCCGAGCTCGTTCACCCGGTTCCTGAGCGTGGTGATGTTCTGCTGCAGCGCGAAATCGTGCGTGCGCCGCTGCGCCTCGGGCTTGAGGGTGGCGACGAGGCGATACTCCGTGCCCTCGTCGGCGCTCCTCAGTTCGAGGTCGGACATGGTCCGCGCGATCTCGTCCACGGCGCGCTCCCGCGCCGCCGCGTCGCGGAACCGCACCGCCAGCGTCGCGCCATTGCGCGTCAGGCCCGAGTACTGGATGCGCTTCTCGCGCAGCGCGTTGCGGATGTCGTTGCCCGTCGCCTCCGCCTTCTTGAAGAGCGCCGCGCGCATGTCCACCTGCAGCAGGAAATGCACGCCGCCGCGCAGGTCGAGCCCGAGGTACATCGGCAGCGCGCCGATGGCGGAGAGCCAGCGCGGGTTGTTCGAGAGCAGGTTGAGGGCGACCACGTAATCCTCGCCGAGCTGGCGCTGCAGGAGGTCCTTCGCCTTCAACTGCGTCTCGGGATCCGCGAAGCGTGCCTTGACGCCGTTCACGTCGAGAATGGCGCCCTGCACCGCGATGCCGGCGCCGGCGAGCGAGTGCTCGACGCGCTTCAGCAGGGCTTCGTCGGACTTGAGGGTGGCGCGCACCGGCGAGACCTGCACCGCCGGCACCTCGCCGAAGAGATTCGGCAGGGCGTAGAGGAGACTCGTCAGCAGGACGAAGCCGACGAGCATGTACTTCCAGGTCGGGTAGCGGTTCATTTCCCGCCGCAAAGGACGGTGATCGCGAAGCGTGAAACGTGAAACGCGCGATACCCGGTGCCCGGCGGCGCAACCGCGGCGGACGGCGCGCGTTTCACGTTTGACGTTTCCCGTTTCACAGGCTCTTCAGCGTCCCCTTCGGCAGCACGAGCTGCACCGCGGGGCGCTGCACCTGGACTTCCACCTTGTCCGCGATCTCCAGCGTGATATAGGTGTCCGAGAGCCTCGTGATGCGCCCGAGGAGCCCGCCCGCGGTGATGACCTCGTCGCCCTTCTGCAGCGCCTCGATCATGGCCTTCTGCTCCTTCGCACGCTTCATCTGCGGCCTGATCATCAGGAAGTAGAGCACGCCGAACATCAGCAGGATGAGTATCATGCTCTCGAACCCGCCGCCGGCCGGTGCGCCGGCGCCCTGCGCGTGGGCTGGACTGATCAACATGGGCACGCTCCGGTGATACGCTGCGGCCGCGGCCTCGCGGCAGGTCCCTGAAAAGGCGGGAATCTTATCACGATTCCACGCGGGACCGCGCCTTCAGCGCCGCGTTGAACGACGCCACCCGTCCCGCGGCGATGGCCGCGCGCAGGCCCTGCATCAACCGCTGATAATAGTGGAGGTTGTGCACGGTGTTGAGGTGCGCGCCCAGCATCTCGTTGACGCGCTGCAGGTGATGGAGATAGGCGCGGGTGAAATTCCGGCACGTCCCGCAGTCGCATTCCGGATCCGGGGGCGCGAGATCCGGGCGGTAGCGCGCGTTGCGCAGCTTCAGCACGCCCCGGCTCGTGTAGAGCCACCCGTTTCTCGCGTTGCGCGTCGGCAGCACGCAGTCGAAGAGATCGATCCCCGCCGCGACCGCGGCGGCGATGTCGAGCGGGGTGCCGACTCCCATCAGGTAGCGCGGGCGGGCGGCGGGCAGGCGCGGCGCGGTGTGGCCGACGATGCGCGCCATGTCGCGCTTGGGCTCGCCCACCGACAGCCCGCCGATCGCGTAGCCGTCGAACCCGATCCCGGCAAGCCCGGCGAGCGACTCCTCCCGCAGCGCCTCGTACATGCCGCCCTGCACGACGCCGAAGAGCGCGTTGCCGCTTCCCTCGTGCGCCCGGCGCGAGCGCTCCGCCCAGCGCAGCGACAGCGTCATCGACTCGCGCGCCTGCTCCGGGGTCGCCGGGTACGCGGTGCACTCGTCGAACGCCATCGCGATATCGGAATCGAGCGCGCGCTGGATGCGGATCGACTCCTCCGGCGTGAGAAAGCACGGGTCCCCGTTCACCGGCGAGCGGAAATGCACTCCTTCCCCGGTGACGCGGCGCAGCGCACCGAGACTCCACACCTGGAAGCCGCCCGAGTCGGTCAGGATCGGGCCGTTCCACCCCATGAAGCGGTGCAGGCCGCCGTGCGCCTCGATCACCTCGACGCCCGGGCGCAACCACAGGTGGAACGCATTGCCGAGCACGATGCGCGCCCCGGCCTCCTCGAGATCACGCGGACTCATCCCCTTCACCGCGCCGTAGGTGCCGACCGGCATGAAGGCGGGCGTCGCCACGCGCCCGTGCGCGAGCTCGAGAACGCCGCAGCGCGCCGCACCGTCCGTCGCGAGTACCTCGAACTTCAATTCTCACCCCTCGCCCGTCACCGCCGCTCGATCAGCATCGCGTCGCCGTAGCTGTAGAAGCGGTACCGGCTCGCGACGGCATGCCGGTAGGCGCGCCGTATGTTATCGATTCCGCCGAACGCGGAGACGAGCATGAGAAGCGTCGAGCGCGGCAGGTGAAAATTGGTGAGCAGCCGCTCCACGACCCGGAACCGGTAGCCCGGCAGGATGAAAAGCCGCGTCTCGTCGCGGGTGGCCGCGAGCACCCCGCCGGCCGCCGCGCTCTCCAGCGCGCGCAGCGTCGTCGTCCCGACCGCGAGCACGCGCCCGCCCGCGGCGCGCGCGGCCGCGACGGCATCGACCGTCTCCCGGGGCACGGTGTACCACTCGCCGTGCATCTCGTGCAGCGCCAGGTCCTGCGCGCGCACCGGCTGGAACGTGCCGGCCCCGACGTGCAGGGTGACGTACGCCAGCACCGCGCCCCGCGCCCGGAGGAAATCGAGCATCGCCGCGTCGAAGTGCAGCCCGGCCGTGGGCGCCGCCACCGCGCCGCGTTCGCGCGCGTAGACGGTCTGGTAGCGTTGCGCATCGGCGCGATCCGCGTCGCGCGCGATGTAGAGGGGCAGCGGCACCGTGCCGTGGCGTTCGAGCACCTCGAACGCGTCATCGCATCCTTCGAAGCGCAGCCGGTAGAACTCCCGCTCGCGTCCGAGTACGGTCGCCTCGACCGCCCCGGCCAGCACGAGGGTGGTGCCCTCGCGGGCCGGATGGTTCGCGCCGATCTGCGCCAGCACCTCCCCGCCCTCGAGCACGCGCTCGACCATCACCTCGATCCTGCCCCCGCTACGCTTGCGGCCGGCAAGCCGTGCCTTGATGACGCGGGTGTCGTTGAGTACCACGAGATCGCCGGGGGCGACGAGCGCGGGCAGATCGGCGAAACGGCGGTCCTCGATCGCGCCGCTCGGGCCGTCGAGGCACAGCAGCCGGCTCGCGCCCCGCTCGCCGGGCGGAAACTGCGCGATGAGCTCCTGCGGCAGGTCGAAATCGAAGTCGTCGCGACGCATGCGCGCATTATATGAAACGCTTCCCGGGATGCCGTTGTCGCTCGAACGGCGTTGGCGCATAATTCCGCGCCTCTGCCTCCGGGCCGGGATGGCGGAATTGGTAGACGCACGGGACTCAAAATCCCGCGCCAGCGATGGCGTGCGAGTTCGACTCTCGCTCCCGGCACCACTCGCCTGCCGGCCCGCGACCCGCACGGTGCTCGGAACGGCACGGGAGCCGAATGCCACCGCGAGCGGCGGGATCGTCTTCATGCCCGGACCGACCCGCGCCGCAAGGCGGGTCCGGACGGCGCGGCGCCTATGCCGCGGGAGGCGCGGTGTCCCTGAAGCTCGGGCGCTGCGCGAGCCGCTCGGTCAGCTTCGCGAGATTGGGATAGGACTTGCGCCAGTTGAGTTCCGGCAGCCGCAGTTCGAGGTAGCCGAGCGCGCAGCCGACGGCGATATCGGACAGGCTGTAGGCTTCCCCGCTGCACCAGCTCCGGGCGCCCAGATCCTCGGCCATCGCGGCGAGCGCGCGCTCGACCTTCCCCTGCTGCCGGACGAGCGCCTGCGGGGACTGCCGCGCCGGGTCCCGGCCTCTCTCCGCCGCGACGGCGACGATGGCGTCCGTGCACCCGTCCGCGAGCGCCTCCCAGCGCCGCACCTGGATTCTCTGGCGAATGTCGTCCGGGATGAGTCGCGCCACCGGGCTCGCGCTGTCGAGATACTCGACGATGACGCGCGAATCGAAGATGGTCGCGCCGTCGTCGGTGATGAGCACCGGCACCTTGCCAAGCGGGTTGTAGTCCGGCACGCGGGTGTCCTCCCCGCCGGGTGGATCGACGACGAACTCGTACTCGATGCGTTTCTCGGTGAGGACCACCCGGACCTTGCGCGTATAGGGGCTGGCCGGGGTTCCGATAAGCTTCATTGCGTGGACTCGCATGCGGGCGCGCGCGGAAGAAAACGCGGCGCAAAATTATAGCATCGGCCTCTCCGGCAACCGCGGTAACACGCCGGCGCGGCCGCGGGCGGCGCGGTGCGCCCGGACGCGCGCGCGCCTCGGGCGCACGGCGCGGGAACGCGGCGGCTTGACGCTCGCTCGCGCCCGATAGTACGCTTCCCGCGGTCCCCTCTCCCCCCGCTCCGGCACACATGAACACACCCGCCGAGAAGTTCGTTCTCTTCACCCAGCCCGGGTGAAGCAGCTGTCTCAGGGCGAAAGAGTTTCTTTCGAAAAAGGGCATCGACCACGTCGTCATCGACGTGCTGAAGGATCCGGGCGGGCGCGAGCGGCTCGTCGCGCTCGGCGTGCGCAACGTCCCGGTGGTGGCGCGAGGCGCCAGCTTCGTCTTCGGGCAGAATCTCGAGGACGTCGCGGAGTTCGTGGGGCTCGCCGGCACCGGGCACACGCCGCTGCCGCCCGCCGAGCTCATGCGCAGATGGGTGCTCGTATTGCGCGCGCTGCAGCGCTACGCGCGGCAGCTCCCCGACGCCCGCATCGACGAGCGCGTGACCGCGGATCGCGACCGCTCGATACGCCTCCTTGCCCACCACGCCTTCCGCATCGCCGAGGCCTTCCTCGAATCCGCGACCGGCGGCACGGAGTACGCCGTGCAGCACGCGAACGTGCCGCCCGCGCAGGGCACGTGCCTCACCGGCTCCGCCATCGCCGGTTACGGCGCGGAGGTGACCGGACGCCTCCAGCAATGGTGGGACGCCGTGGCCGACAAGAGCCTCGCGGCCCCCATGAAAACCTACTACGGCACGCAGCCCATGCACGCCCTCTTCGAGCGCTCGACCTGGCACTGCGCGCAGCACGCGCGCCAGTTGATGCACGTGCTCGAGCGCTTCGGCGTCGCTCCCGACGGCCCGCTCACCGCCGCGGAGCTCGCCGGACTGCCGCTGCCCGAGCGGCTCTTCGAGTGATGCGCGACGGGTAACGGGGCGAGAAAGCCGCGCGCCGCGCGGCTTTTTCAATGGTGCTACACTTCCCGGGTCTCGCCGCTCATCCGATGTCCCGGTTCCCGTTCCCGTGCCGCCTCGATCCGCGCCCGGCGCCGTTTCCGCCATGCTGAATCCGGAAGCCGCCGCGCGTCGCGCGATCCCCGCTCTGGACCGGCTGCTGAAGCTCCCCGCGGTCGAGTCGCTCGTCTCGCGGTATGGCCGCCCCGCGGTCACGGATACCGCCCGCGAAGTGCTGGCCGAGGTGCGCGAGGCGCTCGGCACGGGCCGGACCCCCGATGGCGGCGCGTTCGACGAGTCGCGTTTCGCGGGCGCCTGCGCGGCGCGGCTCGAGCGCGAGGCGCAGCCCTCGCTGCGGCCGGTATTCAACCTCACCGGGACCGTGCTCCACACCAACCTCGGCCGCGCGGTGATGCCGGAACACGCGGCGCGGGCGGTGATGACGGTCATGACCCGACCGGTCAATCTCGAGTTCGACCTGGCGGGCGGCGAGCGCGGCGAACGCGATTCTCACATCGAGCGGCGCCTGACGCGCCTCACCGGAGCGGAGGCCGCCGTCGTCGTGAACAACAACGCCGCCGCCGTCTACCTGGCGTTGAACACGCTCGCCCTGCGCCGGGAAGTGCCGGTCTCGCGCGGCGAGCTGATCGAGATCGGCGGCGCCTTCCGCATCCCCGACATCATGGCTCGCGCCGGGGTGAAGATGGTGGAAGTCGGCACGACCAACCGCACGCACCTCAAGGATTACGCTGGGGCGATCACGGCACGCACCGCGGCTCTCATGAAGGTGCACACCAGCAACTACGCGATACAGGGCTTCACGGCGGCGGCCTCCGAGCAGGACCTCGCGGAGCTCGCCCGCGAACGGGGACTCCCGCTCATCACCGATCTCGGCAGCGGCATGCTGGTCGGCCTCGAGGACTACGGGCTGCCGCATGAGCGGACGGCGCGCGAAGCGCTCGCGGCGGGCGCCGACGTCGTCACGTTCAGCGGCGACAAGCTCCTCGGCGCAGCGCAGGCGGGGCTGATCGTCGGGCGCCGCGAGCCGATCGAGCGAATTCGCAGGAACCCGATGAAGCGCGCGTTGCGCGTGGACAAGATGACGCTAGCGGCGCTCGACGCCGTGCTGGCGCTCTACGCGAACCCGGAGCGGCTGCGCCGCGAACTGCCCACCCTGAGGCTGCTCGCCCGCCCGCGGGAGGAAATCGAGGCGCAGGCGCGACGCCTCGCTCCCACGCTCGCCGCCGCCTTCCACGGCAAGGCCGACGTGGCGGTGGTCCCGTGCACGAGCCAGATCGGCAGCGGCTCGCTGCCGGTGGATCTCCTGCCGAGCGCCGGCATCGCAGTCTCCGCCCACGGAAAGCGCCGCGGCGCGCTCGCCGGGCTGATCTCCGCCGCCTTTCGGGCCCTGCCCGTCCCGGTTATCGGTCGCGTGAAGGACGGCGCCTTCCTGATGGATCTCAGATGTCTCGAACACGAGGACGAGTTCCTCGCGCAGCTTGCGCACATTGACCTGAAGGAACTGCATGCGTGATTGGTGACCCGTGATCGGTGGCCCGGCTGCACCGGCCCGCCTCACCCGTCACGCATCACCCATCTCGCGTCACACATCACCCGTATGATCGTCGCCACCGCCGGCCACATAGACCACGGCAAGACGCTCCTCGTGAAGGCGCTGACGGGGGTGGATACGGACCGCCTCCCGGAGGAGAAGGCACGCGGCATCTCGATCGATCTTGGTTTCGCCTACCTGCCGCTCGAGGCCGGCGGGCTCATCGGGTTCGTGGACGTGCCGGGCCACGAGCGCTTCATACGCAACATGCTGGCGGGGGTGTGCGGCATCGACTACGCGCTGCTGGTCGTCGCCGCCGACGACGGGGTCATGCCCCAGACCGTCGAGCACCTGAACATACTGGACCTCCTCGGGGTGCGCGAGGGAATGGCGGTCGTCACCAAGATCGACCGCGTGGCGCCGGAGCGCGTGCGCGAAGTCGAGCGCGACGTCGCGGCGCTGGTGGCGGGCACCGCGCTCGAGGGGATCGCCGTTGCGCCCGTGTCGGCGGTGACGCGCGCGGGCATCGACGGGTTGCGCGAGCGGCTCGTCGCAACGGCCGCCGCGCGCGCCGCGCGCGCCACGCAGGGCCAGCATTTCCGCTTTGCCATCGATCGTGCCTTCAGCGTCGCCGGCAGCGGCACCGTGGTCACGGGGACCGTGTTCAACGGCGCCGTGGCGCTCGCCGACCGGCTCGTCATCTCGCCGAAGGGCGCGCCGGTGCGCGTGCGGGGCATACAGATACGCGGGATTGCCGCCGAGCGCGCCGAGGCCGGAGAACGCTGCGCGTTGAATCTCGCCGGCAGCGACCTCGAGACGGTGGCGCGCGGCGACTGGGTGCTCTCCGAGGCGATCCACGCGCCGACGCAGCGCCTCGATGCGCGGGTGACTCTCCTCGAAGGCGAGCCGCTCGAACACTGGACCCCGCTCCACCTGCACCTCGCGACCGCGGACGTGACGGCCCGCATCGCAATTGCGCGGGGAGCCGCGATCGAGCCCGGCGCGCCGGCGCAGGCGCAGCTCGTGCTCGACAAGCCGGTCGGCGCGCTTTGCGGCGACCGCTTCATCCTGCGCGACCAGTCGGCGCGGCGCACGCTGGGCGGCGGCGTGGTGCTCGACCCGTTCGCCCCCGCCACCCGCCGCGCCTCCCGTGCGCGACGGGCGGAGCTTGCGGCACTCGAGCTCGGGAGCATGGAGGCCGCTCTCGGCGCGATGCTCGACGCGGGCGAGGACGGCGTGGATCTCGCGCGGCTGGAGCGCATCTTCAACGTGACGCCCGCGCGCGCCCAGGAGATTCAAGCGGCGGCCGGCATCACGGTGCTGGGAAAGGAGCGCCGCGTCGCGTTGCGGCGGGAGCGCTACGCCGCGCTGCGCGAGGCGGCGATCGCCGCGTTGCGCGAGTTCCATCGCGGCCAGCCGCAGGCCCTCGGCATCGAGGTCGAGGCATTGCGCGGACAGATTGCGCCGCGGCTCGGGGCGGAAGCCTTCCAGTCGCTGCTGAGGGGGCTCGCGGACGAGCGCAAGCTCGAGCTCTCGGGCTCGACCGCGCGCCTGCCGGGGCACAACGCTACATCGAACCCGGAGGACGAAAAGCTCTGGCAGGCCGTGCTCCCCGCGCTTGCTGCCGGCGGCGCCTCGCCGCCGGCGGTGCCCGAGCTCGCGGCCGCGTTGAAGCTCAAGGAGGCGACGCTCAAGGATTTCCTTCATCGCAAGAGCAGGAGCGGCGATCCCCTGCGGGTGCCGCCCGACCGCTTCTACCCGCGGGCGACCCTCGCCGCCCTCGCCGCGACCGCGGCCGAGGTGGCGAAGGCGAACGCCAACGGCATGTTCACCGCCGCCCAGTACCGTGATGCGACCGGCACCGGGCGCGGGCTCGCGATACAGCTCCTCGAGTTCTTCGACAGCCTCGGGGTGACGCAGCGCCTCGGCGACGCGCGCAAGATGCGCAGGGATCCCGCTTCGGTGCTCGGCGCCGCGGCGCCCTTCAAAGCCGCCGGAAAGCCCGCGGCGGGCGCGCCGGGCGGGAAGACCGGCCCGCAGCAGCCCGGCCGTCCGGGCCCCCGACCGCCGCGCCCGAATCGTTACTGAGGATCAGCCACAGAGGCGCTAACCCGGATTATTCATGTCGCCGGAGGAGTCGCCGACACACTGTCGGGGATTCTCATGGTGTTCGTGAATAATGCAGGCTAAGGCCGCAGAGCCGACACGCGGGCGGGTACCACTCGACACTCCGCGTCGCCGCATCTTCGCGGCCACAACCCTACAGGACACGACGACATGGCACAGGCAAGCTACGATCTCATCGTCATCGGCGAAGGCATCGCGGGGCTCACGTGCGCGAATCACGCCGCGCGCGCCGGCCTGAAGGTCGCGACGTTCGAGGCGAACCTCTTCGGCGGGCTCGTCATCAACATCACGGAGCTGGAAGGCTACCCGGAAGGCCGCGAGACATCCGGCGCGGAACTCGCTTCGGAGCTGATGGAGGCGAACGGGAGCCTCGCCGTCACGAGCGTGCAGGAGCCGGTCGAGGGCGTCGTGCCCGGCGAGGGGGGATTCGCATTGAGGACGGGCGGCTCGCGCTACAGTGCGCGGGCGATAGTCGCCGCCTCGGGCGCGCGTTTGCGGAAACTCGGGGTGCCGGGCGAAGCGGAATTCGAGGGGCGCGGCGTCTCCCAGTGCGCGGACTGCGACGGGCCGATGTTCCAGAACGAGACGGTCGTGGTGGTCGGCGGCGGCGACGCCGCGTTGCAGGAGGCGCTGGTGCTCGCGAAGTTCTGCGCGCGAGTCCACGTCGTCCACCGTGGCGACCGGTTCCGCGCGCGAGGGCATTTCGTCGAGCGCGTGTCGGCGACGCCCAACATCGCGGTCGAGTGGAACACCGTTCTGGAGGCTATCGAAGGCGGGAAGATGGTCGAGAAGGTGCGCCTGCGCAGAGCCGGCGACGGCGCAGTTCGCGAGTTCGCCTGCGCCGGCGTGTTCGTGAACGTGGGCCTGGAGCCGAATGCCGGCTACCTGCCCGAGGCCGTGCGGCGCGACGAGCGCGGGTTCGTAGTGACGAGCGACGGTCTCGAAACGGCGGTACCGGGCCTATTCGCGATTGGCGCCGTGAGGAGCCGCTACAGCGGGCTGCTGAAGGACGCCGCGGCGGAAGCGGAGCGTGCCGCCGCAGCGGTCGTGGCGAAGCTCAGTGCTTGATTCGAGCCGCCGATGAACGCCGATGAACGCCGATAGAATCAACGGCGATTCAGCCACGGAAACACACGGAAGCACATGGAATGTGTCGCATGCAACTTGCGGCTCACCGCTGGCGGCTTGAACCAATATATGAGAGATTCTTTCGCACCTGGATGCGCGAAAAACTTGATGGCCGTCGCGCGGTGGCCGGAACGGCGGGAAACGGGATATATTTGAGTTTTCCTTTCGTTTAAGGAATTTCCGTACAGGCACCTGCGCGGAAATTCCTTAAGGAAGGGAATCGCCCCCGGTGGGGCGGCCGGACTTCAAACCCGGTTGGGGCCGCTGGCGGTCCTTCGTGGGTTCGACTCCCACTCTCTTCCGCCAGTTTTTCCACGGCATCTGCCGCGGAAAAACTCCTGATCCTGTAAAGTCGCGATCGATTCGGGACTGTACCGCGCTCGATTCGGGACCAGTGAAATGGGGCCGTTTACGGGCCCTTAATGGCCCCTTCAGGCCCGGAAAATCAGTGCCTGCAGCTTGACGTCGGTGCCCTCCCAGATCGCGTTCTCGGTCCCCGGGGCGTTCTGGCGGTAGACCTTCAGGCTGTACTGCACCCGCCGGCTCATGGGCTCGCGAAAGTAATAGATCCCGGAGCGCTGGACGGGGAAGTGCGCCTGGGCGAGGACCGGCGGCCCACCGCCATCCCGGTCGATCGGCGTCCAGCCGCGCCGCCCCGGCACGTCGTCCGAGTTCTCCGCCAGGCCGAGCCGCCCGACGACGGTGAAAGTCAAGTTGAGCCGGTTCGTGATCTCGAAGCCCGCGAAGGCGACCAGTAGGTCCCCTGCGGCAAACGCAATATGCTCGGTGCGCAGCGCCACCTTGGGCACTTCGTTGTCGCCCCGCGTCACAGGGAACGCCGCACAGGCGGGCGGCTCCCCACCAAACGCGAGCACCTCGATGAATCTGTGGAGCCGTAGCCCCGGCACAGAGATGTCGGTCACCTGCATCACGCACCCCCGATAGGAAGGGTGAAGCCGGTCACGAACAGCGAGAGCGACCGGCTGGTGAAGGCCGAGTCCCACAGGTACGCCACATTGCCCACGTAAGGGAACTGCACCGAGCCGGTGCCGTAGTTGGTCTCTCCACTGCCCGACGCAGTGGAGATGCGGAAACTCTGGAAGTTCGCCCCGGAGACGTGCCGCAACTGCCCGAACACCGGCCCGCTGGTCGCTGCCGCGGCCGCCTCCCAGCTCAAGTCGAAGGAATACGCCGCAGCCGGCACGGCGGCGGCTGTCGATGCGTTGGTCTCGCTCGTCGCCGTGCCACCGGACAGAATGGATTGCCCGGCGGCGAAATAAATCCTGGCGCCACGCTGCACGTAGTTCACAAAATTCGACGACCCGTCGTTCCTCACCGCCGAGACGAGCGCCCAAAACGTGTAGCCAGTAGGCAGCGTCGGCGCCGTCGCCGAGGTGGAGAGTACTCCGCAGCGCGTGCCGTCCGGCTTCTCCAGCACGTGCGCGTAGTACCACGTGTTGCTCGCCTCGGACCCGGCGTCGAGGCCGTTCTCGCCAGAAGCGGTGATGTCGAGTGTCAGGTCGATCGTCGTCGCGATGCGGGTGTTGCCCTGCGCGTCCGTCAGAACCAGCTCGTCGGCATTGACGTCGATGGTCGAGGCGCTCGGGCGAGAGGCAGTGATGTTCTTACCGGTGACGCTCACGAGTCGCGTCCGCGACTGGTGCAGGAGCCGCCAGCGCGAGGCCGAGGCGTCGTAGATGAAGCTCGCCGATTGGCCGCCGTAGATCGTGACCCGTCCGTCGAGCGAGAACCGATTCGCCGCGGTGCCGCTCGCCCCGTCGTCCGGGGTGAACGTGAGGGCGAAGGTCCCGGTGTTGATCCATTGGAGCACGCGCCCGCGGGCCCCGCCGGCGACGCTCGTGATATTGCGCGCCGCATCCGTCGAGACGAGCAGCACCCCGGCGGAGGAGAGGCCGCTCGGGTTGTAGTCGTTCTGGTTCGCCGTAATCTGCGCGGGGGCGAGCACGCCTGAATAGGCCACGCTCCCGCCGATCTCCCCGGCCGGCGCGACGAAAGGCGGCAGGTGGCACTCTGCCGGCGTCGCCGTCCACGTGCCCGCTGTCGTCTGCGTGTCGATCGTGCGGGCGATGCAGCGGTAGGGCTTGCTCGCGAGCGCCTCGTCCGCATAGAGCACCGCGGCCGAGTCCGAGTTCGCATCCATCAACGTCGTTGAGCCCACCCCCTGGTGGCCGAGGAAGGAGCCCGCCACCGCGAGCTTCCGCGTATTGGCGTCCTTCTCGACGATGTACCAGTAGAGGTCGCCGGCGACCGCGCTCGTGTGCCCCACAGTCGCCCCGGAGACGATCGTGAGCGAGAGTGCTCCGGTGATCGTGCGCACGTTGTAGTCGCCGGCGGCGAGCGCGCTCTTCACGGCCACCGCGACCGGATTGTCCGCCGAGGGCGCGGTCCCGTCGCGCGCCTTGACGTTGGCCGTCAGTGCGTTGCTGCCCACGGCGAACGTGAGCGAGAGGTTCTGCACGTGGTCGGGCCGCGAGAACGGATCGGACCCCGCCCCCAGCGCGTTGATGAAGGCCAGTATCTTCGCCGGGTAGTCGAATCCGCCCGGGAGCGGCGGGTTAGTCGGCCGATAAGTCGTGAGGTCCGCCATGTCAGGTCTCCGCGAAAGTGAGCTGCGTGCGCCAGTTGTTCGTGAACGCGAGCGGCAGCTCGATGGGGCGCACGAGCTTCACGAGTCCGGCGTAGTCGCGCTCGCGCGCGCCGCCCATGCCGGGAAAGCACGAGATAAAGAGATCGCCGCGCTTGCCCGAGACTCGCATCATCTCGGTCAACGTCGCGCGCTCGCCGTCGGTGAGGTAGTTGAGGGCAAACGTCCACACCCGGTAGGGGTCCGAGGCGTCGGTGCGCAGCGTGCCCCCGTCGGTGCGCTCCTGGGAGCTGTCCTCCTCCCAGTGGCAATCGACGCCCCAGGAGAAGTTATCCGCCGGCTCGAAGACGGGCCCGAGCACCAGGCGTGCAGCCTGCATGTAGCCGGCGGTGTTCCCGCTGTCGGTCATCTGCAGATCGAAGCTCTGCGGGGAGACCTGGTCGAACCAGATCATGGTGAAGGCCACCGGCCAGTCCGAGAAGATCGAGCCGCCCCACTGGAACGTGCCCCACGCTTGCTCACCCCACGCCGGCATCTCCTCGCCGAGCGAGATCGAGCCCGAGTCGTAGAGCACGGTGCCGGTCTGGTTCTGTCCTTCGTAGAGAATCAAGCGCAGCGTCGCCGCGGCGGTGAGATTGTGGCGCCACAGCACGAAGCCCGAGCACGGCCGTGGGCCGCTCCAGTTGCCGTAGACGTGCTGCGGCGTCGCGAGCCCCGTCGTGCGTGCGACACGGGCGCGCGTCTGGTCCTGCAGATACTCGACCGGGAGCGTCGTCTCCATCACCGGTGAGGCGGTCAGGGTCGCCTCGTCGGCGGAGTTGGGCGTGATGATGCGGACGTTGCTCATCAGGCGAAGAGCCGCACCGCGGCCCGCTTGCGCGTGGGGAACTCCTGGAACCCGACGACGATCGCATTACGCCCAGCCTCGAAGCCGTAACGCGGGTGCGTCAGCCGCACCTCCTGCCCGAGCCGCAGGGTGAAGGGGGCGCAGAAGCAGCTCGCCTCATAGATGTAGCGCAGTTGCCCCCGCAGTGTGCCGCGCCGGTTCACCTCGGTCTGCGCCTCGGTGGCGTCGGCGAGCAGCGTGCCGGCGAGGTCCGGGCTCTCCGCGAGCAGGTGCGCCGTATCGACCCCGGAGTTGGCGCGCGTCACAGCCTGATACTCCGCAGCGTAGAGCGCCCGGTTCGCCTCGGTGACCACGCCCGCGAGCCCGTCGACCTGCGGTGCCCAGTTTCGCTGATAGCCCAGCCGAGCGGTCTTCACCGGCAGCAATCGCGAAAGGATGCGCAGCCCACCGGCGGCGACGTCGTCGGCCATGATCTCGAGCGCCGCGGTGCCGCTCGGCGCATCGAGGCGCCCGAGCACGAACTTGCCCGTGCGATCCACCGCCCAGTAGCCGCCAACGGATGCGACCAGGGCATCGATCACGCTGCCCACGGACGTGAAGGACGACGCATAGAACCCCAGCGTCTGCGGGCAGAGCGTATTGAAGTCGCTGAAGCTGGTCGCGTCGATGTCCGTCGCGCTCAACTGCGTGCGCGTCGTCATCAGCCACTCGATGAGATCGGCGCACTTCGTCAACCAGGTCCCGCTCGGCTTCGCCCCTTTCACGTCGCACGTGATCCGCAGCGTCGGCGAGCCGTTCAAGGTGAACGTGCCGTCGGCGAGCTGCTTGTTGTAGGTGGTCGCATTCCCACCCTCGCGCACGGCGGTGATGTCCTCGATCGCCCCGTCGTGCACCTGATACTTGTGCGCGGCCGCGTCGATCAGCACGGGCTCCACGTTGAAGCACTGCCCCAGACAAAGCGGCTTTAACTGGTCTTTGTTGGCGGTCGTGCCGCCCACCAGCGCCGTCTGCAGCGGCACGTTCGTGAGCCACGTCTTGTCGCGCACGAGGAGCGTCAGATTCGGGCTCAGCGCGACGATGTCCGCCGAGACGCCCGCGAGAATGCGGCGGAAGTCCGATTTCGGCCACGACGGGTCGCCGAAGTAGAGCGTGAGCGCCCGGCCGTCCCACCCGTCGTCGAGCCATGCATCGCGGAGCCCCGGATCGCCCGCGCGCGGTGCCTCGTTCTTGATGCTGATCGACCCCCACCCGCCCTGCCCGCGGCCGCCGAGCGCCTCCCCGATGTCCGCGGAGAACGCCGGCACGCCCAGGACGATGTCGTCGTAGGCGGTGCTCGCCGGCGTGTCGCCCGGGGTGGACTGGTAGGGGAAGGTGGCCATGTAGCGCGTCACCAGCGCACCCCCCGAGTACGCATCGGCCTCGACGAGGAGAGCCCGTAGGCGGTTGTCGGCCTTCAACCAGCTCTCGTACTGGGCGTCGGAGATCGCCACGTCAGCTCCGTCCCGTGCGCCCGGCGGGCGTGCTGGTCGCGGGCTCGTCGATCCATGCCGGCCCCGCTCCAGTGCCGGCGCTCTGCACCGCCTGCACGATCTGCTGGGCCGCAGCTTGCTGCACCACGATCTGCGTGTCGATCCGCGCCCCGATCGCGCGCTCGAGCGCCGCCGCGATGCGCTTGTCGAGGTCGCGCGTGTTGCCCACGATCTGCTCCAGCGAGCCGCCCATCGAGGCGAGCGCCATCGCGTTCTCGTTCAACGTCGTGCCGACGATGTCGGCCGACTCCGCCTGCCGCGCCTCGAATATCCCCCGGTAATCGGCCGTGCTGGTGCCGTAGAACCGGCTCGCCTCCGTGAGGTAGGTGCGCAGCCCCGAGCCGTACTTGCCGAAGGAGGCGATGTCCCCGCCCCGCGCGCCGGCCGCATACTCGCCCAGCATCGCGCCTGCCCGGTCGAGGCGCTCGCGCGCGGTGAGGGGCGAGAGCTCGGTCAACCACAGATCGCGCGTGGAATCCTCCAGCCCGATCGCCGCGCCCATGCGGTTCAATGCCGCCTGCCGCGCCTCCTGCGCGAGGCGCTCGAGCGTCTGAACCGCCGACTCGCCCGCGCGGGCGAGCGCGTCGATGTTCGGGATCAACCGCCGCGCGAGCGCCTCGGTCACCTGCCCGATCGAGGCGTTGAACGCCTGCATCACGTCCTCGGAGGTGGGGCCCTGCGGTGCGCTCTGACCGGTGCGGAACGAGAGGGGCACGACGGCATTCCTCACGGCCGCCGTGTCAAGGCCGAGCAGCCGCCCATAGCCCTCCACCTGCCGGTAGGCGTCGGCGATCAGCGGGTTTAAGTTCGGGCCGTGAGCGTAGGTGCTCCACGACGTGGCGTTCGAGCCCGCGGTCGCGTGGCCGAGCCACGACGCGTCGACCCAGCCCCCGCGCCCGACGCTACCGGTGACGCTCACCCCGGCTCCGACGGCGGGCGTCTTGCCGCCGCCACCGAAGAGCTTGCTGCCGAGCGCGAGCGCGCCCAGGCCGAGACCGATCGGGCCGAGCGCGGGCATGATGCTCGCACTCAACGGGATCGAGGAGGCGCCCATGCCGAGCGCCTCCAGCGTCGCGCCCCCGAAGCCGATACCCATGTCCATCGCGCCGCCGGCGGCGAGCGCCGAGCCCCCGCCCCCGAAAAACCCGGAGAGCGAGCCGGCGAAATTTCCGATGAGGCTGCCGCCACCGCCCACGTTGGGCAGGAGACTCGCGAAGTTGGCGATGCCGCCGAGACCGCCGCCTCCGCCGCCGCCGGCGGCCGCTATCCCCGGGAACGCGCCGGCGAGCATGCCCGTCACCGCCTGCGACAGGAAGCGGATCGGGATCTGGATGACCAGCGACTGGAAGTAGCGCTTGATGGAGTCGCCGAAATTTTTCGCGAAACTCTCGCCCCGCTCGAATCCCCGCATCACCGAATCAGTTAATGCGCGCTCGATGTTGTCCGCGATGCCCTGCCAGAAGCGCCTCGACTCCTCGGCCTCCTGCCGCACGCTCTGCGCGCGCGCCTGCGCCTGCGCCGCCTGGCGTGCGCTGTCGACGAAGCCTTCCTCATCACCGGGCTGCAGCCCCTTCATGTTCTTGAGTTGCCGCCGCATGTCGAGCTCCGCCCGGAGTCCCGCTATCAGCTCGCGACGCTCGGCCGCGCTGCGCCCCATCAGCGAGATCTCATACTCCGCCAGCTTCAACTCATCCTCTGCCGCCGAGGCCGCGGCGAGCGTGCTGTCGATCATCTGGTTGCGCGCAGCTTGGGCCTGCTGGCCGAGTTGCACGCGCACCGCGGTCGCCTCTGCCTCCTCCCGTTGCACCTGACGGCGCAGATCGAGCTCCATCGAGATCAGCTTGTTCTCAGTGGTCTTCTGGTCGATCGCTTTCGCGAGTTGGTTGAGCTCCAGTTCCTGCGCGGGAGTGAGCTTCGCGTACTTCTTCTCGGTCAGCTCGAGCTGCAGTCGCGCCATCTCCGTGCTCTCCTTGTCGAGCACGAGCTTCTGCCGCATGCGCTCCAGGAGAGGTGTGAATGCGTCGGCCTCATTCTTCGCGGGGCCGCCGCCCTGCAGCTTCGCGATCTGCTCTTTTATGCCCGCTTCCGCCTGCGCCTTCTGCGTGGGATCGAGGCCCTCCGCGGAGGCAAGTAATGCGAGTTGATCCCGAAGCGCCTGAGTCCTGTACGCCGGTGTCCCCCGCAATAGCGCTTGCGCCTGGTGGCTCCTGGCATTGGCTGCGGCGGCTGAGGACCCGGCAGCGGCGCCCGACGCGTCCGCCTCCCGCTGCCATTGCAGCTCCTGGAGCCTGGTCTGCGCCGCTTGCAGGACGGCGGGCGGCACGCCACGCTGCCGGGAGAGCCCTGCCACGGTGGCTGCCTGCTCCGCGATCTCCTGGTCGAGAGTCTTTGTCCGCCCGACGCCGAGCATCGCGTCCCACGCGCTACTGGCCGCTTGACGCACGGAAGCCCATGCGCGCTCAATCACCCCGAGCTGCTCCGCGCTTCGCGGCAGGCGCTGGGTCAAGGCGTCGGCCAGCTCGACCTGCGCCCGCCCGGTCTCGCCGATGCGCTCGAGCTGCCGGATATGCTCGATCTGGGCGACGGAGAGAAAGTGGTACTGACGGTTCAGCTGCTCCGCACCCTTCGCGGGATCGGCGAAGAGCTTGACGAGCTCGGGCGCAATGTCGCGCGCCTGCCGGCCCGTGGCCGCGGCGTAGTCCTCGGCGAGCCGAGCCACCCGCCCGAGCGCCTCTGACCCTATCTGCCCGGAGGCGACGAGCTGAGTCACCACCTGCTTGGCAGTAGAGATCGTCATCGCCCCGGCATCGGCGGTCACGCGGGCCAGCTCCAGCATCTGGCCCCGTGTCGTGCCGGCGAAGTTGCCGGTGAGCGCGATCGCGTTGTTCATCGCGTGCACCTCGCGCTCGCCGTCCGAGTAGGCACGCCACAGAGCGTATGCGCCGGCCGCCACCAAAGCGAGTCCGCCGCTCAGGCGTGTCAACGTCGCATATAGCGCGCGCGATGCGACTTCGTTCCCCGTGAGGGCGGCGGCCTGGCGCGCCGCGTCTTCGCGCAGCCGGTTGAACGCGCCCGAGAGGTTCTTCTGCTCCTCATTGAGCTTGCGCGCGCTGGCGGTGTTGCGGTCGGCTTCCTCGCGCAACTTCTTGAGACTCTCCTGGGAGAGCGTCACCGCGCCGACCAGCTCCTTGCCGTCGGCGGTGATCCGGATGCCGAGGATGATGTCAGACATCGCTGTTGCTGCGGTTTAGCCCGGATTATTCATGAAATGAATGTACAAAGGCCTCACGGACTGGTACAAAACGTCTTGCCACAGAGCGTAATGCACCAGTGAGGAGGCCTTTGATGCGAGAAGGTACCACACAACAGCGTGT
>JADZGE010000017.1 GCA_020854035.1 Burkholderiales bacterium | reverse complement strand
GCCGGCTGGCACCAGATCGAGTACCGGGCCTTCGGCTACGCCTTCGAGTCCATCGGCGTGCGCGAGGACCAGCTCGAGGCGTACGCGCGGGTCATGCGGCGGCTCTTCGACGAGCCGGTGGCGAGCTTCGAGGGCCGCCATTTCGCCCTGCGTGAGGCCCGCAACTTCCCCAAGCCCGTGCAGCCCCACGTTCGCATCTGGATCGGGGGCGCCGGCGAGAAGCGCACGCTGCGCGCGGCCGCGCGGCACGCCGACGGCTGGAACTGCCCCTACGTGGGCGAGGAGGCGTGGGCGCACAAGAACGCCGTCCTCACGCGCTGGTGCGAGACGGAGGGTCGCGATCCGGCCGCCCTGGCCCGCAGCGTCAACGTCGGCTTCTACCTCGGGGCGGATCCGCGCGGGGCGGCGCGGGGCGAGGCCGTCTACCAGTCCCACTTCGGCCGCGACCCGCGGACGGGCTTTCTGCGCGGCACCCCCGCCCAGGCCATCGACAAGGTGGCCGCTTACGCGCGAGCCGGGGTCCAGCGCCTCAACATCGCCTTCCGCGAGGGCCCGTACGACTGGGACGCGCTCGAGGCCTTCGCGACGGAGGTGCTGCCCGCCTTCGGGGTGACGCGCCCCCGCTAGCCCAACTTCCACGGTTTTCGGATCAGGGTGCTGAGATTTCAAGGGGTTGCGTGAGCGTTGAGTGACTATGGTGACTGCGCCGGGGCCCAGGTCTTCACCGGTCGCATGACCTCGGCCGGCATCTGCAGGAGGCGGTAGAGCTCGCGGTGGATCGCGTCCGGGGTCGAACTCTTCCGGATGCGCAGGGTCCGGCCGTCCGTCGCCGGCAGGACCACCGTGATCACTTGGTGTGTGGAGAGCTGTTCGCGCACCGTCGCCCACGAGGTGTGGACGCCGTGATCGAGGCAGCGCTTCTCGATGGCGACGAGCAAGTGGTAGGCGAGCACGCAGAGGAAGATGTGGGTCTGCACGCGATGCTCGAGGTGATGAAAGATCGGCCGCTCCATGAGGGGGCTCTTCATCGCCCGGAACGCCGCCTCGACCCGCGTGAGGAGCATGTAGAGGCGCCAGATCTCCTCGTCGCTGAGATCCTGGCGGTCGGTGCGCAGCAGGTAGGTGCCGTCCAACTGCTCGGCCCGGGTGTGGAGGTCGGCCTGCGTCATCCAGCTTACCGTGCGCGCCGTCTCGTCGTACGCGAGGGCGTAGTAGCGCGCCACGCGCGAGTAGCGCTCCTTGAGGCGGCCCAAGGCTTCGTGGATCTTGGCGGGCGCGCGCAGGCGGCCCCGGGCGACGCGGGTCTGCAGCTTGGTCAGATCGCGCAGGAACCGGGTTTCGTGCTTGTCGCGGATGGCGCGATCTTTCTCGACGCGGCCGTCGCTGCGACAGAGGATCTGGACCTCGGTGCCGTCCCTCGCGGCGCGCTTTACCCAGACGCGCGTCTTCTTCTGGCCCGGGTTGCGCGGCGACGGCTGGCGCACGATCTCCGTCCACCCGGTCTCGTCTTCAAAGGCCTCCCGATGCAGGTGGCGTTCCGGCGGCCGCCCGGCCACGAGGTAGTGGTGTCCGCGGGCCTGGATTTGCGCGAGATTCTCGGCGAACGCCATCCCGCGATCGATCACCACCGTGGCCCCGCCGCGGCGCCCGGTCCGCTGCTCCAGAGCGGCCAGCATGTCCTCCACCGTGGCCCGGTCCTGGCGATTGCCGTCAAATACTTCATGGGCCGTGGGAAACCCATCGCGATCCAGGACCAGGCCCACGACGACTTGCTTGCAGTCGGGGCGGTGATCGCGCGAGTACCCGCGTTTCGCTTGGGGATTGTGCGGGCACTGCCCTTCGAAGTACGTCGACGTCAGATCGTAGAGGTAGAGAGTGTCATCCAGGTTGAAGAGCGTGCGCTCGCGCGCCGCCAAGGCCTGCTCGATAGCCGCCCGCTGCGGATGCAGCCGATCGAGGTTGCGATAGAGGGCCTCGTCACTGAGCGTGCTGAAGTCCGTGGCCAGGATATCGTCCAGGGCCGTGCGGCGGATCCAGTCCGGCATGGCGTGTTCGGCCGCGGGGCTCACCAGCCGGTTGAGCGTCATCACTTCGGTGAGCACGCGGGCGCGCGCGCTCAGCCCCGCGGTGGCCAGGATCGCGTCCAGCATCAGCGCCTGCCACATCTGATGCCCGACGTGGACCGGTCCCGCCACGCGGGCGTCTTCGGTCCGGACCTGGTCGACGTGAATGGCGAGCACGTCACTCCCGGCGTCGGCCGCGGCGCGGGGCCGCGGTGGGCGCACCCGTGCGGCAAGCGCGGCGACGGTCGCATCGGGCACGAGCGTCGTCTGCCCCTCCAGCGCGGCATGGAGTTTGTGCGCCAGGCCGCGCCACTCCTCGACGGGCGCGGGGGTGAGCGCGCCGAGCGAACAGATCGTGCGATGGCGGGGGCCGCGCGGGGTGGTGACGGTTTCCACGAGGAGATGATTGACGTACGTCGTGGCGCCCACCCGCCGGGTCGTCCGCTTGATAAACACGGCACGACTATTTCGTTACTTCGGTCCCCAGCCTGTCAAGGAAAATGAGCGGCCAGATTAGTGACTATTTTGGCGAATCGGCGCCCGGCCCCACGATATTTCAATACGTTGCGCGGCGCGCACTCCCGAAAATCGCCCTTCGGCCGCCGCCGACCGTGGAAGTTGGG
>JADZGE010000016.1 GCA_020854035.1 Burkholderiales bacterium | reverse complement strand
TGAATCCCGACCACTTCACCATCGTGCCGCAGAACGTCATGAAGTTCACCGAGTTCCTGCATCGGGTGGGCGTCGTCAAGCGCAAGCCGGCGTCCTGGAAGGAGATGTTCTTCCCGGAGGTCGCCGATCTGCCGGGAAGCTGACGCAGGCGCGCTGTACCGGCCCGGCGCGGTCTCCGGGCGAGGAGGCGGGATGGGTAGGTATCACGCCGTGCTCGGGCGCGGGCTCGTCGCCGGTGCCATGGTGATTCACGCCGCGTGTGCAGGTGCGCAGCCGCGTGCCGAAGAGTTCCCGCGCAAGCCGGTGCGGCTCGTGGTGCCGAGCGCGCCGGGCGGAGGGACGGACATCGTCGCGCGGGTGCTCGCGCAGAAGCTGGCGCCGGGCTGGGGTCAGGCCGTCGTCGTCGACAACGTGAGCGGCGGCGCCACGACCATCGGCACGAACACGGTCGCCCGAGCGCCCGCGGACGGACACACGCTGCTCATGACGGGCGTGAACTTCGTGTTCGTGCCGCTCGTGCAGCCGAAGCTGCCCTACGACATCGCCGCGGACTTCGAGCCGGTCCTGCTCGTCTGTTCTCTCGCCAGCGCGATCGTGGTGCACCCCTCGATGCCGGTGCGCTCCGTGCGCGAGCTCGTGGCGCTTGCTCGTGCGCGTCCGGGCGAGATCCGGTACGGCTCCGGAGGCAGCGGTACGGTGATCCATTTCTCCACCGAGCTGCTGCGGCTCGCCGCGGGCATCCGGCTCCTGCATGTGCCGTACAAGGGGGCGGGGCCGGCGACGACGTCGGTGCTGGGCGGCGAGACGCAGATGCTGGTGACGACGCTTGCCGCGGTCCAGCCGCACATCGCCTCGGGGCGGCTGCGGCCGCTCGCGACCACCGGTGCGGTACGGGCGAAGGCGGCGCCCGAGCTGCCGACCGCCGTGGAGGCGGGGCTGCCCGGTTACGTGTTCGAGAACTGGTACGGCCTGTGGGCGCCGGCTCGCACGCCACGCGGCGTCGTCACGGCGATCAACGAGGCGTTCAATCGCGCGCTCACCGCGCCCGACGTGAGCGAGCGCTTCACGGCGCCTGGCATCGAGCCGGTCGGTGGTTCGCCGGAGCGCTTCGCCGCGAAGCTGCAGAGCGAGATGAAGCGCTGGGCGAGCGTCGCCCGCGAGGCGGGCATCCGGGCCGATTGAGCCCGCGCCGGCCGAACGCCGGCGCTCGGGCGGATGTCGGCGGGTCCGGCGACAGCGCCGCGCCCGGGACGTCAACCCTTCTTGCCGCCGCCGGGAGGGAGCATGCAGAAGAAGCCCTGCGGCTCGACGCGGAAGCTGCGATTGAAGCGGCTGCTGAGGTTCTCGGTGGCGATGATGTAGGCGAGCTCCACGATCTGCTCGCTGCTGTAGTGCGCCTGCACCCGGGCGAAGAGCGCGTCGGAGACGTCGTGCGGCGTGGCCGAAGCGCCATCGGCGAACTCGAGCGCCACCTTTTCCGCCGCGGTGAACGCCGTGCTGCTCTTGTACTGGCCGAGCTCGGCGATCTTCTCCATGCTGGCCCCTGCATCGCTGCCGCCGGCAGCGTTGATGTCCACTCAGAACTCGCAGCCGACCAGGCTCGCGATGCGCACCTTGACGAGGCTGCGCAGCGCGGGATCGATCAGGCCGCTGTCCGCGATGGCCTTGCCGAGGTTCTTGGCCGCATTGGAGATGCCGGGCCGGTACGCGGCGACCCGGGTGCTGTTGAGGATCTGCCCGTCGCGGGCGAGATCCCGGTCGAACAGGGCATGCACCTCGGGCGAGGCGCCGGCCTCTTCGATCGGGGGCAGTCTGGACATGTCGTTCTCCTCGGTTGGGCCGCGCTGGTGCGGCATGGGGGTCTTGCGGGATCGGTGGCGCGGGGATCCGGCCGGGCAGTCGCGCAGCATTGCCGGCGGGTGCGGCCCGCCAGCGACCGACGGCCACTTCATGCGGCGGCAGGAACCTCGCGCGCGGGCGAGCGGTGCGTGCCGCGCGGCGGATGGCGTCAGCGGCGGGTCTGCACGCCGATGTCCATCCTGCGGACGGTCCCGGCCTCGACATCGTACTCCACGCGCTCGCTGAGCGTCTCCAGCGCGCGACCATACAGGTGCAGATGGCGGGTGCACTCGCTGCCGGGGATCTCCAGCGAGTGGATGTCGTCGGGCAGCAGCGCGGCGCCGGTGTCGCCCTCGACGCGCAGGACCGTGCGCAGCTTCAGTTGCGCGCGTCCGGGTACGCTGCGGTCGTCGACGCGCTCCCACAGGCGGTTGATCTCCGTGCCCTTGACCGGGGCGATGCAGGCCCAGGTGGTGTGGTCGTGCGGCGGCACCCGCTTGCCGGGGCGCAGCACGTTGAGATACAGCGCACAGGTCTTGTCCGGGCTCTCCTGGATGAGATAGCGGACGTGCTGCACGTCGCCCTGCGGATCAGGGTAGTGGTCGGCAGACCAGGCGTCGCGGTCCGCGGCGATCTGCATCAGGTGGCGCAGCACGTCGCTCAGCACCTCGCGG
The DNA here is from genome assembly GCA_020854035.1 of Burkholderiales bacterium. GTDB lineage: Bacteria > Pseudomonadota > Gammaproteobacteria > Burkholderiales > SG8-41 > SG8-41. The sequence goes on along the minus strand of JADZGE010000016.1, from coordinate 1,168 downwards.
TTCACGCCGCCCTGCTCGATCTTCTGCTGCATCGATTGCCGGAAGTCCGCGATGCGTGCGGCGAGCGCTGCCATGATCCCCCTCCCATGGAATGGTCACCGGAGCCTATCACCGCGCTCGGCGGCGCTGCCAACCGAAAGAACTTATCCGCGGATAAGGAGCTGTGATGCGTTCCGCCATGTGGCGCAGCGCAGGGCCGTGGTCGGGGACGCCGGCGCGCGGCTCGGGCCCGCGGCGCTCGCCGGCGGCCCCCGGGACGGACGCGCGAGCGTCGTCCCGGGGAGAAGCGGCGTCAGGCGGGTTGGGGAAGGAAGCAGAAGGACCCCTGCGGTTCGACCCGCAGGCTGAAGTTGAAGCGGCTGCCGAGGTTCTCGGCCGCGATGATGTAGGTGAGCTCGACGATCTGCTCGTCGGTGTAGTGCGCGCGGACACGCTCGAAGAGCTCGTCCGGCACGTTGTGCGGCGTCATGCTCGCCCCTTCGGCGTACTCCAGGGCGACCCGCTCGGCCTCGGAGTAATGGGGGCTCGTCCTGAAGTTGGCCAGATCGGCGATCTTCTCCAGGCTGGCACCGGCCTCGCTGCCACCGGCAGCGTTGCGGTCCGCTCAATACGCGCATCCGATCAGGTTGGCGATGCGTACCTTCACCAGGCTGCGCAGCGCCGCATGAATGAGCCCGCTCTCCTTGATGGAGCCGCCGAGGGCCTTGTGGGCGGCGGCGATGCCCGGCCGGTAGGAGGAGATGCGCGTGCTCAGCAGGACCTCGTCCTCCTTGGCGATGTCCTTCTCGAAGAGCGCGCGGACCGCGGGCGAGCCTTGCGCCTCTTCGTCACTGATGGGGGTCAGTCTCGGCATGCCGTCCTCCTTTCGTCGTCGTGAATGACGCGCCGTGTATCGGCGCGCACGGTTTCGCCTGGTCACGAGCGTTCACGCCGGTGCCGGCGGTGCCGCGCCCTTCGATCGCAAAACTCGATTCGAAGCGGGGCGTGCCACTATAGCGCGCACGGCTCCGACTGGTCACGCATCTTGCGCTTCGGATCGGCGCGCGGAACGACCCGGCCGGGCGACGGGGGCGCAAGGCGTCGCGGGGCGTGCGTGGACGCCGTGCTGCGGGACGGGTGGCGGGAAAGACGCCCCGACACGGATGTCGCGGCTTGCGCCCCGGAACCC
>JADZGE010000015.1 GCA_020854035.1 Burkholderiales bacterium | reverse complement strand
GAGGGGTAAGCAATCCCGCTTCCTTCGCTTCCCTGGCAAGCGAGTCGGGTAGATTGATTTCCAGCGTGGTCATGATGGACTTCCTTGGCCGCGGCCCGCACTTCGCGTCAGATAATGATTGTAAGCTATACACCTATGTGATGCGACACGACGCGGGATTGGCACCGAACCCCTTCTGGGGCTGGTGCACGCTTGCTGTCTGCACACCCAATCACCAAGGTTCGCGCGTCGAGCCCGGCGACTGGATTGCCGGATTCCAGGACAAGTCACGCGGATACAGGCTTGTCTACGCAATGGAGGTGGCCGAGCGCATACACATGATGCGTCACTTTCTGCGACCGGCGTGCCCGCCACCGGCGTTGGCGTGCCGCGTGGCAACAGGCGCCCCGGTAGCTCAGCTGGTAGCGGGCGCCGGCCCGGCGCAGCGACTCGCGCCGGCGCTCGCGCGCGCACCCTGCGGCGCAATACTGGTTGCCGCGGTCGCCGCGCCGGCAGATGCGCACCTGCCGTGCGCACCCCCGGCAACTGAACAACCGATAGCTTGGTTCGCTCTCCCCCACGCAGCCCGCACGCAGCGCTGGACAACGCCGCGAAATGCGGGCATAAGGAAAGCGCAGACGCGTCCTTGTGCCGCGCGAGCGTGTTGAAGGCCCGGGGTTCTTCCACGAACCTGCCCGGGCCTTCGCTTATCCGGCGTCCGGGCAACAGAATAGCGCACGGCCCCCTGCGCGACAGCGCCACCATCTATTCGGCGATCAGAGCGACCTCGCACTCCGAGGACACGTGCTGCGATCAGGCGACGCCGATTGCCAGGCGCGCCTCAAACAATACGAACAGCACGGCGAGCGATTCTGAGGGTGTTACGCGCCAACCCCCAAAATCAGGCGGATTTCAAACCCCGTTTGCATGACCCGCGCTTTGCCCAAAAGAAGCCTCGGGTACGCGGCACGTGGATCGAGCGCTGCGGGGACAATTTTTATCGTCAGGATTCCAAGGGCGCGTGGATCCCACTGCCCTCGCGCTTTCACTCCGCCGCCGCAGACCATCGGAAGGATACTGCGGTTTAGTTCAACAACGGCTTTCCCGAAGAAATACCGCTCCCACAGTATTAGCGGGCGGCCAGCTCCACCTATAGAACCTTCACCGCGGAAAGCTGGGCTCGGATATGGTCCTGCACCAGATGCCCGTAATGCTTCGAGATCATGGTGACGCTCGTCCCGGCCAGACGGGCGACGCTCAACGGGTCGAGACCGGCCGTCAACATCTCGCTAATCGCGGCATGACGAAGCGAGTACAGCACCACGTCGTCCGGCAGCCGGGCAGCGGTTACCGCCTCGCGCAGGGAATCCCTCCAGGCAAACCGATGCCAGGCTGAACCATCCTCTCGAACCATTAGGGGCTCGGTTACTGCCCTGTCTGCACTTACAGACCTGAAAAACGCCGCCGCCACCACCGACAGCGGAAGCGTCCGCCGGCCGGTCTTGCCGGAGAGGGCCAGCGTGCCGGCGCGCGGATCGAAACCTCCGACAGTGGCATTGGCCAGCTCTCCCGGCCGTGCGCCAGTCAAGGCGATCGCCTTGATCAGTCGCTTCAGATCCGGCGCCGCCGCAGCGAAAAGCCGCTTGCGCTGAGGCAGGGTCAGAAACCGCTCCCGCCGGCGGGCAACCTCCTCGAAGGACTTGACCATCCGCCACTGCGCATCCGAGGCGACCAGCCCCGACCAGAACGCGAGGTTGAGCGCCGCCTTCAGGGCCGACAGGTCTCGATTGGCTGAATCCTTCGAGCGCCGCTCAGCGTCGGCGTCCTCGTCATCCTTGCGAACCAGCCCGCGCAGCCACTTCTCGATCTCGGCGGCCTTGAGCTTCGCCAGTTCAATCTTGCCGATGCTGGCGTCGTACACGTGCCGGTTGAAACGCCCTTCCGCATCCTTGGCGGACAGCTCCCCCTTGCGGGTGCGGCGGTCCTCGACGTACTGGCGCGCGGCGTCGGCAACGGTCACCGTCTTTGGAGTCGCCCCCTCGCACTGCACGAACCACTGCCGGGCAGCCTTTACCGCAGTGTCGTAGTCCGGGCGTTGCCCGAGCGCGTGGTAGTGCTGCTTTCGCTCCACATCCCGCCAGCGGGCGATCCAGGTCCACTCGCCCGCGGGCCGCTTCCGGAAGCCGACGAATGCGCCCTTCTCCACACGCGCCCAGTACGGTTCACGCCGCGCCTCCAGCCTCGCGCGCCCCGTCACCGTGTCGATGCGTTCGTCCATCGAAATCTCCATACGGAATCCATACGGAACTTCTACGCTGGCGGCGATGGGACGGCAATGGACCTGTATTATGTATTATCAATCACTTAACGGATGTCCCGGAATCTCCGAGGACGCCTTATCCTGCCTTCACACGGCAGGGGTCACTGGTTCAATACCAGTACCGCCCACCAAACCCATTCTCGCGTAGCGCTCGAATCTTCCCTCCCCTTCAAGGGGAAGGATCTGAGGATGGGGATAGGGTTCGCCCCTTCTCAAGCACTTGGCGCGATATACCCACCGAGCATCAAATTGCTTTCCGTTCATCAGGCCGCAAGCTTCAGCGGCCGGACTTTCATCTTTCGGTGCTTGGCGGCTTGCCACGGGTCGTGGGACGCTTGCATCTAGAGCCACGATTCCGCCGAGCCCCGAGCGCCGCGGCCAGGCGCAGGGCCATGTCCGCGCTCACCGCGGCCCGCCCGTTCACCACGCGCGACACGGCCACGCGAGGCACGCCGAGCTCGCGCGCGAACTCGCTGACCGAGATCCGGCCCTCGGCCAATGCGGTGTCCTGCGATACTTCGCTCGGGTGCGGCGGACTGTGCAGTCGCGTTGCCATGGTCGTCGTTCCTCAGTGATAGGCCTGATAATCCACCGGCACGGCATCCGTACCCTCGAAGGTAAACGTCGGGCGCCGGCTCCCTTTCACCCACACGGACCAATGCCCCTTGAGATCATGAGACAGCGCATGAAACTTCCACCCGCGCAGGTATTTCAGTCCGAGAACCAGAACGCGTAGCAAACCTGCAGACGCCGGCCGATTGGGTACACGAGTGGGTGTACACTTGGCGTATCTCTGGTCGTTTTCCGTCGCTTTCACTCAACTGAGGACACAGGAGCATGAGAGAACTCTCGCCTCGCCCGAACCGCAGCCGATGGCTGGCGGCGCTGGCGCTATCCACGCTCGGTCTCTGGATTGCACGGGACGCGGGCGCAGCTACCGAATACCCGACGCGCCCGATTCGCGCAGTGGTGCCGGCAGCGGCGGGCGGGATCACCGACGTCGCCGTGCGCGCGCTCGGCGGGCGCATGCGCGACACCCTGCGGCAAACGGTGGTGGTCGACAATCGCGGCGGTGCCGGCGGGCTCATCGGAGGCGAGATCGTCAAGAACGCCGGCCCCGACGGCTATACGCTCCTCTACGGTCACGCGGCGATGCTCACCTTCCTGCCCGCGCTCAAGCGGAACATGCCATACCAGGTCATGGAGGACTTCGCGCCGATCGCATTGTGCGTGCGCACGCCCTTCGCGGTGGTCGTTCGTGCCGACGCGCCGTTCACCATGGTGCGCCAGATGATCGACGCGGCCAGGTCACGTCCCAAGGGGATCACCTACGGCACGGCCGGCGTGGGCAACGGCTCGCACCTCCTCGGGCTCATGCTCGCACGCGAGGCGGGCGGCAAGATGCTGGCGATCCACTTCAAGGGCGACGGGCCCGCGCTCGTCGATCTGCTCGCGGGCCAGGTGGACTTCTACACCGCCGGCAATGTGCGCCACTACGTCGACGCGGGGCGCCTGCGCGTGCTGGCGGTGACCGGGGCGAATCGCTGGTTCGTTTTTCCGGGCGCGCCCACCCTCGCCGAGGCGGGATTGAAGGGAGTCGAGCTCTACGGTTTCTCCGGGTTTCTCGGACCGAAAGGCACGCCGTCGGCCGTGGTGAACCGGGTCAACGCGTCCGCCAATCAGGCATTGAAGGATCCCAAGGTGCGCGAGACCCTGACGGCCGCCGGCTACGAGATGATCGGCGGCTCCCCGGCGGAGTTCCGCGCCTTCATGCAGCGCGAGATCGACCGGGTGCGCAAGGTCGGCGCGGACAACAATCTCGTGATCGACTGACGGGCTCGCGCTCCGGCAACGCCGCCGCGCGTGCCACGGGATCGGCCTCGAACCGGGTCTCCCGGTCCCGGGCCCGGAGAGGACCCGCGCGAGGTTGCGTCATCAACGGACGCTTTCTCGCCGGCGCGCGCCCCCGGTTCCCGCCCGCGTCCCGCCCCGCGGGTCACTCGACGCGGATATTCGCGGCCTTGATGACTCTTGCCCAGCGCTCCATCTCGCTGCGCTGGAACTCGCGGAACTCCTCGGGCGTGCTGCCGATGGGATCCGCGCCCAGACCGCGCAGCCGCTCTTGTACGTCGGGCAGGCGCAGGATGCGGACGACTTCGGCGTTGAGCTTGTTGATGATGTCCCCGGGTGTGCCGGCGGGCGCGAACAGGCCGTACCACGCGAACGCGTAGTAACCGGGGACGGCGGCTTCCGCCACGGTCGGAACGTTCGGCAGCACGGCGTTGCGCTTCTTGCCGGCAACGGCGAGCGCGCGCAGCTTCCCCGACTGTATGTGCGCGGTGACGAGCGGCAGATCGGCAAACATGATCGGGACATGCCCGCTCAGGAGATCCGGCAGCGCGGGAGCGCTGCCCTTGTATGGCACGTGAACCATGTTCACGCCGGTCATGTGCTTGAACAGCTCGGCCGCGAGATGCTGCGACGCACCTTGCCCTCCCGACGCATAGTTCAACGCGCCGGGTTTCGCCTTCGCGAGCGCGATCAAATCCTTCACCGAGTGCACCGGCAGAGAAGGATGGACGACCAGCACCAGCTCGACGATGGCGACAAGGGAGACCGGCGTGAAATCCCTGATCGTGTCGTATGGCATCTTCGCGTAGAGAGAAGCGTTCGTCGCGTGCGTGCCGATCGAGGCCATGACGAGGTTGTAGCCGTCCGGCGGCGATTTCGCCACGAGATCCGCGCCGATGATGCCGTTCGCCCCCGGGCGGTTGTCGGCGATGACCTGCTGCTTCCACGCCTCGGTCAGCTTGAGCGCGACCGTGCGCGAAAGAATATCGGTGGAGCCGCCCGGCGCGAACGGCACGACGATCCGGATCGACCTAGCCGGATAGGTCTGGGCGAGCACCGGGGTGCACGCGGCGGTCACGACGGCAGCGACGAAGCATACGATGGTCTTCATGGCCTCCTCCTCAGGTCGAACGACTAGGCGCCGACGAACCATTCGCTAGTGCACGCCGTCGAGCACGGCGCCCTGCTCGCGGAGCTTCTCCTGCAGCGCCAGCACGGGCAACTGCCGCACGTCCTTGAAGCGGGACTCGATGCCGAGCGCCGCCGCGGTCCCCACCGCATGCCCCATCGCCATGCACGGCCCCATGGTGCGGGCCGTGCCCATGCCCTCGCGCGTGGCCGAAAGACAGCGCCCCGCAACCAGCACGTTTGCGAGCTTTTTCGGCACGAGGCATCCCCAGGGAATGTCGTACGAGCCGCCGTTCGCGATCGGAATCCGCACCTGCCTGATGCCATCCTGGTGAATGTCGACGTGCTGCGCCCCCTTCGCCACCACGTCCTTGTGCTTGCTCGCGTTGATCACTTCTTCCCCGGTCAGCACGTGCTCCCCGATGATGCGGCGCGTCTCCCGGATACCCACGCGCGGCGCGATTCCCGCGAATGTCGCGTTTTCGAAACCCGGCACGCGTTTCCTCAGGAATTCCGCGGTCGTCCAGGCCTGTTCCATCAGCTCGGAAATCGTCCCGCTCACCGCCGCGCTGTCGGTGCCGAGGATATTCCGGGCAACGCGCGTCGCGTTCACGCACACTTCCCGGCGCGCGCTCGACGTGGGCTGGATCATGATGAGCGCCGTCGGGAAGTGCTCCTCGTCCCGGATCGCCTGCTGGATGAGCGGCCCGTTTCCCTTGAAGAACAGGGTAGGTTGTCCCTGACGCTGGATCGCTTCGGCCAATTCGGCGTCGGTGCGACCGCCGCGGATGTAATCGCTCTCGCCCAGCGCCAGGTTCTCGGGATGCCTGCGGGCGAAGTCGAGGAGCGGTTGATTCTGCACGTTCGACATTCGGAACATGAGCGACAGCGGCTGCAACTCGCCGCTCGCGTCGCTGATCTCGTAGGGGGCGCCGGCCATCGCCGCGAGATCTCCGTCGCCCGAGCAATCGAGGAAGTACTCGGCGGTGACGAGCGTTCGCCCGCTCTTGTTCACCAGGATCACGCCGGTCACGCGATTGCCGTCGGTGACCACGTCTTCCGCCAGCGTGTAGAGAAGTGGGGTGACCCGGTGGCGGTCGAGCACCCGCATCACGGCGATCTTCATAACTTCGGGATCGCAGCACACGTAGCAGATCAACCGGAAGTCGTGAAGCGGGCCGATGAAACCATCCATGTTCCGGCATTCGTCGAAGAGCTCTCTCGCAATGCCGCCGACGACCCACTCACCGCGCGCGTTCAGTACCCCGTCGATCGACATGCCGCTCAGAAGCTCGCCCCCCAGCATCGGACCCGCCTCGACCAGCAGCGTGCGCTTCCCACCCTTGCCCGCCGCCGCCGCGGCGGCAACGCCCGCCGCGCCCCCGCCGAGCACGACGACCTCAAAGTGCCGGTGCTTCATGTTGCGTGACATGGATCGCTCCTTGTTTCTCTGGACTCCATTATATGGAGGACAGACCGCGGTGAGCCCGGTCCTCCCTCCCGCATCCGGCGAACTATAGCCTATTGCCGCGAATCGGCGCAAACTAGCGCTTTGTTCTCCACATAATGGAGTTCATGGCCTTGAACCAGGCAGGACCCGGCAGGGCGCCGGGCAGCCAGAGCATCGGGCGCGCGGTGTCGATACTGAAGCTTGTCGCCGCGCGCGCCGCGGGCGCGCGCTACGTGGAAGTCATGGCGCAAAGCGGCCTGGAGGCCGCGACCGCGCACCGCATCCTGCGGCGTCTGGTGGTGGAGGGCCTGGTGCAGCAGCGCGAGGACAAGCGCTACTGCCTCGGCCCGCTCGCCTACGAGCTTGGCCTTGCCGCGAGCGCGCAATTCGACCTGCGCAGGATCGGCGCGCCTTCACTCGAGCGATTGTCGCGCGCGACCGGCGATACCTCGTTTCTCACGGTCCGAAGCGGCGTCGAAGCCGTGTGCCTGGATCGCAGGGAAGGCACGTTCCCGGTGAAGGCGCTGACGGTCGAGATCGGGTCGCGCCGTCCGCTCGGAACCGCCGCTGCCAGTCTCGCCCTGCTCTATCCGCTTCCGGACGCGGAAATCACCCGCATCGTGCGGGCGAACGAGCACGAACTCACCCGCTACGGGGCACTCACCAGGCAGAAACTGATGAACCTCGTGCGGCTGGCGAAGCGGCTGGGTTACGCGCTCAACGCCGACGTGATCCTTCCCGGCGTGACGGGCATCGGTGTGCCGATTCCCGGCCGCTTCGGCTATCCGACCGCGGCGCTCAGTATCGTCGCCATATCGAGCCGGCTCCGGAAGGGACGGCGGTCCGAGGCGCTCCGGCTCCTGCGGGAGGAAGCGCAGCGCATCGCCGCCGCGCTATCGCCATGAGAGGCGGCGCCGCGAACGGCCGGGGTCACCACCGGCGCGAGCCCGCGGCCGGCGCCAGGACGCCGGGAAGAAATACCTCCGTGACGAGGAGGGCTGCCCTGCCGCTCGTGAAGAGCGAGCGCCGGCCCCACAACGGCGGCAGCCGCGCTCCCGTCGCCAGGCTTGCCCGGGCGTGAAGGTCGCTGCCGGGGCGGAGTTTCCTGAATCTCAACGGCAGGCGCCGCACACGGGGGTCACGGAAGAGCACGGCCCCGAGCGGCTTCACGCCCAGACGCGCAACGTGACGCCAGGCGCCTTTCAGAGCGCGGGGGTTGGTTACGCTGTGGGCAAAAACCAGCGGGTCGCCGGCACGGCACAGCAGCACTTCGCGCACGTACATGAGCTGCCCCGCGCCGGGGCCGAGGAAGCGCTCGTCGCGTGCGGCCCTTCTCAGTCCGGCGAATACCAGCTCGACGCGAAACGCGGGGTAGCGCCGGCGGAGGCGATCGGTCAAGGACCCGCCATCGGTGAGCCAGTCGCGAGCGGCACCCCGGACCGCTCCCGGGCGACGCAGCCAGAAACGGTCATGCCACCCTGGGTCGTGAACTGTCCGGATTCGATCCCTTCGCATGCCAAGCGCGACCGCGTTCACCCAAGCCCCGTGATGGATTGCCGCATCGGGCCGCGCACCGGGAGGGCGCACCGCCGCGCGGCAGAGTCTATCAAGACCGCCGCGCGCCGTCGGCTCCTGCCGCCGCTCGGGCCGGGCACACGGTCGCTTGCGGGGATCGCGCGACCGGCGCGGGGACATGGGACATGACGCGATCTCGCGCGGTCCTCCGTGCCGCTGAAATCGATCGCGCGGGCGTCGCTGCCCACTTCCCGCCGGTCACCGACTCCGATAACCTGCAACCCATGCCTTCGCCCGACCCGGACCACGCGGTGAGCCTGTACGTCCCGCTCGTCGCCGCGCCCGCGGCGCGTAAGGAGCCCGCGTTCTGGTTCGCCTTCCAGCGCACCGAGATCATCGTAGTGAACGGCGCTGCCAGCCCCGAACTGCCCTGCTGCAGGGATCTCGCCGAGCACGGTCTCGTACCGGAGCAAAGCCACTACCTCGGCCTGTACCGCGGGCGCCACTGTTACGCCGTGGCGGTCCCGGAAACGGGGACCCTGCCCGCAGGCTGGTCACGGCTCGGATTGCGGGATCTCTTCGGGATGGTTGAGACGACGCTTGCCGCGCTCTCGGGGCGCGCCTGGCAACTCATCGAGTGGGATCGCGACCACCGCTACTGCGGCCGCTGCGGAACACCCACGGTGCCCCGCGCGGACGAACGGGCGCGAACCTGCCCGGCGTGCCGGATGACGAGCTACCCGCCGGTCAGCCCCGCGATCATGATACTCGTCACCGACGGCCGCAGGCTTCTCCTCGCCCGGAAGAAGGCGTTTCCCGCCGGCCGTTTCTCGGCGCTCGCCGGTTTCGTCGAGCCCGGCGAAACGCTGGAAGACACGATCGCCCGCGAAACCCGCGAGGAGGTCGGCGTCGAGGTGAAGAACGTCCGGTACTTCGGCAGTCAGCCGTGGCCGTTTCCGCATTCCCTGATGATCGCGTTCACGGCGGACTACGCGGGAGGCGAGATCCGCCCCGACGGCGTGGAGATCGAGGAGGCGCGCTGGTTCGATCCCGAGCGCCTGCCCGGTCTACCGGGATCGATCAGCATTTCCCGCCGGCTGATCGACACCGTCGCCGCGCGCCTGCGCGCGGGGAGGAACCCGGCCGGCGACGGGTGACGAGGTGATGCGCGGGCTGATCGTGACGACCGATCGCCGATCGCTCATCCCGCATACGCCCTCACGCCTGCTCGAGCTTCGTCCACAGGCACTTCCCTTTGCTCGCCTTCTCGATGTCCGCGAGCCGCTCCGCGTGCGCGGCGAGTTCCTCCGCGCTCGCCCGCAGCACGGCGAGTTCGAGCGCCTGCCGGCCGGCGTCCCCGGCGGTGATCGCGACAGCGTGAGCCTCCTCTTCGATGATGAGGCTCTCCTGCCCGCGCGTCATCGCGAGGTAAACCTCCGCCAGCAGCCGGGCATCGAGGAGCGCGCCGTGCAGCGTTCGCGCGGAATTGTCGATCCGGTAGCGCTCGCACAACGCGTCGAGGGCATTGCGCTTTCCCGGATGAAGCTCCCGTGCCATGCGCAGCGTGTCGACGACGCCCGCGCAATGATTCGACAGGGACTCGAGCCCCGCGAGATCGAGCTCCCGGTCGAGGAACGCGACGTCGAAGGCGGCGTTGTGGATGATGAGTTCCGCCCCTTTCACGAAATCGAGGAACTCGCCGGCTATCTCCGCGAACCTCGGCTTGTCGCGCAGGAACTCCGTCGTCAGGCCATGCACCTCGAGCGCGCCCGCCTCGCTCTCGCGCTCCGGATTGAGGTAACGATGAAAGTCCTTGCCGGTGAGGCGCCGGTTGACGAGCTCGACCCCCGCGATCTCGATGATCCGGTGCCCGAGTTCCGGTTCGAGTCCCGTCGTCTCGGTGTCGAGGATGATCTGTCTCATGGATGCCCGGCGATCGGCGATCGTTGCCCGCGTTACGGGCTCCCGCGTTGAACCGAGGCGACGCCCAGGTTCGCGAGGGCATCGGCGCGCTCGTTGCCCGGATGGCCGGCGTGTCCCTTCACCCAGATCCACTCGACCTCGTGCGCGGCGGCAAGCTCGTCGAGACGGCGCCACAGATCCTGGTTCTTGACGGGCTTGCCGTCGGCGGTGCGCCAGCCCCGGTGCTTCCAGTTGTCGATCCAGGCGCTGATGCCGAGTTGCACGTATTGCGAATCGGTATGGACCCTGGCGCGGGTTCGACCGGCCAGCGACTCCAGGGCGCGGATCACCGCGATGAGCTCCATGCGGTTGTTGGTGGTGAGCGCCTCGCCACCGTGGAACTCGCGCCCGATTCCCGCGGCCACGACCAGCGCGCCCCAGCCGCCCGCGCCGGGGTTACCCTTGCAGGCGCCGTCGGTGTAGATGTCCACAATGTCCATGCTTGCGTGGTCCGTGCCTCGTGGCCGGCGATCCGTCGATCATTCCGGGCAGCGAGGACGCGCGGTGCGGCAGCCCGGTGCCGCCCGAAGGCCGGTCACCGATCGCCGCTCGCGCCGTGCCGGGCCGTCACGACGTCCCCGTGCTCGCGCACTTTCTTCGGCGCCGCGGCAAGCGACTTCGCGGGTACCAGCCGGTCGGTCCATTTCGGCATGATGATGCGCATGCCGCGCACCCGCTTCACGGCTTGCAGGAAATAGACCCCGCCCGCGATCGGCCACCAGCGGTCGCCGGCGGCATCGAGGAACGCCATCCGGCCAAGCCACTTGCGCGTGGCGCACGGGAGAACGTAACAGTCCATGCGGCCGCCGGCGATCTCGAGGCCGAGCAGCGCGAGCCAGTCCTTCAGCCTCGGCAGCGCGATGAAGCGCCCGTTCCATGGATAGCGGCGCCTGCTGCCGAAGGCGCGTCGCGCTCCCCACAGGCTCCACGGATTGAAGCCCGCGATGACGGCCTGGCCTTCCGGCAGCAGCACGCGCGCGACCTCGCGCAGGATCTCATGCGGGCTCCCGGTGTACTCCAGCGTGTGCGGAAGCAGCACAAGGTCCGCGCTGTTGCTTGCGACCGGCAGATCGCGAAAATCGGCCCTCAACGTGCCGGCAGGCGTGCGACAGACGCGCGCTCGCAGCGGGATGCGACTCGCCCGCAGGAGATCGACTCCGGGCAGACCAAGCTGTAAGGCGTTGAAACCAAAGACATGGGCGACCACATGGTCGAAATAGGACTGCTCGCGTTGCAGCAGGTACTGCCCCAGCGGCGAATCGAACCACTCCGCCGCGCCGCTCGGCCCTTCGTGCCCCGACATGCGCGGAGTGTATAGCCCGCGCCGCGGAGCGACAACCGGCGGGCCTGCGCCGGCACCGGCTCGGACGCACGGTGTCCCGATGGGCCGCCAGGGCGGGAGCCATCCTCAGGCAGCGCGCAAGGAAGTTCGTAGACTTTCATGAATATTAAGACTTTTCTTGACGGCACCAACCCCACCCCGATACCATTCTCCGGTCCCGCGGGAACGATCGGAGCAGCAGCATGCGGATGATGGTGCTCGTCCTGGCGCTTACCCTGTTGGCATCGGGATGTGCACAGGTTCCTTCCCTGCCCCATGAAGGTTCCGCCGGACCCGATCCAGCCCACCCCGTGGAAGCGGCGGCGGGCGAGTCGGGCCTCGATGCCGAGCAGGGGCAGCCGCTCCCCGTCGAGGCCGCCGGGCCCGTTCTCGCCCCGGCCCGCATGCCGCCGGCGGATATCTGGGAGCGGATACGCGGCGGATTCCGGATGAGCAATCTCGAGGGCCCCCTGGTACGCGAATGGGAGCAGTGGTATGCCACCCGGCCGGACTATGTCGCCCGCATGGTCGACCGGGGCAGCCACTTCCTCTACCACGTGCTCGAGGCCGTCGAGCAGCGCGGGATGCCGGCCGAGATCGCCCTCCTGCCGATGATCGAAAGCGCCTATAACCCGCGCGCCTATTCCCGGTCGCATGCATCTGGCATGTGGCAGTTCATCCCCTCCACCGGGTTGAACTACGGTCTGCCCCAGAACTACTGGTACGACGCCCGCCGCGATCCGATCGCCGCGACGAGCGCGGCGCTCGATTATCTCGGAAAGCTCCACGGCATGTTCGGGAGCTGGGAGCTGGCGCTTGCCGCCTACAACTGGGGTGAAGGGGCCGTGAGCCGCGCGATCGCCCGCAACCAGGCACGCGGACTGCCGGCGGACTACGAGAGCCTGACGATGCCGCCCGAGACGCGCAGTTACGTGCCCAAGCTCCAGGCCGTCAAGAACATCATCGCGAACCCGCAGGCTTTCGGACTCACGCTGTCGCCGGTGCCCAACCGCCCCTACTTCACCACCGTCACCACCGGCCGCCACATCGACGTGAAGCTCGCGGCACGCTTCGCGGAAATGCCTCTCGACGAGTTCCAGTTCCTCAACCCGGCACACAACCGGCCGGTGATCAAGGCAGGCGGGCAGCAGGCCATTCTGCTGCCGCTCGACCGGGTTGCCGTCTTCCGGCGCAACCTCGAAGCCCATGACAAACCGCTCGTCTCGTGGCAGGCCTACACGGTCAGGCGCAGCGACAAGCCGGAAGCCATCGCGAGGCACCACGGCATATCGCTCGGGCAGCTCTACGAGGTGAACGGCATCAACGGCAAGCGCCGCATCGTCGCCGGCCAGACGATCATGGTTCCGGTCAAGGCAGGCGCCGAGCCCAATCTGCCCGACCTGCCCGTGCCGAAAACCGCGAAAGCGCGCCTCGCCGCCGCCGCCAAGCCGGCGCCCGCCCGCAATCAGGCCGCTTCGGCCAGGGGCAAGCGGCCCGCCGCCACCACGAGAGCGACCGGCGCGAAGGCAAAGACAAAGGTCGCGTCGGGCAAGCGCGGCAAACCCGTGCGCAAGCAGTCGGGCAGGCTCGTCGTGGCCGAGTCCGGGAAAGTCGCGGCGGTGCGCTAGGACGGGGGCGCGGCTTTCGCTCAGGTGGCCGCGGCGACCAGCATGCGCGTGTAGTCCGTTTCGGGGTGGAGGAGGACCTTCTCGAGCGGCCCGCTCTCGACGATACGGCTCGCCTTCATCACCATGACACGGTGGGCCATCGCCCGCACGACATCCATGTCGTGCGTGACGAGCAGGTAGCTCAGCCGGTACCTGCGCTGCAGCGCGCCGAGCAGCTCCAGCACCTGTTTCTGTATGGTCACGTCGAGCGAGCTCGTCGGCTCGTCCAGCACGACGATCTCCGGGCGCACGATCAGCGCGCGCGCGATGGCGATGCGCTGGCGCTGGCCTCCGGAGAATTCGTGTGGATAGCGCCCCAACAGCCCATCGGCCGCACCCGTTTCGGTCAACCCGACGTCGACGAGAGCCTGCACGACCCGCTCCCGGCGCTGCGCCGCGGTAAGTGCCGGCTCGTGCACCTCCAGTCCCTCCGCCACGATCTCCTCCAGCGTGAGCCGGGGCGAAAGCGACGACATCGGGTCCTGGAACACGACCTGTATCCTGCGGCGCGTCGCGCGTTTCTGCGCCGCGGTGGCGCCCGCCCAGGGAGCGCCGCCGACGCGGATGTCGCCCCGCGCCGCGACGAGGTCGAGGACGGCCAGCGCGAGCGTGGTCTTGCCCGACCCCGACTCGCCGATCACGCCGAGCGTCTCGCCCGGCGCGAGATCGAAATCCACCGCCTCGACCGCCGTGAAGGCACCCTTCCCGAACCAGCCCCGGATGCCGGGAAGTCGCGCCGGGAATTCAACCCGGACCCCGCGCGCTTCGACCAGCCGCCCTTCGCCGGGAGGCGCGACATCGCGGCGCGGGCGGCTGTCCACCAGCCGCTGCGTGCAGGGGTGACGCGGTCGCAGCATGACCTCCTCGGTGCGCCCCTGCTCCACCAGGGTGCCGCGCTCCATCACCGCGACCCGGTCGGCGTAGCGCCGCACGAGGTTGAGATCGTGCGTGACGAGCAGGAGCGCCATGCCCGCCTGCGCACGCAGCCGGTCCACGAGGTCCAGTATCTGCAGGCGTATCGCCACGTCGAGCGCGGTCGTCGGTTCATCGGCGATCAACAGCCGCGGATTGCACGCGAGCGCCATCGCGATCATGACGCGCTGGCGCTGTCCGCCGGAGAGCTGGTGCGGGTAACACCGCGCGCGCGTCTCCGGTTCCGGTATCCCGACGCGGTGAAGCGCGGCGAGCGCGCCCGCCCACGCGTCGGCGCCGTGCGCCCCGGCGTGCAGTTGCAGCGATTCGGCGATCTGCGCCCCGACCGGATGGAGGGGATTGAGCGCCGTCATCGGCTCCTGGAACACGACCGCGATCTCGCGCCCGCGCAGCGCCTGCAACTGCGCGGCCGGCATGGCGAGGACGTCCCGGCCGCCGAACGAGACGCTGCCTTCGAGTCGCGCCGCCTCGATGAGCCGCATGAGCGACAGCGCGGTAACGGTCTTGCCCGAGCCCGACTCGCCGACCAGCGCGAGCGTCTCGCCGGGCTCGAGCGAGAACGACACCCCGCCGACCACGCGGCGGGCGCCGAACGCCACGCCGAGATCACGCACCTCGAGCAGGCTCACCCGGTATCCTCCTCGAGCGCCTTGCGCGGATCGAGTGCGTCGCGCAGCGCATCGCCGATGAGGATGAGGAGGAGCAGCAGCACCACCAGCACGGCGAACGTGGAAAGCGATATCCACCACGCATCGAGGTTGTTCTTGCCCTGGCCGAGCAGCTCGCCGAGGCTCGGCGTGCCCGGCGGCACGCCGAGGCCCAGGAAATCGAGACTGGTGAGCGCGCCGATCGCCGCCGCCATCTCGAAGGGCACGAGGGTCACGACCGGGGTCAGGCTGTTCGGCAGGATGTGCCGCCGCATGATCCGCCAGTTGCCCTGCCCGAGGGCCCGCGCCGCGCGAACGTAGTCGAGCGTGCGGTTACGCAGGAACTCCGCGCGGACGTACGCCGCGATGCCGAGCCAGCCGAAGAGCGAGAGCAGCACGACGAGGAGCCAGAAGCTCGGGGCGAACAGCGAGGAGAAGATGATGAGCATGTAGAGCGCCGGCATCGAGCTCCAGATCTCGTTGAAGCGCTCCATCGCGATGTCGGTCCAGCCGGCGAAATAGCCCTGCACCGCGCCGCAGAGAACGCCGACGAAGGCGCACACCGTGGTCACCAGCAGCGCGAACACCACCGAGAGGCGGAAGCCGTAGAGCAGGCGCGCCAGCACGTCACGCCCGCGATCGTCGGTGCCGAGCAGGTTCTCGCCGTCGGGCGCGGCCGGGTTCGGATTCCTCGCGAAATAGTTGATGGTGTCGTGGTGATAGCGGTTCGGCGGATAAAGCGCGTAGTTGCCCGGGCGCGACATGTTCTCGAGGATCATGGGATCGAGGTAGTCGGTGGGCGTGGGAAAGTCGCCGCCGAACGTCGTTTCCGGCAGGCTCTGGAAAACGGGGAGATACCACCGGCCCTCGTAGCGCGCGAGAAGCGGCTTGTCGTTGGAGAGCACCTCCGCGAGGAGGCTCAGCCCGAAGAGAAACAGGAAGACGAGCAGGCTGCGGTAGCCGAGCCGGTTGCCGCGGAAGCGGCGCCACGCCCGGCGCCCGGGGCTCGCGCTCGCCCGCCCGCCCGGGGGGTTCGCGGCGGGCGCGCCGTCGGTGGCGGGCAACTCCATGTCAGTCGAAGAACTTCACGCGCGGGTCCACCCACACGTAGCTCAGGTCGCGCAGCAGCGTCGTCACGAGGCCGATCAGGGTGAAGAGATAGAGGCTGCCGAGCACGACCGGGTAGTCGCGCCGGATGACCGATTCGTACGAGAGCAGCCCCAGCCCGTCGAGCGAGAACAACGTCTCGATGAGCAGCGACCCGGTGAAGAATATCCCGACGAACGCGGCCGGGAAGCCGGTCATGATCGGGATCATGGCGTTGCGGAACACGTGCCGCCACAGCACGTCGCGCTCGGCGACGCCCTTGGCGCGGGCCGTCAGCACGTAGTGCTTGCGGATTTCCTCGAGCACGGAATTCTTGGTGAGGATGGTGATGACCGCGAAACCGCCCAGCACCATCGCCGTCACCGGCAGCGTGATGTGCCAGAAGTAGTCCACGATCCTCGCGGGGAGCGGGAGATCATCCCAGTTCACCGAGGTGATCCCGCGCAACGGGAACCACTGCACGAACGAACCGCCGGCGAAGAGCACCAGCAGCACCACGCCCATGACGAAGGCCGGGATCGAGTAACCGAGCAGCACGACGAAGGTCGTCGTCGTGTCGAAGGCAGTGCCGGCGCGCACGGCCTTGGCGATACCGAGCGGGATCGAGATGAGATAGACGAGCAGGAACGTCCACAGTCCGAGGCTGATCGACACGGGCAGCTTCTCCCGGATGAGAGCCCACACGTCCTTGTTATGGAAGAAGCTTCGCCCGAGGTCGAAGCGCGCGAACCGGCCGAGCATCTGCACGAAGCGCTCGTGCGCGGGCCGGTCGAAGCCGTAGAGCTTCCTGATCTCCTCGACGCGCTTCGCGTCCACGCCCTGGCGGCCGCGGTAGCCCTCCGGGCCGCCCGCCGCGGGCCCCTCCCCGCCGCCCGCCTGCACGCCGCCCTGCAACTGCGACACCATCTGCTCGACCGGGCCGCCCGGCACGAACTGGATGACGGCGAAGGTGATGATGAGGATCCCGAGCAGCGTCGGGATCATCAGCAGCAGGCGTTTCAGGATGTAGGACCACACCGCGCCCGGCCCCTTATTGCTTGCGCCACCAGGCGAGCACGACCCAGTCTTCCGGCTGGTAGTAGTCCGGCGGCACCGCGGGCTGCCCGAATTTCCCCGCGCGGTAAGCGACACGGAAGGTACTGGCGAAATAGTGCGGCACGACGTACTGGCCGTGGCGCAGCACCCGGTCGAGCGCGCGCAGGCTGGCGATGAGCTGCGGGCGCGTGGTGGCGGACACGACATGCCCGAGCAGCGCGTCCACCGCCGGATCGCGCACCCCGATGAGATTGCTGGAGCCCTCCGTGTCGGCCGACTTCGACCCGAAACGGTCCTGCAGCTCGCTGCCCGGAGTCTCGCTGCCGGGAATGCGCACGGTGAAGAGATCGAAGTCGAACACGTCGAGCCGCTTGCGGATCAGCGCGAAATCGGCGCGGCGGTACTCGGCCTTGATGCCGAGGCGGGCGAGCGCTTGGCTGTAGGGGGTGAAGACGGGTTCGCCGCCGCCGCTGTCGAGGAATTCGAACGCGAAGGGCTCGCCGCGCGCATTGCGCAGCGCGCCGTCGCGGTAGGTCCACCCCGCCTGCGCGAGGAGATCCTTCGCCCTCAGGAGGTTCGCCCGCAGGCTGCCGGGCGGCGCGGTGGACGCAGGTTGCGGAACCTCCTCGTCAAAGACCGCGGGATCGAGCTTCCCGCGCAACGGCGCGAGCAGCGCCAGCTCCCCCGGCCCGGGGCGGCCCGTCGCCTCGAAATCGCTCTCGTTGAAGTAGCCCCGCACGCGCGTGTACGAGTTGTAGAAGAGCTGCCGGTTCAGCCACTCGAAATCGAAGGCGAGCGCGAGCGCCCTGCGCACGCGCACGTCCCGGAACTTCTCGCGCCGCGTATTGATGAGATAACCCTGGAAGTCGCCCGCATTGCTGGTCTTCAGTTCCGCCTTGACGAGCTCACCCGAGTCAAACTTGCCCCCGACATAGGTGCGCGCCCACTCCCGCGCCCGGAACACCTGCACGTAATCGAATTCGCCCGCCTTGAACGCCTCGGTCTGGGCCGTGTTGTCCTTGTAGATCTTGTAGGTGACGCGGTCGAAGTTGTTCAGTCCGCGCCGCACCGGCAGCTCGCGTCCCCAGTAGCCGGGGTCGCGCTGGTAGGTGATGTCGCGGCCGAAAGTGACGCGGCCGATGCGATACGGACCGCTCGCGACCGGCACGTCCGTCACCACCTCGTCGAAGGCCTTGCCCGCGCCCCAGGCGCGGCTGAACACCGGGATGCCGCCGACTAGCAGCGGCAGCTCCGCGTTCGCGCGCGCGAACTCGAACCGGACGACGAGCGGCGCGAGCACCGCCGCCTGCGTCACGTCGCCGAAGATCACCCGGTATTGCGGCGCGGCCTGCTTGCTCATCAGGGTGTCGAAGCTGTGCTTTACGTCGGCCGCCGTGACCGGCGTGCCGTCGTGGAAGCGCGCGGCCGGGTTCAGCCGGAAGGTGACCGAGCGCCGGTCCGCCGCCACCGCGACGTCCTCGGCGAGCAGGCAGTACGCGGTGGCGGGTTCGTCCATCGTCCCCGCGAGCAGCGTCTCGAATACGAGTCTCGTCAGCCCGGGCGGCGCGGTGCCCTTGAGGGTGAAGGGGTTGTACTTGTCGAAATTGGTGATGCGCAGCGGCGCGACGAGCTCGATCTCGCCGCCCTTCGGGGCCCGCGGATTCGCCCACGCGAAATGCGTGAACCCGGGCGGGTAGCGGATGTCGCCGAACTGGGCATAGGCGTGCGCGGCCCGCGCGGGCGCGGCGCTCGCGCACGCGAGCGTTACGGCACCCATCACAAGGGCGGGACGGACGAAGGTCACGGGGCGCACGGTATCGATGCGCGAGCATACTCGAACCGGGCGGGCCACGGCGAAGCGACGTCAGGGCAGCCGCGGGTCGAGCGCGTCGCGCAGGGCATCGGTGAACAGACTGAACGCCGTGACGAGCGCCGCCATCGCCACCGTGGCCGCCGCGAGCTGCCACCACTTGCCGAGCAGCAGCTCGCTTTGCGCTTCGTTGAGCATGCTGCCCCACGACACGGTGTCCACCCCGACGCCGAAGCCGAGGAAGCTCAGGATCACCTCCGCCTTGATGAACAGCACCACGTGCAGCGAGAGCTGCACCAGCAGCACGTGACCGACGTTGGGCAGTATGTGGACGTACATGCGCCGCGCG
Source organism: Burkholderiales bacterium (assembly GCA_020854035.1). Lineage (GTDB taxonomy): Bacteria > Pseudomonadota > Gammaproteobacteria > Burkholderiales > SG8-41 > SG8-41. Next base: position 8,763 of record JADZGE010000015.1, on the reverse strand, counting down.
TGCGAGGCGCCGCTCACCTCGGCGGCGAGGACGTACTCGCGGCCGCGGTGCCTCAGGTAGTCCGCGCGCACCAGGCGGAACGTGCCGGTCCAGCCCGTCAGCCCGAGAATCAGGATGACGGTGAGCGTCCCCTTGCGGTCGAGTACCGCCGCCACCGCGAGCACGAGCAGGAGATACGGTATGGCGGTGAAGACGCTGTAGAGCCAGTTGAAGAAGGCGTCGGTGCGGCCGCCGAGGTAGCCCGCCTGGGCACCGAAGAACGCGCCCAGGAGCACGGCGCGGGCCGCGGCGACGAACCCCACGAGGAGCGAAGTCCCCGTGCCCTTCACCGTCTTGGCGAGGACGTCGCGTCCCCACTTGTCGGCGCCGAAAGGCAGGGTCGCGGCGCGCGCGTGCGAAGCATCGACGCCGGTCGCCTCGATGCGCGCGATCTCGGCGAGCGCCTGCGCGAGCGGATCGGCGATGCCGGTCGCGTCGGCGCCGGCGGCGGATGCACCCTCCGCGCGCGGCAGGCGACCATCGGGCGGCCCGTCCCCGCCCGGGCCGAGGAACGCGGGCGGCGCGTAGCTCACGCCGGTTTCCCGGGACCAGTCGCCCGCCACCCACCCCGCGGCGGAGGCCGCCGTAAGCGCGAGGAAGGCGGCGACAACAACCGCGGCGGCGATTCCCACGCGATCGCGCAGTAACCGTCGCCAGGCGAGTCCCCACGGGCCTCGCGAGGCGGCGACCGGCGCGGCGGGCTTCTCCCGGTTCACCTGAGATCAACCCGCGGATCGAGCATCCGGTAGAGGAAATCGGCGAGCAGGTTGACCGCCATGGTGACGATCGCCACGTAGACCGTCACGGCCTTGATCACCGGGAAATCGCTGCGCTCCACCGCGATGATCACCTCGCGGCCGATGCCGGGGATCGAGAAGAAGCGCTCGATCAGGAACGCGCCGGCAAGCAGGCCCGGGAGCTGGATCATGACGTTCGTCACCACGGGTATCGCCGCGTTGCGCAGCACGTGTATCCACAGGACGCGGCCCTCGCCCGCGCCCTTCGCGCGCGCGGTGCGCACGTAGTCCTGATTGATCTCCTCCAGGAAGAAGCTGCGGTAGAGCCGGATGTCGGGCGCGAGCGACACGATCACGCCCACCAGCACCGGCAGCGCGGCATAGCGGACGAGGTTCTCGGCGAGGCCGTAGCCCCATCCCTGCACGGGGAACCAGCCGAGCCGGTAGGCGAGAACGTACTGGAGCACCAGGATGTAGACGAGGATGCTGATCGACTGGCCGAGCGTGCAGCCGATCATGATCGTCCGATCCGTGAGCGAACCGCGCAGGTACGCGACCACCATCGCCGCCGCCATCGCGAGCAGCGTGCCAAGCACGAGTATCGGGACGAGCACCGTGAGCGAGGGGCCCAGGCGCGTCGCGAAGATGCGCGAGACGCTCTCGCCCGTGGACCAGCTCGCGCCGAACTCGCCCGTGGCGACCTGCTTCATGAAAATCCAGAACTGGACCGCGTAGGGCTCGTCCACGCCGAGCTGGCGCCGAATGTTCTCGATGCGCGCCGGGTCCGGCATCTTGCCCGCGAGGAGATAGGCGGGATCGCCGCCGACCCAGTTGAAGAGGAGGAACACGAGCAGCATGACCCCGAGGAGCGTCGGGACGAACTGCCACGCCCGGCGGACGAGGTAGCCCGTCACCGGCGCGCCCGCTCCCCGGGAGTTTCGATATCGAGGTAGAGCCACTCGGCGTGCAGCACCGGGTGCCGGCGGTAACCCACCACATGCGGCTGCAGCAGCACGTTGCGATAGCGGCTGTCGGTCAGCAGCCACACCGTGTGCACTTCCATCAACCGCGTCATCTCGCGATACAGCCGGTCGCGCTCGGGCCCGTCGGGGAGCCGCCGCGACTTCTCGTAGCGCTCGTCGAACTCGGGCGATGCGTAGCAGGCGCTGTTGCTCTGGCCCCTGTTGGGTCCGTAGAGCAGCTGCATGAAGTTGTCGCCGTCGGGATAGTCGGCGATCCACGCCGCGGTGCGCATCATGATCCGGCACTCGTTCTCGAGCCTGATGAGCTCCGGGAAGCGCTCCTTGTGGACCTGCAGCCTGACCCCGATCGAATCGAGCGAGCGCTTCATGAGTTCATCGAACTGGCGGTCCCGCTCGCCGGGCGTCGAGTAGTAGCGCACGATGAGCGGCGTGCCGTCGGGCCGGGCGCGCAAGCCGTCGGACCCGCGCCGGTAGCCGTAGCGGTCAAGAAGGAGGTTGGCCGCCCGGGGATCGTACGGTATGCCGCCGCGATAAGCGGGATCGTGCCCGGCGACGCCGGGCGGCACCGGGAACTCGGCGCGCACGGCCTGGCCCTTGCGGATGATCCGGATCTGGTCCTCCACATTGTAGGACATCGCGATCGCCCGCCGCAGCGCGATGCGCTCGAGCGCCAATCCGCCCACGGGGTTGGGCTCCCCGCCGATGCGCTCCCGCATGTTGAAGTAGAGATAGTTGATCTCCGGGTCCACGCTCCGGTCGAGTTGGATCCCGCGCGCGGCAAGTTCCGGCATCAGGCCACCCCCGGCGGTGATGAAGCCCGGCGCGAGCTCGGCAAGCTGGTACTCGATGTCGGTCTGTCCCTTCTGGAACGCGAGCCAGCGGCTCTGCGCCTCTTCCATGATGCTGATCTCCACCCGGCCAACGCGCGGCAGCCGCTTGCCTTTCATGCGCGCGGCGATGCGGCGGTCCGCTTCGCCGGCGGGCTCGAAATCCCACACCACCGCGCGATAGCCCGGGTTCGCTTCCAGCACGATCTTCGAGGAACGGGTGTAATCGCGCAGCAGGAACGGGCCCGTGCCGACCGGATGCGAACCGGTGTCCTCGCCGTACGCCTCGACGACCTCGCGCGCGACCGCGCCCGTCAGCGCGAACGCGAGGACGTGCGAAAAGTTGGGATCCGCCGCGTTGAGCCGTATCCTCAGGGTGTGGCGGTCCGGCGTTTCCAGCCCGGGGACCGGCGCGTCGTAGTCGAAGCGCCCGGTCTCGCGCGCCCGCGCCGCGAGGGCGTCCAGGCCGGCGATCTTGCCCTCGAAGAGAAACGCGTATGGCGAGCGGTGGCGCGGATCGAGAAAGCGCCTGATCGAGTAGGCATAGTCTGCAGCGGTGAGTTCCCGCGCCGCGCCGCCGAAGGCCGGGTCGGCAGTGAACAGGATGCCCTTGCGCAAGCGCAGCGTGTAGACCCTGCCGTCCTCCGTCACCTCGGGGAGCGCCGCGGCGGTGTTGGGGACGATCTTCGCCGGGCGGGCGAGGTAGTCGTAAGTCAGCAGCGGTTCGAATATCGCTTCGATCACGGTGCCGGAGTAATAGTCGGACACCTTGACCGGATCGAAACCCGTTTCCGCCGCCTGGAAGGTCACCCGCAGCGTCTTCACCGCGCCCGCGGCGGGCCCCGGCGGCATGCCCTGATCGCAGCCCGTGATCAGCGCGGCGGCCACGAACAGCATGCGAGAAGCGCCCCGACCCATCGCGGCGAGTGTAGCGGAATTCGCGGCGCCGTTGACCCGCTCCTCTCGCCGCCCCGCTTGGGCGCGGGCGGTCCGCGCGCCGCTGCGTCTATAATGGGGCGCTACACCGGTCCGCGAGAAAGACGCCACGATGGGAATGCTGGATAACCGGAAGGTCCTGATCACGGGCCTGCTGTCGAACCGCTCGATCGCGTACGGTATCGCCCGCGCCGCGGCGCGCGAGGGCGCGAGCCTCGCGTTTACCTGCCAGAACGGGGAGCTGCGGCCTCGCGTCGAGGAGCTCGCGGTGGAGTTCGGCGCCGCGGCGGTGCTGCCGTGCGATGTGTCGAACGACGCGGAGATCGCCGCGCTCTTCGACCGGCTGGGCGGAATCTGGGACGGCCTCGACGGGCTGGTGCACTCGATCGCTTACGCGCCGCGCGAAGCGTTGAAGGGCGATCTCCTCGACAATCTCACGCGCGAAGCGTTCCAGGTGGCTCACGAGGTGAGCTCCTACAGCTTCGCCGCGCTCGCCAGGGGTGCGCTGCCGATGATGGAGGGACGCCCCGCGTCGCTCGTGACGCTCACCTACCTGGGCGCCAACCGCGCCGTGCCCCACTACAACGTGATGGGAATGGCGAAGGCGAGCCTCGAGGCGGGCGTGCGCTACCTCGCGGCCGGGCTCGGCCGCAAGGGCATCCGCGTGAACGGCATCTCGGCCGGGCCGGTGCGAACGCTCGCCGCGTCCGGCATCAGCGGCTTCAACCGGATTCTGCGGTTCGTCGAGGAGAACGCGCCGCTGCGGCGCAACGTGACGATCGATGACATCGGCAACGTCGCCGCGTTCCTGCTGAGCGATTTCGCCGCCGGCATGACCGGCGAGATCGTGTACGTCGATGCCGGATTCAACGCGGCGGTCGGCGGGATGACCGGCGAGAGCCGTGACGGCTAGCGTCCGCCGGAGCAAGCGCCGGCGCACTGCTCCGGGCGCGGCTTCTTACTTCTTCTCGAGCAGTTCCGCCCTGATCGTGATGCCCGCGTTCTGGCGCAGGCTCGCGACGTAGGCGCTCATCTCTTCCTGCCCGCGCGCGCGCCCGAGCGCCTCGGCGAACGCCGCTCGGCGGTCCGCGGCGATGTCGGCGGCATCGACCACGCGGGTGACCCGCACGAGCGTGTAACCATCCTGCGCGCGCTCCACGCCCGCGTATCCGGGCAGCCGGGCGGCGTCGACCCGGAACGCCTGGCGCGCGACGGGCTCGGGGAGCCCCTTCACGTCCGAGCGGCTGATGAGATGCGCCGCGCCCCACTTCACCCCGGCGTCCTCGCCCCGGCGCAGCGCCGCCAGCTTCGCCTTGCCCTCCTCGGCCGCGAGCCGCGCGGCCGCGCGCAGCGTGAGCTTCTTCGCGAGCGCTACGCTCACGGTCTCGAACGGCTGCAACGCGGCGGGCCGATGCTCCAGCACGCGCGCGGCGACGAGTGTTCCCGGCGCGACCTCGACCACCTCGGAATTGCGCCGGTTCCTCAGCACGTCCTCGGAGAACACGGCCTGCAGCAGCCGCGGGTTGTTGAGCAGCGGCTCGGTCGCTCCCGAACGCCGCACCCAGTCGCTCGTATGGATCGTGGTCTTGAGCAGTTCCGCCGCCGGCTTCAGGCTCTCCGACTGCTCGTAGACGGTGTTGTTCAATTTTTCCGCGAGCTCGGCGAACGCCTTCGCCGCGCCCTGCTTGCGCAGCTCCGTCTCGATCTGGCCACGGAGCTCATCGAGGCTCCTGCCGCGCGCGCCCCTCACTTCCGTCGCCTGGATGACGTGGAAGCCGAGCCGGGTCGCGACGGGCGGCGAGATCTCGCCTTCCTTCAACTTGAAAAGCGCCGCCTCGAACTCCGGGACCTCCGGCAGCGTCCCGCGGGTGATGAATCCGAGGTCGCCCCCCTTCTCGGCGGAGCCCGGGTCCTGCGAGTACTTCCGCGCGAGATCCGGAAACGCCGCCGGGTTCTTCTTCAGCTGCGCGTAGACCTCCTCCGCGGTGGCGCGCGCCTTATTCTTCGTCGCTTCGTCGGCCGCCGGGTCGACGGCGATCAGGATGTGCCGCGCCCGCGATTCGGCCTGTTCGAACTGGGCGCGCCGCGATTCGTAGTACCGGGCAACCTCGGCGGGATCGACCCTCACCTGCCGCATCTGGTCCTCGAGCGTGAGGACCACGTACTCGAGCCGGACCTGCTCGGGGATCTCGAACTCGGCGCGGTTCGCGTCGTAGTACTTGCGGGCGGCCCCGGCGTCGAGCGTGACGGCGGACACGTAGCGCTCCGGGCGGAAGGTGAACTCGCTCACTTCGCGCTGCTGCTCGGCGAGTCGCATCACGCGCTCGCCCACGCTGCGCGGCACGATCGCGCTCGCGCCGTAGGCCTCGCCGAGCTGCTGCAGCAGGAGGTCCTGGCGCATGCGGGCCTCGAAACCGACCTCCGTCTCGCCCTCCGACTTGAGGAACTGCCGGTAGCGCTCCAGCGAGAACTTCCCCGATTCGTCCCGGAAGAGCGGCACCTCGCCGATCACCGCGTGCAGCTCGCGATCGCTCACCTGCATGCCGGAGCCGAGCGCGCGCTCGAGCAGCAGGCGCCGCTGTATCAGGCTCTCGAGCGTTGCCTGCCGCAGTTCCGGATTGTCGAGCAGCGCCGGATCGACGGCGCCCTTCAGCATGCGCTGCATCGCGCGCTGGCGATCCTGCAGCGCCTTCGCGAACTCCTGCTGGGAGATCTCGTGGCGGCCGACCTTCGCCACCGACTGGCCGCGGTCGAACCCCTGGAAATAGGAGTCAACGCCGAAGAACACGAACGGCAGGAAGATCAGGAACAGCACGATCTGGATGACCCGCCTGTTGCGCTGCGTGAAGTCAAACATGGTTGCGCTGGCGTCCTGCCCGAACGGTGAATGACGTGGCCGACCGGCTCTCGCGGCTTCCCGGCACGCGCGGGCGCGCGCGGCTTCGCGGGTTCGTCAAAAAAGAATGGGCGAAGCCGGTTCGCCCATTCTGCTGCGGCTGGCGGAGCGGACGGGACTCGAACCCGCGACCCCCGGCGTGACAGGCCGGTATTCTAACCAACTGAACTACCGCTCCGGAATGCAATTCCGAACGACCGAATGACGAATGATGAACGAGCCGCGGGAAAACTCACATCCTCATTCCACGTTCATCATTCCGCATTCATCGTCGCCTTGCTGGTGGGTGCTGAGAGTCTCGAACTCCCGACCTTCGCCTTGTAAGGGCGACGCTCTACCAGCTGAGCTAAGCACCCGCTGCGCTCCCCGGCGGCCGCGGCGGACACGGGCGCGGGCGCTCCAAGCGATTCAGGGTAGATGCGCCGCGACGCACCTACCCCGAACTCGACTTTCCCCGATCTACCGCCGGCAGGGCGCGCTAGTTTAACTCATCCTTCAGGGCCTTGCCAGCGCTGAACTTGGGAACGCGCGCGGCCTTGATCCGGATCTCGGCGCCGGTTTGCGGATTGCGGCCGACCCGCGCGGCGCGGCGCCCGACCCTGAACGTGCCGAATCCGACCAGCGTCACCGATTGCCCCTTCCTGAGCGCCCCCTTGATCGCGTCGAGCGCGCCGTCGACGGCCTTCTCCGATGCAACCTTCGACAGTCCCGCCGTCCTGGCGACCACCTCCACGAGCTCGGCCTTGTTCACTGGTTTCCCCTCGTTCCGGACGAATGACAGAAAGCGGCCCGCTACCGCGCCTTTCTTGGAAATCACGAAGGCCGCGGCGCCTGTCCCTGTCGGTGCTGGTGGGCGGGCCGGCGAGATGCCGCTGCGAAAATGCCGGTTTCTTTTATAGCAAGCGGCAAATCGCGCTGTCAAGAATCCCGCGCGCCTTGCGCGCGGGATTGCCGGCGGCGCGGGGCAAAGCCATCCCGTGACAGGAACGCCTCGGCCGGGAGCCGGCGGTTCCTGGAGCGCCCGCGAGGATCTCGTGACGCCTCACCTTTCGACGGGCGCGCGGCGAGCGTGCCGTTCGTGCCGGGCTCGCCGAAGCGTGGACGGCTCCGGCCGCCCGGCGCATTTCGTGGGCCGCTCTCAGTGCTTGACGGCGGCCGGCACCGGGGCTTCCGCGACCGGCGGGAGCTGGGCCGCGACCTCCTGCTCCTCGGACACGGGCTCGGTCTTGCGCTCGAGCGCCATGTCGAACACGCTGTCGATCCACTTCACCGGGTGGATCTCGAGACGGTTCTTGACGTTGTCGGGTATCTCCGCCAGATCCTTCACGTTCTCCTCGGGTATGAGCACGGTCTTGATGCCGCCGCGGTGCGCCGCGAGGAGCTTCTCCTTCAGTCCGCCGATGGGCAGCACCTCCCCGCGCAGGGTGATCTCCCCCGTCATCGCGACGTCGGCGCGCACCGGTATGCCGGTCAGCGCGGAAACCATCGCCGTGCAGATGCCGATCCCGGCGCTCGGCCCGTCCTTGGGGGTCGCGCCCTCGGGCAGGTGGATGTGAATGTCGTTCTTCTGGTAGAAGTCCGCGGGTATGCCGAGACGCTTGGAGCGGCTGCGCACCACCGACAGCGCCGCCTGCACCGACTCCTGCATCACCTCGCCCAGCTTGCCGGTGGTGGTCATCTTGCCCTTGCCCGCCATGATGGCCGACTCGATGGTGAGCAGTTCGCCCCCGACTTCGGTCCACGCGAGCCCGACCACCTGGCCCACCTCGTTCTTCTTCTCGGCCATGCCGTAGGTGTAGCGGCGCACGCCGAGGTACTTGCCGAGATTGCGCGCGGACACCGACAGCTTGCGCTCCTCGTTCTCGCGCACCAGCGTCTTCACGACCTTGCGGCAGATCTTGGAGAGCTCGCGCTCGAGCGCGCGCACCCCGGCCTCGCGCGTGTAGTAGCGGATGATGTCCCGCACCGCGCTCTCGGAAACCGCCAGTTCCTCCGGCTTCAATCCGTGGTTCTTCATGAGCTTGGGCAGCAGGTGCTGGAGCGCGATATGCACCTTCTCGTCCTCGGTGTAGCCGGAGAGCCGAATCGTCTCCATGCGGTCGAGAAGCGCCGGCGGGATGTTGAGCGTGTTCGCGGTGCAGACGAACATCACGTCGGAGAGATCGTACTCGACCTCGACATAGTGGTCGACGAAGGTGTGGTTCTGCTCGGGGTCCAGCACTTCCAGCAGCGCGCTCGCCGGGTCGCCGCGGAAGTCCATGCCCATCTTGTCGACCTCGTCGAGCAGGAACAGGGGATTTCTCACGCCCACCTTGCTCATGTTCTGCAGGATCTTGCCGGGCATG
>JADZGE010000014.1 GCA_020854035.1 Burkholderiales bacterium | reverse complement strand
CGTAGACCATCGAGGAGTAGCCGAAGAGCGGCTTCCTGGCGAACGTCGGGATGATCTGCGAGACGATGCCGAACGCCGGCAGGATCATGATGTAGACCTCGGGATGCCCGAAGAACCAGAAGATGTGCTGGAACATCACCGGGTCGCCGCCGCCCGCGGCGTTGAAGAAGTGCGTGCCGAAGTGCCGGTCGGTGAGCACCATCGTGACCGCCCCCGCGAGCACCGGCATCACCGCGATCAGAAGGTACGCCGTGATCAGCCACGTCCACACGAAAAGCGGCATCTTCATGAGCGTCATGCCGGGCGCGCGCATGTTGAGGATGGTGGTGACGATGTTGATCGAGCCCATGATCGAGGAGGCGCCCATGATGTGCAGGGCGAAGATCGCGAGGTCCATCCCCGGGCCCATCTGCGTGGAGAGCGGAGCGTAGATCGTCCAGCCCGCCGCCGTCGCGCCGCCGGGCACGAAGAACGAGGCGACGAGCAGGAGCGCCGCCGGGGGCAGCAGCCAGAAGCTCCAGTTGTTCATCCGCGCGAACGCCATGTCCGGCGCGCCGATCATGAGCGGCACCTGCCAGTTGGCGAAGCCCACGAAGGCCGGCATGATCGCGCCGAACACCATGATGAGGCCGTGCATCGTGGTGAGCTGGTTGAAGAATTCGGGCCGCCAGAACTGCAGCCCCGGCTCGAACAGCTCCAGCCGCAGCATGAGCGCGAGCAGCCCCCCCACGAAGAACATCGACAGGCTGAAGACGAGATAGAGGGTGCCGATGTCCTTGTGATTGGTGGTCGTGATCCAGCGCATGAGCCCCGCGGGATGGCGGCCGTGCGCATCGTGACCGTGGCCGTGCGCGGTATCGTAATGGGCGTGCGCTGCTTCCATGCCTGCTCTCCTGAAATGACCCGCCGCGTCAGTTGCGCCGGACCTTCGCTTCGTCCGGCGTGCCGGCGCTCGCCGCCTTCGCCTTCTTCCGCTCCGCGAGCCAGGCGGCGTACTGCTCCTGCGGCACGGCCTCGACCACGATCGGCATGAAGCCGTGATCCTTGCCGCAGAGCTCGGCGCACTGGCCGCGGTAGATGCCGGGGTTGTCGGCGCGGAACCACGTGTCGCGAACGAAGCCCGGTATGGCGTCCTGCTTGATGCCGAGCGCGGGGACCCACCACGAGTGAATCACGTCGTTGGCGGTGGTGATGATCCGCACCTTCTTGCCCACCGGCACGACCACCGGGTTGTCGACTTCGAGCAGGTAGTGCTCCCCTTTCTTCGTGCCCTTCTTCCCGTAATCCTCGATCTGCTCGCGCGGGGTGGCGAGCGTGCTGTAGAAGCTCACGCCCTCCTGCAGGTAGTCGTAATTCCACTTCCACTGGTAGCCGGTCGCCTTGATGGTGATGTCCGCGTGCGATGTGTCCTTCATCGCGATCACGGTCTTCGTCGCGGGCAGCGCCATGCCGATGAGGATCAGGAACGGGATCACCGTCCAGACGATCTCGACGGTGGTGTTCTCGTGGAACTGCTCGGCCTTGTGGCCGACCGACTTGCGGTGGGCGATGATCGAATAGGTCATCGCGCCGAACACGACCAGGAAGATCACGACGATGATCCACATGATCAGCGTGTGGAGATCGTAGACCTGGCGCGCGATCTCGGATTGCGGGGCCTGGAGGTTGTACTGGTTGGCCGCCGCCGCCCCGGCGGCGAGCCACGACGCCAGCCCCGCGAGTCCCGTCAACCGCTTGCCGATCATGCTTGCCTCGCCTCGAATACCGGATCTGTCCAGGCCCGCCGCGCGCCGCGCACCGAACGGGTGCGCAACTCGCGCTCCAGCGCCCGCGCGATCTCGCGCCCGCGCTCCTCGCCCACGATGCGCCCGATCTCGAAATCCCCCGAGTGACGCGCGACGTGGCGAAACGCCGGATACGGCGCGGCCATCTCGAGTCCCGCGAATGGCGACGCAAGCCGCGCACCGGGCAGCGCGAACGCAAGCAGGCGGCCGGCTGGACCAGGCGGCGAGTTGCCTGTCGCGACGATCGAAAACGGCGCTGCGCCCGCATCCCCGCCGAGTATCGTCACAGCAGTCATGAATGAGTGAGCGCCGGGGTCCGCGTCGAGCGTGTGGAATGTATCACACGCTCCCCGCGGCAGGCAACCGAGCAGCCGCGCAAAATGCGTTCATTCGCGCCGGGTTGCGGCGCAGCCGCCGCGCGCGTCAGCCGAGCCGCTCGAGCGCGAGCGCGCGTTCGGCCGCGGCCGCCGGCGCCGCCGGCGCGTACGCGATGCGCGCGATGAGCGGCGCCTTCAGGCGCGCCTCGAGCGCGCGCACGTTCTCGTCCACCGCGTCCATCTCCGGCGCGACGTGATTCGCGACCCAGCCGGCGAGCGCGAGACCGCGCGCGGCGATCGCCTCCGCCGTGAGCAGCGCGTGGTTGAGGCAGCCAAGACGCATGCCCACCACCAGCACGACCGGCAGCGCGAGCCGCACGGCGAGATCGGCGGTGTCCGCGGCGGCGCCGAGCGGCACGCGGAACCCGCCGGCGCCCTCCACCACCACGACGTCGGCGCGGGCACGCAGCGCCTCGTGGGCACGCGCAATACGCGCGGTATCGATGGTCGTGCCCGCGCGCGCCGCCGCGATGTGCGGGGCGATGGGCTCGGCGAAGCAGTACGGATTCACGATTTCGCGCGGCGCGGCGACGTTGCCCGCGGCAATCAACTGCTCCACGTCCCCGTTGACCAGCACGCCGCCCGAGGGCGCGGCGCCCGCGGCGACGGGCTTCATTCCCGCGGCACGCAGCCCGCGGCGCGTGAACGCGCGGATGAGTGCGCAGGCGACGAGCGTTTTCCCGACGCCGGTGTCGGTGCCCGTCACGAAAACGCCGTGAAGGCTGACGGGTGACGATCGATGCGGCATGGTCCCGCCCCGGGTGTTTGCCGGACTCGCAAGTCCAGCCGGCCGCTAGCCGCGCTTGATGTCGATGACCGGCCGGCCGGAGGGCCCCAGGCGCGGCGCGGGCTTCCACGCGTGCCCGTAGAGCGCCTCGAAGCTCGCCGGGAGCCGCCCGTCGCGCCGCTGCGCCTCGTAGCTGCGTTCCACCGCCGCAAGAAGCGCCCGCCCGGTCAACCCCGCCGGCCGCCCGCGGGCGGCGTTCGTCGCGCCGATCGCCTTCAGATCGCGCATCAGCTCGCGCGCGCTCGCGTAGGTGAGCGTGAGCCGCTCCATGTCCATCACCGGGTCGGCGTAGCCGGCGCGCACCAGCATGTCGCCGATGTCGTGCATGTCGACGAAGCGGTGGACGTGCACCCGGGCGTCGGCGCTCAGGTAGGCGGCACGCAGCTCCTTCAGCGTGTCCGGCCCGAACGTGCTGAACATGAGGAGGCCGCCGGGGCGCAGCACGCGGTGCGCCTCGGCGAACGCGCGCGCGGGCTCGTTCGTCCATTGCAGCGCGAGGTTGGACCAGACGAGATCCGCGCTCGCCGCGGCGAGCGGCAGGCGCTCGATGTCGCCGCAGACCGGAATCGCGGCGCCGCGCAGCCCGGCGAGCGCCCGCCAGCCGCCGCCGCGCGCGCGCGCTCGGCGCGCCATCGCGAGCGCGAGGTCGAGAGCGAGCACGCGCGCCCGTGGATAGCGCGCCGCGAGTCCCGGGATCGCGTTGCCCGTGCCGCAGCCCGCGTCGAGTATCAGCGCGGGATCGATCCTGATGTACTCGAGCCGCGCGAGCATGCGCCGGCACACTTCGTCCTGCAGCACCGCCGCCGCGTCGTAGCCCGCCGCCGCGCGCTCGAACGCGCGCCGCGCGCGGCCCTTGTCTATGGCGTGGGCGTCATCCACGCAGGAACCCCCGCATCAACGCCGCCACCCGCGCGGGCTGCGAGAGAAACGGCGCGTGGGCGCACGAGCGCAGCAGATGAAAGCGCGCGTCGGGCAGCATCGCGGCGAGCCGGCGTCCCGCGACCGGGGACACGATGCGGTCGTGCGCGCCGTGCACCACCAGCACCGGTTGCTTCACGCGATGAAGATCGCCCCGGAGATCCGCCCGCGCGAGCACGGCGAGCCCGGCGGCGAGCACCGGATCCGGCGCGTGCGCCGCGAGCAGCCTCTGCAGCGCGTCCGTGACATGGCGCCGGCGCGAGTCGCCCTTGCCCTGCGCGCCGACGAAGCGCCCGAGGGTGCCGCCGCGGTCGGCCGCGAGCGCGCGCGCCGACTCCGCGAGCGCCGCGGGCGCGCTCGCGCAAGGCCACCCCGGCCGGCGCGCGAAGCACGGCGTCGTGGCGATCAACACGAGCCGCGCGACCTGGCGCGGGAGAGCAAGCGCCCAGGCGAGCGCGATTTCGCCCCCGAGCGACCAGCCCACCACGTGGCAGCGGCGCGGAGCCGCGCGCGCCACCGCGCGGGCGAGTTGCGCGAGCGTACCGGGCGGGCACGCGGGGGCGGCGCCGTAACCCGGCAGATCGGGGACGTGCAGGCGCAGCCGCGGCGCGAGAAGCGCGGCAAGATCGCGCCAAACGGCCGAGTCGTAGCCCCAGCCGTGCAGCAGCACCACGTCGCGCACGCGTTTCGCGGACCGCATCATGCGGGAGGCCGCGCCGCGGCCATGCCTTCCGCTTCGGCCGCCATCAACGCCGCGGCAAGGCGCTCCACATCCGCCGTTTCGTGCGCCGCCGAAAGCGAGATCCGCAGGCGCGCGGTGCCGTGCGGGACGGTCGGCGGCCGGATCGCGGGTACCACGAGTCCCGCCCGCTCGAGCGCCTGCGCCGCGGCGCTCGCCGCGCGGTTCTCGCCGACGATGAGCGGCTGGATCGGCGTCTCCGAGGGGGCGAGGCGCCAGCGCTCGAAGCGCGAGCGCCGCCGCAGCAGCGCGACGTGACCGCGCAGCCGCTCGCGGCGCCATTCGTCCTGCTCCACGAGTTCGAGGCTGCGTGCGAGCGTCGCGGCGAGCAGCGGCGGCGTCGCCGTGGTGTAGACGTAGGGGCGCGCCCGCTGGAGCAGGTACTCGATCGCGGCGGGAGCCCCGGCGACGAACGCCCCGAACACGCCGGCGGCCTTGCCGAGCGTCGCCATGTAGAGCACGCGCGGGGAGTGCGTGCCGGAACCCGAGAGCACGCCCCTGCCGCCGGCGCCGAGCACGCCGAAGCCGTGCGCGTCGTCGAGGAGGAGCCAGGCGTCGTAGCGCCCGGCGAGCGCGGCGAGCTCCGCCACCGGCGCGATGTCGCCATCCATGCTGAACACGGCGTCGGTCACGATCAGCCTGCGCCGCGACCGCGATGCGGCGAGCAGGCGCTCGAGCGCGCCGAGATCGAGGTGCGGGTAGCGGCGGAACGCCGCGCGCGAAAGCAGCGCGGCATCGTTCAGGGACGCGTGGTTGAGGCGGTCGGCGAAGACCGCGTCCTCGCGCCCGGCAAGCGCGGTCACGACGCCGAGGTTGGCCTGATAGCCGGTCGAGAAAAGGAGCGCGCGCGGCAGCCCGACGAACGCGGCGAGCCGCTCCTCCAGCGCGTGATGCGCCGTGCCGTGGCCGAGAACGAGGTGCGACGCACCGGCGCCGACACCGTGCCGCCGCGCCCCCTCGCAGGCGGCGGCGACGAGGGCCGGGTGCGCGGCGAGCCCGAGATAGTCGTTGCTGCAGAATGCGACGCACTCGCGCCCGTCCACGGTCACCCGCGCTCCCTGCGGCGAGCCGAGCAGGCGGCGCCGCCGCGCGAGTCCCTGCGACTCGAGACGCGCCAGCTCGCCAGCGAGCGCGGCAAACGGGTCAGGGCCCATCCCCGCCACCGTAAGCCGCGGGCCGCAGGCAGGGGCAGCGCTCCGCGAGCGGGGAGCGGGCGGCTGCCAACGGCCGGCTTACCCCCGGGGCGCGCCGCGCGGGGCCGCCATCGTCGTGAGCCCCAGTCGCGCGAAGAGAGACCGATCGCGCTCCGCCCCGGGATTGCCGGTCGTGAGGAGTTTCTCGCCATGGAAGATGGAGTTCGCACCGGCGAAAAAACAGAGTGCCTGCACCGCGTCGGACATCTCCTGCCGCCCGGCGGAGAGGCGCACCATCGCCTTCGGCATCGCGATGCGCGCGCACGCGATGGTGCGCACGAACTCGAGCGGATCGAGGGCGGGCGTCCCGGCGAGCGGCGTGCCCGGCACGCGCACGAGGTGGTTGATCGGCACCGAGTCCGGGTACGGGTTCATCGACGCGAGCTGGGCGATCAGCGCGGCCCGCGTCGAGCGCTCCTCCCCCATGCCGACGATGCCGCCGCAGCACACCTTAATGCCGGCGCGGCGCACCCGCTCGAGGGTGGCGAGGCGGTCGTCCTGCGTGCGGGTGGTGATGATCTCGCCGTAGAACGCGGGCGCGGTGTCGATGTTGTGGTTGTAGTAGTCGAGCCCGGCCGCCTTCAGCGCCTCGGCCTGGCCCTCGCGGAGCAGGCCGAGCGTCGCGCACGTCTCGAGGCCCAGCGCGCGCACCTCCCGGATCATGTCGAGCACCGGCGCAAGGTCGCGCTCCTTCGGCCCGCGCCAGGCGGCGCCCATGCAAAACCGCGTCGCGCCGTTCGCCCGGGCGGCGCGCGCGGCGGCAACCACTTCCTCTCTCGACAGCATGTCCTCGTCCGCGACGCCCGTGTGGTAGCGCGCCGCCTGCGGGCAGTAGCCGCAGTCCTCGGGGCAACCGCCGGTCTTGATCGAGACGAGCGTCGACAGCTGCACCGAGTTGGGATCGAAATTCGCCCGGTGCGTCTCGTGCGCGCGGTGGAGGAGATCGTTGAAGGGCAGTTCGAAGAGTGCCATGACCGCCGCGGCGGACCAGCGCGGCGCGCCTGTTGCACCCATGCGCGCCGGGGTGCACAGCTTTCCGCTTGCGGCCTCGGACCGGGTATCGCTGGTTGACATGATGGGCGGATCGGGACGCGGCTCGGGCCAAAATCACCGAATTATTAGGAGGTTGAATGTTTGCGGATCGACCGCCCGTTGTCAAATGAGCTGCCGCTTTTCTTGAACGATCGCTGAAATTTCGGGCAGCACCCGTATGCCGCCGCGCCGGCGGCAGGGGCCTCGCGGCATGCGGCCCGGTAAGCGAGCCCGCCGGGGCGCGCGTTGTAGGCACATGGCGGGTCGATGGCGGTCGGTCATTGCGCATCTTCTGTTGCCGCAGTCGTGCGTCGTGTGCGGCGCGGAGAGCGGTGCTACCCCCGTCTGCGGCCCCTGCGATGCGGAGCTGCCCCGCCTTCGCGGCCGGCGCTGCGCCGTTTGCGCCCTGCCCCTCGCGAGCGGGACGCTCTGCGGCGCCTGCCTTGACCGGCCGCCGTACTACGCCGGGGTCGAGGCTCCGTTCCGCTACGAATTCCCGGTTGCCGCGCTCATCCAGTCGTTGAAGTACGGCGGGCGCCTCGCGCATGCGCGCCTGCTCGCCACGGCGCTCGCCGCGGCGGCGACGCGCGAGGTGGACGCCGCCGTCGCGATGCCGCTCGCGCCGGCGCGGCTCGCCCGGCGCGGCTTCAACCAGGCGCTCGAAATCGCCCGGCTCGCGTGCGCGATCCGGGGCGTCCGGTTGCTGGGCCGGGCGTGTCGCAGGATCGTCGATACGCCGCCGCAGGCCGCCCTGCCGTGGCAGGAGCGCGCGCGCAACGTGCGCCGCGCCTTCGTCTGCGACGCGGACCTCGCCGGCATGCGCGTCGCGGTGGTGGACGACGTGATGACCACCGGCGCGACGCTGAACGAACTCGCGCGGGTGCTGCGCCGCGCGGGCGCGGCGGAAGTGGTGGGCTGGGTGGCGGCGCGGACGCTGCCGCGATAAGCCGCCTGCGGGCAGTTGGCTGCCGTCGGCGCGAATTGACAAGCGCCGGCGGCCGGCATCCGGCGGGTGACAACTGGCGACTGACGGCTATTGAAGCTGGCGCAACCGCTGGTCCGCGAACGCCGCGAGTTCCGGGCTGAGGTTACTCGAGGAGCGGGCGCGGCGGAACGCTTCGTGCGCGTCGGCGGCCCGGCCCAGGGCCTGCAGCGAGACGCCGAGCCCAAGCCACCACACGCCGTTCGCGGGCTTCGCCTGGAGCGCCGCCTGGAACCGCGGGATCGCGTCCTCGTGACGCCCCTGCCGCTGCAGCAGCGCGGCGAGGAAAGCGATGTAGTCCGGGCTGCCCTGGGCATGCGCGGCGCCGCCCTGCAGCGTCGCGATGGCGCCGCCGGGATCGCCGCGATCAACCTGCAGCCGGGCAAGTGTCATGGCGAAACCGATCTGCTCGGGAGCGAGCCTGACTCCCTCCTGCAGCACGCGCTCCGCCTCGGCATGCGCCCGGCTCTCGACGAGGAGCGCGGCGAGCGCCTGGCGGGCGCCGTGGTGTGCGGGGTTGTGCTGGATCGCGGCGCGGAAACCCTCCTGCGCTTCCTGCGAGCGCCCCTGATGGAGCGCCGCCGCCGCCCTGCGGTACTCGCCGTCCGCGAGGTCCCTCGGCGTCGGCTGCCGCAGCTTCTTCTCGATGTTGACCTCCGGCGCGTCCGCGGCTTTTTCGGCGGCGGGCGCCCGCCCCGCTGCCGATCTCGCCGGTGCCGTGGCCGCCTTCTCCCGCGTCACCGCGGCGCGCGGCGCCTCGGCGCCTGCCGGCACCTCGACCCGTTCCGCCCGCTCGCCGTTCTCCGCGCGCGCGAGCACCCGCGCCGCCGGGATCGGATCGCGCGATGCAGCCTCGCGCCGCACCGGCTCGACGCTCGCTGCCGGCGCGGGCGCGCTCGCAAGCTCGAGCGTGAGCCGCCCCGCCAGCACCGGCGCGGCTCGCGGCGACTCCCCGGCATCTTCTCGCGGCGCGATGCCGGCGACGACCGGGGCGGACGCGGTGACGACGCGTTCGATGACCGGGTCCGGGCCCGGCTGCAGCGTCGGCGCCCCCGCGCCCGCACGGAGCCACCCGGCGCCGGAAAGCAGGACTCCGGCGAGCGCAACGAGCGACGCGGCGGCGAACACCGCGCCCGCGATCGGCCAGCCGCTGCCGGCGCCGCCGTTGCCGGGAAGCGCCCGGACGTGATCGGGCACCGCGCCGCGCTCGGCGCCCAACGCGCGCCGCTTTTCCAGCTCGAGCAGCACCTGGTTGATGACGCTCATCGCGGCCTCACTGCACCAACATCCAGCCGATCCCGCCCATCGAGACCAGCATCATGGCGAACCCGAACCACCACCACGGCCGCAGCGCCCGCGCCGCGGGCGTGTCGAGCGCGGCGGCGCGCACGTGCCGGCCGGCGACCTGCTGGAGCCCCTCGCCGTAGGCGAGCAGCATGGCCTTGTGCGCGACGATGTTGACGAGACGCGGCACGCCCGCCGTCGCGCGATGAACCGCGCGCGCGGCATCCGGCGGGAACAAGCGCGCGCCGCGGTATCCCGCGACCCGCAGCCGGTGGGCGAGGTAGGAATCGACCTCGGCGCGGGTGAGCGCCGCGAGCCGGTACTGGAACGTGACGCGCTGGCGCAATTGCCGCACCGATTCCCGCGCGAGCTTCTCGTCGAGTTCCGGCTGGCCGAAGAGCACCACCTGCAGCAGCTTTCTCTTCTCCGTCTCGAAGTTGGTGAGCAGCCGCAGCGCCTCCAGCGTCTCGATCGGCATCGCCTGCGCTTCGTCGAGGCACAACACGGCGGTGCGCCCCTGCCGCGCGTAGTCGAGCAACGCGAGGTTGATGCTCTTCAGCAGCCGGTGCTGGTCCGCGTCGCGCGGCACCGCGACCGCGAGTTCCTCCGCCAGCGCGAAGAGCAGCGTGCGCGGTTCGAGATAGGGGTTCGGAATGTAGGCGCTCACGCACGAGGAATCGAGGGTCGCGAGAAAGCGCCGGCAGAGCAGCGTCTTGCCCGTGCCCACCTCGCCTACGATCTTGATGAAACCCTCGCCGTTCTTCACGGCCACGAGAAGCGTATTCAGCGCCTCCTGGTGGCAGTTGCAGGCGTACGCGAAGCTCGTGTCGGGCGTGATCCCGAACGGCATTTCGCGCAGGCCGAAGTGGGCGCGATACATCAGCGTGCCGGCTCCCGGGTCACGGCTGCGGCTTCGGCGGCGGAGGCGGATCGAATGCCCGCAGGCGCTCGCGCGTGCGCTCGATGTCTTCCCGCCAGGCCCGATCGCTCTGGACGATCGTGGGTTTCAGCAGTATCACGAGCTCGCTCTTCGTGGATGTCCGCGCGCGCTGGCGGAAGAGGTCGCCCAGCCCGGGCTGCTCGCCGATGCCGGGCACCTGCGAGCGGTTGTGCTCGGTCTGCTCGCGCATCAGCCCGCCGATCGCGACGATGTTGCCGTCCTGCACGCGCACGATGGTGTCGGTCTCGTTGATGTTGCTGGAGGCGAGCGGCAGGGTGAAGGTGCCGAGCGTCCCCAGGTCGACCACCTTGCGCTTCTCCACGACGTTGCTCACCTGGGGATGGACGTGCAGGATGATGTTGTTGTCGGCGTCGATCTGCGGGGTCACGTCGAGCGCGATGCCGGAGAAGAAGGGCTGCACCGTGATGGTCGGGGCGATCGTCGTGCTGGTGCCGCTCGTCGTCGAGGTCGTCGAGACGTTGGTGACGAAGAAGTCGTCGGTGCCGACCTTGAGCACGGCCTTCTGGTTGTTGAGCGTCGCCACGCGCGGGCTGGAGAGCACGTTGACGGCGCCCTGCGTCTCGAGGAACGTGAGCAGCGCCGCGAAGTTGCTCGTCTGGAGCGCGAGACCGAAGATCGCGCCCGGCGTGCCCACCCCGGCGGCGAGCGCGGAGGTCGAGCCCAGCACCGCGCCGAACAGCGAATCGGCGGCGATCGAGCCGTCCGGATTGCGCGCGGTGGGCGTGGTGAGCGGCCCGCTGTTCTGTATCGTCGAGCCCGGCCGCACCACGCCGCCGGCGGCGCGCGTGTTGCCGTCGCGGAAGCCCGCCCAGTTGATCCCCGCGCCGAAGCCGGTCGACAGCGTCACCTCGATGATCTTCGCCTCCAGCACCACCTGCCTCTCGACGACGATCTGCATCGCGTGCAGGAACGATTCCACGCCGCGCAGCTCCGCCGGCAGCGCGCGCACCACGATGACGCCGGACTGCTGGTTGACGATGACGTTGCGCCCGCCGCTCGTGCCGACGATCGCGGCGAGCGACTTGCCGATGTCGCCCCAGAAGTTGCTCTCGGACGAGGTCGTGACACGCGTGCTCTCGGTGAGCGTCTGCGTCGGCGCGCCGGTCGAGGAAACCGGGGGGCCCCCCACCGACCCCGGGACCCCCGCGCCCGGCACGCCGCCGGTGGTGGCGGTCGGCGCATCCGTGATCGAGCCGGAGGCGACGCGCACGTCGCTCCTGCCGGTGCGGCGCGCCTGGATGTAGTTCACCTTGAACACGCGCGTCTGCATCGTCACCGGCTGCACGGTCACGCGCGAGCCCTGCACGCGGTACTCGTAACCGTAGAGCTCGCGCAGCGTCTCGAGCGCCTCCGACACGGTGACGTTCTTGAGATTCACCGAGATCGGCTCGCGCACATCCGGGTGCACCACCATGCTGTAGCCGGTGCCCGAGACGATCGCCAGGAACACCTGGTTCGCCGGCGCGTTGTTGACGTTGAGATCGAAGCGCTGCTCGACCGGCCGCGCGTCGGCGCGCGGCAGTTCCACCACCAGCGGCGGCAGGAGCGCCTGGCTTACCGCGTCGGGCGCGGGCGCGGCCGTCTTCGCGCGCTCCTGCGCGGCGCGATCGAGCACCGCGCCGATGCGCTCGAAGGTCTCGTCGCGGCGCCAGGGCGGTTCCGCGCACCCGGCCGCCGCCAAAGCCAGCACCACCAGCATGCACACCGTGCGTCGTCTCATCGCTCCCCCTGGCGCGGCGCGGCGCGGCCCGCCCGCGCCTCGCCGGACTTGCCGCGGCGCGGCTTGACGGCCTGCGCCGGCGGCACGCTCGGGCGCTTGTCGACGCCCGGATGCAGTTTCAGGACCTGCAAACCCCCGGCGCCCCGCAGCACGACCTCGGTCTCCGCCACCTTCACAAGGACGCTGTCGCCGAACTTCTGCCCGATGCGCACCATCTCGCCGCTGATGATCGCCGCCGAGCCCGACGGCGAGATCATCACCGACTGCAGCACCGGCCCGCCGGCGGCCGCCCCCGTGTCCGCCTCGCCCGCGGCGTATCCGGGCGGCGGGCGTGTCGGGTCGGCCATCGCCTGGCTCCATGCCGCGCCGGGCAGGCCGAGCGCCGCGCACAGGATGACGGACGAACGACGAAGGATGGCCGGTGCGGCGCCCGGGCAGGTCCCCGGCGCCGCCCGCGTTCCCTGGGCTGCGCTTCGCCGTCCCGTCTTCATACGGTGAGCCATGCCTTGCTCATGCTGAGCGTGTGAACCGTCAGCGTCGCGCGGAGCGCGGGATACGCCGTAGCGTCGATGCTCAACCGGCCCCAGAACATGCCGAGCGGCGAGCGCTCCAGCCGGGCGAGGTAATCGTGCAGGTCGCCATAGGAGCCCTGCACCGTCAGTTCGACACCGTGCTGGTAGATGCTGCGCTCGGGATCGGCCGGCGCGGGCTTCGCCGCCTTGCCGCCCGCCGCCGCGGGGGCCGCGCCGGGGCTGTCGAAGCGGCGCACCGGAAGCGTCCGCAGCGCGACCATCCGCATCCCGCGGCTTCGCGCGAGCACTTCTTCGAGCAGTCTCACCATGCGCTCCGGCGGCACCAGCCGCTTCTTGAGCGCCAGCATCTCGGCGTCCATGCCCGAGAGCTGGCGGCGCAGCTCGTCGCGGTAGGAACGCCGCAGCGCGTCCGGATCGGCCCGCGACTCCCTCACCTTGAGCAGACCATCGGCCGTGCGGATGCTCTGGCGCGCCTCGGCGAGCTCCTGCCGCATGCGCTTCTGCCGCTCGAGCAGGGGATCGATCGCCGCCGCCTGGAAGACGAGCAGCGCGCCCCCGATCGCGGCGGCGAAAACGAGCACGCGCTCGCGCCGTGCCAGCGCATCGAAGCGGGCCGCCGTCTTGCGCCAGCGCTCCATCATGGCGCCTTCTCCGCGGCACCGGACGAGGCGGTGGCGAGGTTGAACTCGAGATAGCGCGGCGGGCGCGCCTCGGCGCGCTTCTCCGCGTCACCCCTCGCCTCCTTGTCCGCGCCCTTGCCGGGCTCGGCGCGCGGTTGCGCGAGCTCGAGGTGGTCGAAGCTCACCCCGGCGAGCACCTTCTCGCGCGTCAGGCGCTGGATGTAGCCCGGCATGAGATCGGGAGCGAGCGTGCGGCCGCGAATCGCGAGCTCGCCGCCGCCGATCGCAAGCCCGGTCAACCACAGGCCGTCGACCGATTGCCGGGAGAAGGCGCGCAGATACTCGGCGAAACCCGCCTCCGTGCCGATCGCGCCGCCTTTCAGCGCGTTCATCGAGTCGCGCGCCTGCTTGAGCTCGAGCTCAAGGCGCGCGGTTTCCTTCTCCAGCTCGACGTTCTGCCTGCTCGCCGCCGCCTCGGCCTGCAGCTTGTCGAGGTAGCGGCGCTGCGCTTTCGCGAGCGCTTGCGCCGAAGAAAGCTCCGCCGCGAGATTCCCGCTCTGGTGCCAGACGTAGCCATACACCGCCGCGAGCGCCGCCACGACGAGGGCAATGCACACGGCGAGCGTGTTGAGCGTGAGCGACTGGCGCCGCTTGCGAAACGCCGGGCCGAGGAGGTTGATGTTCTGGCTCATGCTCCGGCGCTCATGCGGCGTCCGCCACTTTCAGGCCCCGCCCTGTCCAGCCTCATCGCGCATTGCGGCGCCGATCATGCGCAGGCACCGTGCCTGCCGCGCCGGCTCCCGGAGCTCCGGGATGTGCGGAAAATCCATGACCTCGGAGAGCTCCATCCAGAGGACCGGCAGGTCGAGATTGGTCGCCAGGTGATCCTTCATGTCCTCCGCCCCGGGCACGGGGGCGAGAACGAGCTTCGCGACCGGGATCTGGCTGAACTGCCGGTCGAAGTTGTCGAGCGAGCGCTGCAGTTCCAGCACGACGCGGTCGTAGAGAGCGTGCCGCTGCTCGGAGCTGGCGTTCTCGAGGCTGCCGATCGTGGCGTCGATGCGGCGGTGCTGGTAGAGCTCGCCGCCGCTCGTGAAGGTGAGGAGTCCCCCGGTGTCGTCGAACGCGAGCAGCGCCAGCGCGCGCCCTTCCGCTTCGTAGAGCCGCGCGACGTTGCGCTGCGCGAGCTCCGGGATGTCGATCACCTCCAGCGGCACGTCCGCGTCGTTGAACGCGGCCACTGCCGCCGCGATCGTTTCGTTCTTCGCCGCCACCGCGAACATCTGCGGAGCGCGCGCCGCGCCGTCCGCCGGGATCAAGAACGCGTCGACCATAGCGGCTTCGACCGGATAGTCGACCATGTCCTTGATGCGCCAGCGCACGGCGTCCCGCGCCTCCGCCGCCGGCACGTTGGGGGCCTCGACCTGCAGCACTTGGTAGCTCCCCGCGCGGAGCAGCGTCGTGCAGCGATAACGGTGGAGTTGCAGTTCGCGGCGCAACCGCGTGAGGGTCGCGCGGTCGTCACCCTCCTTGCGGTAGGAATCGCACAGCAGCACTTCGGGCCGCGCCCGCCCGCGCGCGAGCACGTGCGAGACATCGACCCGCGTCGGATGCAGGTTGATGCAGAGCCAACCCGGTCTGCGCCTGCCGGTGCCGAACAGATTCATGCCCCGTGGAAAGTCGCTGATTCATAGGCGAAACTACCATAAACTTCAATAATGTCAATCTGTTGGCTTACTTTTCTTCGACGATTATCAAGAGCTGTTGCGTAAGCGCCTAAAATATCTAAAAGTTCTCGCGAAGAAAGATTACCTCCTCGCTGCCGAGGTAAAGCCCGAAGGTGGCGCGGGCAGCGGGATCCTTGCTCTGGGTCGGGCCGCACCAGCGGCTGCGGAGCCAACTCTGGCCGGCGCCGGCCGGAGCAGGCGCTGGAGGGGAAAAAGTCGTGCAGGAATCGATAGTTACACCCAGGTTTCCGACTATATCCACGCTGCCGTCATTGCCGGCGCCGGGTGCCGAGAGCGTCAGCGCAGCCCTGCCCGCCGAGAAGCTGCCGGAGAACGCGGGGGTGGTTTCGCCCGCATTGAGATTGCCCGCGAAGTTCCCCAGCCCGATGTTCGCCGTCGCGAGCGCGGTGCAGTAGTCCGCGGCGTTCGTCGCAAAGGCGGTGCCGTCCCAATACTGTGTCTCGAACGGCAGGGTGAGCGGGGCAAGGGGCGACCCGCGGGCGGAGCCCGCCTGCAACCGGCCGTAGCGGAGCTGCGCGCCGGAATCGAAAGCGATGCCGGCGCCGCCGCCATTGAAAACGAGCGGCGCGGCGCTCGTGATGGTGCCGTTGCCCGGGACGGCGCTCTCGGTGCCGTCGGTCGCGCTCACCGTAAGAGAGATGGCCGCCGTGAACGGCGCGACCGGCGTCACGGGATGGCGGTCGTAGGAGAGCTGCGCGCCCGCGGCGAGCGAGGCGGAGTAGGTCCCCGTGCCGGCTCCGGCGGTGAGGAGCGCCGTGCCGATGGCCGAGGAATTGAGCGGGGCCGTTGCCGGCGCGGTCGCGTCGGCGTAACCCTCGGTGATCGCCGGCCGGGACGAAGAGACCGGGTAGTTCTGCGTGATCGTGCCCGCCACGTTCACCGCCGAAAGCGTCGCCGAGGGCAGCGTCCCGTACCAGAACGGCTGCCCGATGTAGGTGAAGGAGCGCGGCGCACACGCCGTCGTGTTGAACGTTCGCAGCACCGGCGCCGATGGACCGGCGAACTCGAAGCGATCGGGCACGAAACGGCCCACCGCGAGCGGCGCGGGCGACTGGCAGACGTAGCGGCCGTTCGCGGAGCAGTCCGCCGGGGTGCCGTCGCCCGCGTCCACCGCGGCGTAGTCCTGGTCGACGAGCGTCAGGTTGAACGCGCCCGCCTCGCTGTAGGTCGCCCCGCTCGCCACGCGCGCGCCCGCGCCGGTGTAAGCGCCCGTGACGAGCGTGCCGTTGACGCAGCCGCCGGGCAGGGTACAAGAGAGCGTGCCCACCGCCGGGCTGCCGTCGTAGCTCGTCGCGCTGCCGGGCGACGGGGTGACCGTGATCGTGAACGGATGCCCCGCCTTGTGCACGACGCCGCCCGTGGCCGCGGCGTTGTCGAGGGTGCGGCCGGCGCCCGCCGTGGCCCAGTCCGAGTCCGTTACGGTTACGCCGAAGCCGGCGGGGCGGATCGCGAAGTTGTCGTTGGAGCAGCCCTTCGCCGTGGCGGCGGCATAGGTATCCCCGCTCGGGTAGACCACGCGCACGCGCAGGTTGCGGTACGAGTCGGGAACGGTGAAGCTCACGCTCCGGCGGCCGGCATCGCCCGCGCCGAAGCCCGGGTTCGGGAGAACCGTGTACACGACGGGCCATCCCGGCACGCAGCCGTTCGCGTCGGGCGCGCCGCCGCTCGAAGCGTCGACCAGCTCGACGCGCACCGACCCGGTGAACGTGCCGAGGATCCCGGTCTTCGGGGGGTCGAGCGCGATCACGTCGAGGTTGAACGCCGCGCCGGCGACCTTGGTGCGGATGAAGCCCGTGATGGCGCCGGGGGCGGTCGTCGTATCGTAGGCATTGAAGCCGCCGGGGTTCGAGGGCGGCGGAGAAAAGGCGATCGTCACCTCGTCGACGTTGTGGAAGTTCGCCTGTGATTCCGGCGTTGCCGGCTGACCGGCGATGCGGACGAGCCCGTTCGTCGCGCCGACGGTGCTCGTCGATGCGTCCCGCGCGTAGACGCGCACGGTCCAGATGCCGCCCGCATCGCCCCCGGCGAAGGTGTAGACCGCGGCGTTGGTGTAGACCCCGCCGCCCGCAGCGGCGAGGTTGACCGGCCCGGCGACGAGGGTGCCGGAAGGGTTGTAGAGATACGCCACCACGGGATTGCCCGCGCCGGTGGCGATCGCATCGACCTGCGCCGTCACCGCGAGGGTCTGCCCGGCGGTGAAGCTCGCGCCCGTGAGCGGCGCGGTGATGTTCGCGCCGAACGCGACCGGCGTGCCGAGCGCAGCCGCCACCACGCACCACTCCACGTCGTCGATGTGAAACCAGCTCTTGTAGAGCGTCTGGTTGCTGGAGGTGATGCGCAGCGTGATCGTCTGCCCGAGGTAGGAGGCGAGCGAATTGGTGACGAGCCACCACGGCTGCGAGAGCGGCGCGGTCGTCATGCCGGAGCGGTGCACGCCGTTGGTGGAGGTGTCCCAGCCGTTATACTGGCGGTAGCCGGAGAGCGCGTTGGTCGCCGCCTGCAATCCGATGTTCGGGCTGAAGGGAAGGCTCGTGTAGGTGCCCGCCGGCGGCCCGACGAGCTCGGTGGTCGCGCCGCCGATCAAACGGATGCGCAGGAAATCGAAGGTCGTGACCCCGGCGCCGTTCGCCGAGGAGTCCCAGCCCTCCACGCGGTAGCGCAGCCGGAACCCGGATGCGCACGAAGCGGGAACAACGATCGTGCGGTTGAGCGTGACCGAGGGGTTCGAGTTGCTCGGCTCGTTGTTCGTGCGAGCGCCCAGCATGTAGGAAAAATTACCGACGAACGGCGTGCCGTCGGTCACCCGCGTCGCCGAGGGCAGGGCGACGCTGCCCGCGCCGCCCGCGGCGTTGGTGGTGATCGTCGGGCTCTCGCCCGGGCGGATCTGGGCGTCGAAATTCGCGTGCGCCTTGGTCGCGCCGCCCCACCCCGGCGGGTCCTCGGTGCCCGCGCCGCCGAACTCGAAGCCGCCGTTGATCGGGGTCTGCGGGTTCGCGGGCTTGGCGGCGTTCTGGGTGATGTCGAAGTAGAGCTGGTAGGTGACCGGCCCCGCATCCTGCAGGATGAAGCGCACTTCGCCGCGCCCGTTGTTCAGCCCGTCGGTCGCGCCGGCATACACCGCGTCGGTGAACTCCTGGTTGGTCGCGAGGGCCCCGGTGCTTCTCACCACCCGCGGGGAGTTGACATCGAACGTGCCCGAAACGCCGAGCTGCGCGAGGAGCGCGTTGAAGTCCACGTCCACCCGTATCGTGGAGTTGACCGGCGTGCCCGGCGGTATCGTCACCGGCACGCGGTAGTGCCAGTCCGGGACGGTGCCGATCGCGTTCTGGTCGTACCAGGCCGGAGCCGTGCGCAAGTCCCCGAACACGCTCGCCGCGCACGCCAATGTCAACAGCCCCGCGACCCATGCGATGCCGTAGCGGCGCGCGCCCGTGCACGTCTTCATCGCGAGCTCGAGCAGGCCATTGTGCGATTCACGCCGCACGTCAATCCTCTCACGTGTACTCGGAGCGGAATCCGCGCATGCTGCCGGAGTGGGCGGGCGAGCGCGCGCACGTCAGCCGCACGCGAACCGCGGCGCAGCGCCCGCCGGGTCCTTGCACTTGGAGAAGATCGCGCGCAGCTGCCGATCGACGTAGCCCGCGCCAGGCGCCGCGTTGGGGCAGGCCCCGGTTCCCGCGTCCGGCTGGTTGCAGGCGGTGGCCGTCACCTCGTACACCGCGACGTTGCGGGCGCCCTCGGTCGTCGTCGTGCGGGTGCAGGTGAGCGTCACCGTGAAGGCCGCAAGCGAACCCGCGAGCCCCCCCGCGAGGTTGGGCGGCGCGGCGAGCGCCGGGCAGGGCGCGAGCGCGGAACCGAGCGCGTTCTCCGGATCAAGCACGCGGTAGGCCATCCAGTCGATGCCCGCCCGGGAGGACTGGTACGCGCGCGCGCCCAGGATGTCGAGCTGGTGCCCCGACTGCTGCAAGCCGGTCACCGACACGATGAATGCGCCGAGCAGCGCCAGCACCACCAGCAGGAAGACCGCGGTGACGATGCTGAAGCCGGACGCGCCGCGCGGGCGCTGCGAATCAGGGCACATTGCTGACATGCACCTGCTGGAAGAGCCTCACGGTCTCGCCGCCGCGCGAGACCTGCAGGTTGAGCGCCACCACGCCGAGTTGCTGGGTGGCCGGGCTGTAACTGAAGGAGCAGGCGTTCACGTGACGCGCGAGCAGCGCGTTGTTGGGCGTCGCGGGCGGCGCCGGCTGCGGGCTGGCGATGCCGTAATCCCAGTAGCGGCGCAGTTCCCCGGTGGCCGTGTCGCAGCGGTAGGTGACCGCGTACTGGACGACCTGGAAGCGGCGCCCCGGCGAAGCGAAGGGAAAGAGCTTCGGCGCGGAGAGGTTGATGCCGCTCGCGGAAGTGCCCGAGACGGCGGCGCGATTGTCGCCGGCGTAGGCGTTGGCGGTGGCGCCGGACGCCGTGGCGTTGTAGACCACGATCGACTCGCCACCGGCGAACGCCGGGAGGGTGCCGATCACGTCGAAGGCGCCGTCGGCCGCGCTGAAGTCGAGCGGATCGCCCGCGCCCACGCCATCGGGCTCGGCACGGTAGCGCCCGCCGCCGCTTACCTGCAGGTATTCGAGGTAGATGCTGGTGCCGCTCGCCGTGATGCGTATGCTGTTCGGCAGCGCGGCGCGCAGGTCGCGCGTCATCCGGCGCAGCGCCGTGTCGGCGATGTCGGAGAGCTCGGCGCGCCGTGCCGCGTCGAGGTAGCCTTCGACCGGGCGCCTTATGAATATGGCGACCGCGGCGGCGACGACGCCGGTCACGGCGATCACCACGATCAGCTCGACGAGCGAGAAACCCCGCGCCGGCAAGGCGCGGGGGGGCGCGGGCCGTTGCGAGGCGAGCGCCGGGAGGCGCTCCGGGCGCGCGCTACAGGGCGTTCGGGGCATAGCGCACGCGGTAGCCATCGAGCCGCGCGGTCGACCCCGCGGGCCCGGTGACGGTGACCGTGATGAGAAGGGAGAGCGGCGCGCCGTTCGCGTCGGTGCCGGCGATGCCGGCGAGCGCCTGGGGCACGACGGTGACGGTCGCGTTGTAGCCGGCGAGATCCGCGATCGCGGCGCCCGTGAGGTCGGAAATGCCGGCGAGCGAAAAACCGCCGGCGTAGTCGTTCACGTTGTCGAAAGGTGTCACGCCCGCGCGCGTCTCGCCCTCGGGGCCCATGACCTCGATCGTCGCCGCGCAGCCGACCTGCGGCGGGGTCACCGAGGCGTCGAGCCGCGCGGTCGTCGCGCGGGCGGCGTTGGCGTCATCGGGATCGCAGTAGGTGAACGGGCGCAACTGCACCTCCTCCAGGAGCGCCTCGGCGATCGCCAGCGCCTGCTTCTGCGGCAGAGGATCGGCGCTCGCTCGCGTGGAGACGTTGAGCGCCGCGAGAACGCCCGCCGTCGCTATCCCGACGATCACGATGAACACGATCAGTTCGACGAGCGACGCGCCCGGCGCGAGCCGCGCCTCGCGCCTCAAGCGGCGGCGGTGAACGACGCTCATCACGCTCGCCGCGTCGCCGGTACGGGACAGACCCGCCCCTCAGTGGACATAGCCCGTCTCCCGCTCGATCACGATCGCCCGCGCCGGGTCCCCGGCGATGGTGCTGTTCAGCGTGATCACGACCTGCGCGCCGGTGCTCGGCTGGCCACCCGCCTGGGTGGGCGTGGGCGCGGTGAAGCTGAAGCTCGCCCCGGCGAGCGTGACCCCTCCCGGCGCCGACACCGCGAGTGGCGCGCCGGTCCCCGGATGGATGAGCGGCGCGGGGCAGCCCGCCGCAAGGCCCGCGGAAATCGCGGCCGGCGTGACGCAGACGAACACCGGCCGGCGCCAAGCCACCGAGATTTTCTGCGCGTAACGGACGATCTGGGTCGCCTCGTCGAAGAAGGCCCGGGAAGCGAACGTGTCGCGGCCGACGAAGCGCGGCCCGATGATCGCCGCGATGAGGCCCACGAGGGCAATCACCACGACGAGTTCGGTCATGGTGAACCCGCGGCCGCGGGCGCGCCCGCCCGGGGCCTCGGAAACCTCGCGCACGCTCACCTCGCCGCAGCCAAAAGGAAAAGGGTGAAACGCGCAAGCCGCCTCACCCCTGCTCCTCGCGTCCACCGCTTCCGCAGGTGGACTATCCCCGGGGCTTACTGGCAGTTCGTCCCCACGTTGACCGGCGTCACCACTCCCGTGGTGTCGTTATAGGTCACGTTGCAGGTGCCGGGGTTGGGCGGCGTCCAGGTACTGGTCGGTACCGCGAGCGCAACCGTATTGCCCTGGCATGCGACGCCGGACTCGCATTGCATCGCCAGGATGATGCCGGTCGCCGTGTTGACCGGGAAACCCGAGGCATTGACCGTGACCACGACGCCGCCCGCCATGGTGGCGCTGGTTCCGGTACCACCCTGTGCCTGCCACGCCGCCTGGACGAGGGCAACGGCCGAGCGCAGTCCGCCCGCGAGACCTTGCGTCGCCGCGACGCGGGCCTGGTCGGTCACGTTGATGAATCGCGGCAGGGCCGTCGCCGCAAGGATGCCGAGGATCACGATGACGACGATCAGCTCGACGAGGGTAAAGCCATGCTGCCTAAGCTTCATAGGCGCTCTCCTTGATAAGGAACGTTAATATTAACATTTAAGCGTTTGATGTAAAGCAAATTATCGCTCTAGAACCCTCAACAACCCGTGGTCGAACCCGCTGCGGAGGGGGGCGTCAGGTTGCCGAATACCGGCGCCTGTCCCGGTCCCGGCGCGGTGTAGGTGAAAAAACAGTTGTTCGGCTCATTGCCCAGCACCATGACCTTGATCACGTCACCCGCCGCGCCACCGCCGCCCGCCACGTCGTATCCATCGGCAGAATTCGGTCCAACATTGAGCCCTGCCGCCGTGACGATGCCCGACGCGTCCGCCGTGGGATAGGTATTGATCATCGTCACGTTGACCCCTTCCATGAGCTGGGTGCCCGAGCCCGGGATGGCGGTGCACTGCGGAATCGCCGCGAGGCAGGCCGCGTGGGCGAGCGCCGAGGCCCCCTTCATCGCCCCCATCGCCGCGTTGAGCTTGGCGATGCGCGCCTGCGTCTGCAGGTTGGCGAAGCGCGGCAGCGCGGTGGCGGCGAGCACGCTCAGAATGATGATCACGACGATCAGCTCGATCAGCGTGAACCCCCGGTGACTTTCCCTGCGTGATGTGATCATGGCCTCTCCCGCGTTCGTCATGCCGAAGTAGTGACTGGAGCGTACTGCGACCAGCGATACGGCGTCACCGGCACGACCGTCACGCCCGTCACGCTCAGCACGGTCGTCCCGCCCGTTCTGACCGCATCGCGCAGCAGTCGCGCCTGAAAACGGAGTTCCCTGGGGCCGGCGCCGTCCGGCAGCTCGAGCCGGTCCCCGGAGCTCACCGCGTACACGAGCTGCCGTCGCGGCGCGTCGAAATACCACGCGCCCGGGCGCGGCGGGCGCCGGTATTCGCCCGCGTAGTTCGCCGGCCGCGTGTCGAGCCAGCGCGTCGGGTCCTCGGATTCGAGCTCGACCGCCTCGGCCTGCCGGTTCGTGACGATCAACTCGGCGAGCCGGATCTGCAGGCCGGTCTTGACAAGTCTCACGGTCGCGTCCATCGCCACTCTCTCGGCGTACTCCTGGTAGAAGCGCAGCCGCTCGAGCAGCACGGTCGCGGCGGCGGCGATTATCGCGATCGCTACCGCCAGTTCGAACAGCGAGAAGCCGCGCCCGCGCGCCCCGGCGGCGATCATCCCTTCTTCCCCATCGCGACGGAGCCGAGGTCCCAGAGCGGCAGGAACACGCCGAGCGCGAGCAGCAGCACGAGCACGCCCAGCGCGACGATCAGGATCGGCTCGATCTGCGAGGAGAGCGACTTCAGGTCGTACTCCACGTCGCGCTGGTACATGTCGGCGACCTCGCCCAGCATCTCGTCGAGCGCGCCGGATTCCTCGCCCACCGCCACCATCTGCAGCACGATCGGCGTGAAGACGCCCGCGGCCCCCGCGCTGCGCAGTATGCTCTCCCCGCGCTCCACGCCCTCGCGCATGCCGTCGATGCGCCGCGCGATGTGCTCGTTGTCCACCGTGTGCGCGACCATCGCGAGCGCCTGCACCGCCGGCACGCCGCTCCTCACCGCGAGCGAGAAGCTCCGCGCGAACCGGGCGAGAGTCGCCTTGAGCACGATGCTGCCGGCGATCGGGATGCCGAGCTTCGCGCGGTCCCAGGCGAGCCGGCCGCGCCCGGTGCGCACCCAGCCGCGGAACGCGAACACGCACGCGATGAGCGCGCCCAGCATGACGGGCCAGTAATCCAGCATGAAGTTGGAGAAGCCGATCAACCCCCGGGTGACCGCCGGGAGCTCGGTCTTGAATCCCTGGTAGATCTTCGCGAACGCCGGGATCACGAAGATATTGATGATGACGATCGCCACCGCCATCGCCGCGATGACGAAGAGCGGGTAGCGGATCGCGGCCTTCACCTGCTCGCGCATGTACTTCTCGAAGTCCATCTGCTCGAAGAGGCGCAGGAACACCTCCTCCAGCGTGCCCGTCTGCTCGCCGACGCGCACCATGCTCGTGAAGAACGGCGAGAACACGCGCGGGTGCCGGGCGAGGGAAGCGGAGAGCTCGCGCCCGCTGTCGAGGCTCTCGCGCACCTCCTGGACGACGTGCCGGAAGGCCGGGTGGTCGGAGGATTCCTGCAGCCCCTTCAACGCGCCCATGATGGGCACGCCCGCCTTGAGCAGGGTGTGCATCTGGCGGCAGAAAAGAAGCACTTCGTCGTGCCTCACCTCGCGCGCGGCGAAACGCCCGAAAAGACCCGCGCCGGCGGGCATCGCCGCCGCGGGCCTGATTTCGAGCGGCGTGATACCGGTGCCGAAGAGCCTCCCGGCAATCGTCCCGCTGTCGGCGCCCTCGAGCACGCCTTCGACCGGCTGCCCGCGCCCGTCGCGCCCCCTGTAGGCGAAGAGCGGCATCGTCATTCGTCGATCTGGTGACTCACCCGCATGCCCTCTTCCGGCGTGGTCCTGCCGGCCGCGGCGAGATCGACGGCGTGCCGGCGCAGCGTGTTGCCCGCCATCTGCGCGCGCGCCGCTCTCACGAACTTCTGGATGTCGTCGGAATTCGCGGCTTCCACGAGCGCGTTCGTCATCTCCATCATCTCGTAGACGCCCGTTCGGCCCTGGTAGCCGGTGCCGTTGCAGTGCGAGCAGCCCTTGCCGCGCACGTAGCGGTTCTCGCGCGCGTCCTCGCGCAGCTCGGTGCGCAGCCACTCGTACTCGTGCGGCGGCGGCTCGTGCGGCTGCGCGCAGCTCTCGCACACCACTCGCACGAGGCGCTGGGCGATCACGAGCTGCAGCGAGAGCGCGACCATGTAGCGCGCGGCGCCCATGTCGAAGAGCCGCACGGCGGTTCCCACCGCGTCGTTCGTGTGCAGCGTGGAGAACACGAGGTGCCCGGTGAGCGCGGCGCGCAGTCCGGTCTCGACGGTCTCGCGGTCGCGCATCTCGCCCACCAGGATGACATCCGGGTCCTGGCGCAGTGCCGAGCGCAGCACCCGGGCGAAATCGAGCTCGATCTTCTCGTTCACCTGCACCTGGTTGATGCCGGGGAGGCGGTACTCGACCGGATCCTCGACGGTGATGATCTTGCGCTCGGTGGTGTTCAACTCGGAGAGCGCGGCGTAGAGCGTCGTCGTCTTGCCGCTGCCGGTCGGACCGGTCACGAGCACCATGCCGCTCGGGCGGTGGATCACCTCGCGCAGCTTCGCGAGCATCGCGCTCGACATGCCGAGGTTCGCGAGGCCGAGGATGCCGGTCGCCTGATTGAGGAGCCGCATCACGACGGACTCGCCGTACTGCGTGGGCATCGTCGAGATGCGCACGTCGACCTGGACATTGCGCACGCGCACGTTGAAGCGGCCGTCCTGCGGCAGGCGCTTCTCGGAGATATCGAGGCCGGACATGAGCTTCAACCGCAGCACGACGGCGGTCGCGATCTTCGCGTCGGACTCGGCCTGCGGGTGCAGCACGCCGTCGATCCGGAAGCGGATCTGCAGGCGCCGCTCCTGCGGCTCGACGTGGATGTCGGAGGCGCGCGCCTGCACCGCGTCCTCGAACACGGTCTGCAGGAGCCTGACGACCGGCGCCTCCTCCAGCCCCGGCGTCAGCGCGAGCGCGCCGAAGTCGACCGCGCTCTCGCCCACTTCCGCCTCGAGTTCCTGCGCGAGCCCGCTGATCTGCTCGGTGCGCCGGTAGACCCGATCGATCGTGCGCAAGAGCTCCGATTCGGTCACCACCGCGAGGTCGATGTCGCGGCGGAGTATGCGCACGAGCTCGTCGTAGGCCATGAGGTCGGTGGGGTCGGCCATGCCCACCTTGTAGGCGAGCCCCGTGTCCTCCAGCACGAGCGCGCGGAACCGGCGCGCCTGCGTCTCCGGGAGCTTGAGCGTCACTTCGCGGCGCGTGTTGTAATGCTTGAGGTTGATGTAGGGGACGTTCAACTGCCGCGCGAGCGCTTCGGAAATCTGCTCCTCCGTTACGTAGCCCTTTTCGATCACGACCCGGCCAAGGCGGCGGCCGTTTTTCCTGCCCTCGTCGAGCGCGGTCTTGAGCTGCTCTTCCGCGAGCAGCCGCTGCTGCACTAGTATCTCGCCCAGGCGGATTTTCTCAGGCCGGCCCATGAGCCCCTGCGCTTGAATTACAGTTGTTTCGAGTTATCGTATACATATCATTGATCCGTAACGATAACCTGTTTCCGCTTCTCCGCGCAACCGAAACCGGCCTTGTTTCACGTCGTACTTCATCAACCCGAGATTCCGCCCAATTGCGGCAATATCATCCGCCTGTGTGCGAACGCAGGGTGCCGCCTGCATCTCGTGCGTCCCATTGGCTTTTTGTTGCGTAACAAGGAGTTGCACCGTGCCGGCCTGGATTACCACGACCTCGTTGCGATCGCCTCGCACGCGACCTGGCGGGAATGCCGCACCGCGCTCGAGGGTCGGAGACTATTCGCGGTAACGACGCAGGGAACGCGCGGCTACACCAAAGCCGCTTATCGCGCCGGCGACGCCTTTGTGTTCGGATCAGAAACTCGAGGCCTCCCGGCAACCGTGCTTTCCGGGTTCGAAGCGGACGCCCGCATTCGAATCCCCATGGTCGCGGAGAGCCGCAGCCTCAATCTGGCGAACGCCGTGGCGCTGGTCGTCTACGAGGCGTGGCGCCAGCTTGGCTTTACCGGCGCCAGCCGCAATCCGCGTGAAGTTAGTTAATACTCACTCTTCGGCTCGCGCGACAGGAGATCGTGAACCGCCGCTCGCGCCTTGCCGGGATCGTCGAGCACGCGGCACACCGCTTGAGTGATCGGCATGTCCACCCCGTGCGCCGTTGCAAGCCGGGCCACCTCGCGCGCGCTACCGACACCCTCCGCGGCATGGCCCAGGGCCGCCAGCGCAGCGTCCAGCCGTTCACCCCGCGCGAGCGCGAGGCCCACCCGGCGGTTGCGGGAAAGATCCGAGCTACAGGTGAGGACGAGATCGCCGAGGCCGGCGAGCCCCATGAAGGTCTCCGGCCTGCCGCCGAGCACGGCGCCGAGCCGGGTGATCTCCGCCAGGCCGCGCGTGATCAACGCCGCGCGCGCGTTGGCGCCGAGTTGGAGGCCGTCGCACACTCCCGCGGCGATGGCCATCACGTTCTTCACGGCACCCCCCACCTCGACGCCGACGAGATCGTCGGTCGCATACACGCGGAGCGCGGGGCCGTGCAGCTCCCGCGCCAGCGCGCTCGCCGTTCCGGCCCCCGCCGCCGCCAGCGCGACCGCCGTCGGCAGGCCGCGCGCGACCTCCTGCGCGAAGGTGGGCCCCGACAGCGCGGCGGAAATCGCGCCCGGCGCGAGTTCCTCCGCGCACACCGCGTGCGGCAGTGTTGCGCTCCCGGCCTCGAAGCCCTTGCAAAGCCACACGACCGCGGCCCGCGAGCCCGTCCCCCGGAACCCGCGCAGCACCTGCCTCAGGCCGCTCGTGGTGACCGCCACCAGCGCGAGGTCCGCTGCCTCGAGTGCGACCCCGAGGCCGGCTTCGACCCCGAGCGACGGCGGCAACCCGAATCCCGGCAGGTAGCGGCGATTGGACCGTTCTGCGCGCAGCGCGGCGACGAGCCCGGCGGAGCGCGCCCACAGCGTCACCGCGTGCTGGCCCGCCAGCCGGATCGCGATCGCGGTGCCCCAGGCGCCTGCGCCGAGGACGGCGATTTTCACCGTGCCTTCAGGCGCCCCACACCTGCGCCGCGCGGATGTAGCCCGCCTGCCCGTCGCGATGACGCACGTGCAGCCACGGCCCCGCGACCTCCACCAGCTCGAGCACCACGTTCTGGCGCGCCTCGAACGCGACGGGCGCGGCGTCGTCGGCACGCTCGCGCACCTGCGCGAGCGGCACCCGGACGAGTACCGTGCGGGCGCCAGCGAGCTTACGCGTCTCGATCCAGGTGAGCTCGCCGCTCGCGTCGCGCACCTTGGTCCAGCCCTCGACCACGACCACGACCTCGAGCGGGTAGCCGCGACTCACGACGTAGAGCTTCTTCGACTTCGCGGACGGTGCGTCGTACAGCACCGCCGCCGCTTCGCCCACGGAGCGGAACTCGAACGCCGCCACGGCGGCGGTTCCCGTCCACGCGCAGAGAAGCGCGGCGGCGGCGCAGCGGGCGCGGGCGCGACGCATGGCGCGGCTCAATGCGATACCGGTGCCGCCCCGTCGCCAGCCTGCTGCTTCTGCTGCTCCCGCTGCTGCAGGTGCTGCTGGTAGAGCGCCTCGAAGCTCAGGTGATTCAGCATGAACGGCGGGAAGCCCGCCCGGGCGATCACGCTCGACACCACCTCGCGCACGTACGGATAGAGCATGTTGGGGCAGGTGATCGCGAGCACCGGGTCCATGTGCTCGTCGGGGATGTTGCGGATCTGGAAGATCCCCGCCTGCGCCGCTTCCACGAGGAAGGCCGTGCGCTCGCCGTGCTTGGCGGTGATCGTCGCGGTCAGCACGACCTCGTAGACCCCCGCGGCGACGTTCTTCGCCGTGTTGTGGATGTTGACGTCGATCTTGGGCGCCTCGCGTTCCGAGAACACCTGCGGGGCGCCCGGAATCTCCAGCGACAGGTCCTTGAGATAGATCTTCTCGATCGAGAATGCCGGCTGCGCTTGCTCGCTCATGGTGATTTCCCAGGTTGAATTGCGGCGCGGCCCGGCGCCCCGCGGTCCGCGCCGGCGCTCATTGCCCGCGCAGCAGCGGCTCGAGCCCCCCCGCCGCATCCAGCGCGGCGAGCTCGTCGTAGCCCCCGACGTGCGTGGCGCCGACGTAGATCTGCGGCACCGTGCGCCGGCCCGTTTTCTCCTGCATCCGCGCGCGCTCGCCAGGATCGAGGTCGACGCGCACCTTCTCGATGTCGGTCACCCCCTTCTGCGCGAGAAGGCGCTCGGCCATCCGGCAATAGGGGCAGACGGCGGTGCAGTACATCAGGACTCTCGACATCGACACGCGCTTCCCGTCATTTCTCGAGCGGCAGCCCCGCCTGCTGCCAGGCGGCGACGCCGCCTCGCAGCGCGACCGCTTCCGCGAACCCGCTCTTGCGCAGCACGGCGGTGACGCCCGGCGCGCGAGCGCCGGTGCGGCAGGACACGATGATCGGCCGGGATTTGTAGCGCTCCAGCTCCTTCAGCCGCTCGCCGAGTTGGGATTCCGTGACGTGCCGGGCGTTGGCGATGTGTCCCGCCGCGTACTCGCCGGCGTCGCGCACGTCGAGTACCACGGCGTCGCGCCGGTTGATGAGCTGCACCGCCTCGTGCGTGCCGACCGCCGCTCCCGGGCGCGCGGCCCGGCTGACGAGGGGCCACAGCAGCATCGCCCCGGACGCAAGTGCCAGCCCGAACAACAGCATGTTGAACGGGCTCTTCTGCAGGAAAATGAGGAACTGTTCCATGGACGGCAGGCTGTCGCGGGCGGCGCGCGGGAGTGCGCGGGGGGCTCACCGGCGGCGCGCGTCATTCCCGGATTGCCCGCGCTGCCCGTCTCCTCGCGCCGCGGCCAATTCTAGCAGAGGGGTGAAGTGCGCAGGATACTCGTGCGCGTGCCGGGCAAGCCGTGCCCGCGCCTCGTCAAGCTCGCCCGGATAGGCGCGCGCCGCCCGCGTGAACTGGCGGTTCGCCGCGGCTGAATCCCCGGCGAGGGCGAGCAGCATCGCCTGCTGGTACGCGATCCACGCGAGCGGCGCAAAATGCAGCGCGCGCGTGTTGAGCGCGAGCTTTTCGGGCAGGCGCTCGTGCGATACGTCGATCGCGTGCGCCGCCACGAGATCCGCATACGGCGCGAGCAACGGTTCGCGCCGCGCGCGCTCGAGCGCCGCCGCGAGCTCGTTGTCGGCGAGGGGCCGCGCGCCGCCCGCCGCGTCCGCCATCAGGCGCTCGAACTCGCGGTACGGGCCCGCCACGGCCGCGAGATTGAGCACGCCGGACGCGGCGAAGAGCGCGACGACGACGCGTGCGAGGCCGGCGCGCCGCAACGCGACCATCCGCTGCGCGCCGGCTCCGGCGAGCATCGCGGCAATGCCCAGGAAGTAGGCGTACCAGAGCGGGTACTCGAGCAGGCTGTGCACGCCCAGCACCGCGAGGATCGCGGCGAGCCACCAGCACTCGGGATCTCGGGCGAGGCGCCACAGGTCCGCGACGAGCAGCAGGACGGCCCCGGCGAGCAGCAGCACGCCGGCGAGCCCGGTCTCGGCGGCGAGGTGCAGCACGATATTGTGCGCGTGAGCGCAGGTGCCCGGG
Organism: Burkholderiales bacterium; assembly: GCA_020854035.1. Taxonomy (GTDB): domain Bacteria; phylum Pseudomonadota; class Gammaproteobacteria; order Burkholderiales; family SG8-41; genus SG8-41. The sequence goes on along the minus strand of JADZGE010000014.1, from coordinate 42,204 downwards.
GCCGCGCCCGGGCCGTTATCCCCGATGTGGAGAAAATGGTGCCACGAGAACTGGCCCCACCCGGCCCCCGCCACGGGCGCCGTGAGGAACGTGCGCCAGGCTTCGCCCGCCAGCTGCAACCGCGCCTGGATGCCGCCCGCCGTCTCGAACAGGCGCTGGGCCGGGGTAAGGGCTTGCAGCTCCGGTTGCAGGAGCGGGAGTCCCGCCACCCATTGCGCCAGCGCGAAGAGCGGCAGGAGCGACACCGCCCATGCCGCGAGTCGCGCGCCCTGCGCGTCGCCGCGCGCGCGGCGCCAGGCGAGGCCGAGCGCGGCGAACGCGCCGAGGTACAGCCAGGAGCTGCGCGACCCGGCCACGGCGAGCGCGAACGCGAGGAGCGCGAGCGAGACCGCCGTGAGCGCGGCGCCCGCCCGCCCGCGGACATGGAGGAACACGGCCGACGCGCATGCCATCGCCGTGTATGCGGCGTAGTGATTCGGCTGCGCGAGATTGCCGTAGATCGCGCGCGACCACCTCGCGGTCACCACGGGCGAAAGGATCTCCGGCGGCCCATGGAGCTGGAACACCCCCGCGAGCACGCCCAGGAGGCCCGCGACGAGGAGCGCGCAGGCGAGGAACTCGGCGAGCCGCGCGAGACCGAATTCCCGCCGCAGCACGCTGCCCAACACGACGAGCGCGGCGGCCCAGAGAAGATAGAACACGGCCGCCAGCGCGTGCTCGACGTAGGGCACGCTTCCGAGCGCCGCCTGCATGCCGATCAGCAGCGTGAGGACGAGCGGGGCGGCCGCCGGGGCCGGAATCAGCCCGGCGCGCCACGGCTCGCGCCGCAGCAGGACGAGGGCCGCGGCGAGCCCCAGCGCCAGCGCGAGCCACTCGCTCCAGAACGCCGCGATGGGGTAGCCGTGATGCGGCTGCAGAAACGGCAGGCTCCACGCCAGGCCCGCCAGCATGAGGCTTGCGCGTGCCGCGCCGCGCGGGATGCGTTCCGCGCTCATGCCCCGGACGAAGCACGCGCGATCGCTCGCGGGGGCGACGCGCCAATCGCCTGCGAAGGACACACGCGCCGCGCTGCGGGCGGGACGGAGCGGATGCGAGGCGCCGAAATAGGTTCTAGAATCCCGCCTGCCCGAAACGACATCCCGTATCCTTCGGGTACTCCATGAACGTGACCCCGGTCCTGCTGATCATACTCGACGGTTTCGGACACCGCGAGGAATGCGAGTTCAACGCCATCTGCCAGGCGCGCAAGCCGTACTGGGATTCCCTGATGGCGAGCTGCCCGCACACCACGATCGACGCCTCCGAGAAGTGGGTGGGCCTGCCGCCGAGCCAGATGGGCAACTCCGAAGTGGGCCACATGAACATCGGCGCGGGGCGCATCGTCTACCAGGACCTGACGCGCATCGAGAACGCGATCGCGAGCGGTGAATTCGCGGCGAACCCCGTGCTCGCGCGCGCGGTCGAAACCGCGCGCGGGCCCGGCCGCGCGCTGCACGTGCTCGGTCTCGTCTCCCCCGGCGGCGTGCACAGCCACGAGCGGCAGATCCACGCCATGATCGAGATGGCCGCGCGCGGCGGCGCCCGCGCGATCCGGGTGCACGCTTTTCTCGACGGCCGCGACACCCCGCCGAAGAGCGCAGCAGCCTCGCTCGCCGTGCTCGAGGAAGTTTGCGCGCGCTCGCCGGGCGCGTCGATCGCGTCGGTCTGCGGCCGCTACTACGCCATGGATCGCGACCGGCGCTGGGAGCGCGTCGAGCCGGCCTACCGCCTGGTGACCGACGGCGAGGCGGCGTTTTCGGCGGCGAGCGCCGCGGCGGCGCTGGCGGCCGCCTATGCGCGCGGCGAGACCGACGAATTCGTGAAGCCCACCGCGATCGCCGCCCCGGGCGGGACGCCGCCGCGCATGAACGACGGCGATGCCGCGGTGTTCATGAATTTCCGCGCCGACCGCGCGCGCGAGCTGAGCGCCGCGCTTTCGGACCCGGCTTTCGAGGGCTTCGCGCGCGCGCGCCTGCCGGCGCTCGGCTGGTTCTGCTCGCTCGCTTCCTACGGCGAAGACCTCGCCCGGGTCCCGGCGGCGTTCGCGCCGCAGTGCGTGGCGAACGGCTTCGGCGAGTACGTCTCGAAGCTGGGACTGAAGCAGCTGCGCATCGCGGAAACCGAGAAGTACGCGCACGTCACCTATTTCTTCAACGGGGGAAGCGAAGCGCCCTACCCGGGGGAGGACCGCATACTCGTGCCCTCGCCCAGGGTGGCGACCTACGATCTCAAGCCGGAGATGAGCGCTCACGAGGTAACGGACCGCCTGGTCGCGGCAATCCGCTCGCGGCGCTACCAGGCGATCGTGTGCAACTACGCGAACGGCGACATGGTGGGCCACACGGGCAATCTCGCGGCGGCGACGCGCGCGATCGAGGTGATCGACGAGTGCCTCGCGAAGGCCGTCACGGCGATGCGCGAGGCGGGCGGCGAAGTGCTCATCACGGCCGATCACGGCAACGCCGAGACGATGCTCGACACCGCCAGCGGCCAGGCGCACACGGCCCATACGCTCAACGTGGTGCCGCTCGTCTACGTCGGCCGCAGGGCGAGCATCGCCCCGGGCGGCGCGCTCCAGGATGTCGCGCCGACGCTGCTCGCGATGATGGGCCTGCCCAGGCCGCCGGAGATGACCGGCCGCCCCCTCGTCACGATCCCGTGACCGCGGCCCGCGCCGCCCTCGTCTGTCTCGTCCTTGCCGCTACCCCGGCGGTGTCCGCGGCCCGCGGCGGCGCGGAGGAAGAGGCCCGGCTGCGCGAGCTGCGCGGGCGCATCGAAGCGCTGCAGAAGGAACTCGCGCGCGCGGAGGAATCCCGATCGGAGGCGGCCGACGCGCTGCGAGACTCCGAGCGTGCGATCTCGGAGGCGGGCCGCGCGCTGCGCGAACTCGCGGACCGGGCCCGCACGGCGAACGCGCGGCTCGCCGGGCTGCGCGCCGATACCGCGCGCGTGGAGCGCGCCCTGAAGGAGCAGCAGGCGCTGCTCGCGCGCGCGCTCTACCACCGCTACCTCGCTGGCGGCCACGAGCCGCTCAAGCTCCTGCTCAATCGCGAGGACCCGAACCGTATCGCGCGGCAACTTCACTACCTCTCCTACGTAGCGCGCGACCGCGCCGCGACGGTGGCGCGACAACGCGCTGCGCTCGCGCGCCTTGCCGAGCTGGCCGGAGAAACCGGGCGGAACGTGCGCGAAATCGACGCCATCGCGGCGGAGCAGCGCGCCGAGCGCGCGCGGCTGACGCGGGAGAGGGCGGCGCGCGGCAAGACGCTCGCCCGCATTTCCGGCGAGATCCGCCGGCAGCAGCGCGAGATCGGGACGTTGCAGCGGGACGAGGCCCGGCTCGCGCGCCTCGTCGAGAACCTCGCGCGCCTCACCGCGCGCGAGCGCGCACCCGGCGCTGCGCGAGCGCGCAGGGAGCACGCGCCCCAGATCCCGGCCGCGGGGTTCGCCCGGCTGAAGGGACGGCTTGCCCTGCCCGTGCGCGGCGAGGTGGCCGGACACTACGGCGCGCCGCGCGCCGGCGGTGGCGCGACATGGCGGGGGATCTTCATCACCGCGCGCCCGGGCGAGGAAGTGCGGGCCATCGCTCCCGGCCGGGTGGTGTATGCGGACTGGCTGAGAGGCTTCGGCAACCTCATGATCATCGACCACGGCGACGCCTACATGAGCCTCTACGGGAACAACGAGAGCCTTTTCAAGCGCGTCGGCGAGGAGATCGACGGCGGCGAGACCGTCGCCGCCACGGGAAACAGCGGCGGCAACGCCGATTCAGGTTTATACTTTGAACTCCGTTATCAGGGTAAGCCGCTGGACCCTTCGGGCTGGATCGCGGTCAAATGAGGATAGGCAGCCCGTCGTGCCGGCGGCGTCCGGTACCCGGGTTTTGCGGGGGGCCGCTGGGCATAAAGACATGGGAAACAGGTACTTGAAGCCCGCCTCGACGGGCTTTTTTTGACTCATGAGCGTGCGGCGGCAGTCGCACCAGGGAGCGGGGAATGCGTAACCGATTCAGTCAGATAGGTTTGATCGTCGCCGGCGTCGTGATCGGCGTGCTGATCAGCCTCAACTTCTCGGCCGTCGCGCAGAAGGAGGCGGCTCTCAAGCCGCTGCCGATCGAGGAGCTGCGCGCGTTCACCGAGGTCTTCGGCCGCGTGAAAAGCGACTACGTCGACCCGGTCGACGACAAGAAGCTCATCACGGAGGCGATCAACGGCATGCTGACCGGCCTCGACCCGCACTCCGCGTACCTCGATCAGGAGGCCTTTCGCGAGCTGCAGGTCGGCACGCAGGGCGAGTTCGGGGGGCTCGGCATCGAGGTCGGGATGGAGGACGGCTTCGTGAAGGTCGTGGCGCCGATCGACGACACCCCCGCCGCGCGCGCGGGAATCAAGTCGGGCGACCTCATCGTCAAGCTCGACGAGACCTCGGTCAAGGGCATGACGCTCAACGACGCGGTGAAGCGCATGCGCGGGCGGCCGAGCACGCAGATCACCTTGACGATCGTGCGCAAGGGCGAGCCCAAGCCGATCGTCGTCACGCTCACTCGCGCGATCATCAAGATCCAGAGCGTGCGCTCCAAGTTGCTCGAGCCCGGCTACGCCTACTTCCGGGTATCGCAGTTCCAGGAGCACACGGGGGAAGCGCTCGCGAAGGCGATCGAGACGCTGTTCAAGCAGAACCAGGGTGCGATGCACGGCATCGTGCTCGACCTGCGCAACGACCCCGGCGGGCTGCTGAACGGGGCGGTCGCGGTGTCCGCCGCGTTCCTGCCGGCCGGCACGCTCGTGGTGTATACCGACGGGCGCACCGAGGACGCGCGGATGAAGCTCCACGCGAGCCCGGAGAACTACCTGCGCGGGCGGGTGAAGGAGGACTACATCCGGCGGCTGCCGCCGGAAGCGAAGACCGTGCCGATGGTCGTGCTGGTGAATTCCGGCTCCGCCTCGGCCTCGGAGATCGTGGCGGGCGCGCTGCAGGATCATCGCCGCGCCGTCATCATGGGCCAGCAGACTTTCGGCAAGGGCTCGGTGCAGACGATCCTCCCCCTCGGCAACAACACGGCGATCAAGCTCACCACGGCGCGCTACTACACGCCGAACGGCCGCTCGATCCAGGCGCGCGGGATCGTCCCCGACATCCCGCTCGACGACGGCGGCGGCGAGCGCACGGCGAGCTTGAAGCTGCGCGAAGCGGACCTCACCAAGCATCTCACGGACTCCGAGCGCCGCGAAGCGCAGCCGCCCGCGCCGGCCGCGGAGAAGTACAACTTCATCCCCGCCCCGCGCCCGAAGGACATCGACGAGAAGCTGCTGAGGCCCGAGCCCGGGCAGGTCGTGTCGCCGCACGATTACGAGTTGAACCAGGCCATTGCGTTCCTGAAGACCCGCGGCGCGGCGAGAACGACGGCCTCCGCGAAATAGCGCGCCCGCGACAACCGCCGCCGAACGCCTGGCCCGCGCCGGGCGTTCGTTTTGCGACGGTTGCCCGCCGTCCCGCTCCGCGCACCGGCGCCCTCCCGCTTCGAACATGAACGACGAGCAACTGCTGCGCTACAGCCGGCACATCCTGCTGCCGCAGATCGGGATCGAGGGACAGGAGAAGCTCCTCGCGGCGCACGTCCTGCTGATCGGGGCCGGCGGACTGGGCTCGCCGGCCGCGCTCTACCTCGCCGCCGCCGGCGTCGGGCGCCTGACGATCTGCGACGACGACGAGGTCGACCTCACCAACCTGCAGCGCCAGATCGTGCACCGGACCCGCTCGATCGGCATGAAGAAGACCGACTCGGCGCGCGCGACGCTCGCGGAAGTGAATCCGGAGGTCGCGGTCACCGCGCTCGCCGAGCGCGTGGACGAGGCGCGGCTTGCCGCGCTCGTCGCCGCGGCCGACGTCGTGCTCGACGGCAGCGACAATTTCCCCACCCGCCACGCCGTCAATCGCGCCTGCGCGCTCCAGCGCAAGCCCCTGGTTTCCGGCGCGGCGCTGCGTTTCGACGGCCAGGTCGCGGTGTTCGATTTCCGCGCGGCGGCCTCGCCCTGCTACGCGTGCCTGTTTCCCGAGGATGCCGAGGCCGAGGAGGAGCGCTGCGCCGTGATGGGGGTCTTCGCGCCGCTCACCGGCATCGTCGGGACGACGCAGGCGGCCGAGGCGCTGAAGCTCGTCACCGGCGTGGGCGAGACGCTCGCCGGCAGGCTGCTGCTGATCGACGCGCTCGCCATGCAGGTGCGCACGATCACGCTCGCGAGGGACCCGGCCTGCCGCGTCTGCCGCGGCCGATCGCGCGGCTGACGCCGCGCGGTCAGCCTGCGCAAATCAGGGCGGGAGATGGCTCCTTCGCGAGGATGACTTGTTCAGCGGTTCCCCTCGCCGATCGCGATCACGATCTTTCCGACCTGCGCGTTCGATTCCATGTGGCGCCTGGCGGCCGGCAGCTCGCCGAACGGGAACACGCGGTCGACGAGCGGGGCGAGCCGCCCCTCGGCGATCGCGGGCAGGAACCCGGTCACGACCCCGCGCACGGTCCGCGCGCGCCCCGCGGCATCGAAACGGCTGTTCGAAACGCCGTAGAGGACGAGTCTATTGGCGTGCTGCTCGCGCAGATCGAGCGGAGCGCTCATGACCCCGTCCACGTAGCCGACCGTGGCGAGCCGGCCGCCGAACGCGAGCGAGCGCACGCATTCCGGGAAGAACGATCCGCCGACGCAATTCACGGCGAAGTCGGCGCCGCGACCGCCGGTCGCGCCCCGCACCCGCTCCGCGAAATCCGCGAGCCGCGTCGCGATGCCGTGGTCGAGCCCGTGCCGCGCGAGAGCCGCGAGCTTCTCCGCGCTGCCGGAGGTGCCGATGACACGCGCGTCCAGGCACTTCGCGGCGAGCATGCAGGCGGCACCGGTGCCCGAGGCAACCCCGGTTATCAGGACCCAGTCACCGGGGCGCGGGCGCCCGTGGCCGAGCAGCGCATCGCAGGCGACGCAGAAGGAAACCGGTATCGCCGCCGCCTGCTCGAAGGTGAGGCGCCGCGGCACCGCCATCGCCTCGGTCGCTTCCATCGCGGCATACTCGGCGAAGGCGCCCCGCCCGCGCCCGAGGACCCGGCCCATCACCCGGTCGCCCGCGGCGAACCCCGTAACGCCGGCCCCGACCTCGACGACTTCCCCGGCCGCTTCCGTGCCGCCGAGCTTCTCCGCTCCCCCGTGCATCACGCTCCCCACCATCATCTCGCCGCGATTCAGGCCCGCGGCGCGCACGCGGAGGACGATCTCGCCGGCGCCCGCGCGCGGGACCGGGATCTCGCGGAATTCGAGCTCCGCCTTGCCGCCGGCGGTGCGGATCCAGCAGGACTTCATGTCATGTCGAGCGACTCGCCGCCGGCCGGCCGCGACCCGCCGATCAGCGATTCCAGCGTCCGCGCGACGTGCGCCGCGTCGGGACCGGTGCGCCCGAGCATCTGCAGGAGCAGCCGCGAGGGAAGGTCGGCGAGCGTGTCGGGATGGTTGCTGCGGATGCGCGAAGCGCTTTCCAGCATCGGTCTGAAGTGCGTGGACTTGAACCCCGCCTTCGAGTTCTCCATCGCCTCGATGATCGCGTGCTGCGCGCGCGCGATGCCGAGCAGGAGTTCCGCCAGTTGCTGCGTGGTGATGTCGGCCATGCCGTTTTCCTTTCCGGGATTCCGCTACCCAACCCGCGTCTCAGGCGATGACGCCCTCCATGAGCAGCCGCCACTGCTTCGCCCACATGTCCGCCGGGTCGCGTCTGAAGCCGCTCTTCGCGAACTGGTGCCAGCGCCCCGTGACGAAGCTCATGAGCAGGTTCGCGTGCGCGCCAACGTCGACGCCGTTGGCGAGTTCCCCCTGCGTCACGCCGAAGCGCAGCGACTGCTTGAGGACGGCCTCGAGCTTCTCGTGCAGCTGGTTGATGCGCGCCTGCAGCCGGGCGTCCTCGTTCACGAGCGCATCCCCGATCAGCACGCGCGTCATGCCGCGGTTCTTCTGGGCGAAACCGAGCAGCACGCCGATCACCGCCTCGAGCTGGCGCAGCCCGCTCTTCTCCTCGCTCGTGATCCGGTTGACGAGGGCGAACACCGTCGACTCGATGAACTCGATCAGCCCCTCGAACATCTGCGCCTTGCCGCGGAAATGGCGATAGAGCGCCGCCTCCGACACCCCGAGGCGCGCCGCGAGCGACGCGGTGGTGACCCGCTCCGCGGCCGGCTCCTCCAGCATCTGCGCGAGCGTCTGCAGGATCTCGAGCTTGCGCTCTCCCTTTCTCGCCGCCATCGCCCCCCGTCTCCTATTCCAAGCTCGCCAGCATGCGCGGGAGTTCCATGAGGCGCGTCACCGTCACGTCCACGTAGCCCGGCGCCGCCGCCGCCTTCGTCACCCACACCGTCCGCATGCCCAGGCGCGCCGCCGTGCGAAGGTTCTCGAGCGTGTCCTCGACCATGATACAGCGCTCCGGCCTGAGATGGTTCGCCCGGCACAGGCGCAGGAATCCGTAGCTATCGGGCTTGGGCCGGTAGCGCACCCGTTCGATCGAGTACACGCCGTGGAAGAGGTGCGCGATCCCGAGGAGATCGAGGACCGAGCGCGCGTAGTGCACCGGCGAGTTGGAAAAAACGAACTTCCTGCCCGGCAGGCGCGCGAGCGTCCGGCGCAGCCCGGGTTCGCGCACCAGCATGCGCGCGAGGTCGGGAAACTGGTGGGTGTGCCACAGGAAATGCCGCGGATCGGTGTCGTGGTGGCGCATCAGCCCGATCAGCGTCGCGCCGTAGCGCCGCCAGTACGAGTGCCGCAACTCGACGGCCGCCCGCTCGTCGAGACCCAGGTGGCGCTGCAAGTACCCGGTCATCGCGCGGTTGATGTGGGGAAAGACGTGCGGCGATGCGTCGTGCAGCGTGTTGTCGAGATCGAAAATCCAGGCGCGGCCGAATTTCATCGGGCTTCCGGCGGCTCGCCATCACTCCGGGACCGCGCGAGCCAGAGGGGCGCGCATTGCTCAGCGGCGGCGGATGAGCGTGCCCACGCCCTCGTCGGTCAGCACCTCGAGCAGGAGCGCGTGCTCCACCCTGCCGTCGATGATGTGGCAGGTATTGACGCCGTTCTTCACGGCGTCGAGGGCGGAGCTGATCTTCGGCAGCATCCCGCCGGAAATCGTGCCGTCGGCGAAAAGCTCGTCGATCCTGCGCGCGGTAAGCCCCGTCAGGAGGTTGCCGTCCCGGTCGAGCACGCCCGGCGTGTTGGTGAGCACGATCAGCTTCTCGGCTTTGAGTATCTCGGCCACCTTGCCCGCCACGAGGTCGGCATTGATGTTGTAGCTCTCGCCGCGCTTGCCCACGCCGAGCGGCGCGATGACCGGGATGAAACCGTGCTCGTGCAGGCGGTGGACGATCCCCGGGTCGATGCTCTCGACCTCGCCGACCTGGCCGATGTCTATCACCTCGCCGGAGTCCTGCGCGCCGCGCAGCAGCAACTTCTTCGCGCGGATGAGGCCGCCGTCGGCCCCGGTGAGCCCGACCGCCCGGCCGCCGTTCCCGTTGATGAGGTTGACGATTTCCTTGTTCACCCGCCCGCCGAGCACCATCTCGACGACGCTCATCGTCTCCTCGTCGGTGACGCGCATCCCCTGGACGAACTCCCCCTTCTTGCCGAAACGCCCGAGCAGCTCGTCGATCTGGGGCCCCCCCCCATGCACCACGACGGGATTCATGCCGACGAGCTTCAGCAGCACGACGTCCCGGGCGAAGCTCTTCTTGAGCCTGTCCTCGGTCATCGCGTTGCCGCCGTATTTCACGACAATCGACTTGCCGTGAAACTTCTGGATGTACGGCAGTGCCTCGGCGATGATCTTCGCCCGGTCGGCGGCGGAGGTGCCGGTGAGTGCCATTGGGGTGGGCGCGCTGTGGAAGGGTTGCGCGCATTCTACAAAGAAATCCGGCGGCCCCGGCAGCGGGTCGCCGGATTCTTCCGGCTGCACCGCGCCGGCCACCGCCTTGCCCGGTACGGGCATTCCCGGTGAGACAATTGCGGCCCGGGGCCGCAATTGCCTACTGGATCGAGATTCGCTTCGCTTGTACCGCGGCCTTCTTCGGCAGCGTGAGCTCGAGCACGCCGTCGGCGTAGCGCGCCTGCGCGGTCGAATCGTCCACCGCCTGGCCAAGCGTGAACGCGCGGTAGAGCTTGCCGTAGTAGCGCTCGGAGCGCAGCGTGCGTTCGCCGTCCTTCGCGTCCTTCTCGCTCTTCACCTCGGCGGTTATCGCCACCGTGTCGCCGTCGATGCTGACGTTGATGTCGTCTTTCTTCACCCCGGGCAGTTCGCCGCGCAGGACGTAGGCATTGTCCTTCTCGCCGATCTCGACGCGGAACGGCACCGTGGTGTTGCTGCCTTCGAAGCTCACCGGGCGCACGAAAAAACCGCGAAAGAGGTCGTCGATCGTGTCTTCCAGCGGGCTGTAGCGGGTAAGAGTTGCCATGATTGAACTCCTTTCTGCAATCGGGCATACGCTGCCCTCTGCGATGAATATGGGAGCCCCGCGGGCGATTTCAAGGGCCGCCGGCGGCCCGCTCCTGCTTCATGGTCCATGTCGCTTTCCCGCCCGGTTATAATGGCCGCCTCCGCATGCGCCTGCCTCTCCTCGTGCTGCTCGCCTGCGCGTCGTTCCCGGCGGCCGCGCAGGCTCCTGCCCTCGCCGTGCCCGCCCCGCCGGTCATCGCGGCCCGCGCCTGGGTGCTGCACGATTTCACGAGCGAGCAGACGCTCGCCGCGCGCGCAGCGCAGGCGCGCGTGGAGCCCGCCTCGCTCACCAAGCTGATGACGGCCTACCTCGTGTTCTCGGCGCTGAAGCAGAAGACGCTGCGAGCGGACCAGCGGGTCCCCGTGTCCCAGCGCGCGTGGAAGGCGGAGGGCTCGCGCATGTTCATCGCTCCGGACAGGCCGGTCACGGTGGACGAGCTCGTCCGCGGCGTGGTAGTGCACTCCGGCAACGACGCGAGCATCGCGCTTGCCGAGGCGGTATCCGGCGGCGAGGAGGCGTTCGCGCAGGCGATGAACCGGGAGGCGCAGCGCCTCGGCATGAAGGACACGCATTTCGTGAACGCGACCGGCCTGCCGCACCCTCAGCATTACTCGACCGCGCACGATCTCGCGCTCCTCGCCGTGGCGCTCATCCGCGATTTCCCCGAGTACTACCCGCTCTACTCGCAGAAGCAGTTCCGCTACCACAACGTCACCCAGTCGAACCGCAACCGCCTCTTGTGGAGCGATCCGACCGTCGACGGTGTCAAGACCGGTTACACCGAGAACGCGGGCTACTGCCTCGTCAGCTCGGCGCGCCGGGGCGGGCGCAGGCTCGTTGCGGTCGTGCTCGGCGCCGCTTCGGATGCGGCGCGCGCCGCGGAAAGCCAGAAGCTCCTCAACCACGGATTCCAGGCCTACGACGGGGTGCGGCTCTACGCCGGCGGCGACGTCGTCACGACGATCCGGGTCTGGAAGGGCGCGGGAAACGAGGTCAAGGCGGGATTCAGCCGCGACCTCCACCTGGCGCTGCCGAAGGGCGGCGCCGGCAGGCTCAGGGCGAGCGTTGACAGCCTGCAGCCGCTGCTCGCGCCGGTGCGGGCCGGGCAGAGGGTCGGCACGTTGAAGCTCACCATCGAGAACAGGGCGTACGGGGAGTTCCCTGTAGTAGCATTGCAGGACGTGCCGCTCGCCGGCATATTCGGGCGCGGCTGGGATGCGATCCGCCTCTTCTTTCAATAGGGAAGCGGAACTTCGCGCCGCCGCGCGAAGTTCCGCTTTTTCGATGACCCGCTAGATTCCACCGCCGAGTCCACGTCCATCCGGGAGGACCCCATGAGTGAAATCGTTTACCTTGACGGCAAGTTTCTGCCGGCGGCCGAAGCCCGCGTCTCGGTGCTCGACCGCGGCTTCATCTTCGGCGATGGCGTCTACGAGGTGATCCCGGTCTACTCCCGGCGGGCATTCCGGGTCGCCGAGCATTTCCGGCGGCTGCAGAAGAGCCTCGATGCGGTTCGCATCGCGAACCCCATGACCGCCGCCGAGTGGATCGGCCTGGTCGACGAAATCGTCGCCCGTAACGCGGGCGAAGACCAGTCGGTCTACCTGCAGGTGACGCGCGGCGTGGCGAAACGGGACCATGCGTTTCCCCGGGACGCGATACCCACGGTGTTGGTCATGAGCGGGCCTCTGGTCACGCCGCCCGCGGAGAAGATCGAGCGCGGCGTGCCCGCGGTCACCGCCACGGACTACCGGTGGCTGCGCTGCGACGTGAAGTCGGTGTCCCTGCTCGCGAACTGCCTGCTGCGCCAGCACGCGGTGGACGCCGGCGCCGACGAGGTGGTGCTGCTGCGCGAGGGCTATCTCACCGAGGGCTCGTCGTCCAACATTTTCGCGGTGAAAGGCGGCACGCTGCTCGCGCCGCCGAAGAACCACCTCGTGCTGCCCGGCATCACCTACGACGTCGTGATCGAGCTCGCGCAGGCGAAGCGCGTGCCGCTGGAGGTGCGCGAGGTGCACGAGTCCGAAGTGCGCGCCGCCGACGAGTTGTGGCTCACCTCGTCCACCAAGGAAGTGCTCGCGATAACCACGCTCGACGGCCGGCCCGTGGCCTCCGGCAGACCCGGTCCCGTCTTCAAGGCAATGCACCGGGCATTCCAGGACTTCAAGCGCGATGTCATGCGCGCCGCGGCCTGAGCGCGCCGCGGACGCGGGACGCCCCGCAGATGGAACAGTCGCTGATCGACTATCCCTGCGAGTTTCCGATCAAGATACTGGGAGCAACCCAGGCCGGATTCGCGCAGGCGGTGCTCGCCATCGTGCAGCGTCACGCGCCCGATTTCGACGGGGGCACGTTGAGCATGAAGGCGAGCAAGCGGGGCAAGTACCTCAGCGTCACCTGCGTCATCCGCGCCACTTCGCGAGAACAGCTCGACGGCCTCTACCGCGAGCTGTGCGACCACCCGATGGTGGTCATGGTCCTCTAGGGAATTCGCCGGGCATACGCCGTCGAATTCCCCGAGCGGGCCGGTGCGGGATCACTTTCCCTTTTTCTTCTTCGCCGGGCGGCCCGGCCGGGCCTTGCCGTAGGTGCCGCGGTAGATCTTGCCGCGGCGGGTGCGCCTGTCGCCTTTACCCATGTTCGTCTCCGTCAATGTCAACGCAGGATGCGATTATGCCCTGCCGTCGCTTCGAGCGGAGCGTCGCGGCGAGAGCCCGGCAATCCGCTACAGCTTGCGCTTGCGTATCGACTTCAGCTCCTCCGCGTAGCGCCTCGCGAGATCGGCGTCCTTGCCCTTGAGGTACTGCGGAAACTCCCGGCACTGGCGCTCGACCGGCTCCGGGCCCTGCGCGAGAAATTGCACCTTCGCCTCTTCGAGGTTCCGCAGCACTTCCCCGGCGTACTTGCCGATGTTCATCTGATACTCCTTCTGGTCGGCCGACGCGCCGCGTATCATCGCCATAAAGCGCCGGTCGAGTTCGTCGAGGAGCGATTGATGGCGCTTGCGCCACGCGCCGTAGGCGGCATCGTTCGCGGTGCGGGTGTCCGGCTTCGCCGCATCGCAGCCTTCCCGGACCGCCTGGATGTACTGAGCAGCCGCGAAGACCCGGCTCAAATCCGAGGCATAGCCGCCCCCTTCCTGCGCCGCTGCCCCGGCGGCGAGCGCCACACAGCCGAGGCCGCAGATCAGACGGGGTATCCTCATCGATGTCGCGCCGGGCGCGCCGGGAAGCGGGCGCGGGGCCCGCCGGTTGCGGCATTTTCCTCCGGTTCCTATCATCAAGTCCATGACAGCGCTCGCAGCCGAGGCCGAGGCCGCGCCGCCGCGCGTGCGTCGCCTGGGGCTGGCCGATTACATTGCGACATGGCAGGCGATGCGCGGGTTCACGGCAAACCGCACCGCCGGCACTGCCGACGAGCTGTGGGTGACCGAGCACCCGCCGGTATACACGCTGGGCGTGGCGGGACGCTCCGCCCACCTGCCGCGCGCCGCGAGCACGATCCCCGTCGTCAGAACCGACCGCGGCGGGCAGATCACCTATCACGGCCCGGGGCAACTCGTGCTCTACCTCCTGCTCGACATGCGCCGCCGCGCTCTCGCCGTGCGCCCGCTCGTGCGGATCATGGAGCGCGCCGTGCTAGACTGGCTCACGTCGCACGGGGTCGCGGGCGAAGCGCGCCCGGAGGCGCCGGGCGTTTACGTCGGAGGCGCCAAGATCGCGGCGCTCGGCCTGCGGGTGTCGAACGGGCGCTGCTATCACGGCCTCGCCGTCAACATCGACATGGATCTCTCGCCTTTCGATATGATCGACCCGTGCGGCTACCCCGGCCTGCGGGTCACCCAGGCTCGCGAACTCGGCGTCCCGGGAACGCTCGAACAAGCGGGGGAAGAACTGGTGAGTCATCTCGAACGGCTGCTGCCATGAGCGAGGCTGGAGAGAAGTTGCGGGGCCGCGAGAAGACCGCGCGCATCCCGATCAAGGTCGTGCCGGCCGCGCCGCTGCCCAAACCCGGCTGGATCCGGGTGCGCCTCGGGCAGGGCAGCCGCTTCCACGAGGTGAAGCGCGTGCTGCGCGAGCACCGGCTGCACACGGTGTGCGAGGAGGCGGCCTGCCCCAACATCGGGGAGTGCTTCGGCAGGGGCACCGCCACCTTCATGGTGCTCGGCGATCTGTGCACGCGCCGCTGCCCGTTCTGCGACGTCGCGCACGGCCGGCCGCTGCCGCCCGATCCGCAGGAGCCCGCGAACCTCGCGCGCACCATCGGGGCACTGGGGCTCGGCTACGCCGTCATCACCAGCGTGGACCGCGACGACCTGCGCGACGGCGGGGCGCGCCATTTCGCGGATTGCGTGCGCGCGGTGCGCGAACGCTCGCCCGGCACCGTCATCGAGGTGCTGGTGCCGGATTTCCGGGGCCGGCTCGCGCTCGCGCTCGACGCGCTCTCGGCAGCCCCGCCCGACGTGATGAACCACAACCTGGAAACCGTGCCGCGCCTCTACCGGCAGGTGCGCCCGGGCGCGGACTACGCGCACTCGCTCGGGCTGCTGAAGGAGTTCAAGCGGCGCTTTCCCGGGGTGCCGACGAAGTCCGGGCTGATGGTCGGTCTCGGCGAGACCGACGAGGAGATCGTCGCGGTATTCCGCGATCTGCGCGCGCACGATGTCGATCTCCTGACCGTCGGCCAGTACCTCCAGCCGGGCGCGCACCATCTGCCCGTCGCCCGCTACGTCGAACCGGCCGTGTTCCAGGGCTACGCGCGCGCCGCCGCCGAACTCGGCTTCGCGCACTCGGCGTGCGGACCACTGGTGCGATCCTCCTACCACGCCGAGAGTTTTCTCGCCGACGCGAGAGAGCTTCATGAAGGAGGGCGCCAATCGCCGGTTGTGCCGCCCGAACCACGGGAGATCCTGCCATGAGCCGAAAACTGCTCACCTGCCTTCTTTTCCTCTTGATCGGCAATTCCGCGGCAGCCGGAATTGCCGATATATCGAACAGCGACGCCGCCGGCGGGCTCAAGGCCGCGTTGAACGACGGCTCGCTCGCCGCGGTGGCGAAGCTCGGCGTCGAGAACGGCTTCTTCGGCGACCCGAAGGTGAAGATTCCGCTGCCGCCATCGCTGAAACGCGTCGAGGGCGCGATGCGCGCTCTCGGCATGCGCCGGCAGGCCGACGAGCTGGTGTTGACGATGAACCGCGCGGCAGAGGCGGCGGTACCGGAAGCGAAAGAGCTGCTGGTCGACGCCGTGAAGAAGATGTCGGTGAAGGACGCCAAGGCGATCCTGACCGGCGGCGACACGGCGGCAACCGAATATTTCAAGCGCACGACACGGGCGGACCTCACCAGGCGCTTCCTCCCGATCGTGAAGAAGGCGACGGACCGGGTAGGGCTCGCCCAGCAGTACAATTCGATCGCGGCGCAGGGTGCGGCGATCGGGCTGGTGAAGGACGATCAGGCCACGATCGAGGGCTACGTCACGCAGAAGGCGCTCGACGGGCTTTACTTCATGATCGCGGAGCAGGAAAAGGCGTTCCGCAAGAATCCCCTGGGCGCCTCCAGTGACATCGTGAAGCGGGTGTTCGGCGCCCTGAGGTGAGGATTCGAGACCGGGGACTCGAAGCTCGAGACGGGCAGCCGTCCTTGCAGCTCCGCAAAGCGGCGGCTGCCTCTGGATCATCGGCGTTTTCCCGGGGTGGAACGGCGCCACCGGCCGCTATTCCACCTCGGAGACGAATTCCTCGAACTTACCGCCCGCCGTGCGCGGAATCTCGCCGTCGAAGTAGGCGAACGTAATCCGGAAGTCGTGCCCCAGCGCCGAGCGGATCACGCCGGCAAGACGCGCCTCCTCGTCCGGGCCGAGCGGCCGGTCCACGACGAAGCGGGCCTCGATCGACTCCAGGGTGCGCTGCACGAGCTGGTACTGGCGGATCGGCGCGACCTCGCGGTAGCGGCTGAAGCCAACCAGCGGCCAGCGCAGCGCCCCGCCGGGCAGCCGCAGCATGTTGCGGCTTCTGCCCAGTATGCGCTTCAGCGTCGGCAGTCCGCGCCCGCAGGAGCACGGCGGCCCGGCTTCCGCGTAATCGCCGAGCTCGTAGCGGAGCAACGGCATCGCCAGGTTGTGCAGGCCCGTCGCGACCACGCGGCCCGTTTCGCCCGGCGCGCAGGGCGCCCCGCCGGCGTCGAGGACCTCCAGCAGCACGCTCTCGGACATCACGTGGTAGAGGCTGCCCTCCGGGCACTGCAGCGCGAGATAGCCGAGCTCCTGCGAGCTGTAGGCGTCGACGAGCGGCACGTTCCACGCTTCCAGGCAGGCGGCCCGCAGCTCCGGCGTGACCGTTTCACCGATCGTGCGCACCTCCTTCAGCCGCGATGGCCGCTCGCCGCGCGCGGAGCAGTGACGAATCAGAGCGGCAAGATTGGCGGGATAGGTGAGCAGGTAGTCGGGTTCGTGGCGCATGAGCCAGAGCGCCTGCGCGGCAACGTCGAGCCCGAAACCCATCACCGCGGAGGGCCCGGTCTCGAAAACCTCGCCCGCGGGCGGCCCCCAGTCGCGCTGCATCAGTGCCCGCGCCGCGCCCCCCGCGGGGGGCGCGTTCGCCCGGATCACCGCGAGGCGCGCGGAGAAGTCGCGCCGGTGCCACAGGTGCTCGCGCAGCGTGATCGCCTCCCACATGAGCGCATCGAGCTGCGTGCCCCGGATCTTCACCGGCTGTCCGGTCGAGCCTGAAGTCTGCGTGTCGATGGTGGGCGTGTACTCGGGCGGCAGCCGGCCGCTCAGGAGCCCCTCGCCCGCGTCCTGGATGTCGCGGCGGCCGAGGACCGGCAGGGCGCGCCATCGCGCCGGCGTCAACCCCTCGTCCGGCCGGTAGCCCGCATCGGCGAGCCGCTGGCGGTGCCAGGGGACCGTCTCCCAGGCATGACGCACGAGACCGGCGAGTTGCCGGAGCTGGTGCTCGACGAGCCGCGCGGGCGTCCACCATTGCGTCTGCTCGAGCTGAAAGAGCAGCGCCTGCAGCGCCGCGCCGCGCTGCGAGGGCAGCGCCGGCCACGCCACGCCCTCGTGGAACGAGCGCAGTGCGGTCGCCGGCGCGCCGGCGCGGTCGGGACGGGCCCTCGCCATACGCGAAGATGATACCGGCAGGAGCGGCGCCGCAGCGGCAGGCGGCGCACGCCTATCGCGGGCGGTAGGCGATCACGGGGCAGCGCTCGCCGAGCTCGTAGGAGGGGAAATGGCACGCCGCCTCGTCGAACGCGTCCGACAGCGTCGAGCGCGCTTCGGCGAGCGTGGGAAAGGTATAGCGCGTCGCCAGGCCGCGGAAGTCGTCGATCGTCCCGACGACCGGCAACGGCCAGCCACGCTCCGCGGCGAGCCGCTCCGGATGCGGGACGGCGGCGTGCCAGACCTCCCAGATATCGGAAAGACGCACTCCCGCCGCGAGCGTATCGTGCAGTGCCATCGCAAGCCGCCACTTGAAGGCGTGAAAACTGCCGATGCGTCCCGCCGCGAGGTCGGCGAACACGCGAGCGGGCGCCTCGGGCCGCTCCGGGCGCGTGAACCAGCGCAGCACCAGCAGGCCATCCGGGCGCAGCACGCGCCGCAGGCTCCGCGTCGTGGCTTCGTAGGCGTCCGCGGTCAGCACCGAGTAGCAGCCGTCGCCGATCGCGACCTGGTGGCTGCCGTCCGGGAAGGGCAGCTTCGCCCACCGAGCGCACACCGCCGCCTGACCGCGCGACGCACCCGGCCAGACCCCGCCGATCATCGCGCGCGAGACATCCACGGCGGTAAGCCGCGTGCCCGCAGGCCAGTCCATCGTCGCGATCTCGGGGGTGACGCCGAGCAGCAGCGCCGCGACGCCGCCCGGGGCCACCGCGCCGTGCCACGAGCGGATCTCGCGCCGGTAGACGGCGATGTCCTCGGCGGCGGGCCGCAGCGGGCTCGCGCGGAGCGCCCAGCTTTTCGCCGGCCTGGTCCAGTTGTCAGCGGGCGGCATGCAGGCTCGAAACTCCGGCCACGGGATCACGGAAACACACGCGACGTTGGGGCGGGGAGCCTCGCCCGCGCGGGGCGCTAGGCGCGGCCGGCCACCCGGTGACGCGATTCGAGACTCGCACCACGTCCGTCCCGGCAATCCTTCCACGACCTTCCGCGTGGTCCGTTGGCGAGTGTCGCCTGCGCACGCTAGTGCGCCTTTTCCCAGTTCGGCCCCGCCCCCACGTCCACGACGAGGGGAACGGCGAGGCGCGCGACGCCTGCCATCAGCTCCGGCAGCGCGCACCTGACCGCCTCCAGTTCCGCCACCGGCACTTCCAGCACCAGCTCGTCGTGTACCTGCATCACGAGCCGCGCGCCGAGCCGCTCCCGCTCGAGCCCGCGCGCGACGGCGATCATCGCCATCTTGATGAGATCGGCGGCGGTGCCCTGCATCGGCGCGTTGATCGCCGCGCGTTCGGCGGCCTGGCGGCGCGCCGGCGCGCCGCTCGCGATCTCGGGCAGCCAGAGCCGCCGCCCGAACACGGTCTCGACGCAGCCCTGCTCGCGCGCACGCGCGCGGGTTTCGTCCATGTAGCGCTTCACCCCCGGGTAGCGCGCGAAATACCGCTCCATGTACTGCTGGGCGGCGCCGCGCGCGAGCCCGAGCTCGCGCGCGAGCCCGAATGCCGACATGCCGTAGATCAACCCGAAGTTGATGACCTTCGCGGTGCGCCGCTGCTCCGCGCCGACCGCCGCCGGAAGGGCGCCGAAGAGCTCCGCCGCGGTCGCCCGGTGGATGTCCTCGCCCGCCGCGAACGCCTCGAGCAGGCGCGCGTCCCGCGAGAGATGCGCCATGATCCGCAGCTCGATCTGCGAATAGTCGGCGGAGACGATCGCGGCGCCGGCCGGCGCGACGAACGCCTCCCGGATGCGCCGGCCCTCCGCCGTGCGGATCGGTATGTTCTGCAGGTTCGGATCGTTCGATGCGAGCCGACCCGTCACCGCGACCGCCTGCCCGTAGTTGGTGTGCACGCGGCCGGTGGCGGGATTGATCATCGCGGGCAGCTTGTCGGTGTAGGTGGACTTGAGCTTGGAGAGTCCCCGGTACTCGAGGATCAGCTTCGGCAGCGGGTGATCGAGCGCGAGTTCGGCGAGCACGTCCTCGTCGGTCGAGGGCGTGCCGCCCGGCGTCTTCTTGATGACGGGCAGTCCCTTGCGCTCGAAGAGCAGCTCCTGGATCTGGCGCGGCGAGTTGAGGTTGAACGGCTGTCCGGCTTCCGCGTGCGCGCGCGCCTCGACCTCCGCCATCTTCGCGCCGAAGAAGCGCGAGAGCTCGGCGAGGAGCGCCACGTCGAGCAGCACCCCGTGCCGCTCCATCGCCTGGAGCACGCGCAGGACGGGCATCTCGATCTCGCGGTAGAGGCGTTCGAGCTTCTCCTCCGATTCGAGCCGCGGGTAGAGCGCGTGGTGGAGCCGGAGCGTCACGTCCGCGTCCTCGGCCGCGTACTCCGTGGCGCGCTCGACGCTCACCTGGTCGAACGCAATGCGCGAGGCGCCCTTGCCGGTCACCTCGTCGTAGGTGATCGTCTTCAGCGACAGGTGGCGCGCCGCGAGGCTGTCCATGTCGTGCGCGCGGTGGCTCTCCAGCAGGTAGGACTCGATGAGCGTGTCGTGGCGCACGCCGGCAAGCGCGACGCCGTGATTCGCCAGCACGTGCATGTCGTACTTCGCGTTCTGGCAGACCTTGGCGCGCGCCTCGCTCGCGAGCCACGGCTTGAGCCGCTCGAGCACGCGCCCGGGCGCGAGCTGCTCCGGCGCCCCGGCGTAGCGATGGGCGAGCGGGACATACGCCGCGCGGCCGGGCTCCACCGCGAAGGAAAGACCGACGAGCCGCGCCTGCATCGGGTCGAGGCTCGTCGTCTCCGTATCGAAGGCGGCGAGCCCGGCGCGCTCGAGCCGCTCGATCCAGCCGGAGAGTTGCGCCTCGGTGACGATCGTCTCGTAGCTGCGCCGAGTGTGATCCGCGCCGGCGAGCGCCGGGGCCGGCGCCATGCCGGAGCCGCGCGGCGGAGCCGCTTCCTCTGCTGCGCCCGCCGCGAGCCCGTTCAGCAGCTCGCGCCTGAGCGTCCGGAGTTCCAGCCGGTCGAAGAGCTCCGCGATGCGGCCCGCATCGGGCACGCGCGGGGCGAGCTCTTCCACGTGCTGCGCGAGCGGCACGTCGCGGCGTATGGTGAGGAGCTCGCGCGCCTTCGGCAGCCAGTCGCGGGCCTTGCGCAGATTCTCCCCGACGACACCGCCGATCTCCGCCGCGCGGTCGATGATCGCATCGAGCGAGCCGTACCGGGAGAGCCACTTGACGGCCGTCTTCGGGCCCACCTTCTCGACGCCGGGCACGTTGTCCACGCTGTCGCCGACGAGCGTGAGGTAATCGACGATGCGCTCCGGGGGAACGCCGAACTTCCGGCCGACGCCCGCTTCGTCCAGGACCTCGTTCGACATCGTGTTGACGAGTTTCACGCGGGGCGTGACGAGCTGCGCGAGGTCCTTGTCGCCGGTGGAGATGACGACGCGCATGCCCGCCGCCGCGGCCCGCGTGGCGAGCGTGCCGATGACATCGTCCGCCTCGACGCCCTCGACCTCGATCAGCGGCCAGCCCATCGCCGCGATCGCGTCCTTGAGGGGCGCGATCTGCGCGCCGAGCTCGTCGGGCATCGGCGCGCGGTTGGCCTTGTACCCGGGGTACGCGTCGTCGCGGAAGGTCCTGCCTTTTGCGTCGAAAACGCAGGCGATATAATCGGCCGGCGTCTCGCGCTGCAGGCGCCGCAGCATGTTGAGCACACCGTGTATCGCGCCGGTCGGCTCGCCCCGGCTGTTGCGCAGGTCCGGCAACGCGTGAAACGCCCGGTAGAGGTACGACGAGCCGTCGACGAGCAGCAAGGTTTTCATGGGAGAGAAGAACAAACTCGCCGCCGCCATGTCGCCCGAGCTCGCGGAGAGAAGCCGCTCCGCGCGCGAGTCGTGGCGGGTGTTCGGCATTATGTCAGAATTCGTCGAGGCGACCGAGCGCCTGAGCGCGATCCGCCCGGCGGTCAGCATCTTCGGCAGCGCGCGCACGCCGCGCGAGCATCCTTGGTACGCGCTCGGCGAGGACATCGCGCACCAGCTCTCGGAGGCGGGATTCAGCGTGATCTCGGGCGGCGGCCCGGGCATCATGGAGGCGGTGAACAAGGGCGCCTACCGGGGCCGCAGTCCCAGCGTCGGACTGAACATCCAGCTCCCGCACGAGCAGCTCGCCAACCCCTACCAGGACATCAGCCAGAGCTTCCGCCATTTCTTCGCGCGCAAGGTCATGTTCGTCAAGTTCGCCACCGCGTGGGTCGTGCTGCCCGGCGGGTTCGGAACGCTCGACGAGCTGCTCGAGGCGCTGACGCTGGTGCAAACCGGGAAGACGCGCCGGATGCCGATCATCCTGGTGCATGGCGCCTTCTGGCGGGGACTGCTCGACTGGATGCGGGAGACCCTCGTGCGCGAAGGCATGATCGACGCCGGTGACCTCGACCTCCTTCAGATCCACGACGAGCCCCGCGAGGTGGTCGAGGCGATCTTCCGCTACTACGGCACCCGCGGCTTCGAGCCCTCGGCGCTCGAGCGCGAGGCGTTGCTGAACCTGTAGTGGCTATTTCATTGCCGGCGCGAAACGGCGATAATGCCCCCTGTCCGGGGATCATGCGGGTGCGTCGCCTGCTCGGCGAGCGTTGCGCCTGCGGGGGTAGTCGATCGATGAGTAATACGGTCTTGCGAGCGCTGCTCACGGCGCTCCTTGCCTGGGTCGCCGTGCCCGCCGCCGCCCAGTCGCAGCCGCCCGCGCAGCCGCCCGGCCTGCAACCGGTGCCGGAGCCGCCCCCGCCGCCGCCCGGTTACGAGCTCGACCCCGCGCTCGAGCCCCAGGTCACCATCCTGAAACGCGGCACGGACACCGTCGAGGAGTATCGCATCGCCGGCCGGCTCTACATGATCAAGGTCACGCCGGCGCACGGGGCGCCTTATTACATGATCGACCGGCTGGGCGACGGAAAATTCGTACGGGACGACAACCTCGGCGCCAACATCCGCCCGCCGATGTGGCTGCTCTTCACCTTCTGAGACGGCGAATGGCGTACGGTAGATCGTGAGTGCTGAGGGGCAGCGTCGGGCCGGGCTGCGATTCACCATTCACCATTCACCGCCTGCCGTTCACCGGAATGTCCGTATTCACCACCGTCACTCCCGCTCAACTGGGCGGCTGGCTCGACGGGTACTCGATCGGTCGGTTGCGCGAGTTAAAGGGCATCACCGCCGGCATCGAGAACACCAACTATTTCGTCACCACCACGAGCGGCCGCTACGTGCTCACGCTGTTCGAGAAGCTGAAGCACCACGAGCTGCCGTTCTACCTCGAGCTGATGGCCCACCTCGCGGGGCGCGGCATACCCTGCCCGCGGCCGATCCCGGGTAACGGTGGCGAACTCTTCGGCACGCTGAACGGCAAGCCGGCCGCGCTGGTGAGCTTCCTGCCCGGCGCGGACGTGGAGCGCGTCGACGCCGGTCATTGCCGCCTCGTCGGGGATCTCCTCGCGCGCATTCACCGCGCCGGCCTCACCTACGGCGCCGTCATGGAGAACCCGCGGGGCCCTCGCTGGTGGACCGCGGTCATGCCGGAGGTGTCGCCCTTTCTCCCGGCGGAGGATGCGGCGCTCCTGCGCGAGGAAGCCGGTTACCAGCGGCGCCGCCGCTACCCCGGTCTGCCGCGCGGCCCGATTCACGCCGATCTCTTCCGCGACAACGTGCTTTTTCTCGACGGCGCCGTCTCGGGCGTCATCGACTTCTACTTCGCCTGCACCGACGCCCTGCTCTACGACGTCGCGATCACCGTCAACGACTGGTGCCTCGCCGAGGAGGGCGCGCTCGACCCCTTCCGCGCGGGCGCCCTCCTCGAGGCGTATCGCGCCGCGCGCCCCTTCACCCCTGCGGAAGCGGGCGCCTGGCCGGTGATGCTGCGGGCGGGCGCGCTGCGCTTCTGGGTGTCGCGGCTCTACGACTTCCACCTGCCGCGACCCGGCGAGCTTACCCACGCCAAGGACCCGGACCATTTCCGCCGTATCCTGCGCCAGCACATCGCGCGGGAGCGCGAGTTGCCGCGGCTTCCGGTCTGAACCCCGCTATAATTGCTCTCGCGCCGACACCGCTTGCCCGCCGCAACCACCGATACCGACGTCCCGATGGAACTGCAAATTCGAACCGTGGCGCCGGCGCGGGGCTGGGCGTGGATCGTCGCCGGGTTCCTGCTCTTCCTGAGGAGCCCGCTCCAGTGGCTGCTTCTTCTCGCGATGCTGTTCGTCGCCAAGAAGGTGCTCGCCGGTTTTCCGGTCATGGCGCTCGCGGCCGTGTTCTCCGTCCTCGTCATGCTGCTCATGCCGGTGTTCATGGCGGGCCTCATGGACGGCTGCCGCTCGCTCGCGGACGGACAGCGGTTGAAGGTCACGCACCTTCTCCAGGGATTCCGCAGGAACGCCGGGAACCTCGTCACCATCGGCGGAATTTCGCTGGTCGGCAACATCGTCATCCTGATGGTCATCGCGGCGATCGGTGGCGACGCGATGACCCAGATGGCAAGAGCGCTCGCGGCAAACCCGGAGATATCCCCGCGCGTCGCCGGCGAAATGCAGGCGGCTTCGGTCACGGTCGCGAAGGCGGCGCTGATCGGCGCCGCGCTGTCGCTGCCGCTCCTCATGGCGCTGTGGTTCGCGCCGCTACTCGCCTATTTCGACGACGTGAAGCCGCTCGCCGCGCTGAAGCTGAGTCTTATCGCGTGCGTGAAGAACACGCTGCCGATGCTCGTCTACTCGCTCGTGCTGCTCGCGGCGCTGATCGTGCTGGTGCCGATCGGCATCCGCTTTCGCGAGTTCGACCTCGGGTTGTGGCTGATGGCGCCGGTGCTGGTCCCCTCGATCTACGCGAGCTACCGGGACATCTTCCGCTCCGCCGGCGAAGCGGTGCCCGGGGCGCCCGCGCCCGGCGAGGCGCAGTAGCCCCTCGGTGCGGTACCGCCACGGAGGCGCGGAGACCGCGGAGATCGGGCGGCGAACTGCTTCCGGCCCGATCATTCGTCGTTCCTCCGCGGCCTCGGCGCCTCTGCGGCCAATCCAGCCTTCCGGACGCAGCGTCAGGCCGAAGCGAGGTTGGCGTATTCCAGCATCAGCCACTTCAGGCCCGCGCGGCTGAAGTTCACCTGGACGCGGGCCTCCGCTCCGCGTCCTTCCGCGTTCACGATCACGCCCGCGCCGAACCGGGGATGGGTCACGCTCTGCCCGACGCGCCAGGGCGATTCCGGCGCCGGGGACCGGAAACCGGAGGCGGGCGGTTGCAATGGTTGCGCCCGCGGGCCGCCGGACGCCACCGCGGAGACCCGGGCGCCGAAGCCGGCATTCACCCGCCGCATGAGCGGCTCGGGGATCTCGCGGAAGAAGCGCGAGGCAATGCCGTAGCGCGTCTGGCCATGCAGCATCCGGCTCTGCGCGCAGGTGAGGTACAGCCTTCGGCGCGCCCGCGTCAACGCGACGTACATGAGGCGCCGCTCTTCTTCGATGCCGTCGGCCTCGGTCAGGCTGTTCTCGTGCGGAAAGAGCCCTTCCTCCAGCCCGCTCACGAATACCCCGTGAAACTCGAGTCCCTTCGCCGAGTGCACCGTCATGAGCTGGAGCGCGTCGGTCCCGGCCCGCGCCTGGTGCTCGCCGGCCTCCAGCGCGGCGTGGGCGAGAAATGCCGTCAGTTCGTCCGGCTCGTCCGTCCCCGCGGCCTCGCCCGCCGGCTGCGCGTCGCGCTCCGCGACGAAGGCGAGCGCGGCGTTCACGAGTTCGGCGAGGTTCTCCAGCCGGTCGGCCCCCTCGCGCTCCCCCCGGTAATGCGCCGCGAGACCGCACGCTTCGATCACGTGCTGTATGGTCTCGGGCAGCGGCAGCTCGCGCGTCGCCTCGCGCATGCCCTCGATCAGGGCGACGAAGGCGGGAAGGCCCCTGGCGGGTGACGGGTGATCGGTGATGCGCGACGGGGCGGCGTCTCCGCCGGTTCCCGCCGCCTTCCGCCCGCCGCCGGCCGCCTTCTCCTTCGCGGCGGCCCAGAGGCTCACGCCCTTTTCCCTGGCGAGCCCTGCGAGCTGCTCCACGGTGCGGGCGCCGATGCCGCGCGCGGGGAAATTGACGATCCGCGTCAACGCACCATCGTCGGCCTCGCTCGCGATCATCCGGAGGTAGGCGAGCGCGTGCTTCACCTCCTGCCGCTCGAAGAAGCGCAGCCCCCCGTGCACCCGGTAGGGAAGCGACGCGCCGTAAAGGGCGTGCTCCAGCACCCGGGACTGCGCGTTCGAGCGATAGAGCACCGCGAGCGCGTTCAAGGCGGTCCCCTCGGCGTGCAGCGCCTTCACTTCGTCGACGATGAATCCCGCTTCCTCGACGTCGGTCGCCGCCTCGTAGACGCGCAGCGGCTCGCCCCGCGTCTCGGCCGTCCACAGGTTCTTCCCGAGGCGCCGGCGGTTGTGCCCGATCAGCGCATTCGCGGCATCGAGGATGTGGCCGTGCGAGCGGTAGTTCTGCTCGAGCTTGATTACCCGCTCGATCGCGAAGTCGCGCTGGAGGTCCTGCATGTTCTGCGCGGACGCCCCCCGGAAGCGGTAGATCGACTGATCGTCGTCGCCGACGGCGAAAATCACGCCCGCTTCCCGCTGCCCGAAGCCTGGCGCGCTACCCTCCCCCCCAGCCTGGGGAGGGGTGGCGCGTCCCGCCGGGGTGGCGGGAGCATGCGCCAGGAGCTTCAGCCACCGATACTGCAGCCGGTTGGTGTCCTGGAACTCGTCCACCAGCACGTGCCGGAAGCGCGCGCGGTAGTGCGCGCGCAGCGGTTCGCTCCGCGCGAGGAGTTCGAACGAACGCAGCAGCAACTCCGCGAAATCGACCACGCCCTCGCGCTGGCACTGCTCGTCGTAGGCGGCGTAGATCGCCACCATCCGCCGGGTGAAATCGTCGTGGGCCTCGACCTCGCGGGGGCGCAGCCCCTCCTCCTTGTTCGCTGCGATGAACCACTGCACCTGGCGCGGCGGGAAGCGCTCCTCGTCCACGTTCAGGCCCTTAAGGAGCCGCTTGACGAGCGCCTGCTGGTCCTGCGTGTCGAGAATCTGGAAGAGCTGCGGCAGGTTCGCTTCCCGGTGGTGCGCCCGCAGCATCCGGTTCGCGAGCCCGTGGAAGGTGCCGACCCACATGCCGCGCGTATTGATCGGCAGCATGGCGGAGATGCGCGCCAGCATCTCGCGCGCGGCCTTGTTGGTGAAAGTCACCGCGAGGAGCCCCGCGGGACTCACCCGGCCGGTCTGGATCAACCACGCGATGCGCGTGGTCAGCACGCGCGTCTTGCCGCTGCCCGCGCCCGCGAGGATCAATGCGGACTGTTGTGGCAGCGTGACGGCTTCGAGCTGCCGTTCGTTCAGACCGGTGAGCAGTTCGGATGACATGATCGGCGCGCACCGCCGGCGCGCGCCGATTATATAGAACCCGCTCCCCCGCGTTCTTGCGCCGCTACCGCGCGAGCACCGCCTGCGCGAGACCGAGTACTTTGAGCTTCCTAACCACGGCGGCCGCTTCCTTCTCGCCCGGCAGGCTGGCGATCCTCACGCGGTACTCGACGCCCGCCTCGCTTCTCACCGGCTGGATCGTGGCCGGGTAGCCCGCGGCGCGGAGCCGGTCGTAGTCGCGCAGCGCGTCGGCCTGCGACTCGTTCACGCTCGCGAGGACCGCGAACCGGCCGCCGCGCCTTGCCGCCCCCGGCGCGGCATCGAGTTCGGTCTCCTGCGCCCACTGCTTGAGCTGCTCCGGGTCCACCTTCCCGACCGGCAGCGGGGGCTTCCCGCGCGGCGCGACGAAGAAGGCAAGTGGGTCGGACATCGTGAACTCTCCGGTCTGCGCGTGTGCAACCGAGATCCGGCCCTCGATCAGGCACACGAGGTCGCGCTCGGCGTCCGATTTTCCCCACAGGTCCGTGCCGCGCACGCCGGCGGTGACCGTGGCGACGCGGATCGTCACGTCGCGCTCGGCGCGCAGCTTCGAGAACACCCCGGTGGTGAACCGGAATGCCCCGCGCGCGACGTCGAGGGACGCGGTCACGAACCTGCGCGCGCGGTCGCCGGTTTTCTCCGAGAGGCCGCTCACGCTCAAGGCAGCGTTCTCGCCGAGCCTGACGGCGCTGCCATCCGCGAGCCGCAGGAGCGCCCGCGAGCCCGCGCCGGTCACGACCCGGTCGTTGTCGGAGAGTGTCATGCCGACGGCGAGCGGTTCGCGAGCGCCGGCGCGTTCCACCCAGGCGGGGCTGACGGCACCCTCGACGGTAAGCGACGCGGCAGCCGCGTGCGCGGAGAGGAACGCGAGCAGCGACAGCAGGGCAAATCGAATTCTCATGTTGGCTTTCCCTTCGGTAGTTAGCGTTCTGTCAAGCCCGCGCCGGTCGCGGTAACACCGGCGGCGCGGGGCGCAAAGTCCGTGCCGGAGCTTTCGGGTCGCCTTAGTGTTCGCCGCGTCTCCGCGGGCAATGCGCTTCCGGCGGCCCGGCGCGCCGGAGGGTTGATACGGAGAGGTCGGTGCGCCGGATGCGCCTATAATCGTGACTTTTTCCACCGCCGGCCATGGAGAACAAGTACAACCCCCACGTCGTGGAACGCGAAGCCCGGGAATACTGGGAGCGGTCGAACGCGTTTCGCGCGGTGGAGACGCCCGGCAAGCCGAAGTACTACTGCCTGTCGATGTTCCCGTACCCCTCGGGCAAGCTCCACATGGGGCACGTGAGGAATTATACGATAGGCGACGTACTCACCCGTCATCACCGCATGAAGGGCTGCAGCGTGCTCCAGCCGATGGGCTGGGATGCGTTCGGTCTGCCCGCCGAGAACGCGGCGATGGCGAACGGCGTGCCACCCGCGCGCTGGACGCACGAGAACATCGCCTACATGCGCAAGCAGTTGCGCTCGCTCGGCTTCGCGATCGACTGGTCGCGCGAGATCGCGACCTGCAGCCCCGACTACTACCGGTGGAACCAGTGGCTCTTCCTGCGGCTCCTCGAGCGCGGGCTCGTCTACAAGAAGACCGGCGTCGTCAACTGGGACCCGGTCGACCGGACCGTGCTCGCCAACGAGCAGGTGATCGACGGGCGCGGCTGGCGCACGGGCGCGGTCGTGGAGAAGCGCGAGATCCCGATGTACTACATGGCGATCACGCGCTACGCCGAGGATCTCCTCGCGGGGCTCGACGAGCTTCCCGGCTGGCCCGAACGCGTGAAGACGATGCAGGCCAACTGGATAGGCAAGAGCGAGGGCGTGCGCTTCGCTTTTTCCTGTCGAGCGGCGGGCCGGGACGAAAAGCTGTGGGTGTTCACGACGCGGGCGGACACCATCATGGGCGTCACGTTCGTGGCGGTGGCGGCCGAGCACCCGCTCGCGGCGGCGGCCGCGAAAGGTAATCCCGGGCTCGCCGCGTTCATCGACGAGTGCCGGCGCGGCAGCGTGATGGAAGCCGAGCTCGCCACCGTCGAGAAGAAGGGCATGCCGACCGGGCTCACGGTCACGCACCCGCTGACCGGCGAGGCGTTGCCGGTGTGGGTCGGCAACTACGTGCTGATGGGCTACGGCGAGGGCGCGGTCATGGCGGTCCCGGGCCACGACGAGCGCGATTTCCATTTCGCGCGGCGATACGGGCTCCCGATACGGCAGGTGATCGGGATCGACGGCCGGTCCTTCGACGACACCGCGTGGCAGGACTGGTACGCCGACAAGGAGGGCGGGCGCTGCGTCAACTCCGGCAAGTACGACGGGCTCGGCTACCGGCAGGCCGTGGATGCGATCGCCGCCGATCTCGCCGCGCGCGGGCGCGGCGGCAAACAGGTCCTCTGGCGCCTGCGCGACTGGGGCATCTCGCGCCAGCGCTCCTGGGGCACGCCGATACCGATCGTCCACTGCGCGCGCTGCGGCGACGTGCCGGTGCCGGAGAGCGAGCTGCCGGTCGTGCTGCCCGAGGACTGCGTGCCCGACGGCAGCGGCAATCCCCTCGCGAAACGGCCCGACTTCGTGAACCGCGCGTGTCCCGCGTGCGGCGCGCCCGCGCGGCGCGAGACGGACACGATGGATACCTTCGTCGATTCGTCGTGGTATTACATCCGCTACGCCTGCCCGGACAACGCGGCGAGCATGGTCGATGCGCGCGTTGCGCACTGGCTGCCGGTCGATCAGTACATCGGTGGCATCGAACATGCGATCCTGCACCTGCTCTACTCCCGCTTCTGGACCCGGGCGATGCGCGATCTGGGGCTCATCGGCTTCGGCGAGCCCTTCGCGCACCTGTTGACGCAGGGCCTGGTGCTGAACGACATCTACTTCAGGAAGACCGAGGCCGGGCGCGTCGCATACTTCAATCCCCTCGACGTGGACGTGACGACCGACGGGGCGGGCAATCGCGACGCGAGACTCCGCGCCGACGGCGGGCCCGTGGAGTTCGGCGGCACCGGCACGATGTCGAAGTCGAAGAACAACGGCGTCGATCCGCAGGAACTGATCGAGCACTACGGCGCGGACATCGCCCGCTTCTTCATGATCTTCACCTCGCCCCCGGAGGACACGCTGGTGTGGAGCGACGCCGGCGTCGAGGGCGCGGCGCGCTTCCTGCGGCGGCTGTGGAGCTACTGTGCCCGGGTGAAGGAGGGCGGCGGGCCCGCCCTCGCCCCGGATCTCCGGCAGGCGGTGCGCTTCGAAATTCATTCGCTGCTCAGGCAGGCGAACTACGACTTCGGCAAGCACCAGTTCAACACGGTCGCCTCCGCCGCGATGAAGATGCTGAACGCGCTCGAGCGGTTACCGGGCGCCGCCGACGAGGCCGTGCGGGAGGCTCTCTCCATCCTGCTTCGCCTCGCCTCTCCGATCACGCCTCACGCCGCTCACTGCCTGTGGCGGGAACTGGGATTCGGCGACGACATTCTCGAAGCCCCGTGGCCGGAGCCGGACGAGGCGGCACTCGTCACCGGCGAGGTGGAGCTGGTGGTGCAGGTGAACGGCAGGAAGCGTGGCGAGGTACGGGTGCCGCGCGACGCCGACCGGAAGTCGATCGAGACCATCGTGCTCGCCGACCCCGCCGTGCGACGGCACGTGGAGGGACAGGTGATCAGGAAGGTGGTGGTCGTCCCCGGCCGGCTCGTGAACCTCGTCCTCTGACGCGGCGGATTCCGGGTTTGACCCCGGGAACCCGCCGTCTACCTGCCGGAGGCGGAGAGGTCTAGAATCCGCCTGTCGCAACGATACCCCGGGAGCTCGCGATGCGCGCCCGCCATTTCCCGCCTGTTTCCGCCGTTCTCATGATGCTGACGGCGACAGCGCTGCTCTCCGCATGTGGTTTCCAGCTCCGCGGCCAGGCAACGCTTCCTTTCGAGACCCTCTTCGTGCAGGCCTCGCCCACCTCTCCGTTCGCGCTCCAGCTGCGGCGCGCGGTCCAGTCCGGCAGCTCGACCCGCATCACGGAGCGCGCCGACCAGGCCGTGGCGGTGCTGCAGGTGCTGAACGAGCTGGCGGAGAAGGAGATCCTCTCGCTCGGTTCCGGCGGACGCGTGCGCGAGTTCCAGCTCCGCTACCGCGTGAGCTACCGGCTGACCGACCTCAGGAACCGCGAGCACATCCCCGCGAGCGAAATCGTGCTGCGGCGCGACTACTCGTTCAACGACGAGCAGGCGCTCTCCAAGGAGGCGGAGGAGGCGCTCCTTTACCGCGACATGCGCGAGGACGCGGTGCAGCAGCTCGTGCGGCGGCTGCAGCTCGCGAAACTCCAGTCCTGAGGACCGCACGCGGCGACTCGTGAACGGCGGGCGGTAGCGGCGCGAGCCCGGCGTGTCGTTTACGGTTCGCCGTTCGCCGGTTACCATTCACCGGTGCGAGTATCCACCGAGCAGCTTGCCCAGCATCTCGCCCGGGACCTGAAGCCGGTCTACACCGTATTCGGCGACGAGACGCTGCTCGCCATCGAAGCCGCCGACCGCGTGCGCGCGAGCGCCCGCCGGCAGGGTTACGGCGAGCGCGAGGTGTTGACCGTCGAATCCGGCTTCCAGTGGAGCGAACTCGCGTTCGCGGGCAATTCGCGGTCGCTTTTCTCGCAACGCCGGCTGCTGGAACTGCGCAGTCCCGGCGGCAAGCCCGGCACCGAGGGCGGGGCCGCGCTCGCGGCATGGTGCGAAGCGCTGCCGCCCGACACCGTCACGCTGATCCAGTTGCCCGGCATCGACTGGCGCTCGCAGAAATCCGCGTGGTTCGAGGCGCTCGACCGGGCCGGGGTGCTGATCGAGGCGAAAGTGGTGAGCCGCAAGGCGCTGCCCGAGTGGCTCGCGGGAAGGCTCAAGGCGCAGGGGCAGGAAGCCGAGCGCGAGACGCTCGACTTCGTCGCCGAGCGGGTGGAGGGCAACCTCCTCGCGGCGTGGCAGGAGATCCAGAAGCTCGCCCTGCTCTTTCCGGCGGGCGCGATCGGGCACGACGAGGTGCGCGGCGCCGTGCTCGACGTCGCGCGCTTCGACGTCGACGATATCGGCGCGGCGCTTCTCGAGGGCGATCCCGGGCGCATCGCCCGCATCCTCGACGGACTGCGCGCGGAAGGAGTGGCCGTGCTGCTCGTGCTCTGGGCGATTGCCGAGGAGCTCCGCGCCATCGGCCGCGTGCTGGCGGGACTCGCCGAGGGCCGGACGCCGCCCCGGTTGTGGCAGGACGCGAAGGTCTACGGCGCGCCGCGCCAGGCGCTGATGGACCGGCACGTGCGGCGGTTTACCCGGGAGCAGGTGGAGGCCGCCCTCTCCCACGCCGCCCGCGCCGACCGGATGGCGAAGGGTCTCCTGCGCGGCGACGTATGGAACGAGTTGCTGCGGCTCGCCCTCCGTCTCGCGAGCGGCGCGCCCGGCCGGCCCGGCACGCCCGCCCCGGCCCGCAACCGCGCGGCCGCGGCGCCGGTCGCCCGGACCGGCTTGTTCTGAGCCCATCCCCGCGCTGCTAGAATTCCGGCATGGATGTGCAGACCTACATGCACGGCGTCGGGCGCGCGGCGCGGGCCGCGGCCCGCGTCATCGCTCGCTCGGACACCGCCACGCGCAACGCCGCGCTGGAGGCGATCGCGCGAGCGATCGAGCGCGACCAGGAGCGGCTCGCGAAAGCGAACGCGCGTGACCTCTCGGCCGCGCGCGCGCGCGGGCTCGATCCCGCCATGATCGACCGCCTGGCGCTCACGCCGAAGACGATCGCCGCGATGGCCGACGGTCTGCGCCAGATCGCCGGCCTGCCGGACCCGGTGGGCGAAATCACCAACGTGCGGGAGCGCCCGTCGGGGATCCGCGTGGGGCAGATGCGCGTGCCGATCGGGGTCATCGGCATCATTTACGAATCGCGCCCCAACGTGACCGCCGACGCCGCGGGGCTGTGCATCAAGTCGGGTAACGCCGCCATCCTGCGCGGCGGCTCCGAGGCGCTCGACTCGAATCAGGCGATCGCCGCGTGCGTGCACGAGGGCCTTCGCGCGGCAGGGCTGCCCGACACGGCGGTGCAGGTGATCGAGACCACCGACCGTGCCGCGGTGGGCGAGCTCGTCACGATGCAGGATTGCGTGGACGTCATCGTTCCCCGCGGGGGCAAGGGGCTCATCGAGAGGCTGATGCGGGAGGCGCGCATCCCGATGATCAAGCATCTCCACGGCGTGTGCCACGTCTACATCGACGACAGGGCGGACCCCGACAAGGCGATCCGCATCGCGGACAACGCGAAGACCCAGCGCCTCGGCGTGTGCAACGCGATGGAGACGCTGCTCGTCGCGCGCGGCGTGGCGCAGGCGGTGCTGCCGCGGCTCGCGGGGATCTACGCGGAGAAGGGCATCGAACTGCGCGGCGACGAGGAGGCGCGCGCGCTCGTGCCATCGATGAAGCCCGCCACGGAGGAGGACTGGTACACCGAATACCTCGACGCGATTCTCTCGGTGCGCGTGGTCGCCGGGCTCGACGAGGCGATCGAGCATATCGCCGCCTACGGTTCGCAGCACACGGACGCGATCGTGACCGAGGACCCGGCGCGCGCGCGGCGCTTCCTGCGCGAGGTCGATTCGAGCTCGGTGATGGTGAACGCCTCGACCCGCTTCGCCGACGGTTACGAGTACGGGCTCGGCGCGGAGATCGGGATATCCACCGACAAGCTCCATGCGCGCGGGCCGGTGGGGCTGGAAGGGCTCACTTCGCTCAAGTACGTGGTGTTCGGCGACGGGCAGACAAGGACGTAGCGCCGGACCGGCCGCGGACACGCAGGGCACGTGGAGGGCAGGCGCGCCCCCGCACGGCGCCGGTTCGGAAGGAATGAACATGGGCAGGACCGTTATTCTCGTGGTACCCGAGGCGCCGCCCACGCAGGCGGCGGGCGGCGGCGCGCCGCGCCCGAGACTCGCCACGGACGGCGTGCGCCTGGGCGTGCTCGACAACAGCAAGGGCAACGCCGATCACCTGCTCGCCTTCCTCGTGGAGGGCGTGCGGGCGGCCGACGTGCCGGTGAAGTCGGTGGTGTCGCTGCGCAAGGGCAGTGTCAGCCTGCCGGCTCCCGCGGCGATGCTCGACCGGCTGGAGCGAGAGGCGGACGTCGTTGTGAGCGCGATGGGCGATTGAGGCTCCTGCACGTCGTGGAGTGTCCACGACATGGCGGAACTCGGGAAGCGGGGGCTCGCCGCGGCCGTCATCGTTTCCGGGCCGTTCATGAAACTCGCGACGGCGCAGGCCCGGACCTTCGGCGCGCCGGATCTCACGCTGATCGAGATCCCGCACCCGCTTGGAGGGCTCGCGATCGAAGCCGTGAAGGGCCGCGCGGCGCTCGCCGTGCCGCAACTCGTCGCCATGGTAAAGAAGCTGCTCGACTGACGCTGCCGGACAGCACCGCAGAACCTCGCCACGGAAATGGCAAGTCTCGCCGATCTCCTCCGCAGCCCCGGCGCCTCGCTCGAGGCCGAGGACGATTTCGACGCGGTGAACGCGCTGGTGGCAGATCGCGGGTGGGCCGACGGATTGCCCGTGGTGCCGCCGACCGCGGCGCGGGTCGAGGCCATGCTCGCCTACTGCGACCGGCCGTGGGACGCGCCGGTCGCGAGAATCGCGCCGCGCTACGGCGAGGCGACGCCGCTGCGGCTCGCGGCGAACGCGGTCATGGCGGGATGCCGGCCGGAGTATTTCCCGCTCTGTCTCCTCGCCATCGAGGCCTTGTGCGAGGAGCCGTTCAACCTCTACGCGGTGCAGGCGACGACGCATCTCTGCGCGCCGCTCGTGATCGTGAACGGGCCGGTCGCGGGCGAACTCGGCGTCAACGCCGGGCACAACGCCTTCGGTCCCGGCGCGCGGGCGAACGCGACGATCGGGCGGGCCATCCGCCTCGCGCTCCTCAACATCGGCGGCGCGATCCCCGGCTCCGGCGACATGTCCACCTTCGGCGCGCCGTCCAAGTTCTCGTACGTCGTCGCCGAGAACGAGGCGGCGAGCCCGTGGGAACCGCTCCACGTCGAGCGCGGAGTGCCGGCGGATGCGAGCGCGGTGACCGTGGTCGGCGCGGAGTGCCCGCGCAACGTGAACGACCATGAAAGCCTCACCGCGGAGGGCATACTCACGACGATCGCGGGCACCATGATCGGCACGGGGGCGAACGACCTCTTCTACGAGTCCCAGCCGGTGGTGGTGATGAGCCCCGAGCACGCGGGAACGGTGGCGGGCGGCGGGCTGTCGAAAGCGCGGGCGAAGCGCTTCCTGCAAAGCCACGCGCACCTGCCGCTCGGAAGGTTCTCGAAGGAGAACATCGAGCGGCGCGTGCGCGTGACGTGGAAGGAGCGCTACGCGGCGGCGGGGCCCGACGCGCCCGTCTACGCGGTGCAGCGCGCCGACGACATCCTCATCGTCGTGATCGGCGGTGCGGGCAGGCACTCCGCGTACATCCCCACCTTCGGCGCGACGAAGGCGGTCACGCGGGCGCTCCGGCTCCGCGACGGCTCGTACGCCCGCTCGGTCGCGGAATTCAGGCAATGAAGCCCCCGGGCGCGGATGTCCTGATATTGCCGCAGAGGCGCGGGGACCGCGGAGGAAAGGCGTCGGGAATCAATTCGGGCGCTTCTCTCCGCGGCCTCTTGGTCTCCGCGGCCAACCTGTTGAGAACGGGCGGACCATGGGCAAGTTGATCGAAGTCACCGTCCCCGACATCGGGGATTTCAGGAACGTCCCGGTCATCGAGGTGCTGGTGAAGCCCGGCGACGCAGTCAAGCCCGAGGATCCGCTCGTCACGCTCGAGTCCGACAAGGCGACGATGGATGTGCCGGCGCCGAACGGTGGTGTCGTGCGCGAGTTGCGGATCAAGGTCGGGGACAGGGTCTCCATGGGCACCCCGGTGCTGGTTCTCGAGTCCGACGCCGCGGCCCCCGCCACGGCGCGGATTCCAGGCGCCCCGGCCCCCGCTTCTCCGGTTGCGCCCGCGCCGGTACAGGCACCCGCGACGCCGCCGCCCGCCGTCTCGCCGAGCGCACCGTACGCCGGCCCGAAGGCCGGCCTTCACGCCGAAGTACTCGTGCTGGGCGCCGGCCCCGGCGGCTATACGGCCGCATTCCGCGCCGCCGACCTCGGGAAGAAGGTGGTGCTCGTCGAGCGCTACCCGACGCTCGGCGGGGTGTGCCTGAACGTCGGCTGCATCCCGTCGAAGGCACTGCTCCACATCGCGCGCGTGGTGACGGAAGCCGGGGAGATCGCGCACGCCGGCGTCGAGTTCGGACGACCGAAAATCGACATCGACAAGCTTCGCGCGTGGAAGGCGGGCGTCGTCGGGAAGCTCACGAAGGGGTTGTCGGGCCTCGCGAAGCAGCGCAAGGTCGAGGTCGTCACCGGCAAGGGGCGGTTCGCCTCCCCCCATGCCCTGCGCGTCGAGGGCGCGCAAGGCGCCAGGGAGATCA
The DNA here is from genome assembly GCA_020854035.1 of Burkholderiales bacterium. Lineage (GTDB taxonomy): Bacteria > Pseudomonadota > Gammaproteobacteria > Burkholderiales > SG8-41 > SG8-41. Next base: position 5,649 of record JADZGE010000014.1, on the reverse strand, counting down.
CCTTCGACAGTTGCATCATCGCCGCCGGCTCCAGCGTCGCGCGGATTCCCGGGTTTCCGTACGACGATCCGCGCATCGTCGATTCCACCGGGGCGCTCGAACTCTCCGGGCTCCCGCGGCGGCTCCTCGTCGTCGGCGGCGGCATCATCGGTCTGGAAATGGCGACCGTGTACGACGCGCTCGGCGCGAGGATCACCGTGGTCGAACTCCTCGATTCGCTCATTCCCGGCGCGGACCCGGACATGGTGCGACCGCTCGCGCGGCGGCTCGAGAAGCGCTACGAGAAGATACTGCTCGAGACGAAGGTCGCGAAGATCGAGCCGCGCGAGGACGGTCTGCGCGCGACGTTCGAAGGTGCGAATGCGCCCGCCCCCGAGACCTACGACCGCATCCTGATGGCGGTGGGGCGGCGCCCCAACGGCAAGGAGCTTGACGCGCAGGCCGCGGGCGTGAACGTCGACGAGCGCGGTTTCATCCCGGTGGACCGGCAGCTGCGCACCAACGTCCCCCACATCCATGCCATCGGCGACATCCGCGGTGAACCGATGCTCGCGCACAAGGCTTCGCACGAAGGCAAGATCGCGGCGGAAGCGATCGCCGGCCACAAGGCGTTCTTCGACGCGAGGACGATTCCTTCGGTCGCCTACACCGATCCCGAGCTCGCGTGGATGGGTGAAACGGAGGCACAGTTGAAGGCGCGCGGCGCGGACTACGAGAAGGCGGTGTTCCCGTGGGCCGCCAGCGGCCGCGCGCTCGCGATGGGCCGCGACGAAGGCATGACGAAGCTCCTCTTCGAGAAGGGGACGCGGCGCCTCCTCGGTGCGGCGATCGTCGGCGTCAACGCGGGCGAGCTGATCGCGGAGACCGTGCTGGCGCTGGAGATGGGCGCGGAGGCGGGCGACCTTGGCTTGACCGTCCACCCGCATCCCACGCTCTCCGAAACGATCTTCTTCGCGGCGGAGATCGCGGAGGGGTCGATCACCGATCTCTACCTGCCGAGGAAGGCGTGACGAGGGACGAGCTACAGTCGATACAGGCGCTGCGCGGTGTCGTGGAACACCGCCCGGCGCTCCGCCGGGGCGAGGCCCGCGGCGCACTCGCGCATCACCTCGACGATCCGCGCGTAGGTCGTCCACAGGCTTTCGATCGGGTAGTTGCTGCCGAAAAGGCAGCGATCGGGCCCGAAGAGCGCCAGCGTCTCCTCCACCACCGGCTTCCATAGCTCCACCGAGCAGCGGTGCTCGAAAGTGCCGAGGCCGGAGAGCTTCGCGCTCACGTTGGGACAGGCGGCGAGAAGCTTCATCCCCTCGCGCCAGCGGGCCCGGCCCGCGGGGCCGCGGTCTTCCGGCATGCCGGCGTGGAGCAGCACGAAGGGGACCCCCGGGAACTCGCGCGCGAGCCGCGCGGCGTCGGCCATCTGCGGCGCGAATATCTGCAGCTCGAAGAGGAGCCCCCGGCGCTCCAGCTCGGCCATGCCGCGGCGAAACGCCGCGTCGTTCATGACGTCCGGACGCGCGGCGAAGCGGTAGAGCGGTGTTTCGTGCCAGTGGAGCTGCTGGCGGATGCCCCGGAGATTGGCGCAGCGCATCTCGCGGTCGAGCACGGCGCCCGCGTCCGGCGCGGTCAGGTCGGCGTAGCCCACGATGCCGTGCGGAAAGCCGTGGCGATCGGCGACCGACTGCACCCACTCGACCTCCGCCACTTCACCGCCGGGCGCGACGTTCACCTGGATGTAGACGGACCTCGCCACGCCCTGTGCCCGGAAATCCGCGGCGAGATCCTCCATGGACCAGTCGCGCCGCAGGGGAGCATAGTCGCCGAAGATGCGCGGCACGGGCGGGCCGTCGAGCCACGGCGTCTCGGCGAGGCGCCAGATGTGGTGGTGGGCGTCGATGATCGCTTCGCTCACGGGAGTTTGCAGTTTACAGTTGACGGTATGCAGCACCCGGCGGGGCGCGGGCACGCGGTACTACTGTCAACTGCCCCCTGACGGCTGTCAACTCATGACGGAGGGAGAGGAATGAACGTGGAAGACCTGTACGAACGCGGCCTCGCGCTGCGCAAGCGGATGTTCGGGACGAGCGCGGTGGAAGCCCGCATGAACGCCACGGGTGAGTTCGGGGCGCCGCTCCAGACCATCGTCAACGCCTACGCGTACGGCGACATCTGGAGCCGAACCGCGGTGCCGATGAAAACCAAGTGCCTGGCGATGCTCGCGATGACCGCGGCGCTCAACCGCCCCGCCGAGTTCCGGGTCCACGTGAGCGGCTCTCTCGCGAACGGGTGCACGGCGGAGGAGATCCGAGAGATTCTGCTGCTCGTCGCGCTCTATTGCGGCATCCCCGCCGCGAACGAGGCTCACCGCGTCGCGTACGAAGTGATGGCGGAGCGCGACCGTGCCGGCTGACGCGCGGCTGGTTTACACTGCGTGATACTGCTCGACGATGAGCCACGCAGGCGCAGAGGCCGCGGAGAACCACCTTCCTGCGATATTGATCTCTTCCCTCTGCGTCTTCGCGTCTCTGCGGCCAATTCAAAGGAGGAACAGTGCGCGTGCAATCAAAGTGGACCCTCGTTCCCGTCCTGCTTGCGCTCGCCGGGGCGGCGGCGCACGCGGCGGAGAGCGCCTACCCGAACCGGCCGATCCGCATCATCTGCCCGTACCCGCCCGGCGGCTCGACCGACCCGACGGCGCGCATCTTCGGCGGCTGGCTCTCCGAGAAGCTCGGCGTGCCGGTGGTGATCGACAACCGGCCGGGCGGGGGCTCGACGATCGGGCACGGTCTGGGCGCCAAGGCGACGCCCGACGGCTACACGCTGCTCCTCGGCACTTCCGGCGGGCTGGTCGTGAGCCCCGCGTTCGGCACGAAGCTCGCCTACGATCCGCTGAAGGATTTCGCGCCGATCGGCGTCGGCGTCTACGTGCCGTTCCTGCTCGTCGTGCATCCCTCCGTGCCCGCGAAATCGGTAAAGGAACTCATCGAGCTTGCGAAGGCGCAGCCGGGAAAGCTCAACTTCGGCTCGCCCGGCACCGGCACGCCGAACCACCTCGGGATCGAGCTCCTCACGGCCCTGACCGGCGCGAAGTTCACGCACGTGCCCTACCGCGGCGGCGGCGCGGCGACCGTCGACCTCGTCGCCGGCCGCATCCAGGCGATCTTCGGCAGCATCCCGCAGTGGCAGCCGCACCTCGCGGCCGGCCGGGTGCGCGCCATCGGCATCGGCCACGCGAGGCGCGCGAAGCTCCTGCCCGAGGTGCCCGCGATCACGGAAGTGCTGCCGGGATTCAACAACACGACCTGGTACGGGTTGCTCGGCCCGGCCGGCACGCCCGCCGCCGTGGTCAGCAAGGTGAACGCCGAAATGAAGCGCGCGGTCGCCGACGCCGATTTCGTGAAGCAGATCGAGGCAATCGGCCTGGAGCCCGCCAGCAGCACTCCGAAGGAGATGGGCGATCTCATCCGCGGCGAGCTCGCGCGCTGGACGAAGGTGATCAGGGACGCGGGGATCAAGCTGGAGTAGTTGAAGGTCAATATCCGCCGCGGAGACGCCGAGGCCGCAGAGAACGTCAAGGAAGAATTCCATCTCTCCGCGTTCTCTGCGCCTTTGCGGCCGATTCCATCTTCCCATGCCGGCGCCGCGCCGGTCGTGCCCTATCGCAGCCTCGACGGCGGCGGGAAGTGGCACCGGCTGCCCGGCGTCGTCTATATCACGCCCTTCGCGCGCAGGGCTGCGATGCCCGCCGCGTCGTAGCCGAGGACGCTCAGCACTTCCTCGGTGTGCTCGCCCGGCTCCGGCGTGTGTCCGAGCTTTTCCGGCTGCGGATGGCGGCTCATGTGTATCGGCTGGCCGACGACCATCTGGGCCCCGTATTTCGGGTGGTCGACCGGCCGCGCGATGCCGAGGTGCCGCACCTGCGGATCGGCGAACACCTTGTCGATCGTGTTGATCGGGCCGCACGGGACGCCCGCCTTGTCGAGGAGCTTGTCCCAGTAGTCGTTGGGATGCTGCCGAACGATCTCCGCGACCCGGGCGTTCAGCTCCTTCCTGTGCTTCGAACGTGCCGCCGGGGTGGCGAACCCGGGATTCGTCAGCAGATCGGTGGCACCCGCCGCCTCGCAGAACCGCCGCCATACGGCGTCACCCGACGCGGCGATGTTGATATGACCGTCGGCGCTCTCGAACATGCCGGTGCCGGTGCCGGTCGGATGGTTGTTCCCCTCCTGCCCGGGCACTTCGCCCCGGATGAGATAGCGCGCCGCCTGGAAGTCGAGCATGAATATTTGCGCCTCGATGAGCGAGGTCGACACCCATTGCCCCTCGCCCGAGCGCTCGCGCTCGAGCAGCGCCAGCACGATCGCGTTGGCGAGGAGCAGCCCTGCCGACGTGTCGTTGATCGCGATGCCGACTCGCACCGGGCCGCCGCCGGGGTGTCCGGTGATCGACATCAGTCCGCCCATCCCCTGCGCGATCTGGTCGACGCCCGCCCGGTTGGCGTACGGCCCGTCCTGCCCGAATCCGGAGATGCTGCCGTAGACGATGCGCGGGTTCGCCCTCTTCACCGATTCGTAATCCACGCCGAGCCGGTGCTTGACGCTGGAACGGTAGTTCTCGACGACGACGTCGGCGTCTTTCGCGAGCTTCATGAAGATTTCGAGGCCCTCGGGCGTCTTGAGGTTCAGCGTGAGGCTTCGCTTGTTGCGGTGGAGGTTCTGGAAGTCCGGGCCGCTCCTGCGGCCACCCGTCGCGTCGACCGCCGGCCCGCCCGGCGCCTCGATCCTGATGGCGTCGGCGCCCCAGTCGGCGAGTTGACGCACGGCAGTGGGCCCCGCACGATGGGCCGTGAGATCGAGCACCCTGAATCCGGCGAGCGGGAGCCTCGGTGTCGTCATCTGGACTATCACTCCGGTGGTTCGTTCAAGGACGCGCAGTATCGCACGACGGCGCCGTCCGGCATAAGGGTCAGGTCTTGATTCTTGCCTCGCCTGCGGCATAGGGGTCAGTGCGGCATAGGGGTCAGGTCTTGATTCTTGCCCCTCGGCGCTCATAGTCCGGCATAGGGGTCAGGTCTTGATTCTTGCCTCGCCTGCAGGCGCCCCAGACCATCGCTCGGGCGCCCTCCGGCATAGGGTAGAGTAGAGAACTGGTTCTGCCGACGGTAGGCGAGGCGTTGTCTGTTGTCCGGCCCTTTCGTTTGCCGGTGCCCGAGTAGCGTCGCCATTGTCGGGCCGAAAGGCCCAGCCCTCCCTCATCAAACCGTGCATGCGGTTTTCCCGCACACGGCTTTCCGATGTCCTTCACCGCGAGGCATGCGCTGCCGTCCACCCGGCGGTGGTCGGCACGCAAGCGGCGTTGGGGTCAGGCGTTGGGGTCACGTCTTGGTTGCGGCATCGCCATGCCGCAACCAAGACCTGACCCTACCATCTCTGACCCTACCATCTCGCGCAGCGGCTGGGGTGGGTTTGCACGCTCTCCGCTCGCCGGGTCCTGTCGGAACGACCGGCGCCTGCTCCGGTTCTCCCGGCGCATCCGGTCAATTGATCTGGCCGTCGCGTCGTCTTGAGGCAGTACCAGTACGCGGAGAACCGGGCCAGTCACCGGCCGCTCCGCCACCCGGCCGCGGGTGACGCCATGCGGTTCTCTTGTAAT
>JADZGE010000013.1 GCA_020854035.1 Burkholderiales bacterium | reverse complement strand
GTGCTGGAGCACTGGCACACCGGCACCATGACGCGCCGGGTCCCCGAGCTCTACCGTTCCTTCCCGGATGCCGTCGTGTTCATGCACCCCGACGACGCCCAGAAGCGCGGCCTGCAGCGCGGGCAGGAGTGCAAGATCACCTCGCGCCGCGGCGAGATGGTCGCCCGGGTCGAGACGCGCGGGCGCAACCGGGTGCCGCCCGGCATGGTGTTCGTGCCCTTCTTCGACGCCGGCCGGCTGGTGAACAAGCTCACCCTGGACGCCACCTGCCCGATCTCGCGCGAGACCGACTTCAAGAAGTGCGCGGTGAAGATCACGCGAGCGTGACGGCGTGGCGGCGGAATCCACCAAGAGCACGGGGCGCCGGCAATTCCTGCTGGGAATGGCCGACGCCGCAGGCGCCGCGGCGTTCGCGGGCCTGGGGCTCGCGCTCTATTCGCAGCAGACCGCGGCGCTGCCCGCGCACGCCCTGCGTCCGCCCGGCGCCCTGCCGGAGGATCGCTTCCAGGGCGCGTGCGTGCGCTGCGGGCTGTGCGTCCGGGCCTGTCCCTACGACACCCTGAAGCTCGCCCAGCTCGGCGACGGGGTGCCGACCGGCACGCCGTACTTCGAGGCACGCCAGGTGCCGTGCGAGATGTGCCCGGACGTGCCCTGCGCGAAAGCCTGCCCGAGCGGCGCGCTCGACCGTGAGATCGCGAGCATCGACGAGGCACGCATGGGGCTCGCCGTCCTGCTCGACCACGAGACCTGCCTGAACCACCTGGGGCTGCGCTGCGACGTGTGCTACCGCGTCTGCCCGCTGATCGACAAGGCCATCACGCTCGTGACGCGCCACAACGAGCGCACCGGCAAGCACGCGATGTTCATCCCCACGGTGCACAGCGAGCACTGCACCGGCTGCGGCAAGTGCGAGCGCTCCTGCGTGCTGGACGAAGCCGCCATCAAGGTTCTGCCGATCACCCAGGCCAAGGGCACGCTCGGCCAGCACTACCGCCTGGGCTGGAAAGAGAAGGAGAAGGCCGGCCGCGCCATCGGCCCCGAGGTGATCGAGCTGCCCGTGCGCAAACCGGAGCCCGCGCAATGAGCAACGGCCCGATCATCCCCGCTCGCGCCGCCGCGGCCGCACGCGCGCCGATCAACCCCTCGCCGTTCGCGTCTTCGGTCGCGTCCAAGGGCCGCGTGGGCGCGAACCGCTGGCTGCTCGCCCGCCGCCTCGTCCAGATCGGCATCCTCGCGCTCTTCATGGCGGGCCCGCTCGCCGGCGTCTGGATCGTCAAGGGCAATCTCGCCTCCAGCCTCACGCTGGACGTGCTGCCGCTGACCGATCCCTACACGCTGCTGCAGGGCTTCGCGGCCGGCGAGCTGATGACCGCCACGGCCGTCGCCGGCGCCGCGATCGTCGCGATCTTCTACGCGCTGGTCGGCGGCCGCGTGTACTGCTCGTGGGTCTGCCCGGTGAACATGGTGACCGACGCCGCCGCCTGGCTGCGGACCCGCCTGGGCCTGAGCAGCGGGCGCCCGCCGCCGCGCATGCTGCGCTACTGGCTGCTCGGCGTGACTTTCATCGTCGCGTTCCTCACCGGCACCATCGCGTGGGAGCTGGTCAACCCGGTGTCGATGTTGCACCGCGGGCTCATCTTCGGCGTGGGCTTCGCGTGGACCGTGGTGGTCGCGGTGTTCCTGTTCGACCTGTTCGTCTCGCCGCGCGGCTGGTGCGGCCACGTGTGTCCGGTCGGCGCGTTCTACAGCCTGCTCGGCACGAAGTCGCTGCTGCGCGTCTCCGCGGCGCGCAGCTCGCAGTGCAACGACTGCACCGACTGCTACCGCGTCTGTCCCGAGCCGCAGGTGATCCCGCCCGCCCTGAAGGGCACGGGCAGCCCGATCATCGCCTCCTCCGCATGCACCAACTGCGCGCGCTGCATCGACGTGTGCAGCCTCGATGTGTTCCGCTTCGCCCTACGCTTCGACCAGAGAAGGGAATGACCATGAAGACCTCCGGCATCCTCCTGAGCGCCCTCGTTGCCGCGACGCTGCTCGGCTCCGCCGCCCACGCCCAGCAAACCCAGGCGCCGAAATCCCTGCGCATGGACGTCCCGGTCGAGGCCACCTCCAAGGCCGACAGCTTCCGCGTGCCGCGCGATCGCGAGCCCTACGCCCGCGACTTCGTGCAGCAGCCTCCGCTCGTGCCGCACTCCGTGCAGGGTTACCCCATCACCATGAACTTCAACAAGTGCATGGACTGCCATAGCTGGGGCCGCGCCAAGGAGAGCGGCGCGACCAAGGTGAGCCTCACCCACTTCAAGGACCGCGAAGGCAAGGAGATGAGCAACATCTCGCCGCGGCGCTACTTCTGCCTGCAGTGCCACGTGCCGCAGACCGACGCGCGCCCCCTCGTTCAGAACACCTTCAAGCCGGTGGATACGTTGCGCACCGGCGGCCAGTGAGCGGCTCGAAGCGAACCAGGGAGCAGGAAGCATGGAACGAGAGAACAAGCCCGGCCTGGTCGGCCGGATCATGGCCCGGGTCAAGCGCATCGGCCCGTGGACCGCGGTCGTGCTGTTCACCGCCGGGATCGTCTTCTGGGGTGGCTTCAACTGGGCGCTGGAGGCCACCAACACCGAGGCCTTCTGCATCTCCTGCCACGAGATGAAGGAGAACGTGTTCAAGGAGTACCGCAACACGATCCACTACGCCAATCGCACCGGTGTACGGGCGACCTGCCCCGATTGCCACGTGCCGCGCGAGTGGGTCTACAAGATCGCGCGCAAGATCCGCGCGAGCAACGAGCTGTGGCACTGGGCGCTCGGCACGGTGGACACGCCCGAGAAGTTCAACGCCAAGCGCCTCGCGCTCGCCCAGCACGAGTGGGAGCGGATGAGGGCCAACGACTCGCGCGAATGCCGCAACTGCCACGGTTTCCAGGCGATGGACTACACCGAGCAGGGACGCCGCGCAGTCGCGGCCCACACCAAGGGCTTCGACCAGAACCAGACCTGCATCGACTGCCACAAGGGCATCGCCCACACCCTGCCCTACATCGAGCAGAACATCGGCGCACCGCACGGCGGCGCCGCGACGGACAAAGCCGGGGCGAAGTAGCCGGCGCGGCTCGACCCGACCACGGTCGAGCCGACCCGCGCGTCCCCACCCGTCCGCGGCCGTCTTCTCCTACGACACCAGCGCCGCGGGCGCCGGCGAGATCATCGCCCGCGCCCGCGCGCACGTTCGCCTGCCCGCTACGCGCCGGCACGCGCCGAGGCGCGGCGCGTG
>JADZGE010000012.1 GCA_020854035.1 Burkholderiales bacterium | reverse complement strand
TGGTAGGCGCACACTTAGACTAACAGGAGAAGGCCGAACCTGGTGCGGCTGGAGAGAGGAGTAACGGCAGCCCGCGCCGCGGGCCGTGTTAGGCTAATCTACCGGCGTGGAAATTCAGGCTAGCGCAGCCCCGAGATGTAATCGGCGAGCGCCGCGATCTCGCGGTCCGTGAGACGCTCCGTCACCGAGCGCATCATGCGGGCAGGGTCGTTGCGGCGCTCGCCGCTGCGAAACGCCTTCAATTGCGCGGCCGTATACTCCGCGTGCTGGCCGGCGAGCCGCGGGAACTGGGCGGGGATGCCAGCGCCCGTCGGCCCATGACACGCGGTACAGGCGGCAACGCCGCGCTCGGCTATGCCGCCCCGGTAGATCGACTGCCCGAGCTTGACGAGCTGCGGATCGCGCGCGGCGCGCGGCGCCGGCTTCTGCGCTTCGAAGTAGGCCGCGAGATTTCGCATGTCCTCGGCGGAAAGGCTGGCGACCATCCCTGCCATGATGGCATTCGGCCGTTCGGCGGGCTTGCCGTCCTGCGCCTTGAAATTACCGAGCTGCTTCAGCGTGTACCCGGCATATTGGCCGGCGAGCACGGGGTTCGCCGCCAGCGGGCTGTTGCCGTCGTTGCCGTGGCAGGCGACGCATACTTGCGCCACGATGGACTGGCCTTTGGCCGCGTCGGCTTTTGCAGCACCCTGGGCAAACGCGAGGGAGGCGGCGAGGATGCTGGCAGCGACGGCAATCACGGTTGCGGGCCAGCGTGGGGTCATGCGCGATCCTTGTTCTTTTCCGAGCGGGGCGAAAGGATCGCGTATTGTATCGCAGGGATGGCAGGCCGCGCCAGTTTCTGGCTGAATAACAACGACCTAGGAGGTATTCTCGCCGATTCCTCCGCGCGAGAACGCCTTGAGGAAGCGACAGCCAGGAAGAGGGCAAACGAGAAGTGGTGACGACATGACCCCAGTCCTCCCTCATGCTCCGCGGTCCCCGGAACGGGCGTACCGATCGCCTCGTTACGCGCGCAAACCGATAGCCGTGGCAGCGATGCTGCCACGGACACCGGGAAAATAAAAAACCCCCGGTTAAAGGGGAGTAAAACCGGGGGTGAAAATGCCTTAACTTGCATTAAGGCGCCCGCTCAGGGAGGTGAAGCGGGAGACGGCAAACGCCATCTACAACTTAGGCGGCTATAATCATTTTTAGTTCCCGGCCCCGCCCAGCAAAAATACTCCTTTCTATCAGAGGCTTGTGAATCATGCGCGTACTGGGTGAGTACCCGCGCCGCCGCATGCGACGGATGCGCAGGGATGCGTTTTCGCGACGGCTCATGCGCGAGCATCGGGTGAGCGTGGACGATTTCATCTACCCCGTGTTCGTGATCGACGGTGCCCGGCGCACCGAGCCGGTCCCGTCCATGCCCGGCGTCAAGCGCTACACGGTGGACCGCCTGCTGCCGCACGCGGAGGAGTGCGTGCGTCGAGGCATACCCGCGCTTGCGCTCTTCCCGCTCGTCGCCCCGCGCCTGAAGACCCCGGATGGCCGTGAAGCCGCGAATCCGCGGGGCCTCATCCCGCGCGCCGTCGCGGCGGTGAAGAGGCGCTTCCCCGAGCTCGGCATCATCACGGACGCAGCGCTCGATCCCTACACGACGCACGGGCAGGATGGGGTACTCGACCGCGACGGTTACGTGCTGAATGACGAGACGATCGCAGTCCTCGAGCGGCAGGCGCTCGCGTGCGCGGGCGCCGGCGTGGACGTCGTCGCGCCCTCGGACATGATGGACGGGCGTGTGCGCGCGATTCGCTCGGCGCTCGACCGGCGCGGTTTTATCCATACCCGCATTCTCGCCTACTCCGCGAAGTACGCCTCGGGCTTCTACGGGCCGTTCCGGGATGCGGTTGGCTCGGCGAAGTTCCTGGGGCGCGGCTCGAAGCTCACCTACCAGATGGACCCCGGCAACGGCGATGAGGCGCTGTGGGAAACCGGCCTCGATCTCGCGGAAGGGGCGGACATGGTCATGGTGAAGCCCGGGCTGCCCTACCTCGACATCGTGCGGCGCGTGAAGCAGGAGTTTCGCGCGCCCACCTTCGTCTACCACGTGAGCGGGGAATACGCGATGCTCAAGGCGGCCGCCGAGCGCGGCTGGCTCGACGAACGCGCCTGCGTGATGGAAGTGCTGACCGCGTTCAAGCGCGCCGGGGCCGACGGCATCCTGACCTATTTTGCGTTCGAGGCCGCGGGCTGGCTGAAAGCGGGCCGCTCGCCCGCGGGCGCTTAGCCCGCTTCGACGAGCTGCTCGACTGCCTCGAGCCTCGCGCGCTCGATCGGCTTGCCCTCGAGGCCGGTTCGAAGAGGCAGACGCAGGTCGCGACGGGTGAGCACGGTCAGTTCGATCTCGATGCCATCGTCGTCGAGCGTATAGATGGGCACCGTGCGCGGTTCCGCGCCCGAGTAGAGCCTCGCCTGGCCCGCGCGGTAGGCGATTCCACGCTCGATCAGGTAGTGCTCGACCGCCTTCACGTTGTCGGTGTAGAGCTGCAGCTTGATGCCCGCGTACCGGCCTGCATTGCCGTTCAGCACCGGGCCGGTCAGATAGGGCTCGAAGCGCGCCAGCTGGCGCATCGCCTCGAGCGCCTTCTCGCGCAGTTCGCGCAGGCGGTCACGGTGCTCGGCGGGATGATAGATCGCCTGATGGAGCTTGAGCGCGGCCGCGATCTCCTCGTTGGTCGGCAGCTCGCGCTGGTCGGCGAGGCCGGCCTGACGGGCAGCCTTGCGCTTGGCGAGCGCGTAGTCCTCGATGCCGTCTTCCGCCATCAGCCGCGCCGCGAGATGAGCGATCCGCGCGCGCGCGTCGTTCCTTCCGGTATCCCTTGCCATGCCTCGCGACTCGTTGCCTTCCGGTTCCAACGCGGCCTGGGCGATCGGCGGCCGCGACCCTAGAAAAGCTGGTTCCTCGCGTCGTCCGCAGGGCGCTCGCCGGCGGGGGCCCCGGCCACCGTCTCCTGCTCGCCGGGCAGGTATTCCTGGTAGAAGAAATCCGCCACGCCGCCCGCGCCGTCGGGCTCGCGCAAGCCGGTATCCGGATTCACGCGCGCCATCACGATGCCGGCCGGCGGCACGAACGGGAGCTCCGGCACCCCGCGCAACACCGCGCCCATGTAGCTCATCCACATCGGCAGCGCCGCCGCCGAACCGGTTTCATTGCGCCCGAGGGTTTGCGGGGTGTCGAAGCCGATCCACGACACCGCCACGAGGCCCGCGTTGTAGCCGCAGAACCAGGCATCGATGAAGTCGTTGGTCGTGCCGGTCTTGCCTGCGAGATCATGGCGGCCGAGCTTCATCGCGCGCGCCGCCGTGCCGCCGCGAACCACGTCGCGCATGATGCTCGTCATGATGAAGGCGTTGCGGGCGTCGATCACCCGCGGCGCGCCGTTCTCCACGGTCGCGGGTTTCGCCTGCGCGAGGACCTTGCCGCGGTTGTCCTCCACGCGCTCGATGAAGTATGGGGCGACGCGGAAGCCGCCGTTGGCGAAAACGGCATAGGCGCCCGCCATCTGCAGCGGCGTGGCATTGCCGGCGCCGAGCGCCATCGTGAGGTAGGGCGGGTGCAGCTTCGGGTCGAAGCCGAAGCGCGTTACGTAGTCCTGCGCGTACTGGGGTGTGATCGCCTGGATGATGCGCACCGACACCAGGTTTTTCGACTTCATGAGCCCCGTGCGAAGCCGCATCGGACCGTCGAACTTGCCGTCGTAGTTCTTCGGTTCCCACGGCTCGGAGCCCGTCTGCGCCGCGGTGAAGGTGAGCGGCGCATCGTTGACGATGGTCGCCGGCGTGAATCCCTTCTCCAGCGCCGCCGAGTAAATGAAAGGCTTGAAGCTCGACCCGGGCTGGCGCAGGGCCTGCGTGACGTGGTTGTACTGGGCGCGATGGAAGTCGAAACCACCGACCAGGGCCCGGATCGCGCCATCGCGCGGATCGAGCGACACCAGGGAGGCTTCCACGACCGGCAGCTGCGCGATCTGCCAGCGATCCTTGTCGTCCTGCTGCACCCGGATGATCGCCCCGCGGCGGATGCGCTGGTTGGGGTTCACCTTCTCGCCAAGCATGCGCGCCCCGAACTTGAGCCCTTCCTCGCCGATTTCCAGCCAGTCCCCGCCCCGGCGGTAGGCCTTCACCAGGCGCGGCGACGCTTCGACCACCACGGCCGCGTAGAGCCCGTCGCTGTCGGCGGCATCCTGGAGCGCGTCCTCGAGCTGCTCCACGGTCGGCTTGGCGGGGAGGCCCGCTGCATAGTCCTCCGGCCCGCGGTAGCCGTGGCGGCGGTCGTAATCCAGCGCGCCGCGCCGCACCGCGCGGTAGGCCGCTTCCTGGTGGCTGGTGACAAGCGTCGTGTGGACCCGCAATCCCCGGGTGTAGGCCTCTTCCCCGTAGCGCTCGTAGATCGCCTGACGGACCATTTCGGCGAAGTGCTCGGCATGCACGGCGAACTCGTTTATTTCGCGGCGCACATGCACCGCCTGCCGCTCGGCGACGGCATGCTGCTCGGGGGTGATGAGCGCAAGCTCACGCATGCGGCGCAGGACGTACTGCTGCCGCAGGCGGGCGCGCTGCGGATTGGCGACCGGATTGAAGCGGGAGGGCGCCTTCGGCAGCCCCGCCAGCATCGCGGTTTCGGCGAGCGTGAGGTCAGGCAGGCGCTTGCCGAAGTAGATCTGCGCCGCCGCGGCGAAGCCGTAGGCCCGCTGGCCGAGGTAGATCTGATTGATGTAGAGCTCCAGTATCTGGTCTTTCGGCAGGCTTGCCTCGATCTTGAAGGCGAGCAGCATCTCGTTGAACTTGCGGGTAAGCGTCTTCTCCTTGGACAGGAAGAAGTTACGCGCGACCTGCATGGTGATGGTGCTCGCACCCTGGCGCACGCCGCCCGACACGAAATTGGACATCGCCGCGCGCGCGACGCCCAGGTAGTCGACGCCGCTGTGCTGATAGAAGCGCTCGTCCTCGGCGGCAAGAATCGCGCTCACGAGCTGCCTCGGGACCTCCTTGATGGTGACGACGGCGCGGCGCTCCTCGCCGAATTCCCCGATGAGCTTGCCGTCGGCGCTGTAGACGCGCAACGGCACCTTGGGATGGTAGTCGGTGAGCACATCGAGCGAGGGCAGCCCGGGGTAGACGATCGCGGCCGCGAAGGCAACAAGGATCACCCCGGCGAGCACGGTCAAGCCCAACAGGAGGGCGGGAAAGGTCCACCAGCGGAACGACATCGGATGCCTAACTGGGCCCGGCTGTTGCGATAAAGCCACAACTCACGGCGGATCGGCGGGACTCCATCACGTTACGAGCGACCACCGAGCCCCGAGAAAGCCACCGGTACGCTATAGGTACGTACAAACGTTCAGGAATTTCGCTCATTATAGGCCGCATCCGGCGGGGAAAGTTTCGTCGAAACGCTTTACACCAAAAATAGTTGCTGATAGCATTTAATGTAAACTGTGGGATAGTCTCCCCATACATTTATGGCTAAAGGAAATTTCAGTCTTAACCTCGATGCGTTCGAGCGCCTTTTCAAGGCGAAGACTCCGCCGCTCATCGGAACGGATATCAGTTCCTCGGCCATCAAGATGGTCGAAATCATGGAGGCTGGCAAGGGGATGTATCGCGTCGAGCGTTACGCCATCGAGCCCCTGCCGAAGGATTCGGTGGTGGAAGGCAATATCAACAACATCGACGCGGTGAGCGACGCGCTGAAGCGGGTCCACAAGCGGCTCGGCAGCAACGTGAAGAACCTCGCCCTCGCCCTGCCCAACGCGGCGGTGATCACCAAGCGCATCCTGGTTCCCGCCGGGCAGCGCGAGGAGGACCTCGAGCTCGCCGTTGCCACCGAGGCGAACCAGTATATTCCGTTCGCGCTCGAAGAAGTGAACCTCGACTTCCAGGTGCTCGGGCCCGCGCCCAACAGCCCCGAGGACGTCGAGGTGCTGATCGCGGCCTCGCGCAAGGAGAAAATCGAGGATCGCGTGGCCGCCGCCGAGCAGGCGGGGCTGAAGGCGACGGTGATGGACGTCGACGTCCTCGCCGCGCAGACCGCGTTCGAACTCATCGAGAACCAGTTTCCCGAGAAAGGCAAGGACCAGAACATCGCGGTGGTCGACATCGGCGCGACGGCGATGGCCGTCAACGTGCTGAGGAACGACCAGTCGATCTACCTGCGCGAGCAGCCCTTCGGCGGCAACCAGCTGACGCTCGAGATCCAGAACCGCTTCGGCCTGTCCCCGGAGGAAGCCGAGGCCGCCAAGCGGGCGGGCGGCCTGCCCGAGAACTACGAGACCGAGGTGCTGCAGCCGTTCATGGACATGCTCGCGCTCGAGGTGGCCCGGGCCCTGCAGTTCTTCTTCACTTCCACCCAGTTCAACCAGGTGAACCACCTCGTGCTCGCCGGGGGCTGCGCGGCGCTGCAGGGCGTGGACGAGTCGGTCGCCAGGCGCACGCAGGTGAACACGGTGGTGGCGAACCCCTTCAGCAACATGGCGGTTTCCTCGAAGATCCGCCCCAAGAACCTGACCCAGGACGCGCCATCGCTCATGGTGGCGTGCGGGCTCGCGATGCGGAGGTTCGATCCATGATACGCATCAACCTGCTGCCGCATCGCGAGATCCGGCGCAAGCAGCAGCAGCAGCAGTTCTTCATCGCGCTCGGTGTCGTGGCCGCGATCGGCGTGGGCATCTGGTTCGTGGTGCACACCTATCTCGGCGGGCGCTTCGAGCAACAGGTGAAGCGCAACCAGTTCCTGAGCGACGAGATCACCAAGCTCGACAAGCAGATTGCGGAGATCAACAAGGTGAAGGAGCAGACCGCCGCCCTGCTCGCCCGCAAGAAGGTGGTGGAAACGCTTCAGGCGAATCGATCCGAGGTCGTGCATCTCCTTGACCAGCTCGTGCGCCAGCTCCCGGACGGGGTATACCTGAAGGGTGTCAAGCAGACCGGCTCGAAAGTCGCGATCAACGGCTACACCCAGTCCCAGGCGCGCGTTTCCACCCTCATGCGCAACCTCGACTCCTCGCCGTTCCTCGAGAATCCCGGACTGGTCGAGATCAAGGCGGCGGTTGTCGGTAACCAGCGCATCAACGAATTCACGCTGAACATCAACGTGACCCGCCAGCAGACCGAGGACGCCCAGAAAGCGGGCGCCAAGCCGGCCGCGAAGGCGGCGGGCAAGTAGGGACGCGACGCCATGGCGATGACTACCGAAGACCTCAAGCGCTACCTCGATCCGAAGCGTATCGGCTCGGCTCCGGTGGTGGTGAAGCTCGGCGTTTTGGGCGTGCTGCTGGCGGTGATCGTGTTCGCATCCTACTGGTTCGACTGGCAGAACCAGCTCGACCAGATCAACGCCGAGCGCGAGAAGGAGGGGCAGCTGCGCACGACCTTCCTCGACAAGAAGAAGCAGGCGATCGATCTGCCGGCCTACCGCAAGCAGCTCGCCGATATCGAGAAGCAGTTCGGCGCCCTGCTGAAGCAGCTCCCCGGCAAGTCGGAGATGGACGCCCTCTTGACCGACATCAACCAGGCGGGGCTCGGGCGCGGGCTGCAGTTCGAGCTGTTCAAGCCGGCCGCAGGCGAAATGCAGCGCGATTTCTACGCCGAGCTGCCGATCACCATCAAGGTCGCGGGCAGCTACCACGACCTCGGCGCGTTCGCGAGTGACATCGGCAAGCTCTCCCGCATCGTCACCCTGAACGACATCGCGCTCGCACCCGGCAAGGACGGCAATCTGGTGATGGACGCGACGGCGAGGACCTTCCGCTATCTCGACGAGGAAGAGATCGCTGCCCAGCGCAAGGCCGCCGCCGCGGCGAAGAAGGGCGGAAAGAAATGATGCGCATATCCCTGGCGGTCCTGCTCTCGGTCTCGGCGCTCGGCCTCGCCGGGTGCGGCGAGAGCTACTCGGACCTGCAGCAGTTCGTGAAGGATTCGGATAACCTGCCGCGCGGGCGCATCCCGCCGCTGCCCGAAGCGCAGCCCTACGAGCCGTTCGCCTACAACGCGTACGACCTCACCGACCCGTTCAAGCCGCGCCAGATCCAGCCACCCAAGGCGTCCGCGGTCGCCGGCGGGATCCGGCCGCCCGACCCCAACCGGCGCAAGGAGCCGCTCGAGGCCTATCCGCTCGAGAATCTCAAGATGGTCGGGACGCTCGCGCAGAAGAAGGAAATCTTCGCGCTGGTGAAGACGCCGGACAACCGCCTGTTCCGGGTGAAGTCCGGCAATTTCCTCGGCCAGAACTTCGGCCGGATCACCGAAATCTCCGAATCCGGCATCAAGCTGAAGGAACTGGTCCAGGACAGCGGCGGGGAATGGAAGGAAGAGGACCGTTCGCTGCTCTTGCAGGAAGGATAACAGGAAGGGAGTGCCCATGAAGTACCCATCGAGTCCGGTTTCCTCGCTCTTCAACGTGTGCCTTGCGCTGCTGCTGTACGCGGCGAGCGCTACCGCGCACGCCCAGGCGAACGCCATCGAGGCGGTCAGCGTATCCTCGCAGACGGGAGGCAAGATCGTGGTGCGGGTGACGCTCAAGCAGGCGCCGGCGAATCCGCCGGCGGCCTTCGCGATCAATAATCCGCCCCGCATCGCGTTCGATTTCCCGAACACCGCGAGCGCGCTCGGGCGCAGCACCCAGGAGGTCACCGAGGGCGATCTCCGCAGCATCAACGTGGTGCAGGCGGGCGACCGCACGCGCCTGGTGCTCAACCTCGCGCGCGCGGTGAGCTACGATACGCAGATCGAAGGGAGGGCGCTCCTCATCACGCTGCAGGCAGGCGGTGCCGCCGCCGCGTCCGCGCAGGCAGGCGGGCGGACGACGCATTTCGCGGAGCAACGCCCGGACGACAAGCGCCATGCTGTGAGAAACGTCGATTTCCGCCGGGGTAGCGCCGGCGAAGGCCGGGTCGTCGTCGACCTTTCCGACAGCGCGGTCGGCATCGACGTGAAGCTCCAGGGCCGCACCATCGTGGTCGATTTCCTGAACACGGCGTTGCCGAGAAACCTCGAACGCCGCCTCGACGTGAAGGACTTCGGCACGCCCGTACAGACCGTCGACGCGATCACCCAGGGCGCCGCCGCGCGCCTCGTCATCGAGCCGCGCGGCAACTGGGAGCACACCGCCTACCAGACCGACAACCGCTTCATCATCGAGGTGAAGCAGCAGGTCGACGACCCGAGCAGGCTGGTGCGCCCGGGCTTCGTCGGCGAGAAACTCTCGCTCGACTTCCAGAGCGTGGAAGTGCGGGCCGTGCTGCAGGTCATCGCCGACTTCACGGGTCTCAACATCATCACGAGCGACACGGTGACCGGCAACCTCACGCTGCGGCTGAAGGACGTGCCGTGGGACCAGGCGCTCGACATCATCCTGCAGAGCAAGGGCCTCGACATGCGCAAGACGGGTAACGTCGTGTGGATCGCGCCGCGCGACGAGCTCGCCACCCGCGAGAAGCTCGCGCTCGAGGCGAAGAACCAGATCGCCGACCTCGAGCCCACGCGCACCGAGAGCTTCCAGTTGAACTACCAGAAGGCCGCGGACCTGCAGAAGCTGCTCTCCGACCAGCAGCAGCGCGTGCTCTCCAAGCGCGGCAGCGCCGTGGTCGACACGCGCACCAACACGCTCTTCGTGCAGGACACTCCCTCGCGCCTGGAGGAGGTGCGAAAGCTCATACAGCGCGTGGACATCCCGGTGCGCCAGGTGATGATCGAATCGCGCATCGTGGAAGCGACGGACTCCTTCAGCCGCAATCTGGGAGTGCGCCTGGGCTACCACAACACCACCGGCAGCGGCTTCAAGATCGGCTCCGGCGGGGGCGCGGTGCGGGGGCTTGGCGGCGGCCAGCTCTCCGATCCGGCGTTCCACACCGGGCAGGCCGCCGACGCGCCGGCGTTCACCGACAGCCTGTCGGTCAACCTGCCGGCGCCGGGGATATCCGGCGCGAACGCGGGCGCCTTCTCGGTGCTGCTGTTCAACGACAAGGCCACCAAGTTCCTCAACCTGGAACTGACTGCGCTGCAGGCGGACAACAAGGGCAAGATCATCTCCAGCCCGCGCGTGATCACCGCCGACCAGATCGAGGCCTCGATCGAGCAGGGCACGGAAATCCCCTACCAGCAGGCGACTTCCAGCGGCGCGACGAGCGTGTCGTTCAAGAAGGCGACGCTCTCGCTCAAGGTGAAGCCGCAGATCACGCCGGACGACAACGTGATCATGAACCTCAACGTCCACAAGGACAGCGTCGGGCAGGCGACGCTCGCCGGACCGTCGATCGACACCAAGCAGATCGTGACCGAGGTGCTGGTTGAGAACGGGGGCACGGTGGTGATCGGCGGCATCTACACGCAGGAAGAGCGCTCGACCACCAACAAGGTGCCGGTGCTGGGCGATCTGCCCTACGTGGGGTTCCTGTTCAAGCAGAATCTCCGGCTCGACGACCGGCGGGAGCTCCTGATCTTCATCACGCCCAAGATCATCAAGGACGGCCTGACGCTGCGCCAGTAGCGCGCCGGCGCGATCGTCCCGAAGGCGGCCCTCGCGGGCCGCTTTTTTTTCGGGTCCGGGCGGCGCCCGGAGCGGGAAATTGTCCGGCGGTACCCGGGTTCTTTCCACTAGAATCCCCCTGATGAGCGGGACGCGGGTCGAGCCGCCCGGCGGCAAGCACGAAAGCGGGAACATCTTCCTCGTCGGCCTGATGGGCGCGGGCAAGACCTCCGTGGGGCGGTTACTCGCCCGCCGCCTCGGCAAGCGCTTCCTTGACAGCGACCACGAGATCGAGCGCGCCACGGGGGTGCGCATACCCGTGATCTTCGAAATCGAGGGCGAGGCGGGATTTCGCGCCCGCGAGGCGAGGGTGCTCGCCGAGCTCGCCCGGGAGCGCGACATCGTGCTCGCGACCGGGGGCGGGGCGGTGCTCGCGCCGGAGAACCGCGGCGTGCTCGCCGGGAACGGCGTGGTGATCTACCTCCGCGCGGCCGTGCCCGACCTCCTCGCGCGCACGCGGCAGGACCGCAACCGGCCGCTGCTCCGGGGCGGGGACCCGCGGGCGACCCTCGAGCAGCTCTACACGGAGCGCGATCCCCTCTACCGCGAGATCGCGGACATCATCGTCGACACGGGCGAGCAGAGCCTCGCCAGCCTCGCGCACCGGCTCGAGCGCCGACTCGCGCAGCGCGCCGCGGGGCGCGGTGCGGAGACACGCGCACCCGCCGGGTAGCGCGCGCCCGCGGTCCGACTGGCAGGAGCCAGCATGCAGACCCTCACCGTGGCGCTGGAGAATCGCAGCTACCCCATCCACATCGGACCGGGCCTGATCGCACGCGGCGAGCTGGTCGCCGCTCGCCTGCCGCAGCCGCGCGCGGTCCTCGTCAGCAATACGACCGTCGCTCCGCTCTACGCGGAGAGGCTGACGCACGCGTTGCGCGCGCAGGGGGTCGCCGTGCTGGCGGTGACGGTGCCCGACGGGGAGGCCCACAAGGACTGGCGGACCCTCAACGCCATCCTTGACGCGCTGCTCGAGAACCGCTCGGAGCGCGGCACGGCGCTCATCGCCCTCGGCGGGGGCGTGGTGGGGGACCTCACCGGATTCGCGGCGGCCGTCTACCAGCGCGGGGTGCCGTTCATACAGGTGCCCACGACGCTTCTTGCCCAGGTCGATTCCGCCGTCGGTGGCAAGACCGCGATCAACCACCCGCTCGGCAAGAACATGGTCGGCGCCTTCTACCAGCCGCTGGCGGTGGTGAGCGACACCGACACGCTCGCGACGCTGCCCCCGCGCGAGCTCGCCGCGGGGCTCGCCGAGGTGATCAAGTACGGCGCGATCCACGACCCCGCTTTCTTCGACTGGCTGGAGGCGAACGTGGCGCGCCTCGTCGCGCGCGAGGCGGAGGCGCTCACCTGGGCGATCGAGCGCTCGTGCGCCATCAAGGCCGGCATCGTCGCCGGTGACGAGCGGGAAACGGGCGAGCGAGCGCTGCTCAACTACGGGCACACCTTCGGCCACGCGATCGAGACGGCGACGGGCTACGGGCAATGGCTGCACGGCGAAGCGGTCGCGGCCGGCATGGTGCTCGCCGCGCGGCTCTCGGTGCGCATGGGCCTGCTCGCCGCGTCCGAAGCGTCGCGCATCGAGTCGTTGCTCGCGCGCGCCGGGCTGCCCGTCACGGCGCCGGCGCTCGGGGTGGAGCGCTACCTGGAGCTGATGGGCCACGACAAGAAGGTGCGGGGCGGGCGCATCCGCTTCATCCTGCTGCGTCGCCTCGGCGAGGCGTTGCCGACGGCGGAGGTCCCGCCCGACACGCTGGCGGCGGTGCTGCGCGAGGATACCGCGCCGGGCGCCGTCCCGGCGCGGCCGTCCGTGCATGCGTGAGCCCGCGCCCTACGCGGCGCGCCCCGGCCTCTCGCGCGGACGCCGCCACCGCGAGACGGCGCCCGTCAATCGCAGCGAGTACCAGCGCGACCGCGACCGCATCGTGCACTCCACCGCGTTTCGCCGGCTGGAGTACAAGACCCAGGTTTTCGTCAATCACGAGGGCGATCTTTTCCGGACCCGGCTTACCCACAGCCTCGAAGTCGCCCAGATCGCGCGCGCGGTCGCCCGCAGCCTCGGGCTCGACGAGGACCTCACCGAGGCGATCGCCCTCGCCCACGATCTGGGACACACCCCGTTCGGCCACACCGGCCAGGATGCGCTGAATGCCTGCATGAAGCCGCACGGCGGCTTCGAGCACAACCTGCAGTCGCTGCGCGTGGTCGACCTCCTGGAGCAGCGTTACGCGGCCTTCGACGGTCTCAACCTCACCTTCGAGACCCGGGAGGGCATACTCAAGCACTGCTCGCTCGGAAACGCACGCCGGCTCGCCGAGCTCGGCGAACGGTTCATCCGGCGCCGCCAGCCCTCGCTGGAGGCGCAGCTCGCCAACCTCGCCGACGAAATCGCCTACAACAACCACGATGTCGACGACGGGCTCCGTTCCGGGCTCGTCACCCTCGATCAGCTCGCCGAAGTCGGGATCTTCGCCCGCCACATGAAGGCGGTGCTGGCGGAGCATCCACGCCTCGCGGGACGGCGGCTGATACACGAGACCGTGCGCCGCATGATCGATACCCTCGTCACCGATCTTACCCGGACGAGTGCCGCGAACATCCGCGCCCGCGCGCCGCGCACGATCGAGGAGGTGCGCGCTGCCCCGCCGCTGATCGGCTACAGCCGCGCCGTGCGGGAGGAGAGTCTCGAGCTCAAGCGGTTCCTGCGCGAGAACCTCTATCGCCACTACCGGGTGGTCCGCATGAGCGCGAAGGCGCGCCGGATCGTGACCGACCTCTACGGCGCGTTCGTGGCCGACCCCCGGCTCCTGCCGCCCGAATTCCAGACGCGGGCGCGCGAGGACGCCCCGCGTGCCGTCGCGGACTACATCGCAGGCATGACCGATCGCTACGCCATCCTGGAACACCGCCGGCTGTTCTCGATCGACGAGACCTAGCCGGGCCCCCGTTCCTATTGCCACTTAAGCGGGCCTCCCGGTAAACTTCCAAATCCCTGTCAACGATTTAGCGCGATTGTTGCTACGCAGCAATCGTGCCGGTGTTCGTCGTCGCCGCAGGGCATTGAATTCGGGGGTCGAGATGGTGGAAAACGGATTGCCGGGCGCGCAGGGTCTGTATCACCCGGACAATGAGCACGACGCGTGCGGCGTCGGCTTCGTCGCGCACATCAAGGGCAGGAAATCCCACTCGATCGTCGAGCAGGGGCTGACGATCCTCAAGAACCTCACGCATCGCGGCGCGGTGGGCTGGGACCCGAAGCTCTCCGACGGTGCCGGGTGCCTTATCCAGATACCGGATCGTTACTTCCGCGAGGAGCTGGCGAGGCAGGGCGTGCGCCTGCCCGCCGCGGGCCAGTACGGCGTAGGCATGGTGTTCCTGCCGCGCGACCCCGCGTCGCGCATCGCCTGCGAGTACGAGATCGAGCGCGCCATCAAGGACGAGGGCCAGACCCTCCTCGGCTGGCGCGATGTGCCCGTCGACAACAGCGATCTCGCGGAACCGGCGAAGCGCCTCGAGCCGGTGGTCCGGCAGGTGTTCATCGGCCGCGGCCGGCGGCTTACCGTCACCGACGCGCTCGAGCGCAAGCTCTACGTCATCAGGAAGAGCGCGGGGCACGCCATTCAGGCATTGAAGCTCTCGCACGGCAAGGAGTTCTACGTGCCGTCGATGTCGGCGCGCACCATCTGCTACAAGGGGATGCTCCTCGCCTACCAGGTGGGCGAGTACTACCTCGATCTCAAGGACGCGCGGGTGGAGTCCGCGCTCGCGCTCGTACACCAGCGCTTCTCCACCAACACCTTCCCGAGCTGGGACCTCGCGCATCCGTTTCGCCTCATCTGCCACAACGGCGAAATCAACACGCTGCGCGGCACCGTCAACTGGATCCGCGCGCGCCAAGGGGCGATCTCCTCGCCGATCCTCGGCAAGGACCTCGACAAGCTCTGGCCCCTCATCTACGACGGGCAGTCGGATTCCGCCTCCTTCGACAACGCGCTCGAACTGCTCGTGATGGGCGGCTATTCGGTCGCGCATGCCATGATGATGATGATTCCGGAGGCGTGGGAAAACCACGCGCTCATGGACCCGGCGCGCCGCGCGTTCTACGAGTACCACGCGGCGATGATGGAGCCCTGGGACGGGCCGGCCTCGATAGCCTTCACCGACGGACGCCAGATCGGCGCGACGCTCGACAGGAACGGGCTGCGCCCCTCGCGCTACATCGTGACGAGCGACGATCTTGTGATCATGGGCTCGGAATGCGGCTGCCTGCCGATACCCGAGGAGAAAATCGTCAAGAAATGGCGGCTGCAGCCGGGCAAGATGTTCCTGGTCGACCTGGAGAAGGGCCGCATCGTCGACGACAAGGAACTGAAGGACTCGCTCGCGTCGAACCGCCCCTACGCCGAGTGGATCGACCGGATCCGCGTGAAGCTCGACGAAGTGGAGAGCGACAGGCAGCGCCCGGAACGCTCGAGCGTGCCGCTCCTCGACCGCCAGCAGGCATTCGCCTACACGCAGGAGGATCTCAAGTTCCTCTTGGTGCCGATGGCCGTGAACGGCGAGGAACCGGTGGGCTCGATGGGCAACGATTCGCCCCTTGCCGTGCTCTCCGGGCGCATGAAGACGCTCTACCACTACTTCAAGCAGCTCTTCGCGCAGGTGACCAATCCCCCGATCGACCCGATCCGGGAGGAACTCGTCACCTCGCTCGTCTCGTTCATCGGCCCGAAGCCCAATCTTCTCGGCATCGACGAGATGAACCCGCCGCTGCGGCTCGAGGTGAGCCAGCCGGTGCTCGACTTCTACGAGATGGAGAAGGTGCGCCACATCGAGCGCTACACGCAGGGCAAGTTCGTCGCCTGCGAGCTCGACATCACCTACCCGCTCGCCTGGGGCAAGGAAGCGGTCGAGGCGCGGCTCGCCTCGCTCTGCGCGCAGGCCGAGGACGCGGTGCGCTCGGGCACCTCGATCATCATCATCTCGGACCGCAAGGTCGAGCGCGAGCGCGTCGCGATACCGGCGCTGCTGGCGCTCTCGGCGATCCACCACCACCTGGTCGACAAGGGCCTGCGCACGAGCAGCGGCCTCGTCGTGGAAACCGGCTCGGCGCGCGAAGTGCACCACTTCGCGCTCCTCGGCGGCTACGGGGCCGAGGCCGTGCACCCCTACCTCGCGCTCGAGACGCTGCTCGGCCTGGCGGAGCACGGCGGGCTCGGCGCCGGGGTGGACGGCAGGAAGGCGATCCGCAACTACGTGAAGGCGATCGGCAAGGGCCTGAAGAAAGTCATGTCGAAGATGGGTATCTCGACCTACATGTCCTACACCGGCGCGCAGATCTTCGAAGCGGTGGGCCTGTCGCGAGCGCTCGTCGACAAGTATTTCGCCCGCACCCCTTCCAACGTCGGGGGCATCGGTCTTTTCGAGGTGGCCGACGAGGCGATCCGCATCCACCGCGCCGCCTTCAGCGACCGCGACCCCGTGCTTGCGAGCATGCTGGATGCCGGCGGCGAATACGCCTGGCGCGTGCGCGGCGAGGAGCACATGTGGACCCCTGACGCGATCGCGAAGCTCCAGCATTCGGTGCGCGGCAATTCGCGCGCGAGCTACCGGGAATACGCGCGCATCATCAACGACCAGTCGGAGCGGCACATGACGTTTCGCGGCCTGTTCGAGTTCCGGTTCGATCGCTGCCGGCCGGTGCCGCTCGAGGAAGTCGAGCCCGCCAGCGAGATCGTGAGGCGCTTCTCCACCGGTGCGATGTCGCTCGGCTCGATTTCCACCGAGGCGCACACGACCCTCGCGGTGGCGATGAACCGGGTCGGCGGCAAGTCGAACACCGGCGAGGGGGGAGAGGACCGCAAGCGCTACGCGCCCGTCGGGCCCGGGGAGACGCTGCTCTCGCGCCTGGGCGCGGCGCGCGTGGCGCGCGATATCGAGCTGAAGGAGGGTGACTCGCTCAAGTCGAAGATCAAGCAGGTCGCCTCCGGCCGCTTCGGCGTCACCGCGGAGTACCTCGCCAGCGCCGAGCAGATCCAGATCAAGATGGCGCAGGGCGCGAAGCCCGGCGAGGGCGGCCAGCTGCCCGGGCGCAAGGTGTCGGAGTACATCGCCGAGATCCGCTACTCGACGCCGGGAGTGGAGCTGATCTCCCCGCCGCCCCACCACGACATCTATTCGATCGAGGATCTCGCGCAGCTCATCCACGATCTCAAGAACGCGAATCCGCGCGCCTCGATCAGCGTCAAGCTCGTCTCGGAAGTCGGAGTGGGCACGGTCGCCGCGGGCGTGTCGAAGGCCAAGGCCGACCACGTCACCATTTCCGGTCACGACGGGGGCACCGGGGCGAGCCCCTGGTCCTCGATCAAGCACGCCGGCACGCCGTGGGAGCTCGGGCTGGCGGAAACGCAGCAGACGCTCGTCATGAACCGGCTGCGCGGGCGCATCGCCGTGCAGGTGGATGGCCAGATGAAGACCGGCCGCGACGTGGTGATCGGCGCGATGCTCGGCGCCGACGAATTCGGCTTCGCCACCGCGCCGCTTGTCGCCGCCGGCTGCGTGATGATGAGGAAGTGCCACCTCAACACCTGCCCGGTGGGAGTCGCGACCCAGGATCCGGTGCTGCGGCGCAGATTCGCGGGCAGGCCGGAGCACGTCATCAACTATCTCTTCTTCGTCGCGGAGGAAGCACGCGAGTTGATGGCGAAGCTCGGCGTGCGCAGCGTGAACGAACTCGTCGGCCGCTCCGACCTGCTGGAAACCCGCAGGGGCATCGAGCACTGGAAGGCGAAGGGCCTCGATTTCTCGCGGATCTTCGCCCGGCCGGACATGCCCGCGGAGGTGGCGCGCCACAACAACGAGCGCCAGGACCACGGCCTGGCGGGCGCGCTCGATCACCGCCTGATCGAGCTCGCGGCCCCCGCGCTCGATCGGGCCGAGCCGGTGACGATCGAGATGCCGATCCGCAACATCAACCGCACTACCGGCACGCTGCTCTCCCACGAGGTCGTCCGCCGCTACGGCCACGAAGGCCTGCCCGAGGACACCATCCGGGCGCGTTTCGCCGGTTCCGCGGGCCAGAGTTTCGGCGCGTTTCTCGCCCGCGGCGTTTCGCTCGAACTGATCGGCGACACCAACGATTACTGCGGCAAGGGCCTCTCCGGTGGCCGGATCGCCGTGCAGCCCTCGCCCAAGTTCCGGGGCGAGCCCACGGAGAACATCATCACCGGCAACGTCGTGCTCTACGGCGCGATCTGCGGGGAGGCCTATTTCCGGGGCGTCGCGGGCGAGCGCTTCGCGGTGCGCAATTCCGGGGCGCGGGCGGTGGTCGAGGGTGTGGGCGATCACGGCTGCGAGTACATGACCGGGGGCACGGTGGCCGTCCTGGGCCTCACGGGACGCAACTTCGCCGCGGGCATGTCCGGGGGAATCGCCTACGTCCTCGACCTGGACGGCGCCTTCGCGAGTCGCTGCAACAGCGCGATGGTGGCGCTGGAGCCGGTCCTCGCCGAGGGCGAGCAGGAGGCACGCCTGCCGCGAGAGCTGTGGCACGCGGGCCTCGCCGACGAGGCGATGCTGCGGACCCTCGTCGAGGCGCATGCCCGGCATACCGGCAGCGCGCGGGCGCGTGAAGTGCTGGAGAACTGGGCCGCGTACCGCCGGCGCTTCGTCAAGGTGTTTCCGCACGAGTACCGGCGGGCGCTCGCCGAACTCGCGGCGAAGAACGGACGGATCGCGGCCTGAGAATTCGACTGCCGGCGCGGGCGCACCGCCCCGCCGGGCGAGGGAGAACGGCAGCACATGGGCAAGATCACCGGGTTCCTGGAGTTCGAGCGCGAGCACGAGGCGTCCGAGGACAAGCGCGAACGCGTGAAGCACTACCGTGAGTTCGTCGGCCATCTGACCGACGAGCAGGCGGCCACGCAGGGCGCGCGCTGCATGGACTGTGGCACGCCGTTTTGCATGAACGGGTGCCCGGTCAACAACATCATTCCGGACTGGAACGATCTCGTCTTCCGGCAGGACTGGGCGAACGCCGCCGCGACGCTGCATTCGACCAACAATTTTCCCGAGTTCACCGGCCGCGTCTGCCCGGCGCCGTGCGAGGAAGCCTGCGTGCTGCGGATCAACACCGATCCGGTCGCGATCAAGTCGATCGAACACGCGATCGCCGACAGGGCGTGGAGCGAAGACTGGGTGAAGCCGCAGCCGCCGGCGCGCCGAACCGGAAGACGTGTCGCGATCGTCGGATCGGGGCCGGCCGGGCTCGCGTGCGCCCAGCAGCTCGCGCGCGCAGGGCACGGCGTGGTCGTGTTCGAGAAGAACGACCGCATCGGTGGACTGCTCCGCTACGGCATTCCCGACTTCAAGCTGGAGAAATCGCATGTCGACCGGCGCATCGAACAGCTTGTCGCCGAGGGCGTGGCCTTCCGCGCCGGCGTGTGCGTCGGCAATCAGCGCCCCGGCAAGGGCATCACCGACTGGGCAACCGGCACGATCGCCGCCGGAAAGCTCCTCGGGGAATTCGACGCGGTGGTGCTCGCGGGGGGCGCGGAGCAGCCGCGCGACCTGTCGGTTCCGGGGCGTGATCTCGAAGGCGTGCATTACGCGATGGAATTCCTGCCGCTGCAGAACCGGCGAGTGGCGGGAGACGCCGGCGTGCCCGACCTGTGGGCGACCGGCAAGCACGTTGTCGTCATCGGCGGTGGCGACACCGGCTCGGACTGCGTGGGCACCTCCAACCGCCAGGGGGCGAAGAGCGTCACCCAGTTCGAGCTTCTCGCGCGCCCGGACGATCCGGCGTTCAACCCCGTCTGGCCGTACTGGCCGATACGCCTGCGCACCTCTTCCTCGCACGAGGAAGGCGCGCGCCGCGACTGGGCGGTCGCCACCAGCGAGTTCCTCGGCGAGGGTGGCCGCGTGACGGCATTGAAGGCGGTGCGGCTCAAGTGGCAGGAGGGCAGGATGTCCGCGATCCCGGGCTCGGAGTTCACGCTGCCCGCCGATCTCGTACTGCTTGCGATGGGGTTCGTGTCGCCCGTGCGTTCGCTGCTGCAGGCTTTCGGAGTGGAGATGGACGAACGCGGCAACGCGAAAGCGGCGACCGACGGGGCGTCCGGTTACGCAACTTCGGTGCCGAAGGTGTTCGCCGCGGGCGACCTGCGCCGCGGCCAGTCGCTGGTGGTCTGGGCGATCCGCGAAGGCCGCCAGTGCGCTCGCGCGGTGGACGAGTTCCTGATGGGCTCTTCCGAACTGCCGAGATAACAGGGTTCACCGCGGGGGCGGCAGGGCCTGGAGTATCCTTCCGTCCGCGCCGCTGCGCCGGGGCGCGTCGGCGGTTCAATGACATTCCTCAGGAACGACATCTTCATCCGGGCGCTGCTGCGGCAGCCGACACCCCGCACGCCGGTGTGGCTCATGCGCCAGGCGGGGCGCTACCTTCCCGAGTACAACGTGACACGCTCGCGGGCCGGCAGCTTTCTCGCCCTGTGCCGCAATCCCGATCTCGCCGCCGAAGTCACGCTGCAGCCGCTGGCGCGCTACGCGCTCGACGCGGCCATCGTATTCTCGGACATCCTCACCATACCGGACGCGATGGGACTCGGCCTGGAGTTTGCCGAGGGCGAGGGCCCGCGGCTCGCACGGCCGCTGCGCGAGGAGCGGGATGTCGGCCATCTCTTCGTACCCGACCCCGGCGAGCGCCTGCGCTACGTCACCGACGCCGTCTCCCAGGCCCGCAGGGCGCTCGAGGGCGAAGTACCGCTCATCGGTTTCGCCGGGAGCCCGTTCACGCTCGCCTGCTACATGGTCGAGGGCGGCGGGAGCAGCGACTTCCGGCAACTCAAGACGATGCGCTATCGGCGGCCCGATCTCCTGCACCGCATCCTCGATGTGAATGCGCGCGCCGTGACGGCGTATCTCAACGCGCAGATCGAAGCCGGCGCGCAGGCTGTCATGATTTTCGATACCTGGGGCGGCGCGCTGGCGCACGCCGACTACCTCGAGTTCTCGCTCGCCTATATGCGGCAGGTGCTAAGCGGCCTGCGCCGCGAGCACGACGGCGCACGCGTGCCGAACATACTGTTCACCAAGGGCGGGGGCCCCTGGCTCGAGGCGATGGCCGGGAGCGGCTGCGACGCGGTCGGCATCGACTGGACCGTGGACCTCGGCACTGCCCGCACGCGCGTGGGCGGGCGCGTCGCACTGCAGGGCAACCTCGATCCGGCCGCGCTCTTCGGCGATGCGGAGGCGATCCGCGGGGCCGTCGCGGCCGTCCTTGCCCAGTACGGCTCGGGGTCCGGCCATGTCTTCAACCTGGGCCATGGCGTCTCCCGTTTCACGCCTGCGGAAAGCGTCGCGGAACTCGTCGATTCAGTGCACGAACTGAGCCTCGCCTATCACTGAAAACCCGCGCCGGTCGTGGCTTTCCGGGCATGCGTGACGCGCGGTTGTGCACATTTCCCGGGCTGCTGTTGCCCATTTCTCATCGAGGGAGGAACTCGCAGGGCTACGTCGTCGTAACTCATTGAGTATAAAGAGAAATATTCTCAAGAGTCGCTGCGGAAAAATGCGCCAGTTGCGCAACAAGGGGCAAGTTGCAAGGGCTCACGGCGGTACCATCAACAGACTTATCCACAGCGCGGTGTTGATAACCGCGGAATCCCGCGATGGCTAAGCAGGTTGGCGGCTTTTCTGAGAATATGCTTCACCTACCGGCGCTAACTGTCCGACATGTTTGACGCCGGTCCCACGATCGTTCGTGTAGCCCTCGACCTCCCGATCGCTCGGCTTTTCGACTATCGGCTGGCGGGAGAAGCCACTCCCGTTTCCGGCGCTCGCGTTCTGGTGCCTCTCGGCGAGAGAACGGCCGTCGGGATTGCGGTCGAACTCACCCGTTCCTCCAGCGTCCCCGTAGCCCAGTTGAAGCGCTTGATCGACGTACTCGACACGGAGGCCCTGCTCGACGATGCCGATTTTCGCCTGCTGCGGTTTGCAAGCGACTACTATCATCACCCGTTCGGCGCAGTCGTGATGAGCACGTTGCCCGTGCAGTTGCGCCGGGCAGCTTCCTCGCCGGGGCGCGCCGGTGTCGGATATCTCGTGCTCACGTCGCGTGGTGCGGGCATCGATCTCGCAACCGTGCCTAAGCGCGCGGTCACGATGCGCGGCCTCCTCGAACGGCTGCGGTCCGGGCCGCTTGCGCTGGCTGCCGTGCGCGCCGAGTTCCCGCGGGGTGCGCGCGCCATCGCGGAGCTCGTCGCCCGGGGCTGGGTCGGGCGCCACACGGAAGTGCAGCCAGTAGCGGATCCGGCGGCGGCGCCCGCCGCGTCGGCTCCGCCGCATCTCACCGCGGAACAGGCCGCGGCGGTCGCGGTGATCTGCGCGAGCCGCCAGTTCCGAACGCACCTGCTGCTCGGGGTCGCCGGCAGCGGCAAGACCGAAGTCTATCTGCACGCGATCGCGCACGCCCTCGCGCAGCAGCGCCAAGCGCTGCTCCTGGTGCCGGAGATCGCGCTGACGCCGCAACTGGAGTCGTTGGTGAGCGCCCGCTTTCCGCAGGCACACCCCGTCAGCCTGCACAGCGGACTGACCGAACGGGAACGGCTGGAGCGCTGGCAGGCGGCCCGCACGGGACGCGCTCGCGTCGTGCTGGGAACGCGGCTTGCCGTGTTCGCGCCGCTGCCCGATCTCGGCATCATCCTCGTCGACGAAGAACACGATGCCTCGTTCAAACAGTCGGAGGGCTTTCGGTATTCGGCGCGCGACCTCGCGGTCGTGCGAGGAAGGCAGCGCGACGTGCCCGTGGTGCTCGGTTCAGCGACACCCGCGCTGGAGACCTATCACAACGCGCTTGCCGGACGGTACGCGCTGCTCCCGCTCAGGGAGCGCATCGGTGCGCCGCCGCCGGCGATCCAATGTGTCGATACGCGCGGCCAGCGCGGCGGGGATGGACTCGCGCCGGAGCTGCTCGCGGCGATCCGGCAGGCACACGCCCGCGGCGAGCAAAGCCTCGTATTCATCAACCGGCGCGGCTACGCGCCCGTGTTGACCTGCCGCGGTTGCGGCTGGATATCCGGCTGCCATCGCTGCGCGGCGCAACTCGTGCTGCACCTGAAGGACCGCCGCCTGCGCTGCCACCACTGCGGGCATCAGGCGAGCGTACCGGCAGCCTGCCCCGGCTGCGGCAACCAGGACCTGACACCGGTGGGCCAGGGTACGCAGCGCGTCGAGTCGGCGCTTGCGGCTGCACTCGCCCCGGCGCGGGTGCTGCGCATCGACCGCGACAGCACGCGCCCTCGCAACGCCTGGCCCGAAATGCGGCGCGCGATCGAATCGAGGAAGGTCGACGTGCTGGTCGGCACCCAGATCCTCGCAAAGGGCCATGACTTTCCCCACCTGAACCTCGTGGGCGTGGTGAACGCCGACAGCCTGCTCTACAGCGCGGATATCCGCGCCGCCGAACGGTTGTTCGCGCTCCTGACACAGGTCGCCGGGCGGGCCGGGCGCGCTCGGGCGCGGGGCACGGTGCTCATCCAGACCGCTTTCCCGGGCCACCCCTTGTACACCGCGCTCATGCGCCACGACTACCGCGCCTTCGCCGATACCCTGCTCGCCGAACGCCGCCGCGCCGGCTTTCCGCCTTTCGTGTACCAGGCGCTGCTGCGGGCCGAGGCGCCGCGACTCGATACCGCGCTCGAGTTCCTGTCCGCCGCCGAGCGCGAAGCGCGCCGGCTCGGGCCCGGGATCACCGTCTACGATCCCGTCCCGGCGGCCCTGCCCCGCCGCGCCGGGCGCGAGCGGGCGCAATTGCTGGTGCAGTCGGGCTCGCGCCGGGAGCTGCAGCGATTCCTGCGCGCCTGGCACGAAACACTTTCGGCACGCCGTTCGGCCCGCGCGCGCTGGTCGCTCGACGTCGATCCCCTGGAGTTCTGACCGCGTTGCCGGAGCGACACGCCGCGGCATCTGCAAAGCCATGATAGGATTCGCCTTTTTCGGCGGCGGCGCATGTCGGGTGGCAATCAGGACGCAAGGCTGGAACTCGCCCGGGTGATCGCGGGCGCCGTGCGCCGGCTCGCCCCCGAATGCGCCGACTTCCCCGTGCTGCTCGAGCGCCCCAAGGAGGCAGCACACGGCGACTATGCCTGCAACATCGCGCTGCAGCTCGCCAGGACAATGAAGCGCCCGCCGCGGGAGATCGCCAAGAGCCTCATCGCGTCGCTCTCGGCCATCGATCACCTGGAGAAGGCGGAGATCGCGGGCGCGGGTTTCATCAATTTCTTCCTCAAGCCGGACTACAAGCGGCAGGTGGTGCAACGCGTGCTGGCGGCGGGCGCGGAGTACGGGCGCTCGACTCTGGGACGGGGCCGCCCCGTACAGGTCGAGTTCGTCTCCGCCAACCCGACCGGGCCGTTGCACGTCGGCCATGGGCGGGGCGCGGCCTACGGCGCGAGCCTCGCCAACGTACTCGCCGCCGCCGGCTACGACGTCACCCGCGAGTTCTACGTGAACGACGCGGGCCGGCAGATCGACATACTCGCGGTATCGACCTGGCTGCGATACCTCGGGGAGTCCGGTATCGCCGCCGCGTTCCCGCCCAACGCCTACCAGGGTGATTACGTCCGTGCGATGGCGCGAAAGCTCCTGGCGGCGCACGGCTCGCGCTTTCACCGCGGTGTCACGGCCCGCGCGATCGCGGACTGGCTGACCGGCGGGGACGACGAGGCCCGCCTCGACGAACTCATTGCGGGAGCGAAGAGCCTCCTCGGGCCGGACTACGAGGTGATCCTCGGGCACGCGCTCGGCGAACAGCTCGCCGATTGCCGCGACGACCTCGCCCGGTTCGGCGTCGACTTCGACAACTGGTTCTCGGAGAGATCGCTCCATGAGCGCGGGCTCGTCGAGCGGGCGCTCGCGGCGCTGGCCGCCGGCGGCCACCTCTACGAGCAGGACGGCGCGCAGTGGTTCCGCTCGAGCGCCTTCGGGGACGAGAAGGACCGCGTCGTGCGGCGCGAGAACGGGCAGTACACCTACTTCGCCTCGGACATCGCGTACCACCTCGAGAAGTTCGCGCGGGGCTTCGACCGCGTGATCGACGTGTGGGGCGCGGACCACCACGGCTACATCGCGCGCGTGAAGGGCGCGCTCGCCGCCGCCGGGCTGGATCCGCAGCGGCTCACCGTCGCGCTGGTGCAGTTCGCGGTGCTCTACCGCGGCGTGGAGAAGGTCTCCATGTCCACGCGGGCCGGCGAATTCGTGACGCTGCGCGAGCTGCGCGCCGAGGTCGGCAACGACGCCGCGCGTTTCTTCTACGTCATGCGCAAGGCCGATCAGCATCTTGATTTCGACCTCGACCTTGCACGCTCGCAGAGCCAGGAGAACCCGGTCTACTACGTGCAGTACGCGCATGCGCGAGTGTCGAGCCTGCTCGAGCAGTGGGGCGGCGAGCCGCGAGCGCTCGCCACCGCCGACACCGGCCCGCTCGTCGCGGAGCACGAAACGGCGCTTCTCGCGCGGCTGATGGCCTACCCGGAGACGCTGGAGGATGCCGCGCGCGATCTCGCGCCTCACCTGATCGCGTTCTACCTGCGCGATCTCGCCGGGGAGTTTCACAGCTTCTACAACTCGACGCGCATCCTGGTCGGGGACAAGCACGTGAAACTCGCCCGGCTCGCGCTCGCCGCGGCGGTTCGTGTCGTCGTGCGCAACGGGCTCGCCCTGCTTGGCGTCGGCGCGCCGGAACGCATGTAGCCGCGGCGCCACGCCGGCCCCGGGGCAGCCGCTGGAGTAAGATAGCCCGGTGTCGAAGGACTACAAGAAGACCGACCGCGGCGCAGGCTCCCGTTCCAACGGCGGCTCGCTCCTCGTCGGCATCCTGATCGGGCTCGTCCTCGGGCTGTCGATCGCGCTTGCCGTCGCGTGGTACATCAACCGCATGCCGAGCCCGTTCCTCGCCCGCGTGCCCGCGCCGGCGAAGGACGCGTCGCAGGAAGCGGCGAGGACCGGGGAGAAGCCGGACGAAAAGGCGTTGAAGGGCGTGCCCGAGGGCAAACCGCGCTTCGACTTCTACAAGATCCTTCCGGGCGAGCAGCCGGGCGCCGCGGCGGAACCGAAACAGGCGCCGAAGGAGGCGCCCGCGGCGGCCGCGCCCGGCGAGCGCGAAGCGTTTTTTCTCCAGGCCGGTGCGTTCCAGAGCGCTCCCGACGCCGACAACCTCAAGGCGAGACTCGCCCTCATCGGATTCGAGGCGAGCGTGCAGACGGCGATCCTGCCCGACAAGGGCGTCTGGCACCGGGTGCGCATCGGGCCCTACGCGAGCATCGAAGAACTGAATCGCGCGCGCGAGACACTAAAGCAGAACGGCTACGAGACCACCCTCGTGAAGGCGCAGGACGCGGCCGCGATGCGATGATCCGAACCGGAGACGACATGCTTGCACCCACCGCCGCGCCCTTTGCCGCGCGCTTCATCCTCGCCCTGCTGGCTCTCGCCGGCCTCGCCCTCGCAACGCCCGCTGTCGCGGCGCCCGCGGCCCGGCTCGAACCCGGGCAGAACTACATCGTGCTCGCATCCCCCCGGCCGACCGAAAGCGGCAACAAGGTCGAGGTTCTGGAGTTTTTCTGGTACGCGTGCCCGCACTGCAACAGCCTGCAGGCGCCCCTTCATGCCTGGCTCGCCAAGAAGCCCGCGGACGTGGAGTTCCGGCGCGTGCCCGCGGTGCTCGACAGCTCCTGGCTCCAGCTCGCGCGCACCTACTACACGGTGGAGGCGATGGGACTCGTCGACAAGCTCCACCAGGACATATTCCGCGCGATCCACTTGGAGCGGACGCTCGACCCGCGCGCGCTCAACCGCGATCCGAATCCGCTTTTCGACTGGGTTGCGAAGAAGGGGATCGACCGCAAGAAGTTCGTGGATACCTACAACTCCTTCGCGGTCAACAGCCGCACCCAGCGAGCCGCGGACGTGACGCGCGCCTACGACATCCCGCACACGCCCGCCATGGTCGTGGACGGCCGCTATCTCACCTCGCCGTCGATGAAGGGCAACGGCAACCCCGATGGCAGCGTCAATTACGCACGCTTCTTCCAGAATCTGGACGAGTTGATCGCGATGGCGCGCAAGGCGCCGCGCGCCCGGAAGAAATAGGAGGCCGTCATGAACCGCCGCCGCGCCCTGCTCGCCGCGCTGCCCGCGCTCCCGCTCGCGACCGGGCTCTTCGCTCAGGAGGCGGTGCGCGCCCGGCAGAACATCGAGTACCGGCTGATAGAGCCCGCGCAGCCCGTCGAAACCGGTGAACGCATCGAAGTCATCGACTTCTTCTGGTACGGCTGTCCCTACTGCAATCAGCTGCTGCCGTTCCTGGAGGCGTGGATCAAGGCGCGCCCGCCGGACGTTGCGGTACGACGCGTCCCGGCCATCCTGCGCGAGAGCTGGGCCCCGCACGCGAGGATCTTCTACACCCTCGAACTCCTCGACGAGGTGGAGCGCCTGCACACCCGGGTGTTTCACGGCTATCACGTCGAGGAGCTGCACATGAGCAAACCCGACGTGATGGAGAAGTGGGCGGTTGCGAACGGCATCGACCGGCGCAGGTGGGTGGACGCCTATTTCTCTCCCGAGATCGACGGCAGGATCAGCCGCGCCGCGCGCGCCACAAAGGCGTATCGGGTGGAGGGCACGCCATCGCTCGTCGCCGACGGGCGCTACATCACCTCCGGCAGCATGGTCTCGTCGCTGAAGGACATGATCGTGGTGCTGGACGACCTCGTCCGGCTGGCGCGGCAGCAGCGGGGGAGGTAATGGTCGGGGGGAACCGGCCCCTTCCTGAACATCCGAGGGGCCTTCCCGTTCCCCCCGAACCCCCCGGCGCGCGAGAAATCGTCTCCGCGCGAGACGGACGGCCCCTTCCTGAACATCCGAGGGGCCTTCCCGTTCCCCCCGGGACCCCCCGCCGCCGCAGTGCAGCGCACCACGACGGTGGCTTGCGGGTGCCCTTGATGCGACCGGCGCATCGATCGTGCCGCGGCCAGCACCGCTTCGCGTAGTCGTCTCCGGTGCATCGAGCGGCATCGGCGCCGCGCTCGCCCGCCGCTACGCCGGCGAGGGCGCGACCGTGGGGCTCATCGCGCGGCGCCGTGACGCGCTCGAGCGCCTCGCCGGCGAGCTACCGGGCCCGAGCGCCGTGTACGCGATCGATGTGCGGGACGCGGACGCGACGCGCGCCGCGGCGCGCCATTTCACCGGACGCCACGGGTGCCCCGACCTCGTCATCGCCAGCGCCGGCGTGAGCGCCGGAACGCTGACGGAAGAACCCGGAGACATTGCCGTTTTCGACGAAGTCCTCGGGGTGAACGTGCTCGGCATGGTGCGCACCTTTCAGCCTTTCGTCGACTGCATGCGCGCCGCGGGACGCGGCCGCCTCGCGGGCATCGCGAGCGTCGCCGGCTACCGCGGACTACCGGGCGCCGCCGCCTACTCGGCGTCCAAGGCGGCGGTGATCGCCTATCTGGAGAGCCTGCGCGTCGAGCTGCGCGGAACGGGGATCACGGTCTCGACCATCTGTCCGGGCTACGTCGCCACGCCGATGACCGAGGGCAATCCCTACCCGATGCCGTTCATGCTCTCCGCCGACGAAGCGGCGCGGAGAATCGCCCGGGTCATCGCGCGGGGCCGGTCCTTCGCGGTGATTCCGTGGCAGATGGCGATCGTCGCGCGCGTGTTGCGGGCGATGCCCGATCGCCTCTACGACCGCCTGTTGGCGGGCGCCCCGCGCAAACCGCGGCGGAGCTAGCCCGCGCCGCGAGCCGCGCGCGCGAAGCGCGCAGCCGTCATTCGACCGTCACGCTCTTCGCGAGATTGCGCGGCTTGTCCACGTCAGTGCCGCGCAGCAACGCGACGTGATAGGCGAGCAGTTGCAGCGGGATCACGTGCAGGATGGGCGAGAGCGGGCCGGCGTGGTCCACGAGCCGGATGACGTGCACGCCTTCGCTTTCCGCGACCTGCGCGTCGCGGTCGGCGAACACGTGGAGCTCGCCCCCCCGCGCGCGCACTTCCTGCATGTTCGACTTGAGCTTTTCGAGGAGCTGGTCGTTGGGCGCGACGGTGACGACCGGCATGTCCCCGTCAACCAGCGCGAGTGGGCCGTGCTTCAGTTCCCCCGCCGCGTAGGCCTCCGCGTGTATGTAGGAGATTTCCTTGAGCTTCAGGGCGCCTTCCATGGCGATCGGGAAATGCACCCCGCGCCCAAGGAAAAGCGCGTGATGCCGCGTCTGGAAGCGCTTCGCCCAGTCGCGCACCTGGCGCTCGACCGAGAGCACCGCCTCCATCGCCGCAGGCAGGTGGCGAAGCTGCGCGATCAGGTCCAACTCGCGCGCCGGCGAAAGACGCTGGCGCATTTTCGCCAGCACCAGCGTGAGAACGAAGAGCGCCGCGAGCTGGGTGGTGAACGCCTTGGTGGAGGCAACGCCGATCTCGGGGCCCGCGCGGGTGAGAAAGTGCAGCTGCGACTGGCGCATGAGCGCCGACTCCGGAACGTTGCAGATCGACAGCGCCTCGGCAAGCCCGCTCGCCTGCGCGTGCTTCAGCGCCGCGATCGTGTCGGCCGTTTCCCCCGACTGCGAAATGGTCACCACGAGCGTGCCGGGCGTCGAGACGGAGTCGCGATAGCGGTACTCGCTCGCGATCTCCACGCGGGCCGGGATCCCGGCGATCGACTCCAGCCAGTAGCGCGCGACGAGGCCCGCGTGGTAACTCGTGCCGCACGCAAGCAGGAGCACCTGTCGCGTCCCCGAGAAAACGGCCGCGGCACCGGCGCCGAAGAGATTGGGCTGCAGCGATCGCGCGTTCAGCACCATCTCGAGCGTGTTGCCGAGGGCGCCCGGCTGCTCGAAAATCTCCTTCTGCATGTAGTGGGCGTAGGGCCCCAGCTCGACCGAATCGCGCGAGAGGCGGCTGATCGTCGGGCGCCGGTCGACGAAGCGGCCCTCGGCATCGCATATCCGCACCCGGTCCGGCCGCACCTCGACGACGTCTCCCTCGAGGAGGTAGACGACCTCGCGCGTCTTGCTGAGGAGCGCGCTCGCGTCGGACGCGAGGAAGTTCTCGCCCTGGCCGAGCCCCACGAGCAGCGGGGAACCCTTGCGCGCGCCGATCACCGTGTCCGGTTCCCGGCTGGAGATGAAGCCGGCGGCATAGGCGCCATCCCATTCGCGGCTCGCCTGGCGCACCGCCTCGAACAGGCTGAGGCCGTGCCCCGCGACGAGCGAGTGCACGTGGTGGGCGAGGACCTCGGTATCGGTCTCCGAGGAAAACTCGTAGCCCTGAGCGAGCATGCGCGCGCGGATCGCGTCGTAGTTCTCGACGATGCCATTGTGAACGACGCCGATCT
This sequence comes from Burkholderiales bacterium, assembly GCA_020854035.1. Taxonomy (GTDB): domain Bacteria; phylum Pseudomonadota; class Gammaproteobacteria; order Burkholderiales; family SG8-41; genus SG8-41. The sequence continues at coordinate 211,027 of JADZGE010000012.1, read as the reverse complement.
CCAGCCCGCCGCGCGCCGAGAAGTGCGGGTGGGCGTTCGCTTCGCTCGGCACGCCGTGCGTCGCCCAGCGGGTGTGAGAGAGCCCGGTGCGCGCCGCCGTGCCGCTCCTGCGCGCGACCTCCTCGAGCTGCGCCACGCGCCCGGTGGAGCGCAGGCGGGCAAGTCCCCCATCCTTCAGGAAAGCGATGCCCGCCGAGTCGTAGCCGCGGTATTCGAGTTTCTTGATGCCTTCGATCAGGACGTCAACGATGTCCCGCGTCGAGGCGGCGCCCACGATTCCGCACATGTCAGCCTGGTGATCGGTGATCGGTGATGGGTGATGGGTGATGGGTGATGGGAGCACCGCGCCGCGCGCCGGCGCCGCTCCCATTACGCATCGCTCATCGAGGCTCGCCGCTCTTCGTCGGGCGTTTCCAGCCGGGGCGCTGTTCCTGCGCCGTCGTGTTGAGCACCAATCCGCCCGGGCGCGTGTCCTTCCACACCGTCGTTCCCGCGCCGACCGTCGTGCCCCGCGCCACCGTGACCGGGGCGACGAGCTGCACGTCGGAGCCGATGTGCACGTCGTCCTCGATCACCGTCTGGTGCTTGTTCGCGCCGTCGAAATTACAGGTGATGGTGCCCGCGCCGATGTTGACGTTGCGCCCCACCGCCGCGTCGCCGACATAGGAGAGGTGGTTCGCCTTCGAACCCTCGCCGAAGCGGCTCGCCTTCACCTCGACGAAGTTTCCCACGTGCACGTCGGTGCCAAGCTCGGTGCCGGGCCGGATGCGCGCATACGGCCCCACGCGGCAACGCGCGCCGACACGCGCGCCGTCGATGAACGAATAGGGTTCGATCCGCGTGGCGCTGCCCACGCGCGTGTCGCGCAGCAGGCAGTTCGCCCCGATCTCCACGCCGTCATCGAGGGAGACCTCGCCTTCGAACACGCAATTGACGTCGATCCGCACGTCGGCCCCGCACGCGAGGCTGCCGCGGACATCGATGCGCAGCGGATCCGCCAGCGTCACCCCGTGCTCGAGAAGGCGCTCGGCACAGCGGCGCTGGTGCGCCCGCTCGAGCTGCGCGAGCTCCCCCTTGCTGTTCACCCCGAGGATCTCCACCGTATCGCGGGCCCGCACAGTCATCACCGCCACCCGGTCCGCGAGCGCGAGCCGCACGAGGTCGGTGAGGTAATACTCGCGCTGGGCATTTTCGTTGGTGAGGGCGGCGAGCCAGCCAGCGAGGCGCGCCGTGGGAATGACCATGATCCCGGTGTTGACCTCGCGGATGCCGCGTTCGGCCGGGCTCGCGTCCCTGTGCTCGACGATGCGCGTCACCGCGCCGCCCGCCTCGCGCACGATCCGCCCGTAACCGCCGGGTTGATCGAGCTCCGCGGTGAGCAGCACCAGCGTGTCGCCGCCGGCCGCGAGCATCCCGGACAGCGTCTGCGCCGAGAGCAGCGGCACATCGCCGTAGAGCACCAGCGTGCGCGCCGATGCGTCGAGATGCGGCAGCGCCTGCTGCACGGCGTGGCCGGTGCCGAGTTGCGGCTCCTGGCGCACCATCGCGAGATCGGCAGCCGCGAGCGCCTGCGGGACCTGGTCGCCGCCGTGGCCGTAGACCACGCAGACGCGGTGCGGGCGAAGGGCGCGTGCCGTCGCGATCACGTGCGCGAGCAGCGGTTTCCCCGCCAGCGGGTGGAGCACCTTGGGCAGGCGCGAATGCATGCGCTTGCCCTGGCCGGCAGCGAGGATGACGACGTTCAGGCGCCCGCTCATCGGGAAATTATCGCACGGCGCGTCGGGCGACGTACGCCTCGGCGGCGGCGCGCTCGGCCGCGGTCATGGCGAGACCCGCCTTGCTCCGCCGCCACAGCACGTCCTCGCCCCGGCGCGCCCACTCGCGAGCGATGAAATAGTCGATCTCGCGCGCGTAGAGGCCGCCGCCGAAATGCTCGCCCATCGCCGCGAGATCGGCTGCGCCCGCGAGCACGTCCGCCGCGAGCGTGCCGTGGCGGCGGGCAAGGCCCCGGCGCACCGTAGCCGGGAGCCAGGGTGCCGTCTGCTTCAGGCGCACTTCCGTGAAGTCCTCGAAGGACTCGCCGCGAAGTTCGCCTCCCGGCAACGGCCGGCCCGCGGTCCACGCCGGTCGCATCCGCGGAAACCACGGCGCGAGCGCGGCGAGCGCGTGCTCGGCGAGCTTCCGGTAGGTGGTGATCTTGCCGCCGAACACCGAGAGCACCGGCGCCGCGGCCGGCGCCGTATCCACCCGCAGCACGTAGTCGCGGGTGATCGAGGACGGGTCGGTGGAGCCGTCGTCGAACAGGGGACGGATGCCGCAGTAGCTCCACACGATGTCACCGGGCGCGATCTGCCGCGCGAAATAGCGGTTGACGGCCCGGCAGAGATAGCCCGCTTCCTCCGCGCTCGCCTCGCATCGGCCGGGCTCGCCGTGGTGCTCGATATCGGTGGTACCGATGAGCGTGAGTCCCGGCTCGTAGGCATACACGAAGACGACCCGGCGATCGTCGTTCTGGAGTATGTACGCGTGCTCCCCGTCGTAGAGGCCCGGCACGACGATGTGACTGCCCTTCACGAGCTTCACTCCAAAAGGGGTCTCGACGTTGACGGCATCGCGCAGGAAGGACTTGACCCACGGGCCGGTCACGTTGGCGAGCGCGCGGGCGCGCACTTCCCGCGGCGGCGCCCCGTCGGACTCGAGGAGCGCGCGCCACACCCCGCCCTCGCGCCGCGCGCGAGTGCAGCGCGTGCGGGGGAGCACGATCGCGCCGGCCGCCACCGCGTCGCGGGCGTTGGCGATCACGAGGCGCGCATCGTCCACCCAGCAATCGGAATAGGCGAAGCCGCGCTCGAACTCGGGCTTCAGGCCCGCACCCCAGCGACTGCCGCGCAGGGCGACCGCCCGGGAGGCGGGCAGCGTCGCGCGGCGGGCGAGGAAGTCGTAGAGAACAAGACCCGCGCGTATCATCCACGCCGGCCGCAGCCCGCGCGCATACGGCATGACGAAGCGCAGCGGCCGCACGAGGTGCGGCGCCGCGCGCAGCAGTACCTCGCGCTCCGCGAGCGCCTCGGCGACGAGACGGAAGCGGTACTGCTCCAGGTATCGGAGCCCCCCGTGCACGAGCTTGCTGCTCGCCGAACTCGTATGCCCGCCGAGGTCGTCCTGCTCGGCGAGCACCACCGCAAGCCCCCGCCCCGCGGCGTCGCGCGCGATGCCGGCCCCGTTGATGCCCCCGCCGACGACCAGAAGATCGCAGCTGTCCATGAAGAAAAAGGGCAGCCCGCGCTGCCCCCGCCCGATCGCGCTCCGCTTCCCCTACTTTTTCGGCCGCAGCTTCCGGATGGCGGCGAGTTGCGCGGCCATCATCGCGAACTCCGCCTGCAGGGTCGCGATCTCCTGCTTGTCCTGGGACTTCTCCATCGCTTCTTTCGCCCTGCGCATGGAGTCGTTCGCCTTGGCCTCGTCGAGGTCGGTGCCGCGTATCGCGGTGTCGGCGAGCACGGTGACGAGCCGCGGCTGGACTTCCAGTACCCCGCCCGCGACGAACACCAGTTCCTCCGCGCCGCCGGGCATCTGGATGCGCACGGCGCCGGGCTTGATGCGCGTGAGGAGCGGCGTATGGCGCGGATAGATCCCGAGCTCGCCCGACTCGCCCGGCAGGACCACGAACTCGGCCTCGCCGGAGAAGATCGATTCTTCCGCGCTGACGACGTCGATGTGGATGGTGGCGCTCATCGGGATGACCGGGTGATTGCGTGACGGGGCCGGGGTGCGAACGATCGGGCGGGTGGCGAATCACCCGCTCGCCGCGCACCGGATCATTGCAGTGATTTCGCCTTTTCGAACGCTTCCTCGATCGCCCCGACCATGTAGAAGGCCTGCTCCGGCAGGGCGTCGCACTCGCCGTTCACGATCATCCTGAAGCCACGGATGGTGTCCTTCAGCGTGACGTACTTGCCCGGGGTGCCGGTGAAATTCTGGGCGACCGTGAAGGGCTGCGACAGGAAACGCTGGATCTTGCGTGCCCGCGCCACGGCAAGCTTGTCCTCGGGGGAGAGTTCGTCCATGCCGAGAATCGCGATGATGTCCCGCAGCTCCTTGTAGCGCTGCAGCGTCGCCTGCACCATGCGCGTCGTCGTGTAATGCTCCTCGCCGATCACGTTCGGGTCCACCTGCCGCGAGGTCGAGTCGAGCGGGTCGACCGCCGGGTAGATCCCCAGCGCAGCGATGTCGCGCGAGAGCACCACGGTCGCATCGAGGTGGCCGAAGGTGGTCGCCGGCGAGGGGTCGGTCAGGTCGTCGGCCGGCACGTAGACCGCCTGGATCGAGGTGATCGATCCGGTCTTGGTGGAAGTGATGCGCTCCTGCAGCCGTCCCATCTCCTCGGCGAGCGTGGGCTGGTCGCCCGCGGCGGAGGGCATCCGCCCGAGCTGCGCGGGCACCTCGGTGCCGGCGAGCGTGAACCGGTAGATGTTGTCGACGAAGAACAGGATGGCGCGGCCCTCGTCGCGGAAGCTCTCGGCCATGGTGAGCCCGGTGAGCGCCACGCGCAGGCGGTTGCCCGGCGGTTCGTTCATCTGGCCGAAGACCATCGACACCTTCGACTCGGCGAGGTTCTCCTTCTTCACCACGCCGGCATCCATCATCTCGTGGTAGAAGTCGTTGCCCTCGCGCGTGCGCTCGCCCACCCCCGCGAAAACCGAGAGCCCCGCGTGCTGCGTCGCGATGTTGTTGATGAACTCCAGCATGGTCACGGTCTTGCCGACGCCGGCGCCGCCGAACAGCCCGATCTTGCCCCCCTTGGCGAACGGGCAGATGAGATCGACCACCTTGATGCCGGTTTCCAGCAGCTCGACGGAAGGGGAGAGCTCGTCGAACCTCGGCGCGTTCTGATGGATCGCGCGGCGCTCCGCGGACTGGATCGGGCCGCACTCGTCGATCGGCCGGCCGAGCACGGCCATGATGCGCCCGAGCGTGCCGCGGCCCACCGGGACCGAAATCGGGGCACCGGTGCTCGACACTTTCATCCCGCGGCGCAGCCCGTCGGAGGAACCGAGCGCGATGCAGCGCACCACGCCGTCGCCGAGCTGCTGCTCGACTTCCAGGGTGAGGCCCTTCTCCGCGAGCCCGGTGTCGCCGGTGTCGGCGAGCGTCAGGGCCTCGTAGACGCGCGGCATCGCCTCGCGCGGAAACTCGATGTCGATCACCGCCCCGATGCACTGGACGATGGTGCCTTGCGCCTGTGTCTCTGCCATGTCGGTTCCTGTATAGCCTTGACCCTGCCTCCCGCCGCGGCGGGACCGGACGCCGCGCGCTAGACTGCCGCGGCGCCTCCCACGATCTCGGAGAGCTCCTTGGTGATGCCCGCCTGGCGGTTCTTGTTGTAGACGAGCGTCAACTCGTCGATCAGGGTGGCGGCGTTGTCGGAGGCCGCCTTCATCGCCACCATGCGCGCCGACTGCTCGGAGGCCATGTTCTCCGCCACCGCCTGGTAGATGAGCGCCTCCACGTAGCGCGTGAGGACCTGGTCGAGCACGACCTTCGCCTCCGGCTCGTAGATGTAGTCCCATACCGAACCGGGCGAACCCAGGCTCTCGCCGGAGAGCGGCAGCAGCTGCTCCATCACCGGCTCCTGCTTCATGGTGTTGATGAACCGCGTGTAGGCGATCAGCAGCCGGTCGAACCGGTCCTGCGAGTAGCCGTCCAGCATCACCTTGAGGGAGCCGATCAGGCGCTCCATCTGCGGGCGGTCGCCGATCTGCACGACCTGCGAGACGATTTCCGCCCCCAGGCGCTGCATGAAACCGAGACCCTTGTTGCCGATGCAGCACACCTCGACGCGCTCGCCTTCGCCGACCCAGTTGCGATACTCGGAGAGCACCAGGCGCAGCAGGTTGGTGTTCAACGCCCCGCACAGCCCCTTGTCGGTGGTGATGACGATGAGTCCCACCGCCTTGACGGTGTCGCGCACCACCAGGAACGGGTGCTTGTACTCCGGGTTGGCGTGGCTGATGTGCGCCGCGACGTTGCGGATCTTCTCCCCGTAGGGCCGCGCCATGCGCATGCGTTCCTGAGCGCGGCGCATCTTGGAGGCGGCGACCATTTCCATCGCCTTCGTGATCTTCCGGGTGTTCTGCACACTCCGGATCTTCTGCCGGATTTCCTTGGTGCCGGGCATCGCAGTTCCGCTAGTAGGTGCCGTTCTTCTTCCAGTCCGCGACCGCTTCCTTGAGCGCCGCTTCCTCCTCCGCGGAGAGATCCTTCTTCTCCTCCATCTGCGAGACCAGGGCGCCGTAGCGGCCCTTGATGTAGTCGCGCAGCGAGCGCTCCGCCGCGAGCGCCTTCTTCACGTCCACGTCGTCGAAGTAGCCGTTGTTGACCGCGAACAGCGTCAACGCCATCTCCCATACCGCGAGCGGGTGGTACTGCGGCTGCTTCATGAGCTCGGTCACCATCCGGCCGCGCTCGAGCTGCTTGCGCGTCGCCTCGTCGAGGTCGGAGGCGAACTGTGCGAACGCCGCGAGCTCCCGGTACTGCGCGAGCGCGAGGCGCACGCCGCCGCCGGTGTCGCGCCGCTTCATGACTTTCGTCTGCGCGGCGCCGCCGACGCGCGAGACCGAAATGCCCGCGTTGATCGCCGGGCGCACCCCGGCGTTGAAGAGGTCGGTTTCGAGGAAGATCTGGCCGTCGGTGATCGATATCACGTTGGTCGGCACGAACGCCGTCACGTCGCCCGCCTGCGTTTCGATCACCGGCAGCGCCGTGAGCGACCCGGTCCTGCCCTTCACCTCGCCGCCGGTGAACTTCTCGACGTAGGCCGGGTTCACGCGCGCGGCGCGCTCGAGCAGCCGCGAGTGCAGGTAGAAGACATCCCCCGGGTACGCCTCCCGGCCCGGCGGGCGGCGCAGCAACAGCGAAATCTGGCGGTAGGCCCAGGCCTGCTTGGTGAGATCGTCGTAGATGATAAGCGCATCCTGTCCGCGATCGCGGAAGTACTCGCCCATGGTGCAGCCGGAGTAGGGCGCGATGTACTGCATCGCCGCGGATTCCGACGCGGAAGCCGCCACGACGATGGTGTAGGCCATCGCGCCATGCTCCTCGAGCTTGCGCACCACGTTCGCGATCGTGGAAGCCTTCTGGCCGATCGCGACGTACACGCAGAAGAGGTCCTTCCCCTTCTGGTTGATGATCGTGTCCACGGCGACGGCGGTCTTGCCGGTCTGGCGGTCGCCGATGATGAGTTCGCGTTGCCCGCGGCCGATCGGCACCATCGAGTCGATCGCCTTGAGTCCCGTCTGCACCGGCTGCGATACCGACTGGCGGGCGATCACGCCGGGCGCGACCTTCTCGATGACGTCGGTCAGCTTCGCGGCTATCGGCCCCTTGCCGTCGATCGGCGCGCCGAGCGAGTTGACCACGCGCCCGAGCAGCTCCGGGCCGATCGGCACCGACAGGATGCGGCCGGTACACTTCACCGTATCGCCCTCGGTGATGTGCTCGTAGTCGCCGAGAACCACGGCGCCGACCGAGTCGCGCTCGAGGTTGAGCGCCAGGCCGAAAGTGCTGCGAGGGAACTCCAGCATCTCCCCCTGCATCACGTCGGAGAGCCCGTGGATGCGGCAGATGCCGTCGGTCACGGAGACCACCGTGCCCTGCGTGCGCATCTGCGCGCCGGCATCGAGGTTCTGGATGCGGCTCCTGATCAGTTCGGAAATCTCGGACGGATTGAGTTGCATGCTGGTCCTCGTGTCGCTAACCCTTCAGTGCGTTCTCGAGCGCGGCGAGCTGCGCGCGCGCGGAGCCGTCGATTACCTTATCGCCCATCACGATGCACGCGCCACCGATCAGCCCGGCGTCGACACTCACCCGCGCCTTGATCCTGCGGCCGGTCTTGCGCTCGAGCCGCTCCACGAGGTCGGCGAGCTGCTCCGGCGTCATGTCGAATGCGCTCCGGACCTCCGCCTCCAGCACGCCCTCGCGCTCGTTCCTGAGCGCGTCGTACTGCGTCCTGATCTCCGGGAGGAGCTCGAGCCGGCCGTTCTCGGCCAGCACGCGCACGAAGTTCTCCATCTCCCCGGACAACCGTCCGGCGAGGACCGACAGGACGAGGCCCGCCGCGCGCGCGGGCGCGAGCGAGGGATCGTTCACCGCCGCGCGTACCCTCTCGTCGGCGGCCACCGCGGCGAGCTCGGCGAGCGCAACCGACCACTCCGCGAGCTTCGCGCCGCCGTCGGCGAGGCGGAAGACGGCTTCGGCGTACGGCCGCGCGATCGTGCTCGGCTCGGCCATCTAGAGCTGCCTCTTGATCCCCTCGAGGAGATCGGCATGGACCCGGGAATCGACCTCGCGCCGCAGGATCTTCGCGGCGCCGGCCACGGCGAGCGCGGCTACCTGCTCGCGCAGCTGCTCGCGCGCCCGCGAGAGTTCCTGTTCGATCTCGGCGCGCGCCGCGGCTTTCTCTCGTTCGCCCTCGGCCTTGCCGGCGTGCTTCGCCTCCTCGATGAGCTCGGTGGAGCGCTTCTCGGCCTGCGCGAGGATATCGCCGGCGCGGGCGCGCGCCTCCTGCATCGCCTGCTCGGCCTGCCGGCGCGAGCTCTCGAGCGACTGGCGCCCCTGCTCCGCCGCCGCGAGACCGGCGGCGATCGTCTTCTGCCGCGCCTCGATCGCCCCCAGCAGATGGGGCCACACGACCTTCACCGTGAACCAGATGAAGGCGAGAAAGACCGCGGCCTGCGCGAAGAGCGTGACGTTGATACTCATGGCCCTGCCTCTGCGTGACGGGACGGCTGGCGCCGCGGTGCGCTAGCGGAACGCCGTCGCGAGCGGGTTGGCGAAGGCGAAGAACATCGCGATGCCCAGGCCGATGATGAACGACGCGTCGATCAGGCCGAGCAGCAGGAACACCTTGCCCTGGAGGGAATTGGTGAGCTCGGGCTGGCGCGCCGCCGCCTCGAGGAACCGGCTGCACATGATGCCCACGCCCACGCACGCGCCCAGCGCGCCCAGGCCGACCATGAGCCCGACGCCTATCCCGGTATAGGCCTGGACCATCGCGAGCATTTGCAGTTTCTCCATTGCTTTTCCCTTTCTGTGCGATTGGATGGTGAACGCTCAGTGATGCTCGTGGGCCATCGCGATGTAGACGATCGTGAGCATCATGAAGATGTACGCCTGCAGCAGGACGATCAGGATGTGGAAGATCGCCCAGCCGAGCCCCAGCCAGAAGCTGAAGAACGCGCCGACGAGACCCGTCGCCGCCCACAGCCACAGCAGGAGGAACAGGATCTCGCTGGCGTACATGTTGCCGAACAGGCGCAGCGAGTGCGAGAGCGGCTTCGAAATGTACTCGACCAGGTTGAACAGCAGATTGAACACCATCAGCACCGGCGCGATCCAGACCGGCTTCACGCCGAAGGGCGTGCAAAAAAGCTCGTGCACGAAGCCGCCCAGGCCCTTCGCCGAGATCGCGAAAAAGATCATGAGGCCCCAGACCGTGAGCGACAGCGCGAAGGTGGTGTTGACGTCCGCCGTCGGCACGATCCGGAAGCCCTCCGCGGAGACGTGGTGAGTGACAAGGCCGACGTGGTCGACGGGAAGCAGGTCCATGGCGTTCATCAGCACCACCCAGACGAACACGGTGAGCGCGGCCGGCGCCACGAACCGGTTGCGATCGCCGTGATGGAAGATGCCCTTCGCCTCGGAGTCGATGAAATCGCAGAGCAGCTCGACGAACGCCTGGCGCCTGTTCGGCACGCCCGCGGTTGCCCCGCGTACCACCCACCAGATAAGACCCATGCCGGCGCAGCCGAGCAGGACCGACACGACGAGCGTGTCAACGTGCAGCGTCCAGAACCCGCCGTCGCCGATCGGCCTGGCGAAGAAGGACAGATGATGCGCTATGTAGGAAGCCGGTTCGAGTTCTTTGCCTGCCGCCATGCCGCACCTGGACCCCACTATTCGTCGCGCACCGCGACCGCCGCGCTGAAGATCACGGCGGTGACCGCGAAGACCACCAGAAACGCGAGCGCCACGACTTCCCCGTAGTTAGCGAGCACGAGCCACAGCAGCAGCACGATGGCGGTGATTTTTGCCGCTTCCGCGCGCAGCGCGACGCCCAGCACCCCGCCCGCCGAGCGGCCCTTCCGGGTGCCCGCGAGGGCGGCGAAAACGGCGCCGGACACGATGCTCACCAGCCCCCCCAGCATCGCGGAACAGCCCGCATGGAATCCCCAGGACGCTCCCGCCACGACGGCCATCACGGCTGTTGCGAGCGCCTGCCACGCGAGCACCGTGCGAACCGCGTTGCTCCGCAGCAAGGACATGCTCAGGCTTGCCGCGAAGCAGTAAGGCGCTGGATTCTAATTGCTTTCCGCATGTCGGGTCAATGCGGCGGTGTGGCTACTTCAGTTTCCGGAGCAGCGCGTCCAGATGCTCCAGGTTCGCGTAGTGGACTACGAGTTTCCCCGATCCCTTGCGGCCGGCTGGCCGGATCTTCACGGTCGTGCCGAGCCGCTGCGAGATTTCTTCTTCGAGCCGGGCAACGTCGCGATCGGGGTGCGCCCGGGCGCGCGGGGCTCGCCGCGCGAGCGCGGCCGCCACGCGCCGCTCGACCTCGCGGACGGTGAGGCCCCGCGCCGCGGCCGTGCGCGCGAGGTCGATCTGCCCCAGCGCGGGCAGGCCGAGCAACGCCCGCGCATGCCCCATGTCGAGCTTGCCCTCGTAAAGGAGCGCCTGCACCGGTTGCGCGAGCTCGAGCAGGCGCAGCGCATTGGAGATTGCCGCGCGCGAGCGTCCCAGAGCCTCGGCCGCCTCCGCGTGGGTCATGCCGAATTCCTCCAGCAGGCGTTTGAGCCCCTGCGCCTCCTCGAGCGGGCCCAGGTCTTCGCGCTGGATGTTCTCGATGAGGGCGATGGCAAGTGCCTGGCGGTCGGGCACGTCGCGCACGAGTACCGGCACGGCCGCAAGGCCCGCGAGGCGCGCGGCGCGCCAGCGGCGCTCGCCGGCGATGATCTCGTAGCGGCCGGTCCCGACCGGGCGCACGAGGATCGGCTGCATCACGCCCTGCGCCTTCACTGATTCGGCAAGCTCCGCGAGCGCTTCCTCGTCGATGCGCAGCCGCGGCTGGAAGCGGCCCGGTTGCAACGACTCGATGGAGAGCGTCTCGAGGGTATCGCGCTGGCCCGGCTGCGGTTCGTCGGAGCCCAGCAGGGCGTCGAGACCGCGCCCGAGTCCTTTCAGTCTTGCCATGTCGCGCTCCTGTTGAGCAACTCCCCGGCGAGCGCCAGGTAGGCCTCGGCCCCCTTCGAGCGCGGGTCGAGCGCGAACGCCGGCAGGCCGTGGCTCGGGGCCTCGGCGAGGCGCACGTTGCGCGGGATCACCGTGCGATACACCTTGGCGCCGAAGTGCTCGAGGAGTTGCGCGGAGACCTGCCGTGCGAGGGTATTGCGCGGGTCGTACATGGTGCGCAGCAAACCCTCGATTTCGAGCGCGGGATTCAGGCGCCCGCGCACCTTCCGGATCGTCTGCACGAGATCGGACAGGCCTTCGAGCGCGTAATACTCGCACTGCATCGGGATCATGACCGCCTGCGCGGCGGCGAGAGCGTTGACGGTGAGGAGGTTCAGCGCCGGCGGACAGTCGATCAGGATGAAGTCGTAATCGCCGGAAATCCCGGACAGCGCTTCCTTGAGCCGTGTTTCGCGGCGCTCCAGTCCCACCATTTCCACCTCCGCGCCGGCGAGCTCGCGATTCGACGGTATGAGATCGTATCCGCCCCGCTCCGAGCGCACGCGCACTTCGGAGAGGCGCCGCTCCCCGAGCAGCACCTGATACACCGTCGCCGCGAGCGCGCGCTTGTCGACGCCGCTGCCCATGGTCGCGTTGCCCTGCGGATCGAGATCGACGAGCAGCGTCCGGCGCCGCGCCGCGGCAAGACCGGCCGCCAGGTTGACCCCGGTCGTCGTCTTTCCGACTCCGCCCTTCTGGTTGACGATCGCGATGACGCGGCTCACCCGCGTTCTCCGCGGCGGGTGAGCCGGATCCAGTGACGCTCCGAGTCCAGACCGGGCACCTCGAGCGGCACCGCCTCGGCGAGCTCCCAGCCCTCCGGCAGCGCCGCCAGTTCCGCGTGCGGGTAGGGCCCCTTCATCGTGCCGATGCCACCGTCGCGCGCGGGCAGACGCCCGGCAAGGCGCACGAGCTCACGGAGCCGCGTCACGGCGCGCGAGACGACGAGATCGAAACGCTCGGGCGTGTCCCAGGCTTCCGCGCGCGCGCGGACGACGCCCGCGTTGCGCATACCGAGTTCGATCACGACCTGGCGCAGGAATGCGCAGCGCTTCGCGCTCGCATCGAGCAGCGTCACCCGCAAGTCGGGCAGGGCAAGGGCGAGCGGTACCCCGGGCAGGCCCGCGCCGCTGCCGAGATCCAGCACCGCAGGGCCCTTTACCCACGGGACTATGGCGAGGCAATCGAGGAGATGCCGGGCAAGCATCTCGCGCGGATCGCGCACGGCGGTGAGGTTGTAGCTGCGGTTCCATTTCTCGATGAGCAGCACGTAACGGACGAGCCGTTCGCACGCCGCCGGCGCAAGCGCGAGCCGCAGCCCTTCCAGGCCGCGCTCGAGCTCGCGCGCGAGGTTCATCCCGCGCCGCGCGTGCCGGCGCTCGCCGGCGTGTCGGGATCCCTCGCGTCCGCGGCGGACGTGGCGCGCTTGACATGGACCAGCAGTACCGAAATCGCCGCCGGCGTGATCCCCGGTATGCGCGCCGCCTGTCCCACCGTTTCGGGCCTGTGCTGCGCAAGTTTCTGGCGGGCCTCGACCGAAAGCCCGCGCAGTGCGTGGTAATCGAGGCTCGCGGGCAGCGGCAGACTTTCGCTGCGCGCGTGGCGATCGATCTCTTCCTGCTGGCGCTCGATGTAGCCCTGGTAGCGCGCCTGGATCTCGATCTGCTCCGCCACCTGCTCGTCGCCCACGCCCGGGCCCGCGCCCGGCAGCGCCATCAGCGCCGAATAGCCCGTGCCGGGCCGGCGCAGCAGCTCCGCCAGCGGGTGTTCGCGCTCGAGCCGCCGGCCGAGGGCGCGCTCCGCCGCCTCCGGGGCGACCTGCCGCGGGCCGACCCAGGTCGTACGCAGCCGTTCCTGTTCGCGCGCGATCGCCTCGCGCTTGCCGCAGAACGCTGCCCAGCGCGCGTCGCCGACCACCCCGAGCGAGCGGCCGATCCCGGTGAGGCGCAGGTCGGCGTTGTCCTCGCGCAGGCTCAGGCGGTACTCGGCGCGGCTCGTGAACATCCGGTAGGGCTCGGTCACCCCGCGCGTGACGAGGTCATCGACCAGCACCCCGAGGTAGGCCTGGTCGCGCCGCGGGCACCACGCCTGTCTTCCGCGCACCCGCAGCGCCGCGTTGATCCCCGCGAGCAGCCCCTGCGCGGCGGCTTCCTCGTAGCCCGTGGTGCCGTTGATCTGGCCGGCGAAGAACAGCCCCTCGATCGCTTTCGTCTCGAGCGATCGCCTGAGCCCGCGCGGATCGAAGTAGTCGTATTCGATGGCGTAGCCCGGCCGCGTCAAGTGGGCCCTTTCCAGCCCGCGGATCGAGCGCACGAGCGCAACCTGCACGTCGAAGGGCAGGCTCGTGGAAATGCCGTTGGGATAATACTCGCCGCACTCGAGCCCCTCGGGCTCGAGGAACACCTGGTGCGAGTCCTTGCCCGCGAAGCGCGTGATCTTGTCTTCGATCGAGGGGCAATAGCGCGGGCCGACGCCCTCGATCACGCCGGTGAAAAGCGGCGAGCGATCGAGTCCGCCGCGAATGATCTCGTGAGTGCGCGGGTTGGTGTACGCGATCCAGCACGAACGCTGCGGCGGGTGATCCTCGCGCCGCCCGAGAAAGGAAAAGACGGGCACCGGCTCGTCGCCGGGCTGTTCCGTCATCACGCCGAAATCGATGGTGCGTCCGTCGATGCGGGGCGGCGTGCCGGTTTTCAATCGCCCCGCGGGCAGGGACCGCTCCCGCAGGCGCCGCGCGAGTGCCGAGGCCGGCGGCTCCCCGGCTCTGCCCGCGGCGTAATGCTTGAGGCCGACGTGAACGAGACCCGCCAGAAACGTGCCCGTCGTGAGAATCACGGTACGCGCCGCGAAGCGCACGCCAAGCTGCGTCAGCACGCCGCCGACGCGGTCACCATCGAGGAGGAGGTCATCGACCGATTGCTGAAAGAGATCGAGTCCCGCCTGCCGCTCCAGCCGGGCACGAATCGCCTGCTTGTACAACACCCGATCAGCCTGTGCGCGCGTGGCCCGGACGGCGGGCCCCTTGCGGGAATTGAGCACCCGGAACTGGATGCCGGCCTCGTCCGCCGCGCTCGCCATGGCACCGCCGAGGGCGTCGATCTCCCGCACCAGGTGGCCCTTGCCTATGCCGCCAATCGAAGGGTTGCAGGACATCTGCCCCAGGGTGTCGATACTCTGGGTAAGCAAGAGCGTCCGGCAACCCATGCGGGCAGCAGCCAGCGCGGCTTCGGTACCCGCGTGGCCCCCACCGACTACAATAACATCATATGTTTCAGTATGTTGCATTGTACTTCCACGCAGAGGCGCTATCTTACCGCAATATCTCGTGGATTGTTGGGTGTCATTGGTTCCACGTGGAACATTACCGCGTTTCCCGCCAGCGCCATCCCGATCCATGCGCCGGCACACCTACTTGCCGATGCAGAACCGGCTGAAGATGTCGCCCAACAGGTCATCGGATGTACGCTTGCCGGTTATCTCTCCCAGTGCGTCCTGGGCCTGCCTGAGATCCTCGGCGAACAGCTCGGGCTGCGTCGCAACCTTCCCGGCTCGCTGCAGGTTCACCAGAACCCGCTCCAATGCGTCGATGTGGCGCGCCCGCGCCATGTAGAGACCCTGCCCTTCGTCCCCCCAGCGTACCAAGCCCAGCAGCCCCTCCTGCAAGAGGTCCAGTCCGGCACCCGAGCGCGCGGATAACCACACCGTCTTTCCCGCCTCGTCGCATTCCAGCGCCGGCGTGCGCCCGATGAGGTCAATCTTGTTCATCGCCTTCACGATGGGAACGCCACCGGGGAGTCTCGCGAGAATCTCCCGATCCATCTCCGATTCACCTCTCGTGGCATCCATGATCAGGACCACTGCGTCGGCACCCGTGAGCAACGACCACGCGCGCTCGATCCCCAGTCGTTCCACGGGGTCCTGGGACGCCCTCAATCCCGCAGTGTCGATGAAATGGACCGGTACGCCCGCCATCTCGACACTGACTCGAATCGCATCCCGGGTGGTACCGGGGACGGCGGTCACCAGCGCAAGCTCTTCTCGCGCCAACCTATTGAGGAGACTGGACTTTCCCACGTTCGGCTGACCGGCGATGATGACCCGGAAGCCTTCCCTTAAGAGCGCGCCCTTGCGTGTTCCGGCCAACACGTTACTCACGCAGTGAGAGACCTGGCACAAACGCGTCGTGATCTGCTCGTGGGCGAGGTCTTCGAGATCTTCTTCGGGAAAGTCCAGTCCTGCCTCGACCAGTACGCGAAGCTCGTTCAGTTGCACCTCAAGCTCGCCGATGCGTTCGGAGAATTCGCCCTGCAGCGACTGAAACGCCGCGCGCGCGGCCCGCGCGGTGCTCGCATCGATCAAATCCGCGACGGCTTCCGCCTGCGCCAGATCCAGCTTGCCATTGAGAAAGGCGCGCTTGGTGAACTCCCCTGGTTCCGCGATACGGGCACCCAGCATCGTGCAACATCTCAGCAACTCCCCCAGGACGACCGGACTGCCATGTCCCTGCAACTCGAGCACGTCCTCGCCGGTGTAGGAATGCGGTGCCGGAAAGTAGAGCGCGATACCGCGATCCAGAACTTCACCGGCATCGTCGAGGAAGTTCACGAGCGTGGCCCGCCGTGGCGTCAGGTCGCGCCCGATCAATCCGCGCATGACGGTGCCGAGACCTCGGCCCGACAGCCGCACCATGCCTACGCCCGCCCGCCCCGGGGCAGTAGCGATCGCCGCGATGATTTCCGGAACCTTCATCCTGACAAAAGCGACCGGCAGCCGATGGCCGCCGAACCATCCCGATGAATCACCGAGTTACTGGAGCCTACCCATACACCCTGCGGGGACGGGCCTGAACAGAATGTATCGCCCCGGGTCTTGCAACGCTCGCCAGCCGAACTAGCGCTTGCGCGTGGCCGCGGCGGCCTCCCGCTCCAGCGTGCGCGTGATATGCCACTGCTGGGCAATGGACAGCACGTTGTTCACGAGCCAATAGAGTACCAGCCCGGCCGGGAAGAAGAAGAAGAACACGCTGAAGACCACCGGCATGATCTTCATGACTTTCGCTTGAACCGGGTCGGGCGGTTCGGGGTTGAGGCGCGTCTGGATGATCATCGTCGCGCCCATGAGTAGCGGCAGGACGAACCATGGATCCGGCGTCGCAAGATCGTCTATCCACAACATGAACGGCGCGTGCCGGAGCTCGACGCTCGCCAGCAGAACCCAATAAAGTGCAATAAATACCGGTATTTGCACTAATATCGGCATGCATCCGCCAAGCGGATTGATGCGTTCCGACTTGTAGAGCTCCATCATCGCCTGCTGCATCCGCTGCCGATCGGCGCCGTACTGGTCCTTGATGCGCTGCAGTTTCGGGGCAACAACGCGCATCCTGGCCATCGAGCGGTAGCTGGCAGCCGACAGCGGGTAAAACGCCAGCTTGATGATGATCGTCAGCAATATGATCGCAACGCCCCAGTTCCCCGCGAGGCGGTGCAACCACTCCAGCAGCCAGAACAGCGGAACCGCCAGCACCGTCAGGATTCCGTAATCCACGGTCAGGTCCAGCCCGGGCGCAATCGCCTCGAGTTTGCGGGGCTCCTCCGGCCCGGCATAAAGGGGGACCACTACGCTTGCGCTCGAGCCCCCGGCAATGATGCCCGCGGGGACGATGACCCCGGCGGCGTAGAGCGGCCCGTCGAGGCGGTTCATGTAGAACTCGCGCGGCGTGCCGGCTTTCGGCAGCCAGGCCGCCAGGAAGTAGTGCTGGATGATCGCAATCCAGCCGTCCGTGCCGCTCTTCGGAAACTTTGCCTTTCCCTTTTCGACGTCGTCGAACGTGACCTTGTGAAACTTCTCCTTGTCGGTGTAGATCGCGATGCCGGTGTAGGTGGGCACCATCGCCGAATCACCTGCCGGTGCTTTGCCGTCGCGCACCAGCTGAAAATACGCAAACGGCTGGACCGGCTCCGCGCCCTTGTTCGCTATCTCGAAGCTTACGTCGACGAGATACGAACCCCGGCGGAAGCGATAACTCTTCGTGACCGCGACGCCATGGACCTCGGGAGCCCGGAGTTTCACCTCGACTTCAGCCTGTCCATCCGCCAGCCGGTAGCGGTCCGCGTCCACTTCGAAGAGCGTGTGGTGATTGGGCAGGCTTCCGCCGGTAAGGCCCGATTGCGCCGTATACGAGTGCGCCGCCGCATCGAACAGGACGAACGGCGCGTCGCGGTTGACCGTGTCTCTGTGCTGCTTCAACTCGAGCCGGCGCAGCTCCCCGCCAAGAGCGGCAATCTCCGCGATGACGAGGTCGGTCTCGACGCGTATTGTCCTCCCCCGCTCCCTGGGCGCCCCGGCTTCCTTCGGTACCACGGGTCCGCCCGCTTTCAGCGCCTCGCCCGGGCTCGGGGTTGCAGTGGCCGGCGATGCCGAGGGCTCCGTCTTCGCCTTGTCGGAGACCTTCGCGGCGGGCGGGGACGACTGGTCCCGTTGCCATCCGTCGAGCAGCAGGAAGACGGAAAACGAGAAGACGAAGAAAAGTATCAGGCGCTGGAAGTCCATATCGATGCTGCCCGGCCGCGTCAGCCGGCTCGCTGGGCGAGTTCCGAAATAACCGAGGCGAGCTCCGCGCGCACCGCACCCCAACCCGAGCGCTGCGGGCAGCGGCGAGCCATCAGGACAAGGTCCGTTGCTCCCAGCGCATGCCGGGCGCCGCGAAACGCCTCCCGCGCGAGTCGTTTGAGATGGTTCCGATCCACGGCCCGCGGCGCCACTTTCCTGCTCACCACCACGCCCAGCCGCGCGCCGCCGCTCTCGCGCGCCTTCGCGAACACGCTGAAGTGCCGCCGCACGAAGAGCGGCCGCGCGCCGAGGGCCGCCTCGAACTGCGAGCGCTGCGACAGCCGCGCAGCACGAGGCAGCGTCGCGCGCGGCCCGGCGTTCAGGCGCTCAATCGCGCGCGCCCCTTGGCCCGGCGTGCCCGGATGACCCCGCGACCGCCGCGTGTCCGCATGCGTGCGCGAAAACCGTGCGTGCGCTTGCGGCGCGTCTTGGACGGCTGATAGGTACGTTTCATGCAATCCCGCCAGGGTGGAGTGGAAAAGCGCGGTATTACACCCTCTTGCGCTCCACCCTGTCAACTCGCGTCGCGCGCGTGAAGCAGCGCTTCGCCGCCCCGCGCGAGGCGCGCGTCCTGTGGATAACCACCCGCAAAAACGGTAACATGATGGATGCAGCAGACGTGCGTAACCGGGTCCGAATTCCAACTCCAAGACGGTACCGATGAGCTCCTTCTGGCGCCTCTGCCTCGCCGCTTTCGAAAAGGACCTTCCACAGCAGCAGTTTCGCACCTGGATCAAGCCTCTCAAGTGCCTCGTCGATGGCGATGCCGTGACGCTCGTCGCGCCCAACCGCTTCGTTCTGCAATGGGTCCGCGACCGCTACGCCCACCGGATCGAGGCGCTCGCCCGCGAGGAGTTCGGTGGTTCTGCCGCAGTGAAGCTCGCGCTCGCCGACAAGGAAAATGCCGGCCGTGACGAGCCCGCGCCGCAGCCGGACACGGCCCCCGCGCAGCCAAGCAGCCGGGAAGTCTCCCGGCTCAACCCGGCGTTCACCTTCGAGACTTTCGTCACCGGCAAGGCGAACGAGCTCGCTCGTGCCGCCGCGACCCAGGTTGCCGAACGCACGCCCGGCGCGTCCTACAACCCGCTGTTCGTCTATGGCGGCGTCGGCCTCGGCAAGACCCACCTCATCCAGGCGATCGGCAACCACCTGCGCGCCCGTACCCCGGAAAGCAAGATCCGCTACATCCACGCCGAGCAGTACGTATCCGACGTGGTCCGAGCCTACCAGCACAAGGCCTTCGACCACTTCAAGCGCTACTACCACACGCTCGACCTCCTGCTGATCGACGATATCCAGTTCTTCAGCGGGAAGAGCCGCACGCAGGAAGAATTCTTCTACGCGTTCAACGCCCTGCTCGAGGCGCACAAGCAGATCGTGATCACCTGCGACACCTACCCCAGGGAAATCTCCGGGATCGAGAACCGCCTCATTTCCCGGTTCGGCTGGGGCCTCACCGTCGCGGTCGAACCGCCCGAGCTCGAGATGCGGGTGGCGATCCTCATCCGGAAGGCGGAAGCCGAGGCGGTGGCGCTCAACGAAGCGGTGGCTTTCTTCCTCGCGAAGCACATCCAGTCGAACGTGCGCGAACTCGAAGGCGGCCTGAAACGAGTTCTCGCCTACGCGCGATTCACGGGTCGTCCCCTCACCATCGAGCTCGCGCGCGAGGCGTTGCGCGACCTCCTCGCGATCCAGAACCGCCAGGTGTCCGTCGAAAACATCCAGAAGACCGTCGCGGATTTCTACAAGATCAAGGTCTCGGAGATGTACTCGAAGAAGCGCTCGCGCAACGTTGCCCGCCCGCGGCAGGTGGCGATGGCGCTCGCGAAGGAACTCACCCAGATGAGCCTGCCGGACATCGGCGAAGCGTTCGGCGGGCGTGACCACACGACCGTCCTCCACGCCTGCCGCAAGATCGCCCTGCTGAAATCGACCAACTCGGATGTAACGCGCGATTTCGATTCCCTGTTGAAAGTACTGAGAAGCTGATGCACTGTGCGTCAAATGTGGATAACGCGCCGGTGTGCTCCGGTCGCGCCGTTCCGTCCACAGCACGCGCACCGTCCATCGACAGGGACTCGGCAGCGTTCTTCGCCCCGCTTCTCCTTCGGTTTCAGGCACCTGGGCGGAGAATCCACACCAGTGGCGGCCTTTATTACCATTACTATTCTTGAGTACTCACCTTCATGAAACTGGTACAGCTCGAACGAGACGCGCTGCTCAAGCCCCTTCAGGCGGTTACCGGTATCGTCGAGAAGCGGCACACTCTTCCGATCCTCTCCAACGTTCTCCTCGAACGGCGCGAGGACCGACTGCAACTCGTCGCCACCGATCTCGAGATCGAGGTATCGACGGCGACCGATATCGCGGGCGGCTCGGGCGAGGAGCATGCCCTCACTGTTTCGGCGCGCAAGCTGCAGGACATACTGCGCGCGCTCCCGGAGGGCGCGGATCTCACGCTGGAGGCGCAGAACAACCGCCTTCAGGTCCGCGCAGGCAAGAGCCGCTTCAACTTGCAGACGCTGCCGGCCGCCGATTTTCCGCGGATGGGAGACGCGGGCGAACTTCTCGCCGGGGTCACCGTCCCGCAGAAGGCGCTGCGCGAGTTGCTGCTCCTGGTGCAGTACTCGATGGCGCTGCAGGACATCCGTTATTACCTGAACGGGCTGCTGCTGGTGATCGACGACGGGCAGTTGAAGGTGGTCGCCACCGACGGGCACCGGCTGAGCTATGCCGCGCGGCCTCTCGGGCAGAGCGCGGAGAAACGCGAGGTCATCCTGCCGCGCAAAGCGGTGCTGGAGCTCGGGAAGCTCCTCGCCGAGAGCGACGATCCCGTGGAAATCGGGATCCACGCGAGCCAGGTGCGCTTTTCGTTCGGCGCGGTGGTGGTCGTTACCAAGGTGATCGACGGCAAGTTTCCGGACTACGGCCGGGTCATCCCCACCACCTACCAGAAGCGCTTCGCCGTGGACCGCGTGCTGCTGCTCCAGGCGCTGCAGCGGGCCGCGATCCTCGCCAACGAGAAGTTCCGGGGCGTGCGCTGGCTCGTCGGCGCCACCAACCTGCGCATTTCCTGCACCAATAACGAGCAGGAAGAAGCCCAGGAGGAACTGGAAATCAGCTACCCCGGAGACGCGGTGGACATCGGGTTCAACATAACCTATCTCCTGGACGTGCTCACCAACGTTCATTGCGAGCAGGTGGAGTGCGCGCTCGGGGACGCCAACAGCAGCATGCTGATCACGCTGCCCGATCAGCGCGAATTCCGCTACGTCGTCATGCCGATGCGGATCTAGGGCCGGAACCGGAACATGAGCGCGCAACTCGAAAACGAACAGCTGCCGCCGCCCTCCGGCGACTACGACGCGAGCAGCATCAAGGTCCTGAAGGGGCTTGACGCCGTGCGCAAGCGCCCGGGGATGTACATCGGCGACACGAGCGACGGCACGGGCCTGCACCACATGGTGTTCGAGGTGGTGGACAACGCGGTCGACGAGGCCCTCGCCGGCTATTGCGACGAGATCACCGTCACCATCCATCCCGACAACTCCGTGAGCGTGATCGACAACGGGCGCGGGATTCCGACCGATGAACATCCCGGCGACGGGGAGCGGCGCTCGAGCGCCGAAGTGGTGATGACGGAGCTGCATGCCGGGGGGAAGTTCGACAGCAATTCGTACAAGGTTTCGGGCGGCCTGCACGGCGTGGGCGTATCGGTCGTGAACGCGCTCTCGGAGCAGTTGCGGCTCTCGATCCGGCGCGACGGGAAGCTCCACGAGATCGAGTTCCGCATGGGCGAGGCGAGCGGCCCGCTCAGGGTTCTCGGCCGCTCCGAGAAGCGCGGCACGGAGGTGCATTTTCTGGCGAGCAGCGCCATCTTCGGCAAGGTCGAGTATCACTACGAGATACTCGCCAAGCGCCTGCGCGAGCTCGCCTTCCTCAACAGCGGGCTGAGGATCTCGCTCGTTGACCAGCGCGCGGGCAAGGAGGAGACCTTCGCCTTCGAGGGCGGCGTCAAGGGTTTCGTGGAGTACATGAACCGCACGCGCACCGTGCTCCACCCGAACATCTTCTACGGGCTCGGCGAGAAGGACGGCATCGTCGTCGAACTCGCCATGCAGTGGAACGATTCCTACCAGGAATCGGTGCAGTGCTTCACCAACAACATCCCGCAGCGCGACGGCGGCACCCATCTCACCGGCTTGCGGGCGGCGATGACCCGCACGCTCAACCAGTACATCGAGGCCAACAAGCTCGCCGAGAAGGCGAAGGTCGAGACGACCGGCGACGACATGAAGGAGGGGCTCACGGCGGTGCTCTCGGTGAAGGTGCCGGAGCCGAAGTTCTCCTCCCAGACGAAGGACAAGCTCGTATCCTCGGAAGTGCGGCCGGTGGTGGAGGAGATCGTCGCGCAGAAGCTCGGCGAGTTCCTGCTGGAGAGGCCGAACGACGCCCGCATCATCTGCGGCAAGATCGTCGAAGCGGCGCGCGCGCGGGAGGCGGCGCGCAAGGCGCGCGAACTCACGCGCCGCAAGGGCGTCCTCGACTCCTTCGGGCTCTCGGGCAAGCTCGCCGACTGCCAGGAACGCGACCCCGAGCGCTCGGAGCTCTATATCGTCGAGGGCGATTCGGCGGGCGGCTCCGCCAAGCAGGGCCGGGACCGCAGGTTCCAGGCGATCCTCCCCCTGAAAGGCAAGATCCTCAACGTCGAGAAGGCCCGTCTCGACAAGGTCCTCTCCTCGCAGGAAATCATTACGCTCATCAGCGTGCTCGGCACGGGCATCGGCGAAGGCGAGTACGCACCCGAGAAGCTGCGCTACCACCGCATCATCATCATGACCGACGCCGACGTCGACGGTTCGCACATCCGCACGCTGCTGCTCACCTTCTTCTACCGCCAGATGCGGCAGCTGATCGAGGACGGGCGGGTGTACATCGCGCAACCGCCGCTCTACAAGGTGAAGCACGGCAGGACCGAGCGCTACCTCAAGGACGAGCACGAGCTCAAGGAGTTTCTCCTGCGCCTCGCGCTCTCCGAGGCGGAACTCTACACCGCAGCCGGCGCGGCGCCGCTCTCCGGCGACGCGCTCGAGCACGTCGCCAAGGAGTATCTGCTGGCCGAGGCCGTGATCGAGCGCGTGAGCCGGCTGATCGACGCCGACGTGCTGCGCGCGCTGATGCGCCACGCGGTGGCGCTCGATCTCTCGAACGCGGAGGCCGCGGCGGCGAGCGCGGCGTCGCTCGGCGCGCTCGTCGCGGAACAGGGGATCACCGTGAGCGTGCGCATCGACGAGCAGACCGAGCGCTACGTGCTGGTGGCGAGCAGGATGCAGCACGGCATCGTGCGGCAGGGACAGATCGACGTCGATTTTCTGCAAAGCGGCGACCACGCGCAGCTGCTGCGCGCCGGCCAGACGCTGCAGGGGCTGCTGGGGGAAGGCGCCAGCGTCAAGCGGGGCGCGCAGGAGCATCCGGTGAAGGAGTTCCGCGAAGCGATCGAGTGGCTGCTCGCGGAGGTGCAGCGCGGCGTCTCCACGCAGCGCTACAAGGGGCTGGGCGAGATGAACCCGGAGCAGCTCTGGGAGACCACGATGGACCCGGCGACGCGGCGGCTGCTGAGGACGCGCATCGAGGATGCGATCAGCGCGGAGGAGATCTTCGCGACGCTGATGGGCGACGAGGTGGAGCCGCGCCGCAACTTCATCGAGTCGAACGCGCTCGGGGTGAGAAACCTCGATATCTAGGCCGCCTTGCGGCGGGGACGCCGGGGGCGTTCGGTCGCCCTGCGTCGCGCTCGCTTGCCAGCCGGCCTCGCCGCCCTGCCGCGGGCGGCGCGCGCAGGCGTCGCGGCGGCCGCGGGGGCTGCCTTCGCTCCCGCCGGCTCCGCGCGGGGCGGAAACTCGAAGCCGACCCTGCCTTCGCCGTTCTTCACGAGGAAGGCCTTGAAGCGCCGCCCGCGCTTCGATACGAACTGCGTGAGAAGCTCCGTGCGGCCCGTGGCGAGCAGCCGGCGCATCTGCGCCGCATCGACGGGCTGCTGGAGGATGAGCTTGCCGGAGCGGAAATCGCAGGTGCGGCCGGCGCCGAGCGATTTCTCGCAGACGTAGGACACGCCGTGCTCGTAGACGCCCGCGCCGCACTTGGGGCACGGGCCGAGGCGCTCCTGCGCGCTGAAATCCGGCGGCTGCGCTTCGTCGTCGCGCGCCTGGCCGAAGTCGAACTCGGCGCGGAGCTCCCCGTTCAGCCGCACGCCGGCGGAGAACGGCTTGCCGAGGCGGCTGCGGAAGCCCGCCAGCGGCCCCACGAAGCGCTTCGTGATGAGTTCCGCGACCTCGTCGGGCGCCCATTCCCGCCCGGCCGTCACCTTCCACAGGGAGAACTCGCACTGCTGGCACTGGAACTTGCGGTAGGTCTCCTGCACCGTGCCGCCGCACTTCGGGCACGGCGCCGGCACCGTCGCAAACGCGTCGTCGGGAATGTCGCCGTTGCGGATGCGCTCGACGAGATCGCTCGTTACCTGCTCGATATGCTCCATGAACTCGGCGCGCGGGAGCTTCGCGGCCTCCATGAGCTTCAGCTTGTGTTCCCAGTCGCCGGTCAGCTCGGGCGAAGTGATCTCGGTCACCCCGAAATGCTTGAGCGCGAAGAAGAGCGAGAATGCCTTCGGCGTGGGCACCAGCTCGCGCCCGTTGCGGTGGATGTAGTCCTCCTGCAGCAGGCCTTCGATGACGGCGGCACGCGTCGCGGGCGTGCCGAGACCCTTCGCCGCCATCGCTTCGCGCAACTCGTCGTCCTCCACGAGCTTGCCGGCGCCTTCCATGGCGGAGAGGAGCGTCGCTTCGGTGTAGCGCGCGGGCGGTTTCGTCTGGCTGGGCTGGGCCGCGACTTCGACGACGGCGACCGACTCGCCCGCCGCGACCGGCGGGAGACTCTCGTTCTCCTCGCCCAGCGCCCGGCCGTATATCGCGAGCCAGCCCGGGTTCAGGAGGACCTTTCCCTCGGTCCTGAAATGATGCCCGGCGACGAGCGTCACGCGGGTCGTCTGGAGGTATTCCGCCGCCGGATGGAAGATCGCGAGAAAGCGGCGCACGACGAGATCGTAGAGCTTCTGTTCACCCTCGTTCAGATGGCGCGGCGCCTGCAGCGTCGGGATGATGGCGAAGTGATCGGAAATTTTCGAGTTGTCGAAGATGCGCTTGTTGGGCCTGATCCACCGGTTCGCGAGCACGGCGCGCGCGTGCGGGGCATAGGACGGCGTTTTCGCCAGCAGCTCCATCGTTTCGCGCACCGGCGCGAGGTAGTCTTCGGGCAGCGCCCGCGAGTCGGTCCGCGGGTAAGTGAGCGCCTTGTGCCGCTCGTAGAGCGCCTGCGCGAGCGCGAGCGTGCCGCGCGCGGAGAACCCGAAGCGGGCGTTCGCCTCGCGCTGCAGGCTGGTGAGGTCGAAGAGCAGCGGGGAGAGCTGGGTGGCCGGTTTGCTCTCATCGGCGACGCTGCCGCGGCCCCCGGTGCAGGCGGCGACGATTTCCCGCGCGGCCGCGGCCTTCCACAGGCGCTCCGCGCGGCGCTCGCCATCGTCGTCCTTCCTGAAGCGGGGATCGAACCAGCGCCCCGGGTACTCGCCCGCGGCCGCGCCGAAGCGCGCGTGTACCTCCCAGTAATCGCGTGGCTTGAAGGCGGCGATCCGCTCCTCCCGCTCCACCAGAATCGCGAGGGTCGGTGTCTGCACGCGCCCGACTGTGGTCTTGTAGAAACCGCCCTCGCTCACCTTGTTGTTGAACGCGGTCATCGCCCGCGTGCCGTTGATACCCACGAGCCAGTCGGCCTCGGAGCGGCACTTCGCGGCGTCCGCGAGCGGCAGCAGTTCGCGGTCCGCGCGCAGGTGCTCGAAACCCTCGCGGATCGCCCCCGGGGTCATCGACTGCAGCCAGAGCCGCCGTATCGGCTTATGCGCGTTCGCATGCTGCGCGATGTAACGGAAGATCAACTCGCCTTCGCGGCCGGCGTCGCAGGCGTTGATGAGCCCCGCGACGTCCTTGCGCTTGATGAGCTTCACCAGGAGTTTCAGGCGCGCCTCGCTCTTCTCGATGGGCGCCAGCTCGAAGCGCGGCGGGATGACGGGCAGATGCTTGAACGTCCAGCGCCCGGACCGCGGATCGTGCTCCTCGGGTGCGCGCAGTTCCAGCAGGTGCCCGACCGCGGAAGAGAGCACGTAGGCCCTGCTCTCGAAATACTCGCCGTGCCGCTCGAAGCCGCCGAGCGCGCGCGCGATGTCCGCCGCCACCGACGGCTTCTCGGCGATGATGAGTTGCTTGCCCACGCGCATGCTGACCCGGCAAAAAAGAGCGCAAGATGATAAGTACAAACATTGCGTAGCGCAAGGGCGAGCCGGGCGAATGGTTCCGCACGCGCGGCCGAGCGAGCGGCGCGCGCACTTCAGCGCACGCGCTGGAAGCGACCTCCCGGCAGCGCCATGACCGCGCCCTCGAGCTCGAACTGCGTGAGCAACGCCGACACCTGCGCCGCGGCCAGTCCGGTGCGCGCGCACAGGCTGTCGGGATCCACCGGGTCGTAGCCGAGCGCCTCGAGCAGCAGTCGTTCAACATCGCCGCGTGTGGTTCGCGGCGCCGGCGGCTGGGCGGCCGGCGCGAGCCGCAGCTCTTCGAGCACGTCCGCGGCGCTCTCCACGAGCTTCGCGCCCTGCTTGAGGAGCGCGTGGCAGCCCTTGGCGAGCGGTGAATGGATGGAACCGGGAATCGCGAACACTTCGCGGCCCTGCTCGAGCGCCGCGCGCGCGGTGATGAGCGAGCCGCTGCCGATCGCCGCTTCGACCACGAGAGTACCCGTAGCGAGGCCGCTCAGGAGGCGGTTGCGGCGCGGGAAATTGACGGCGCGCGCCGGCGTGCCGAGCGGGAACTCGGAGACGAGGGCGCCGCGCTCGGCGAGTTCGTGAGCGAGGGCCCGGTTGCGCGCCGGATCGACGATGTCGAGGCCGGTGCCGACGACGGCGACGCTCGCGGCGGCGCCCGCGAGCCCGCCCCGGTGGGCTGCCGCATCGACGCCGAGCGCGAGGCCGCTCACGATGAGAAGGCCGGCATCGCTCAAGGCTCGCGCGAACGCCTCGGCGTTG
Organism: Burkholderiales bacterium; assembly: GCA_020854035.1. GTDB lineage: Bacteria > Pseudomonadota > Gammaproteobacteria > Burkholderiales > SG8-41 > SG8-41. The sequence goes on along the minus strand of JADZGE010000012.1, from coordinate 184,002 downwards.
GCGATGCCCTGCGCGGTGGCGTTGCGGCTGCCGACGATCGCGAGCGCCGGGCGGTTGAGCAGTTCCCGCCGGCCCTTGACGTAGAGGAGCGCCGGCGGATCGGGAATTTCGAGCAGCAGGCGCGGATAGGCCTCATCGGCGAGCGTGACAACGTGATTGGAACGCTCCTCGAGCCAGGCCGCCGTCGCGGCGAGCCCGGGCGGCGCGGCCTCCTGCGCGAGCGCGGCCGCGGCAGCGCCGGGAACGTGTTGCGCGAGCGGCGCTCGACCGGCGGAGAGTATCCGCAGCGGGTCGCCGTAGGCGGCGAGCAGACGCCGCAGTCCGGCGCCGGTCAGTTGCGGTGTGAGACTCAGCCGCAGCCACGCCGCCAGCTCCGGGTCGAGCGGCATGGCGAACCGGTGCCCGGTCGGCGTGTCGCGCGGCGGCCGGCGCGAGTCCGGCGCCCGGTCAGGGATTGGTTACGACGTCGTTCACCGAGACCTGGCGGCTCGCCTGCATGATGATGGCGAACGACGCCCGGTCGAAGGTGCGAAACACCATGGCAAGTCCGTAACGCTCGTCGGGCAGGCTCGCGATGAGCTCGTCGGTCACCGGAAAGCCGCGCGGATACAGGGGCCCGTCGCGCGGCGTGAGCTGCTCGCTGTAGTAGGTTCGCGGCGCATCGTTGCCGCTGGGGCCCTCGCGCCCGTAAAGAGGCGCCGTCCGCTGCTGGAAGCGCGCCGCGGTTTGACTGCGGTAGATGGCGAGCACGTGACCCACTTCCAGCCCGTCGCGGCTGCCCTTTGAAAGCGTCACTATGGACAGGGGACCCGCGTCGCCCAGGCTGCCGTAGCTCGACACGATGCGGCCCTTGATCGGATTTGCCGGAGCGTGGGGGACGTAGCCGAAATTGGGAATTTCCTTGCCGGATGCTATCAGGCGGTCGCCGGCAAGGATCTCGCGAGTGGACCGGGTGATATGAACGGTACTAAGCGTGCCGAACTGGGTGACCTGGGCCTCGCCGAGATACACGGCTTCGTAACCGAGGGTTTCATTGGTGTCCGGATCCACCAGCGGGTCGCCGCGCCGGAAAAGCTGCCAGGACCTGCCTTGTTCCTTCGTCAAACCGCTCGCGTAGGCGGTCGCGCCCGCACCGATGGTGACACGATGGTCCTGGGAGGCGAGGATGAACGGTGCGCTGTCGAGCTCGGTCGGCCCCACGATCATCGGCCGCGCGAGGAACGGCTCGATGACGACCCCGGGGATCGTCGGGACGGGCTTGGCTTTCAACTGCTCCACCCTCACCTGAGGCTGCAGCGTGACCGTCTCCAGCTTGAGCAGGCGCAGCCGGGTCTCCTGCGCGGTACGATCAACGACGATCACGTCACCGGGATAGATGCGGTTCGGGTTCTTGATCTGGTCGTGATTCATCTTCCAGATCTCCGGCCACTGCCACGGATTCTGGAGGAAGCGCCCCGCGATGCTCCACAGCGTGTCCCCTTCCACGACGACATAACGGTCCGGCGCGTTTTCCTTCAGGACCGGGGGGGCCGCCAGTGCCGCGGACAACGGAGTCAACAGAAAAATCAGGGATATAATTGCCTTACCCATGGTGAGCCCCCACTTATGATGCAGAAACCTCGAGGCGACCGCTGTCGGCCCGAGGTCAGGTATTGGTTTAAATTCTGCATATAGTCGATTAAATTAGCAAGCTTTTCCATGGCATTACTGCCCATTTTGCGGTACCCGGATCCCCGCCTGCGCAAGGTCGCGGCGAAAGTCGCGCGCGTCGATGAAGGTATTCGTAAATTAATCAACGACATGGCGGAGACCATGTATATGGCGCCGGGTGTCGGGCTGGCAGCAACGCAGGTAGACGTCCACAAACGGGTGATCGTGATCGACGTATCGGATACGCGCGACGCGCTGAATGTGCTGATCAATCCTGCAATCGTGGAGTCCTCGGGCATAGCGGACTGCGAGGAGGGCTGCCTGTCGCTGCCGGGTATCTACGAAAGGGTGCGGCGCGCGCAGCGCGTGAAAGTCCGGGCGCTCGATCGTGATGGCGGCGAGCGCACCGTCGATGCCGAGGGACTGCTGGCGGTCTGCATCCAGCACGAGATGGACCATCTCGAGGGCAGGGTATTCGTCGAGTATCTGTCGCGCCTGAAGCAATCGCGCATCGTTGCGAAGCTGAAAAAACAGGACCGCAAGGCTGGCTGACCGAAGCGGCGCCGGAGGTTGCGGCTTGCCGGGCGCCGCGACCGGCCCCCGGCGAGGGATCGCCACATGAAGCTCGTGTTTGCCGGCACCCCGGAGTTCGCGGTTGTCGCGCTCGACGCCCTCGGTCGCGCGGGGCACGAGATCACGCTGGTACTCACGCAGCCGGACCGCCCCGCCGGCCGGGGGCGGGAACCCCAGCCGACCCCGGTACACGCCCTGGCGCTCGCAAGGGGCCTGCCGGTGGCGCGGCCGGCGATGCTGGACGATGCCGCGATCGCGCTCATCGCCGCCGCACGTCCCGAAGTGATGGCCGTCGCAGCCTACGGGCTGCTGCTGCCGCCGGCATTGCTCGAACTGCCGCCGCTCGGCTGCGTCAACATCCACGCGTCGCTGCTGCCCCGCTGGCGCGGGGCCGCCCCCATCCAGCGCGCGTTGCTGGCGGGCGACACGCATACCGGAGTCACGATCATGCGGATGGACGCGGGCCTCGACACGGGACCAGTGCTGCTCCGGGAGGCCATTCCGATCGTGGCGGACGATACCGCGGGTACCCTGCACGACAAGCTTGCCGCCCTGGGTGCGGCGCTCATCGTGCGCGTGCTGGCGGCGATGCCGCCCGCCCGCCCGCAGGAGGCTTCTGGTGCCACCTACGCGCGCAAGCTCAGCCGGGAGGAGACGAGCATCGACTGGAACCGGCCGGCCGCGGAGATCGAGCGCCAAGTACGCGCTTTCGATCCCCAGCCGGGGGCCCGAACGCTGCTGGCGGGCGGCCTGGTCAAAATCTGCTCCGCACGGCTCGCGCGAGGAACGGCGGGCACCCCGGGTACGGTCATCACCGCAGGTCCGTCCGGCATCCTCGTGGCATGCGGGCAGGACGGTCTCCTCGTCACCGCCCTGCAGCGCGCGGGCGGGCGGCGCCTCGGCGCCGCCGAGTACCTCGCCGGCCACCGCATCGGCGCCGGCACGCGGCTCGGAGCGGCCGATGGTTGAACTCCAGCGCCTCGCCAGCGCGACCGTCGGGAGGGTGCTCGCCGGGCGCAGTCTCGACGCCGAGCTCGCCGCGGTGCTTGCGCGCAACCCGCGCCTCGCGGAGCGGGAACGCGCCGCGCTGCGCGACCTCGCCTACGGCACGCTGCGGCATCTCGGCCGGCTGCAGGCCGTCCTCGAAGCGCTGCTCGAGCGCCCGCTCCGCGATGCCAGGCTGCGGCCGCTGCTGCTCGCGGCGCTCTACCAGATCTGTCACACGCGCGCGGCGCATTACGCGATCGTGGACAGCGCCGTGCAGTGCGCCGTGCGAATCGGCCTCGCGTCGGCGAGATCGCTCGTGAACGCGGTGCTGCGTGGCTTCCTGCGCCAGCGCGCTGCGCTCGATGCGCGGGTCGAGCGGATCGAAACCGCCCGCTATTCCCATCCCCAATGGTGGATCGACCGCCTGCGCGCGCAGTATCCGGGACACTTCGAGGCCATCCTGGAATCCGCCAACGGGCGCCCGCCGCTCACGCTGCGCGTGAACCGACGGCGCTCGACGCTCGACGAGGCCTTGCGCCTGCTCGAAGCGCGCGGGATGCGGGCGCACGCGATCGGCGAGGCGGCGCTGCGGCTTGCGTCGGCGGTGCCCGCCGCGCTCATACCCGGGCTCGCCGACGGGCTCGTTTCGGTGCAGGACGCCGGCGCGCACCTCGCCGCGCCGGCGCTCGATCTCGCCGCGGGCCAGCGGGTGCTCGACGCGTGCGCCGCGCCCGGCGGCAAGGCGGCGCACCTGCTCGAGCTCGCCGATGTCGAGTTGACGGCGCTCGACAGCGACGCCTCGCGCCTCGAACGCGTTCGCGGCAACCTCGATCGGCTCGGGCTCCGGGCCCGGGTGGCGCAGGCGGACGCCACGCGTCCCGAAACGTGGTGGGACGGCACGCCCTTCGACCGGATACTGGCCGACGTGCCCTGCACGGCGTCGGGCATCGCGCGGCGCCATCCCGACGTCAAGTGGCTGCGGCGCGCCGGGGACATCGCTAAGTGCGCGGCGGCGCAACAGCGCATGCTCGATGCGCTGTGGCGGGTGCTCGGTAGAGGTGGTAAATTGCTGTACGCGACCTGCTCGGTTTTCCACGAGGAGAATCACCTGCAGGTGGGGCGGTTCCTGGAGCGCCACGAGGACGCCCGGCGCCTCGGCCTTGCGGCGACCGACAGCGATCCTCGATTGCCCGCTGGCCAATTGCTTCCGGACCGAGAGCATGACGGCTTCTTCTACGCCTTGCTGCACAAGACGTAGCTGGCTCGTGCTGCTCGCGGCCGCGTGGCTCGCCCTCGCCGCGCCCGCGTCCGTCCGCGCCGACGGCATCGATGTCCGTAGCGCCGCCCTCGTCGCGGGAGAAGACGGGCAGTATTTTCTCGAGGCCACCTTCGACATCGCCCTCACCACCGCGCTCGAGGACTCCCTCAACAAGGGCATCCCCCTGCATTTCGTCGTCGAGTTCGAGCTGATCCGCCCGCGGTGGTACTGGCTGAACGAAAAGATCGCCACTCACCAGTCCCGCTACCGCTTGTCGTTCAACGCGCTCACCCGGCAGTACCGGGTCGGGGTCGGCACGCTGTTCCAGAACTTTCCCACGCTCGCCGACGCCCTCGAGTTCATGCGGCGGGTGCGCCTGCACGAAATCATCGAGCCCGGCGCGCTGCGCAAGGATGCGGCCTACACGGCGGCGGTGCGCATGCGGCTCGACACGGCGCAGCTGCCGCGGCCCTTTCAACTGAGCGCCATCGGCTCGCGCGACTGGAACATCTACTCCGAATGGCACCGGTGGACGGTGACGCCATGATCGCGCCGCCCCCGCGCGTGCCCCGCATCGGCGCCGCGGTGCGCTTCGTGCTGGTGGCGTGCGTGAGCCTCGGCGCCGTCGCGCTGGCGGCGCTCGCGCTCGCGAGCGCCGACACGGCGCTCTTCGCCGAGTATTATCCGGCGCTCCTCATGCTGAACGGCGCGGTCGCCGCGACGCTGACGGCACTGGTGATCTACCAGCTCGTGACGCTGCGCCGCAGGCTGCGGCGCGGCGTCTTCGGCTCCAAGCTCACGCTGCGGCTCGTGCTGCTGTTCGCGCTGATGGCGATCATCCCGGGCGTGCTGATCTACGCGCTGTCGGTGCAGTTCATGACGCGCTCCATCGAGGCGTGGTTCGACGTTCGAGTGGACCGGGCGCTCGAAGGCGGCATCAATATCGGGCGCAGCGCGCTCGACGCCATGCTGAAGGAGCTCGCCGCGCGCGGCGAGCAGATGGCCCTGGCGCTCTCCTCGCGCCCCCCGGAGGAGCACATCGCGGCGTTGAACGCCCTGCGCGAGCAGTCCGGCGTGCAGGAGGCGGCGCTGCTCACGGAGCGCGGCCGGGTGGTCGCGTTCTCGGGCGACGAGCGCGCGGGGCTGCTGCCGGATGCGCCCGGCCCCGCGATGCTGAGGCAGTTGCGGGCGCAACAGGCCTATCGCGGGATCGAGGCCATCCCGGAGCGCGGACTCTACCTGCGCGTGCTCGCCCCGGTGCGCACGGCGAGCATCGCCGCGGAGCCGCTCGTGCTGCAACTCCTGCAGCCGGTGCCCGCCCAGCTCGCGCAGGACGCCGAGTTCGTTCAGTCGGGCTACCGCGAGTATCAGGAGATCACGCTGGCGCGGCGCGGATTGAAGCGCGTCTACGGCTTGACGCTGACACTCACCCTGCTCCTCGCGCTGCTTTCCGCGCTTGCCCTCGCGGTCGTGCTCTCCGAGCGGCTGTCCGCGCCGCTCAACGTCCTGGTCGAGGGCACGCGGGCGGTCGCGCAGGGTGATTTCAGCCGGCAGGCGGCGGTCGCGTCCACCGACGAGCTGGGGCTGCTCACGCAGTCGTTCAACAGCATGACCCAGCAGCTCGCCGAGGCGCGCGCGGCGGCGGAACGCCACCAGGGCGAGCTCGCGCAGGCGAACGCGTACCTGGCGAGCATTCTCGCGAATCTCTCGGCGGGCGTGCTCGCGTTCGACGACGAATCGAGGCTGCGCTCCGCGAACCGCAGCGCCGGCACCCTGCTCGGGGTGGATTTCGAGCCGCTCATCGCGCTCGCGCCGGGCGCCTGGGACGGCCCCGCGCTCGCCGAGTTCGCTGCGGTGCTTGCGCGCGAGCTCACGCGCGCCGGCGCGGGCGAGTGGGAGCGGCAGATCGAACGCGACCACCGCGGCGGCAGGCAGCAGTTGCTGGTGCGCGGCTCGCGGCTGCCGCGGGGAGCCGCGGGCGGCAGCGTCGTGGTGTTCGACGACATCACCCACCTCGCCCAGGCGCAACGCGCCGCGGCGTGGGCGGAGGTGGCGCGCCGCCTCGCCCACGAAATCCGCAATCCCCTGACGCCGATCCAGCTCTCCGCGGAGCGGCTCGAGGCGAAGCTCGCGGGCAAGCTGGACGCGGCCGACTCGGAGACCCTGGCGCGCTCGACGCGGACCATCGTGAACCAGGTCGCCGCGCTGAAGGGCATGGTCGAGGCCTTCAGCAAGTACGCGCGCACGCCCGAGCCTTCGGTGCGCGAGCTGGATCTGAACGCGCTCATCCACGAGGTCCTCACGCTCTACGAGGCGTCCCTCGGCCGGTGCGTGGAGCTCGAGCTCGCGGCCGGCCTGCCGCGCGTCGCGGGCGACGCGGGGCAGTTGCGGCAGGTCATGCACAACCTGCTGCAGAACGCGCAGGACGCGCTCGCGGAGACCACCCGCCCGCGGGTGGTCATCGCGACGACGGCGCGCGGCGACACGGTCGAGCTCACCGTGGCCGACAACGGCACCGGCTTCCCCGAGCACATGCTCCCGCGCGCGTTCGAGCCCTACGTGACGAGCAAACCCAGGGGAACCGGACTCGGGCTCGCGATCGTGCGCAAGATCGTCGAGGAGCACCGCGGAACGGCGCGGGTCGCCAACGTCGCCGGCGGCGGCGCGCGCGTGACCCTCACCTTCCCCGCCGCCGGCGCGGGGAGCCGCGAGCCGGCGCCCGGCGCGCTCGCGCGCAGCCACTGACGCCGGCTCACCAGGGTGTAAACTAGCGCTCGGTCGGCCTATGCAGCAGATCCTCGTTGTTGACGACGAAATCGGCATCCGCGAGTTGCTCTCGGAGATACTGAGCGACGAGGGCTACCAGGTGCATCTCGCGGAGAACGCGAGCGCCGCGCGCGCCTGGCGCGGGCACAACCGGCCCGACCTCGTGCTCCTCGACATCTGGATGCCGGACACCGACGGCATCACGCTGCTGAAGGAATGGGCGAGCGCGGGCCTGCTCACCATGCCGGTCGTGATGATGTCCGGCCACGGCACCATCGACACGGCGGTCGAGGCGACGCGCGTGGGAGCTTTCGATTTTCTCGAGAAGCCGATCGCGCTCCAGAAGCTGCTCGCGACCGTCGGCCGCGCGCTCAAGCACGGCGGAGACCGGGCCCAGCCCGAACTTTCGCTGGCGTTGCTGGGACGGGCGCCGCTCATCGTCGAGTTGAAGCAGCGCCTGGAACGGGTCGCGGCGCTGCGCACGCCGCTGCTGCTGACGGGGGAGCCGGGCTGCGGCATAGATCTCGCGGCGCGCTTCCTGCACCAGCGCAACACGCCGTGGGCCGCGCCGGAATCGGCGGCGATGCTGGCCGAGGCGCCGCTCGAGCTGCTCAACCAGGCGCGCGAGGGCGTGCTGTTCCTGCAGGAGATCGCCGAGCTCTCGCGGGTGGAGCAGAAGGGACTGCTGCTGCTCGCCTCGAAGCTCGATCGCTACAACGTGCGGCTCGTCTGCGGCGCCTCGCGCGAGCTCCCCGAGCTCGTCGCGCAGGGCCAGTTCGACAGCCGGCTCCTTGCCACCGTCGCGGGCACGACGATCCGGCTGCCGAGCCTGCGCGAGCATCGCGAGGACGTGCCCGACCTCGCGAACCTCATGCTGACGCGCATGGTCGAGGCGCGGGAAGTGCCGCCGCGGCAGTTCTCCACCGCGGCGCTGAACGCGCTGCGCAACCACGAATGGCCCGGCAACCTGGTCCAGCTCCAGGGGGTGGTCCGCACGCTGGCCCTCACCGCGCTCTCCGACCAGATCGCGCTCGAGGACGTGAACCGCGCCCTGCCGCAGCCCTCCGCCGGCGCGCACGTCATGCAGGAGCTGCCGTTCGACCGGCCGCTGCGCGACGCGCGCGACGCGTTCGAGCGCGTCTATTTCGAGTATCACATCGCGCGCGAGGGTGGCAACATCAGCCGCGTGGCCGAGACCGTGGGTCTCGAGCGCACGCACCTCTACCGGAAGCTGAAGCAGCTCGGCATCAAGCTCGCCCGCCGCAACGGCGAGTAGCGCGCCATCCCCGCCGCTATAATTGCGGCTCGTTTGCGCCACTGTCCCGCGCCGGAGACTCCCGATGACCGATCGCGCCGAGCTTGCCAACGCGATACGCGCGCTCGCGATGGACGCCGTTCAGCAGGCGAACTCGGGTCACCCGGGCATGCCGATGGGCATGGCCGAGATCGCCGAGGCGCTCTGGAACGGGCACCTGCGGCACAATCCCGCCAACCCGGCGTGGCCCGACCGCGACCGCTTCGTGCTCTCGAACGGCCACGGCTCGATGCTCCTTTACGCCGTGCTGCACCTCACCGGCTACGAGCTGCCGATGGCGGAGCTGCGGCGCTTTCGCCAGCTCGGCTCCAGGACGCCCGGTCACCCGGAACGCGGCCTCACCCCCGGGGTCGAGACGACGACCGGCCCGCTCGGACAGGGCATTGCCAACGCGGTCGGCATGGCGCTCGCGGAGAAGCTTCTCGCGGCAGAATTCAACCGTCCCGATTTTCCCGTCATCGACCACCGCACCTACGTTTTTCTCGGCGACGGCTGCATGATGGAGGGCGTGTCGCACGAGGCCTGTTCGCTCGCCGGGACGCTGGGCCTGGGCAAGCTGATCGCGATCTACGACGACAACGGGATCTCGATCGATTCCGAGAAAGGCAGCATCCGGCAATGGTACACCGACGACGTGCGCCGCCGCTTCGAGGGCTACGGCTGGCAGGTGATCGACGAGGTTGACGGCCACGACGTGGCGGCGGTGGACCGGGCGCTGCGCAAGGCGAAGCGCGACCGGGAACGGCCCGCCCTCATCTGCGCGAAAACGGTGATCGCGCGCGGCGCCCCCAACAAGGCCAACACCGGCGCGGCGCACGGCGCGCCGCTCGGCGAGGCGGAAGTGGCCGCCACCCGCGCGGCGATCGGCTGGGCCCACCCGCCATTCGAGATCCCGCCGCGCGTCTACGAAGGCTGGGACGCGCGCAAACGCGGCGCCGCCGCCGAGCGGCGCTGGCGCAAGCTCCTCGCCGCCTACGAGCGGGCCTACCCCGCCGAGGCCGCGGAGCTGCGCCGGCGCCTCGCCGGGGAGCTGCCCGCCGAGTTCGCCGCGCGGGCCGAGCGCCTCGTCGCCGAGGCGGCGGCGAAGGCCGAGACGATCGCCACCCGCAAGGCCTCGCAGAACGCTCTCGAGGCGCTGAAGCCCGCGCTGCCCGAGCTGCTCGGGGGCTCGGCCGATCTCACCGGCTCCAACCTCACGATGGCGAAGGTATCCCGCGCGGTGGGCCGGACGCAACCCGGCAACTACGTCTTCTACGGCGTGCGCGAGTTCGGCATGTGCGCCGTCATGAACGGGCTCGCGCTCCACGGCGGCTTCATCCCCTACGGCGGCACCTTTCTCGTGTTCTCCGACTACGCGAGGAACGCGCTGCGCCTCGCCGCGCTGATCGGCGTGCGCGTGATCCACGTGTTCACGCACGATTCGATCGGGCTGGGCGAGGATGGCCCGACGCACCAGCCGGTCGAGCAGGCGGCGAGCCTGCGGCTCGTTCCCAACCTCGAAGTCTGGCGCCCGTGTGACACCGTGGAAACCGCCGTGGCGTGGCGCGCGGCGCTCGAGCGCGCCGCCGGCCCGACGGCGCTGCTCCTGTCGCGGCAGAACCTGCCGTTCGTCGAGCGCGGGCCGCAGGCTCTCGCCGACGTGCGCCGCGGCGGCTACATCCTCAGGGAGGGCCACGCGGCGCCCGCCGCCGTGGTGATCGCGACGGGCTCCGAAGTGCAGCTCGCGCTCGCCGCGCAGCGCGCGCTCGCGGCGGAAGAGCTGCCGGTGCGCGTCGTGTCGATGCCCTGCACCGGCGCGTTCGACCGGCAGGACGGCGCCTACCGCGAGGCGGTACTGCCGCGCGGGGTGCCGCGCGTGGCGATCGAGGCGGGGGTGACGGACCCCTGGCGGAAGTACACGGGGTTGGAGGGCGCGGTAATCGGTATCGACCGTTTCGGCGAATCCGCGCCGGCCGCGGCGCTGTTCGAGCACTACGGATTCACCGCGCGGAAAGTGGCCGAAGCGGTGCGTCGCCTCGCCGCCGGCTGAATGCGGGTCGATCGGGCGCCGTTCTCCCGGGGGGCGCGATCGCGCCCGCCGCAGTAGAATCGGATTTTTGACATCGGGAGAAGGCACATGACCATCCGGGTCGCGATCAACGGTTATGGACGCATCGGCCGCAATATCCTGCGCGCGCACTACGAGGGCGGAAAACGCCATCCGCTGGAGATCGTGGCGGTGAACGATCTGGGCGACGCGAAGATCAACGCGCATCTCACCCGCCACGACACCGCGCACGGAAAGTTTCCCGGGAAAGTCGAGGTCGACGGCGAGCACCTCGTCGTCAACGGCGATCGCATCCGGGTGTGCGCGCAGCGCGATCCCGCGAAGCTGCCGTGGCGGGAGCTCGGTGTCGAGCTCGTGATGGAGTGCACCGGGCTTTTCACCAGCAAGGCGAGGGCCTCCGCCCACATCGCGGCCGGCGCGAAGCGCGTGATCATTTCCGCCCCCGGCGACAAGGACGTCGACGCGACCGTCGTCTACGGCGTGAACCACGACTGCCTCCAGCCCGCGCACACCGTCATCTCCAACGCTTCGTGCACCACCAACTGCCTCGCGCCCCTCGTGAAGGCGCTCGACGAGCGGATCGGGATCGTCTCGGGGCTGATGACCACCGTGCACGCGTACACCAACGACCAGGTCCTGACCGACGTCTACCATTCCGACCTGCGCCGCGCGCGCTCGGCCACGATGTCGATGATCCCCACGAAGACGGGAGCCGCGGCGGCGGTGGGCCTGGTGCTGCCGCACCTGAACGGCAAGCTCGACGGGTTCGCGGTGCGCGTGCCGACGATCAACGTTTCGGTCGTCGATCTCGCGTTCGTGGCGAAGCGCGCGACCACGGTGGAGGAAGTGAACCGGGCGGCAAGGGAAGCCTCCGAGCGTGAATTGAAGGGCATACTCGAGTACACCGGCGAGCCGCTCGTGTCGATCGACTTCAATCACAACCCCGCCTCCTCCGTGTTCGATTCCACGCTCACCAAGGTCGCCGAGGGGACGCTCGTCAAGGTGTGCTCCTGGTACGACAACGAGTGGGGCTTCAGCAACCGCATGCTCGACACCACGGTCGCGTTCGTCAACGCGGGCGCGGGCGCCGGCGCGAAGAAGGTCGCGGCGTAGAGCTCGCGCCGCGGGCCGGCGGCGGGCAACGCCGCGGCCGCGGCGCATGCTGCGCAGCGAACCCCGTAGACAGGTCTCCCCGGCGCCCATGCCAGTACTGAAAATGACCGACCTCGACCTGCGCGGCAAGCGCGTGCTCGTGCGCGTCGACTTCAACGTTCCGGTCCGCGACGGACGCATCGGCGACGACACGCGGATACGCGCGGCGCTCCCCGGCATCCGGCACGCGCTCTCGCAGCGCGCCCGCTTGATGCTCGTATCCCACCTCGGGCGCCCGGCCGAGGGCGTGTTCGACGACAAGGACTCGCTCGCGCCGGTCGCGCAGCGCCTGGGCGAGCTGCTGGGGCGCGAGGTGCCGCTGCGGCGGGACTGGCTGGACGGGGTGGCGGTCGAGCCGGGCGAAGTGGTCCTGCTGGAGAACTGCCGTTTCAACCGGGGCGAGAAGAAGGACGACGACGCCCTGGCGCGCAGGATGGCGGCGCTCTGCGAGGTCTACGTGAACGACGCGTTCGCCACCGCGCACCGCGCGGAGGCGACCACGCACGGGGTCGCGAAGCACGCGCCGATTGCCTGCGCGGGCCCGCTCATGGCGGCGGAGATCGACGCCCTCACGCGCGCGCTCGGCGCGCCCGCCCGGCCGCTCGTCGCCATCGTCGGCGGCGCGAAGGTCTCGACCAAGCTCACGATCCTCGCCGCGCTGGTGGAGAAGGTGGACCGGCTGATCGTCGGCGGCGGCATCGCCAATACCTTCATGCTCGCGGCCGGCCGGCCGATCGGCAAGTCGCTCGCCGAGCCGCAGCTCGTCGGCGAGGCGAAGCGGATCATCGACGGGCTCCGCGCGAGGGGCGGGGACGTGCCGCTGCCGACGGACCTCGTGTGCGCGAAGGAGTTCTCGCCGCGGGCGAAGGCCGTGACCAAGCGCGCCGCGGAGGTCGCCGCCGACGACCTGATACTCGATATCGGGCCCGCGACCGCGCGCGAGTTCGCCGCCGGGCTCGCCGGGGCCGGCACCATCGTGTGGAACGGCCCGCTCGGTGTCTTCGAGTACGAGCAGTTCGCGGGCGGCACGCGGGCGCTCGCCCAGGCGGTGGCAGGCGCGAAGGCGTACTCGATCGCCGGCGGCGGCGAAACGGTGGCGGCGATCAACCAGTTCGGCGTCGCCGACCGCATCGGTTACATCTCGACCGCCGGCGGCGCGTTCCTCGAGTTCCTGGAGGGCAGGAAGCTCCCCGCGATCGAGGTGCTGGAGCGGCGCGCGGCTTCCGGGCGCGGGTGAGCGGCGCGCGCGCACCGGGTCACATGCTCCGCCGCACCAAGATCGTCGCGACGCTCGGGCCGGCCTCCAGCGACCCGAAAACGCTCGCGCGCATGATCGGCGCCGGCCTCGACATCGTGCGGCTCAATTTCTCGCACGGCACGCCCGAGGAACACGCGAAGCGCGCGGAGCTCGTGCGCGAGCTCGCGCGCAAGGCGCGCCGCACCGTCGGCGTGCTGGTGGATCTGCAGGGCCCGAAGATCCGCATCGGCCGCTTCCGGGACGCGCGCGTCACGCTCGCGGCGGGCGCGAAGTTCGCGCTCGACTCCGAGTGCCGCCTCGGCGACCAGCGCCAGGTCGGTCTCGACTACAAGAATCTGCCGAACGATGTCCGGCCGGGGGACACGCTGCTCCTCGACGACGGCCGTATCGTCCTCGGCGTGTCCTCGGTGCGCGGTTCCCGCATCAACACCGTCGTCGAACAGGGCGGCGTGCTCTCCAACAACACGGGCATCAACCGCAAGGGGGGCGGCCTGACCGCGCCGGCGCTCACCGAGAAGGACATGCAGGACATCCGCGCCGCGGCGGCGCTCAGGGCCGATTTCCTGGGGGTGTCCTTTCCGCGCACGGGCGACGATATCCGCTGGGCGCGCGACCTCATGCACAAGGCCGGCGGGCGCGCGCTGACGGTCGCGAAGATCGAGCGCGCCGAGGCGATCGCCTCGCTCGAGGAGATGCTCGACGCCGCCGACTGCATCATGGTGGCGCGGGGCGACCTCGCCGTCGAGGTCGGCGACGCGGTGGTGCCGGCGCTGCAGAAGCGGATGATCCGGCTCGCGCGCGAGAAGAACCGGCTCGCGATCACCGCGACGCAGATGATGGAATCGATGGTGAGCAACCCCATTCCCACGCGCGCGGAAGTCTCCGACGTCGCCAATGCCGTGATCGACGGCACCGACGCGGTCATGCTCTCCGCCGAGACGGCGACCGGCGGCTACCCGGCGGAAGCGGTCGCGGCGATGGCGCGGGTGTGCGTGGAGGCGGAAAAGGAGGAAACGCTCACCCAGTACGACCGGCGCCGCTCGCGGCCGCCGTCGGATCTCGAGGAGGCGATCGCGCGCGCGACGGTGTTCACCGCCAACAACCTCGACATCAAGGCGGTCGCCTCGCTCACGCAGAGCGGCAAGACGGTACTGCTCATGTCGCGCATGCATACCACGGTGCCGATCTACGCGATGAGCGCGGTGATCGAGACGCGCCGGCGGGTCTCGCTCTACCGCGGGGTGTACCCGGTCGACTTCAAGGGCGCGCGCAACCGCGAGCTCGCGCTCGCCATGGCCGAGAAGGAGCTCCTCGACCGGGGCGTGGTGCAGAACGGCGATTACATCGTGCTCACCATCGGCGAGCCCTTCGGCAAGGCGGGCGGCACCAACACCATGAAGATCGTCAGGGTGGGCGAGCACCGGCACGCCTAGCCGCCGCCGGGACGAGCAACGCAACCCGGCCGGGTTCGAGACCGGAGCCGGACGACGCCGGACGAGGCTGGTTCGACCCCGCGGTCGGCGCTAGAATAGCGGCCCCGATTTCGCGATTCGCCGTCCACGGCTCGCCACTCACCGCACCGAGGAGGTCCCATGTCAGTTCAGGTCCTTACCACCGTTGCCCGCTCCATGGTCGCGCCCGGCAAGGGCATACTCGCGGCCGACGAGAGCACGGGCACCATCGAGCGGCGGTTCAAGAGCATCGAAGTCGAGAATACGGAAGAGAATCGGCGCGCGTACCGCGACCTCCTGTTTTCGGCGAAGGGCATGGATCAGTACATCGGCGGCGTGATCCTGTTCGACGAGACGCTGCGCCAGAAATCGGCGGACGGCACGCCGTTTCCGCGGCTCATCGAGAGGCAGGGCGCCATCCCGGGGATCAAGGTGGATGCCGGCGCGAAGGACATGGCGCTTTGCCCCGGCGAGACCATCACCGAGGGCCTCGACAATCTGGCGCGGCGCTGCGCGGAGTACGTGAAGCTCGGCGCGAAGTTCGCCAAGTGGCGCGCCGTCATCACCATCGGCGCGAACATCCCGTCCGCGGCGTGCGTCGGCGCGAACGCCCACGCGCTCGCGCGTTACGCGGCGATCTGCCAGGCGGCGGGACTGGTACCGATCGTCGAGCCCGAAGTGCTGATGGACGGCGACAACACCATCGAGCGTTGCGAGGAGGTCACCGAGTGGACGTTGCGGGAGACTTTCGCGGCGCTCGCCAGCCAGCGTGTCGCGCCCGAAGGCATGGTGCTCAAACCCTCGATGGTCATCTCCGGGAAGAAGTGCCCGAAGCAGGCCCCGGTGCAGGAAGTCGCCGAGCGCACCCTCGCGGTGCTCAAGCGCACCGTGCCGGCGGCGGTGCCGGGCATCGCCTTCCTTTCGGGCGGGCAGAGCGAGGAGGTCGCGACCGCGCACCTCGACGCGATGAACAGGCTGGGCGGTGTCCCGTGGCTCCTTTCCTTCTCCTACGGGCGCGCGCTGCAGCAGGCGGCGCTGAAGGCATGGAAGGGTTCGCCGGCGAACGTGGCCGCCGCGCAGGCGGCGTTCCTCCACCGCGCGCGCATGAACGGGCTCGCCACGGCCGGCAAGTACTCGCCCGATCTGGAAAAACGCGCCGCCTGAGAGAGCGCATCGCCCGTCACGTGGCGCGTCGAGCCGCAGTGCCGCCGCCGGGACGCGGCAGAGGGACCCTCCCGGTCCGCTTCGCTCCCCGGCCGCGCCGCGGTCGCCGCCCGCCTTCCTCATGACGCCAGCGACCGCGCGCGCGCCCGTCTCGATCATCACCGGCTACCTGGGCGCGGGCAAGACGACGCTGCTGAATCGCCTGCTGCGCGATCCGGCGCTCGCCGACGCGGCGGTCATCGTGAACGAGTTCGGGGAGATCGCGCTCGATCACCTGCTGGTTGCCGCGCCCGGCGAGACCGTGGTGACGCTTCAGAGCGGCTGTATCTGCTGCGAGATGCGCGGCGATCTCGTCGGCGCGCTCGCCGATCTCCACCGCAGGCGCCGCGAGGGCACGCTCCCCGCCTTCGGCCGGGTCCTGATCGAAACGACCGGGCTCGCCGACCCGGTGCCGATACTGCAGACGCTGCTCGCCGACCGGGAGCTCGCACCCGTGTATCGCCTCGACAGCGTCGTGACGGTGGTCGACGGGGTGCACGGCGAGGCGCAGCTCGACGCCGCCGCCGAGGCGCTCAAGCAGGCCGCGCTCGCCGATCGCGTCGTCGTTTCCAAGACCGACATCGCGGCGGCGCCGGCGCTCGAGCGGCTGCGCGAGCGGCTCGCGCGCGTGAACCCGGGCGCGTCGATCATCGCGGCCGCGAACGGCGGGACGCCGGCCGCGCAGATCTTCGGCGCCGGCCTCGACGAAGCGGCCCGCGGCGCCGGCATCGCGCGGTGGCTCGGCGTGGAGCACTACGGCGGTGCGGCGGGGAACCACCCGCCGCGCGGGCGGCACCGGCACGCCGACCCGGCGATCGACGCGTTCTGCATCTACCACGACCGCCCGGTGACCGGCCACGGCCTCGCGCTGTGGCTGGGCCTCCTCGCCTCGCTGCGCGGCGCGAACCTCCTGCGCGTGAAGGCGCTCCTCAACGTGGACGGCAATCCGGTCGCCGTCCACGCGGTCCAGACGTTGATCGAGGAGCCCGTCGCGCTCGAGCGCTGGCCCGACGCGGAACGCCGCTCGCGCCTCGTCTTCATCACGCGCGGCATGGCGCGCGCGGATATCGAGCGCACGCTGCCCGCGCTCGGCTACTCGGGCGCGCCCGCCGGGGCGTTTGACCCGGACGCGTACGCGCGCTTCGCCGCGCTCGCCGGGCGCTTCCGCTGATTCGCGCCGCGGTGCGCTCGGGGTTCCCCCCCGGGAACCGGCAGGCTGCTAGAATCTCCGGCGCGATCGAAGGAGGAGCGCTCCCCCATGCACGAACCGAAGCCCGCCGCCGAGCGCGGTCCCCTGCGTTACCTCAAGGCCGCCGCGCTGATCGACGGCACCGGCGCGGCCCCCGTCAGGGACCCGGTCGTCGTTCTCCAGGGGCGGCGCATCAGGCAGGTCGGCACCCGGCGTTCGATCCGGATTCCGGCGCGAGCCGAGGTGATCGACGCGAAGGGCTGCACGCTCATGCCGGGGATGATGGATCTGCACATCCACACGGCGATGTACAACTGCATGACGTTCCACAACCACCGTGTCGCGCAGTTCGAGATCATGCCGCACCTGCAGCAGATGTACGCGCTCTTTCACGCGCAGAACTGCTTCGACATGGGCTTCACCACGCTGCGCGACCTCGGCATGAACGGCCCCTACGGGATACTCGTGAACGAGCTCTGCGCGGTGCGCGACGCGATCAACGCCGGCATCGTCGAGGGGCCGCGGATGGTGATCGGCGCCTTCACCACCATGACGGGCTCCCACCTCGATCTCATCCAGCCGCGCGCGATGTACCGCTGGGGCTTCAACACGGCGGACGGGCCGTGGGAGTTGCGCAAGCTCGCCCGCAAGAACCTGCTTGCCGGCTGCGACGTCATCAAGACCTGCGCTTCCGGCGGGGGCGGCACCGACAAGGAAGAGCCCGACATCCGCAACCTCACGCAGGAGGAGCTCGACGCGCTGGTGGACGAGGCCCACGCGCTGCACAAGCATGCCGCGGTGCACTGCTTCACCACCAACGCGCACCGCATGGCGATCAAGGCCGGCGCCGACACGATCGAGCACATGGTGTTCTCCGACGACGAGACGCTGGAGATGATCGTCGAGGCGAACATCCCGATGACGCCCACGCTCTCGCATCGCACCGACCATGCCATCCGGCTGCGCCGCGAGCACGGCACGGCGGATTTCGTGCTGCGCAAGATGAAGTACCTCCAGCCCTTCTGCTACGACACGTTCCAGAAGGCGTACCGGATGGGCGTCAGGATCGCGATGGGCACCGACATGGGCTTCGAGCCCGACATGGGATCGAACGCCGCGGAGCTCGAGATCTACGTCAAGCTCGGCATGAAGCCGATGGACGCGATTCTCACGGCGACGCGCAACGCCGCGCAGGCGTTGAAGCGGGACCACGAGCTCGGCACGATCGCGGCGGGCAAGCTCGCCGACGTGATCGCGGTGGACGGCGATCCCCTGCGCAACATCCGGTGCCTCCAGGAGAAGAAGAACATCCAGCTCGTGATGAAGGAAGGCAGGGTTCATGCCGATCGCCGGCCGGGCAACAACCGCAACGTCGTGAACGCGAGGCCGGGAGACTGGAAGATCGTGGATTACCTGTGATCCGCCGCGCGGAACGCGGTGATCCGCGATCCAACGGGAGTTTCCCGCCATTCTTGTTACTCGCGAGGTGAATGCCATGGCAACGCGACGCACCGTCCGCAGGAAATCCCGTTCCCCCGCCGCGCGCGGCCGCGCGGCTGACGCGCCTTCGTCGCGCCGGAAGACGAAGGCGCACACGAAGACAAAGACTAGGGGCGCGGTTCGCGGCGGGGCCGGCGGGCGCTACCACTACGACATGGCGGGGCTCAAGGTCACCGACGCCGGCAAGGGCTACTCGACTTCGCACGGCGGCGTCGTCGAAGGCGCGCGCATGCTGGTGGGCTACATCCACAAGCCGCGCGGCACCGGTTCGCGCATGCACACGCACGGGAACGAGCAGTTGAACTACGTGCTGCGCGGCACGCTGGTGGGCTCGGTCAACGGCAGGAAGGTCGTCGCGCCGAAGGGCACGTTGATCTACATCCCGGCGAATGCGCCGCACACGCTGGTCGCGTCCCCCGACGACGAGGACGTGATCTTCCTCGCGATCAAGGATCTCTCGCAGGGCATCATCGGCATGGCGGTGGACGGCACGATGTCGGGCCCGCTCTATCTCGAGGGCTACGGCCCGGCGCGATAGCCGCGGCGCGATGTCTCCCGCGTCGAGCGCGAAACGGCGGGAAGCGGCGTCATCGACAATGGTTCACGGCCCTCGGCCGACAACAATACCGACAGGGAGGAGGACGCGATATGACCAGCATGCGGGCGAGTCTTGCAACTCTCCTCGCGGGGGCGGGTTCAATGGTTTTTTGCGGGGCCGCGGCGGCACAAAACTACCCGGTGAAGCCGATTCGCTTCATCGTGGGATTCCCGCCCGGGGGCACCAACGACATCGTCGCCCGGACGCTCGCCCCGAGGCTCGCCGGGAATCTCGGACAGCAGGTGGTGGTGGACAACCGCGCCGGCGCCAACACGGCGATCGGAACGGAGATCGCCGCGCATTCGCCGCCCGACGGCTACACGCTCATGCTGAACGGGCCCGGGCACGCCACCAACCCGTCGCTCATCAAGCTCAATTTCGATTCGCTGAAGGATTTCGCGTTCGTGTCGCTGCTGGCGGAATCCCAGAACCTGCTCGTCGTGCACCCGTCGTTGCCGCCGACGAGCGTCAAGGAGCTGATCGCCTTCTCGAAGAAGCGCCCCGGCGAGATCAACTACGGCTCATCGGGCGTCGGCACGACGGTGCACCTCTCGGCCGCGCTCTTCGAGTTCATGACCGGCGTGAAGTGGGTGCACATTCCCTACAAGGGCGGCGGCCCGGGGCTCGTCGCGCTGCTCTCGGGCGAGGTGTCGCTGTATTTCGGCAACGTGCCGACGGTGATACGGCAGGTGCGCGCGGGCAAGCTCAGGGGCATCGCGGTGACCGGCCCGAAGCGCTCGCCGGCGGCGCCGGAGTTTCCCACCGTGATGGAAGCGGGCGTCCCCGGGTACGTCGTCACCACCTTCTACGGCATGTCGGTACCGGCGAAGACACCGCGCGCGATCGTGGAACGGCTGCACGGCGCGGTCGTGAAATCGCTCGCCATGCCCGAATTGCGCAAGCAGCTCGAGGACCTCGGGGCCGACCCGGTCGGCAACACGCCCGAGCAGTACACGAAGTTCATGCAGGACGAGATCGCGAAGTGGGCGAAGGTGATCCACGCCGCGGGGATCAAGGCCCAATGACCAGCAGGAATCGCGGCGCGCCGGCGCGCTTCCCGGTGACTCGATCCACCGGCGATGCAAGGAGGATCCTCATGATCCGGGCGATGCTCACGAGCGCGGCGCTCGCCGCGGGGGCCGCGGCGGCGGCGCAGACCCAGGGATATCCGAACAGGCCGATCCGGATTCTGGTCGCCTACACGCCCGCGGGCACGACCGACATCCTCGCGCGCGCGCTCGCGCAGAAGATGACCGAGAACTGGGGCCAGCCGGTCATCGTCGACAACCGCCCCGGCGCGAACGGCAACATCGGCACCGAGATCGCCGCCCGCGCCGCGCCCGACGGCTACACGATCCTCATGGGCACGGCCGCGACGCACAGCATCAACAACACGCTCTATCCCGGCCTTTCGTGGGACGCGGTGCGCGATTTCGCTCCCATCAGCCTGGTTGCCCGGGTGCCCAATCTCCTCGTCGTCAACAACACGCTGCCGGTGAAGAGCGTGAAAGAGCTCGCGGCCTACGCGAGGGCGAATCCGGGAAAGTTGACGCACGGCTCGCCCGGCAACGGCAGCACCGCGCACCTGTCGATGGAGCTCTTCAAGTCGCTTACCGGGACGAGCATGGTGCACGTCCCCTACAAGGGCAGCGCCGCCGTGCTGGCGGACGTGATGGCGGGGCAGATCTCGCTCACGATGGACAACATTCCCGTCTACCTTCCGCACGCGAGGGCGGGAAAGATCCGCGCGCTCGCGGTGAGTTCCGCCGCGCGCACCGTGGCGGCGCCGGAAATCCCGACGGTGGCGGAGGCGGGAGTCGCGGGATTCGAAGCGGTATCGTGGTTCGGGCTGCTCGCGCCCGCGCAAGCGCCGAAACCGGTGGTGGAGGCGCTCGCCGCCGAAACCGCCCGCATCCTGAAGCTCCCCGACGTGAGCAAGCGTATCTCCGATCTCGGCGCCGAGCCGGTGGGCGGCACCCCGGCGCAGTACGCGGCCTTCATCCAATCGGAGATCGTGAAATGGCGGAAGGTGATCCTGGCCGCCGGTGTCAAGCTCTAGCGAAGGCCCCGACATGGCGGACGACGTGATCGGAGAGCTCGAACGACGCGCCGCGGAAGTCCTCGCGATGGGCGGCGCGGAGAAGCTCGCCGCGCGCAAGGCGCAGGGCTTCCTGAACGCCCGCGAGCGGATCGATTACCTGGTAGATCCCGGCAGCTTCGTGGAATCCGGCCGCTTCGCGCGCGGCATCCGCGACGAAGTGCGCGAGAAAACGCCCGCCGACGGCAAGGTCGCGGGGTTCGCGAAGATCGCCGGACGCGAGATCGCGCTCGTCGCGAACGACTTCACGGTGCTCGGCGCGTCTTCGAGCGTCATCAACATGAAGAAGATCCGGCACGTGAAGGCAGTCGCCTGCGGGCGCGGCATGCCGCTCGTGCTGCTCGGCGAGTCCTCCGGCGCGCGCATGCCAGACCGCATGGGAGCGGCCGGCCGCGCCATCCTCGCGCAGGACCCCACGGAGTACCAGCGGCTGCGCGAGTCGCCGTGGGTGTCCGCGCTCCTCGGGCAGTGCTACGGCTCCTCGACATGGTATGCCGCGATGTCGGATTTCGTGGTGATGAGGAAGGGCTCGATCATGGCGGTGGCGAGCCCCAACGTGACCTCCATCGCGATCGGCAAGCCCGTCGATCCCGAGGACCTCGGCGGCTGGCGGCTCCTTACCGGCGTCTCGGGTCTCGCCGACATGGCGGTGGACACCGACCAGCAGGCGCTCGATGCCGTGAAGCGCTTTCTCTCCTACCTGCCCTCGCACGCGAACGAGCCGCCGCCGGAGTATCCCGTGCCGCCGGGTTCGGACGAGGCCTGCCGCGGCATTCTCGATCTCGTGCCCGAGTCGCGGAACAAGGTCTACGACGTGCGGAAGATCATCCGCGCGCTCGCCGACCGCGATTCCGCCTTCGAACTGAAGGAGCGCTACGGCCGCTCGGTCGCGACCGTGCTCGCGCGCCTGAACGGGCGCAGCGTCGGCTTCATCGCCAACAACCCGATGTTCAAGGGCGGGGCGCTCGACCCCGACGCGTGCCAGAAGGCGACGAGCTTCATGGTGCTCTGCGATTCCTTCAACGTGCCGATCGTGTTCCTGGTGGACGTGCCCGGGTTCCTCATCGGCGTCGAGGGGGAACTGCGCGGCATGCCGGGCAGGATCATCAACTGGATGAACGCGCTCTCGCTCGTCACCGTGCCGAGGCTCACCGTGATCCTGCGAAAGAGCTACGGGCAGGCCTACATCAACATGGGCGGAGGCCGGAACACCGACGAGCTCGCGTGCTGGCCGACGGCGGATCTCGGCTTCATGGACCCGCGCGTGTCGGTGAACGTCCTCTTCGGTGTGAAGGAGGAGGACGACCCGGAGCGCTTCAGGGAGCTCGTCGCGCAGGTCGATCGCGACACCACGCCGTGGGAGCTCGCGCGCCTCTACGAAGCGCAACACGTGCTCGATCCCCGCGACACGCGCTCGTGGCTCGTGCGCATGCTGGAAGTGCACCGCCTGCGCCTGCGCGGGGGCGTCGGTCAGCATCGCCTCGCGAACTGGCCGACGAGTTACTGAGCCGGCTGGCCGCCCCGCTCGGGTGGGATCCGCCTTCGCGCGGACAATGCGCCCGGCGGTGGCGTTGCGGCCCCGATCGCGCTCTATAATCGGCAATGGGCAGCATTCCTGATTTCTGGAACGAAGCGATCGTTCCCGCGCTCACCGACTACATCCGCATCCCCGCGAAATCGCCGCATTTCGACGGGGAGTGGGCGAAAAACGGCCACATCGATGCGGCGGTGACGCTTGCCGCCGACTGGTGCCGCAGGCACGCGATTCCCGGCATGACGCTGGAAATCCTGCGCCTGCCCGGCCGCACGCCGCTCCTCTTTATCGAGGTGCCGGCGAGCCCCGGCGCGGAGCAGGCGGGCCCGGTGCTCGTTTACGGCCATCTCGACAAGCAGCCGGAGATGACCGGCTGGGCCGAGGGCCTCGGGCCGTGGACGCCGGTCATGCGGGACGGGAAACTCTACGGGCGCGGCGGGGCGGACGACGGCTACGCTGTCTTCGCCGCGATCGCCACCCTGCGGGCGCTCCGCGGGGAAGGCCGCCCGCACGCGCGCTGCGCGATCGTCATCGAGTGCTGCGAGGAGTCCGGCAGCCAGGATCTCCCCGCGTGCCTCGAAGCGCTCGGAGCGCGCATCGGCACTCCCGAGCTCGTTGTCGGGCTCGATTCGGGCTGCGGCAACTACGAGCAGCTCTGGGGCACGACCTCGCTGCGCGGGCTCGTGAACGGGGTACTGACGGTCGAAGTGCTGACCGAAGGCGTGCACTCGGGCGATGCGAGCGGCGTCGTGGCCGAGAGCTTCCGCATCGCCCGGCAACTGCTCGACCGCATCGACGACAGCACGACCGGTGCGGTGCGGCACCCGGCTTTCCACGTACCGATCCCGCGCGAGCGCGTCGAGCAGGCAGAGCGCGCCGCCGCCGTGCTCGGCGAGGCGATTCACGGCAAGTTTCCCTTCGTTCCCGGCATGCGGCCGATGGCGGCGGCGCTCGACGAACTGGTGCTGAACCGCACGTGGCGGCCCATGCTCTCGGTCACCGGCGCGGAGGGTCTCCCCGCGCCGGCGAACGCCGGCAACGTCCTGCGGCCGGGAACGGCGCTCGCGCTCTCGCTGCGCCTGCCGCCCCCGCTTGACGGGCAGTCGGCCGGCGGGAAGCTGAAGGACATACTCGAAGCCGATCCGCCGCTCGGGGCGAAGGTTACATTCCGGTACGGGCAGGCGGCGACCGGATGGCACGCGCCGCGGGTGGCGCCGTGGCTCGAGCGGGCGATCGATGAAGCCTCGGTGCGCCACTACGGGAAGCCGGCAATGTGGATGGGCGAAGGCGGCACCATTCCCTTCATGGCGATGCTGGGCGAGAAGTTCCCGCGGGCGCAGTTTCTCATCACGGGCGTGCTCGGGCCGCACTCGAACGCGCACGGACCGAACGAGTTCCTGCACCTGCCCTACGCGGCAAAGCTGACGGCATGCGTGGCCGACGTTCTCGCTGCTCAGGCGCAGCCACGATCGGGGTAGCCGGGTCGGGGCCGGCGCGAAAACGACGAGGGAAGGCAAACCGATGAGTCGATACGGCATTCTGGCCGCGGCGGCGCTCACCGCCGGCTGCGTGGGGACGGGCGTCGAGGAAAGCGTGCTGCCTGAGCGCGTGGATTACGCCTGCAAGGGCAACAGGGTGCTGCGCGTCGCCCGCGCGCCCGACGGGCGGCACGCGCAGGTGAATCTCGACGGCAAACCGATCACGCTGGCGCGCGCCCAGAGCGCCGCGCAGGAGAAGTTCACCGACGGCGCATACGCGCTCTACCTCGACGGGGAGCGCGCGATGCTGGAGCGCGACGGCCGGGTCCTCTTCGGGCCCTGCGTGACCGGCCCGCTGCCGAAGGCCGAGCGCTACCGCGAGTAGAGACCCGCCGGTTTCCTACGGCTGGACGGGGGTCGGGGCGGGGAGCGCAATGCCGGCTTCGCCCGCCAGGGGGCGCAGCCGGTCGGGATAGTCGCTGATGATGCCGTCGACACCGAGCGCGATCATGCGCCGCATGTCCCCGGGTTCGTTGACCGTCCACACGATGACCTTCAGCCCCAGCGCCTGCGCTTCCTTCACGCTCTGCGCCGTGATCTCGCGGTAGTACGGCGACCACACTGCCCCGCCCGCCGCCTTCACCATGCGGGGGATCGAATTCCGGAAATCTCGTACGTGCAATCCGGCGTTCCACGGCGAAGCCCGGGCGGCGGATTGCACGTTGTCCATGAAATCCTGCCGCGCCGTCAGGCACACGGTCGGGATTTCGGGTGCCTCCCGCTGCACGATCGCGAGCGTGCGCCAGTCGAACGACTGTATAGCCGTGCGTGAGGCCATTTCGGCTTCACGCACGGCTCTAATCAAAGCGAGGGAAAATTCCTCGGGGTTCGCCGTCTGGTCGGGCGCGAGCGGGGAGAGCTTGGTTTCGATGTTGAAGCGCACCGCCGTGTTGCCGGCGCGGCGCGCCATGGCGAAAAGATCGGCAAGGCGGGGAATGCGCGTGCCGTCGACCGCGCGCTGCTCCGGGAAGCGTTTCGCGTACGCGCTGCCCGGCCTGATGCGCCCGACGTCGTAGCCCGCCAACGCATCGAACGCAAGGCTCCGGATCGCCGGACCGGTTCGCTCCAGCCAGCGACCGTCGGGGCCCCGGGTGAGGTCGGGATTCAATGCCGGGTCGTGGCTCACCACGACGACGCCGTCCCGCGTGATTCCGGCATCGAGTTCGAGGGTGGTGACGCCGAGCGAGAGCGCATGCGCGAATGCGGGCAGGGTGTTTTCGGGCCTGAGACCGCGCGCGCCGCGGTGGCCCTGGATGTCGAGCGCCCCGGCGTTCGCGGGAATCATCGCGATGAGAAGCGTCGCGAGAGCGGCAGAGCGGCGCAGGGTCGACGAGCTTGAACGCGCATCAGCCGCCGGTGGACGCCGATCAACGCCGATGGGGCCGGATACTGCCCACTGACTACTGCCCACCTTCCCCGTATTACTTCCCGCTCCCCGGCCCGAAGCCGGTGAGCCGCCAGCCGCCCTCGGCGCGCACGAAGCAGGCGGCGTGTTCGATGGGACTGCGGATCTGCTCCTCGGGGAGGTAGCCCTCGCCGGCGGGGAGCCTCACCTTCACCCACTTCTGCCTGATCGCGGGCGAACTGTCGTTGACTTCCCAGTCCGCGACCTCGACGAGGTTGTAGGAAAGCGTGGCGAGCGTCGCCGAATCCGCGGATGGCGCGTTCTTCACGAGCGCCTCGCGGGCGATCACCGCGCCACCCGCGAACGCATCGACGTCCTGAGGCCAGCGCACCGCCACGTACGGCGCACAGAGTTCGGCCGCCCCCTTGGGCGGCTTGATCCAGGCGCTGCCGAGCTGTAGTGCCGTGGCGAGCTCGCTCCAGAGCGGGCTCGCGTCCGAGTCGAGCTCCCATTGCTTGCGGAACTCGGCCACCCCGCGGCCGCCTTCGAGGCCGCTCCTCACGTTCTTGTGCAGGATGCCGGTCACGAACCTGCGGTCGCGCTTCTCGAGCGCGGCGAGAAGCCGGTTCCGGAACGAGCCCCACGACGGGTCGCTCGCGCCCTCGTCCACGGGGTCGAGCCGGCGCTCCCGCGCCGCCCCGGGCGCAGGCAGCGCGGCGAGCAGCATCAAAGCGAGGAGTGCGGCAACGGAGAATGTCCGAGGGGTTCTGTTCATCCCGGGTTCGGCCGAAGCGATGCGAGCAGGGCGCATCGTTCAGGTGCTAGAATCGGGGCCTATCCTATCAGTACGCGCGCACCGGCAACACGTGTCCGCCGCGCGACTTCCACGGCTTCCGACATGGCGCGCATCGAGATCAAGTCCGAGATTACCGGCACGGTGTGGAAGGTCCATTCGAAGGCGGGCGACCGGGTCGAGTCGGGCGACACGCTCGTCGTCGTCGAATCGATGAAGATGGAAATTCCCGTCATCACCGAGGACGCGGGCACGGTCCTGGAGGTGCTGGTGACGGAAAAGGACCCGGTCGCCGAAGGGCAGGTCGTCGCCATCATCGACGGCTGAGGCCGGACCCGGAGCGATCCGTGCGCGGTAATGAGTGGGCACTGGCCTCGCGCCCGCGGCCGGCGGCATGAACCCGTCACCCGCCACCCGTCACCCATCACCGGCCCGATGAGCTGGCGCCCGGAAATCGACGAAATTCACCGGCGTCGCGCTCTCGTCGAAGCGTGCGGCGGCGCGGAGGCCGTCGCGCGGCACCACGCCGAGGGAAAGCTGACGGTGCGCGAGCGCATCGGGCGGCTTCTCGACCCCGGCACGTTCCAGGAAGTGGGCAAGCTCGCCGGCAAAGCGACCTACGGCCACGCGGGAGAGCTCGCCGGGTTCGTGCCGCATCCGTATGTCGCGGGGATAGGCCGGATCGACGGGCGGCCGGTCGCCGTCGGCGGCGAGGACTACACCATCCGCGGCGGCTCCGGCTCAGGGGGCGGCCGGCGCAAGGGCGGGCAGGGTGGTTTCATCGAGGACCTCGCGTGCCGTTACCGCATCCCCCTCGTCAACCTGATCGACGGCGTGGGCGGCAGCGTCGAATCGCTCGAGCGGCGTGGCTACGCGTCCTTCCCGGGCTCCGGGCAGGACGGCTTCGAGCGCTCGGTGGAGCTGATGGGCATCGCGCCGGTCGTATCGGCCGTCATGGGCACCGCCGCGGGGGGGCCGTCCGGCCGGGCGATCCTCGCGCACTGGACGATCATGGTGAAAGCGACGAGCCAGATCTTCGCGGCCGGCCCGCCCGTCGTCGAGCGCGCCTACGGCACGAAGGTCACCAAGGAGGACCTCGGTGGCGCGAAGATGGCGGCCGACACGGCAGGCACGATCGACAACGCGGCGGAGAACGAGGCGGAGTGCCTCGCGCAGATCCGGCGCTTTCTTTCCTATCTGCCGACCAACGTGTGGGAGCTGCCGCCAGCCGTCCGGACCGGCGATCCCGTCGACCGCTGCGAAGATGCGCTCGCGGACATCATTCCCCGCTCCCCGCGCCAGCCCTACGACATGCGCCGGCTGATCGAGCTCGTGGTCGATCGCGACTCGCGCTTCGAGATCCAGCCCACTTTCGGCCGCGCCGTGATCACCTCCCTTGCGCGGCTCGGCGGCGAGGTGGTGGGCGTGATCGCGTTCAACCCGATGTACGGCGGCGTGATCGACGCGAAGGCGGCACGCAAGCAGACGCACTTCACGGAGCTCTGCGACTGTTTTCACATTCCGCTCGTCTTCTTCGTGGACGTTCCCGGCTTCCAGATCGGGCCGGACGCCGAGGCGGCCGGGGTGCTGCGCGCGGGGATGCAGGGGCGGTTCGTGAACATGCAGCTCGACGTGCCGGTTTACACGGTGGTGGTGCGCCGCTGCTACGGCATGGCGGGCGGCAGCACCGTCGACCGGGGCGGCTTGAATTTCAAGATCGCCTGGCCCTCGGCCGAGTGGGGCTCCCTTCCGATCGAGGGGGGTGTGAAGGCGGCGTTCCGGCGGGAGATCGAGGCGGCGCCCGACCCCGCGGCGCGGGAAAGGGAGATCGAGGCGGAGATCCGCGGATACGCCTCTCCATTCCGCACGGCGGAGGCGTTCGCGGTGGAGGACCTCATCGATCCGCGCGAGACGCGGCCCTACCTCTGCCGGTTTCTGGAGGCGGCAGCGCCCGGCAGGAGGACGCGGCTCGGACCGCGGCTCAGGGCGGGGGTGCGGCCGTGACCGGGCGGGATCGATCGTGAATCGTGAACGGTGAGTCGATGGCATTCGAGACCCTGCTCGAAGAGTACGAGAAGCGCCGCGCGAAGGCGCTCGCCGGGGGCGGCGCCGAGAAGTACGCGAAGCGAACCGCCGCGGGAGTGTGGAACGCGCGCGAACGCATCGATTACCTCGTCGACCCGGGCAGCTTTCTCGAATCGGGGCTCTTCGGCGCTTCCGGCGTCTACCCCGATCAGGCCGACGAGACGCAGACCGACGGCAAGCTCGCCGGTTATGCCCGCGTGAACGGCCGCGACGTCTGCGTGGTCGTCAACGACTTCACGGTGAAGGGCGCCTCCACGAGCGCCACCAACAGCAAGAAGGTCGCGCACATGAAGCGCACCGCGACCGAGCGCGGCATGCCGCTCGTGGTGATCGGCGAATCGACCGGCGCGCGCCTGCCCGACGCCATGGGTTCGCGCGGGATGGGGCAGCTCCTCGGCAACGACGTGACGCAGTTTCGCCGCATGCGCGAGACGCCGATGTGCGCCGCGGCGCTCGGGCCCTCGTTCGGTTCGTCGACCTGGCTCACCTGCCAGGCCGATTTCTCGGTGATGCTGAAGGGATCGGTCGTGGCGGTGTCGAGCCCGCGGCTCGTCTCGATGGCGCTCGGGGAGAAGGTTTCGCCGGAGGACCTCGGCGGCTGGCGGCTGCACGCCGGGGTGACGGGGCTCGTCGACCAGGTGGTCGACACCGAAGCGGAGGTGTTCGACGCCATCAAGCGCTTCCTCTCCTATCTGCCGAGCCACCACATGGAGGCGCCGCCGGAGGCGCCGGTGCCCGCGGGATCGGGCGTGGACATGGACAAGGTGTTCTCCGTGCTGCCGGCGAGCCGCACCCAGGTCTACGACATGAAGCGGATCGTCCGCGCGGTGGTGGACCGCGATACGTTCTTCGAGCTGAAGCCGCGCTTCGGCAGGAGCGCCGTCGTCGCGCTCGCGCGGCTGGGAGGAAAGAGCGTCGGCATCGTCGCCAACAACCCGCTGCACCGCGGCGGGGCCCTCGACGCGGACGCGTGCCGCAAGATCGTGGATTTCCTGGTGCTGTGCGATTCGTTCAACGTCCCGCTCGTGCTGCTCGTCGACACGCCCGGCTTCCAGATCGGCACCGAGGCCGAGAAGGCGGGCGCGCCCGGGAAGATCATGAACTTCATGAACGCGATGACGCTCTTGACCGTCCCGCGGCTCTCCGTCATCGTCCGCAAGAGCTACGGGCGCGCCTACGTCTGCATGGGCGGCGGGCGCCACAGCGACGACATCGCCGCGTGGCCCACCGCGGAAGTGAGCTTCATGAGCCCGGAGTTCGCCACCACGATCGTGCACGGCGTGCGCCCGGGAGAACCGGCCTTCGCGGAGAAGCTCGGGGAAATCGAGAAGGGCGCGGACGTCTGGGGGCTCGCCGAGGTGTACGCCGCACAGGCCGTGATCCGGCCGGAGGAAACGCGCGACTATCTCATCCGCATGCTCGACGTCTACCGACTGCGCACGACGAAGGGGGTGGGCCAGCACCTCATGCGCAGCTGGCCGACCAGTTATTAGAAGGTTCCGGGATCGGCCGCAAAGACGCAGAGGCGCAGAGATTCCAGAAGGAGTTTTCTCCGCGCTTCCGCGTCTTCGCGGCAGAAGGTAGGAGCGGTGTTCAACAAGGTCGTGGTGGCGAATCGCGGGGCGGTCGCGGCGCGGGTCCTGCGCGCGTTGGACGCGATGCGGGTGCATTCGGTCGCGGTGTACTCGGAGGCCGACGCGGGCGCGCCCTACCTGGAGCTTGCCGGGGAGACGCACGCGATCGGGCCCGCGCCCGCGCGCGAGAGCTATCTCGATCCCGAACGGCTGCTGGAAGTGATCCGCCGCTCGCACGCCGATGCGCTGCACCCGGGCTACGGTTTCCTCTCGGAGAACGCCGCGTTCGCGCAGCGGGTGAACGATGCCGGGGCGCGCTTCATCGGGCCCTCGCCGCGCTGGATCGAGGCGATGGGCCACAAGACGCGGGCGCGCGAACTCGCGGCGCGCCACGGCATGCCGGTGTCGAAGGGAACGGAGGTGCTGCCGGCGGGCGAGGGCGCGATCGCCGCCGCCGCGCGCGAGATCGGCTTTCCGGTGCTGGTGAAGCCGGCGGGAGGCGGGGGCGGGATCGGCATGCTGCCGGCGCGCAACGAGTCCGAGCTCGCGAGCGCGGTCGAACGCTCCCGCTCGATGGCCGCGCGCGGGTTCGGGACCGCGGAGGTGTATCTCGAGCGGCTGATGGAGCGCCCGCGGCATGTCGAGTTCCAGGTGCTCGGGGACTCGCACGGCGGGCTCGCGCACCTCTTCGAGCGCGACTGCTCGACGCAGCGGCGCAACCAGAAAGTGATCGAGGAGGCGCCGGCGCCGGCGCTCGAGCGCCACGACGCGCGCGCGATGGCCGAACGGGTCGCCGGCATCCTGCGCGAAATGGGCTACGACAACATCGGCACCGTGGAGATGTTGCTCGGCGAGGAGGGCGAGTTCAGTTTCCTCGAGATGAACACTCGGCTTCAGGTCGAGCACGGCGTCACGGAGGAAGTGACGCGGGTCGATCTCGTGCGCGCGCAGGTGCGCGCGAGCTATGGTGAGCGGCTCGCGGAGATCCTGCCGCAGCAGGTGGAACTCCACGGACACGCGATACAGGCGCGCGTCTATGCCGAGGACCCGAGAAACTTCTTTCCGTCGCCGGGGCGGCTGAAGGTGTTCCGCCCTCCCGAGGGAGCGGGAATCCGCATCGAGACGGGGTATGCCGAGGGGCGGGAGGTCACGCCGCACTACGATCCCATGATCGCCAAGGTGATCGCGCACGCGCCGACGCGGGAGAAGGCGGCGGATCTCCTCGCCGACGCGCTCGCGGCGTTCGCCATCGAAGGGGTGAAGAACAACATCCCGGCGGTGCTGGCGGTGCTGCGCGCGGAGGCGTTCCGCGCGGGACGGGTGCATACGGGGCTGATCCCCGAAGTGCTCGGCAGGAAGGTGTAGCCGCGGAGACGCGCAGGCGCGGAGAGGATAGACAGAATGCAAGCTCCCACCGACTACCCTTCGCCGCACACGGCTGCGATGAGCCCGTCGCCCGCTCCAGGAAGGCGGGAGACCATGAGTGGTTTCTCCGCGCCTCCGCGTCTCCGCGGCGAGTTCGTCGCATGAGCGGACGGGACCTCATCGCGGAAGCGCGGAAACAGGGCCGGGCGGCGCTCGACGAGCTCGCCGGCAAGCGCCTGCTCGCCGCCTTCGGCATCGCGGTGCCGAAGTCCGTCGTCGTGCGCGATCCCACCGGGGTCGCGGCCGCCTGCGCGGAGCTCGCCCCGCCGCTGGCGCTCAAGGTGATCTCGCCCGACATCCTGCACAAGAGCGACGCGGGCGGCGTGAAGGTGGGCCTCGCGAGCGCCGGAGAAGTCGAGGCGGCGATGCGCGCCATGCTGGCGACCCCCGCCATCGCGGGCTCCCGGATCGAAGGCTTCCTGCTGGAGGAAATGGCGCCGCCGGGACAGGAGGTCGTGGTGGGCGGCGTGCGGGACCCGCAGTTCGGTCCGCTCGTCATGGTGGGGCTGGGCGGCATCTTCGTCGAGATCCTGAAGGACGTGTCCTTCCGCATCTGCCCGGTATCACGGCTCGACGCCGAGGAAATGCTCTCGGAGCTGAAGGGCGCGGCGCTCCTCGACGGCGCGCGCGGGCGCAAGCCCGCCTCCCGCGCCGCGATCGTGGACGTGCTGCTGAGAGTGGGGGGCGAGGGCGGGCTGCTGATGACGCACGCGCTGGACATCGCGGAGGCGGACGTGAATCCCCTCATCGTCTCGGCGGGCGGCGCGGTGGCGGTCGACGCCCGCTTCGTGCTCGCGAAGTGACGCAGTGACGGAGTGACGAAGTGACGAGCGACGTAATCGAGGCGTTCCGGCCGTTGTTCGAGCCGAAGACGGTCGCGGTGGTGGGGGCCTCCACCCGGGGCGCGGCGCTGCCGAACGTCTTCATCCGCCGCATCCGCGAGTTCGGCTTCGGCGGCGAGATCTACCCGATCCATCCAACCGCGCCGCAGATCGACGGGCTGAAGGCGTACCGCAGCCTGGGCGAGACGCCCAACCCCGTGGACTACGCCTACATTGCGATTGCCGCCGCGCAGGTAGCGCCGCTCCTCAGGGAGTCGCGCGGGCGCGTGCGCTACGCGCAGGTGATCTCGAGCGGTTTCGGCGAGGTGGACGAGGGGAAGGCGCTGCAGGAGGAACTCGTCGCGGCCGCGCGCGCCGGGGGCGCGCGGCTGATCGGTCCCAACTGTCTCGGCATCTACACGCCGCGCGGGCGCGTGACCTTCGCCGAGATCGGCCAGGCGGAAACCGGCCCGGTGGGCATCGTCTCGCAGAGCGGCGGCCTCGGCACCGACATCATCCGCCGCGGGCTCGCTCGCGGCCTCAAGTTCTCGGGGCTCATCACCGTCGGCAACTGCGCCGACATCGGCCCCAACGACCTGCTCGAGTTCTATCTTGCCGACGCCGGCACCCGGGTGATCGGCATGTACCTCGAGACGGCGAAGGATGCGCGGCGGCTGTTCGAGATCCTGCGCGCGGCGCGCGCGGCGAAGCCGGTGGTGATCCTCAAGGGCGGGCGCACGCGGCAGGGCCTGGCGGCGGCGGTGTCGCACACCGGCGCGCTCGCCGGCGACGACCGCGCGTGGGTCGCGCTCTCGCGCCAGACCGGCTGCCTGCTGGCGGAAACCCTCGACGAGTTCCTCGACACGCTGCTCGTGTTTCAGGCCCTGGCGCCGCAGCCGGCGCACCCGGCGCGCCGCGTCGTGCTGTTCGGCAACGGCGGCGGGGCGAGCGTGCTGGCGACCGATTTCTTCGCGCGGCGGGGGCTCGACGTCGAGCCCTTCGGCGGGGAAACCGTGGCCGGGCTCGCGGCGCTCGAGCTCCCGCCGGGCACCAGCATCACCAATCCCGTTGACTGCCCGGTGGGGACGCTGCAGCAGGACGACGGGCGGGTCGCCGAGAGAATTCTCGACATCATCTACGACAAGGGTCGCCCGGACGCGCTGGTGATGCATCTCAACCTGTCGGCCTTCGTCGGGCGCACCAAGCCCGAGGTGCTCGACAACCTGGTGCAGGCGGCGCTGCGGGTGCAGGCGCGCTACCCGGGCCGGGCGCATTTCGTGCTGGTACTGCGCTCCGACGGCGAACCGGCGCTGGAGGAGAGGCGGCGCGTCTTTCGCGCGAGCGCCGTGCGCCTTGGTGTCCCCGTGTACGACGAGCTGGCGAACGCCGGCCGCGCGCTGGCGGCGCTGGCGGCGCACGAGCGCTTCCTGTCCCGGGGAAGCCGGTGATCCCCGCCGCCGGCAACGGGAGGCGCCCGCCCGCCCGGGGAATTGTCATCCAGGTGGCAGATTCCCGCGGCGGCCGGCGGCAATACTGCTCGCGGGAACACCTGCCCGCCGGGAAGCGGCGCCGCGCCCTGTCCCGCACGAAGCCGGAATAGGATTGGCGCTCGCGCCGGCGGCCCCGCGACCATGATCCGACACGACTTGTCGAACGCGACGCTGCTGCGGCTGACGGCGGCAGGCGTCATTGCCATCGCGCTCTGGTTCACGGCGCGCTCGTGGCTGCCGGAAGCCTGGCGCGTGCCGGGCAGCCCGGCGCTCTTCCTGACGGGCGTCCTCGGCGTCGCGCTGCTGCTCGTCCCGGTCGCGTTTTCCGTGGCGAAGCGGGGCGGGCGCGCCGCGGACCCGGTGGGGTGGTTCAACGCCCACGTCGCCTGTTCTTTCGCCGGCATGGTGCTGGTCGCTATCCACTCGGGCGGCTACCTGCGCCGGGCGCCGGCCCTGCTGCTGCTCGCGCTCGCCGCGCTGGCGGCGTGCGGCGTCTGGGCGCGGGTGCGGGGGCCGCGCCAGATGGCGGCGACGTTCGCGGCGAAGGCGCCGGCGTTCACGGTCCCGGACGCGGCGACGCGCGAGCGGCTGCGCGAGCTGATCGCGGAGAAGCGGCGCCTGCTCGCGGAGCTCGATCCCGGGGCATCGGAGGGGACGTTCTCGGTCAACCTGCCCCATTTCGCGCGCAGCCCGCGCCTGGCGGTTGCCTACCGGCGGCTCGCGCGCGAGGAATCGCGGCTGCTCGGCACGCGGCGGGCGGTGCCCCCGGCGCAGGCCTGGTGGCGGCCCCTGCACATGGCGCTCGCCTGGATATTCGTGCTCGGCGTGGTGATTCACGTCGTAACCGTGACGTTCTTCGCGGGCTACGTCGCGGACGGCGGCCCGATCACCTGGTGGCACCTCGCGGCGTGGTGAGGCGATGGGAACGGTAGCGGACGTCGAGAACGCGGGACGGCTGGCGCTGCTCATCGATCTGGAGCGGTGTACGGGCTGCAAGAGTTGCGAGGCGGCGTGCAAGCAGGAGCACCGCCTCGGTCCCGGCGAGTACCGCAACAAGGTGGTCTGGGCGAGCGGCCTCGAGGAGGCCGGGCTCGCGTTTCTCACGCTCACCTGCCAGCACTGCGAGCGCCCGGCGTGCCTGCGCGCGTGCCCGGTGAACCCCAAGGCGATCGAGAAGGACCCGCGCACCGGCGTCGTGAAGGCGGTCGAGTCCCGCTGCACGGGGTGCGGCGAGTGCGTGATCGCCTGTCCCTACAGCGCCATGGGCTACGACCCGCGCGAGCACCACGCCGTGAAGTGCGATCTCTGTGAGGATCGCCGCGGCGAGGGGCAAACGACCGCCTGCGCCAGCGTCTGCCCGACGCGGGCGATCCGCTTCGGCAATCGCGGCGAACTGCTGGCGCAGGCCGCCGCCGAGGGGCGGGCGCAGCGCGACCACGATCATTTCCTTCTCGGGCCCGCGACGATCTACCTGGAGCGCCTGCCCGCGCGCAATGCAGAGGGCGCCGGGCGCGCGCCGGCGCGCGTGCCGGCGCGGGCGGCGCGGCGCCCGGCGTTCATCGACGCCCCGGAGGCGCAGGCGAAGGTGATGCAATCGCGGCCCGCGTTTCCCTATGGCATGCCGCGCGAGGAGGCGATCGCCGACCGGGTGGTTCCAGGCGGCTGCAACATCTGCTTCAACTGCTGCAGCGCGAACTTCCACTTCAAGGGCAACGAGCTGGTTCGCATCACGGGCAACGACGACGACCCCCTGCTGCGCGGGCGCGTGTGCCCGAAATCACAGATGACGCTCCAGCTCTATCACAGCGAGCACCGGCTGCGTTATCCCCTGAAGCGGGTGGGCGCGCGCGGCGAGAACCGCTTCGAGCGCATTTCGTGGGACCAGGCGCTCGACGAGATCGCCGGGAAGCTGAAGAAGGTGCGCGACGTCCACGGGCCCGAGGCGCTGGCGATGTTCATCGGCACGCGCACCGGCACCCTCGACGGCCGCGGCTACACGCGCCTCTTCGCGCAGATGTGGGGCACGCCCAACAAGGACAGCACCGATCCCTTCTGCGGGGCGGCCAAGAGCGTCGCGTTCTCGCTCACGCAGGGACGGGTCGGCAGCGGCAACAGCTACACCCCGGGCGACCTGGGCTCGGCCCGCCTCTACGTCTACATCGGCGACAACCAGGCCGAGACGCGCCCGGTCTATTTCGGCATGATCAACGACTGGCGCATCCGGAACGGCGCCCGGATGATCGTGGTGGACCCGCGCCTCTCCGCGACCGCGGCGAAGGCGGACCGCTGGCTCCCGATCCGGCCGGGGACCGACATGGCGCTGGGACTCGCGATGTGCCAGCACATTCTCGAGCGAGGTCTGCACGACGCGCGCTTCTGCCGCGAGTGGATCCTCGGCTTCGGAGAGTGGCGCGAGTTCATCCGGTCGCGCGGCTACACCCCGGAGTGGGCCGAGCCGATCACCGGGATTCCCGCCGCGGAGACGCGGCGGCTCGCGGAGGAAATCGCCGCCGCCGACGGTTGCGTGATCTTCGCGAGCCGCGGCGTCAACCAGCACACCAACGGTACGCAGACCAACCGCGTGCTCATGTTCCTCGCGGCCATCACCGGGAACTGGGGCCGGCGCGGCGGCGCCTACTTCAACATGACCCACGGCAGCCCCATCCGGGCGAACGCGCCGCGGCACCGGCGCGCGAAGATCACCCGTCCCAAGGTGCGGCGCAGTCCCGCGGGGTGGACGGACGCCATGCTGCACGGCAAGCCGTATCCGCTGCGGGCGCTCGTTGCCTGCAACAACCCGCTCGCGCAGTGGCCGGGGCAGGACAAGGTCCGCGCGGCGTTCGAGTCCCTCGACCTGCTGGTGCACATCGAGCTTTTCCCCAACGAGACCTCCGCGTACGCCGACTACGTGCTGCCCGCCGCGACCGGCATCGAGAAAGGCGAGATCGGGCGCTCGAACGACGATCGCCGCATCGTGTGGATCGACAAGATGATCGAGCCGCCCGGAGAGGCGAAGGCCGACGGATGGATCTGGATCGAGCTCGGCAAGCGCTTCGGCTTCGACGACGTGCTGCAGGAGCGCTACAAGGACACCCGCGTGTTCTGGGACGAGGCCTGCATCGGCAACGAACTGATCCGCGGCTGCACGCAGCAGCGGCTGCACTCGGTGCCGTGGCGCTGGGTGCGGCATCCGGTGGCGAGCGAGGATGCCCCGGAGATCGAGACCCTCTACCTCGAGGGCACCACCGCGCCGGGGGCGCCGCCCGGGCACCGCTTTCCGACCGCCAGCGGCAAGCTGGAATTCTGGACGGAGGCGCTGGAGGGCAAGTTCCGGACGCTGGGCCTGTCCGCGCTGCCGGAGTTCTACAGCGATCGCGAGCAGCTCGTGGACCTGCCTTACCTGGAGCTGGAGCACAGCGACGCGGATGCCGGCGTGATATCGCCCTTCTGCGAGCCCGCGACCGGCACCTCCCGCGCGCGGATCGTCTCGCCCGCGGCGGCGAGCCCCGGGGCGCAGCTCAGGGCGCGCGGCTACGATACCGAGCTCCTCACCGGGCGGCCCTCGGCGGCGCACTTCCACAGCTGGACCCACTACTTCTGGCAGTCGGCGGAGATGTGGCCGGACCTGTTCTGCCAGATCCACCCGGACAAGGCCGGCGCGCTCGGCATCCGCGACGGGGAGAAGGTGCATATCGAGACCGACCACGGCGCGATCGACGCCGTCGCGTGGTTGACGACCGGCATCCGCCCGGACGCGGTGTTCGTGCCGATCGGGTGGGGCGAGCGCCAGCCGTACCATCCCTGGCGTTCGGTGAACTTCCTTACCGACAAGACGCAGCGCGACCCGGTGTCGGACCAGACCAACTTCAAGGCGCTGCTCTGTCGCGTGTCACGCGCCCCCGCCTGACCCGGCGCGCGATGCTTCAGCGGTGCCGCGCCGCGTAGCGTGACAGCAGGTCGCGGTCGCGAACGCTGATCCTTCGGTAGTGCATCGACAGCGCGCCGCACTCCGTCAGGCGGCCGAGGATGCGTGTCGCCGTCTGGCGCTGCACGCCGGTGATGTCGGCGATTTCCTGGTGGGTGAGGCCGATGGGCGCGGCGGCGCCGTCGGCCGTGGCGTGGTAGCGCGCCGCGAGGTCCACCAGGAACTTGGCGATGCGCGCCTCCGCGTCGTCGGCCATGAAATAGACCAGGCGGTTCGCGAGCATGCCGAGCCGCGAGGCCATGATCTGCACCAGCAGCCGGGAGACGTCGGGGCGCGCATCGAGGAACTCGCGGAAGTTCGCGCCAGGAATCTCGGCGATCTCGCTCGGCTCGCAGGCCTCGACGCTCACCATGCGTCCCCGGCGGTGCGGGGGCTCGACCAGCCCGAAGACCTCGCCGGGAAAGCCGAACCACAGGATGACCTCGCGCCCGTCCGGGGTGAGCTTGTAGGTCTTGATGCGGCCCGAGAGCAGGAAATGAACCGCGTCTCCCCGATCGCAGATGCGGTAGACGAACGCACCCTTGCGCAGTCGCCGGCGGCACGCCTGCGCCAACAGCGCCTCCCGGGCTTCCCGGTCGAGCCTGCCAAGGAAATCCGTCGTGACCACTGTGTCCCTCCCGCGGGCCCGCCCCCGGCGCGGCAGCCGGGCGCCGCGCGAGGCTCATTGGCGGAATTGTCACCCAGATGGCAGATTTTCGCATCCCGTCGAGGCGACACTGGCTCGGGCCGGGCGCGGAGGGGCCGGGCCCGCTGGCGAGGAAGGAGGAAAAGGAAAAAAATGGCGGAGATCACCGTTCCGCGGGGGCTCGACGGCGTCATCGTCGACGAGACCCGCATCTCCCTGCCGGACAGGCGGGCCGACCGGCTCCACTACCGCGGCTACGCCATCGAGGAGCTCGCCGCGCAGGCGGGCTACGAGGAAGTGGCCTATCTCGTCACGCGCGGCGAGCTGCCCGACGCGGCCGAGCTCGAGGCGTATCGCGATGGCCTGCGGCGCGCGCGGCGGCTGCCGCCGGCCCTCGCGTCGATGCTGGAGCTCGTCCCGAAGGACTCTCACCCCATGGACGTGCTGCGGACCGGCTGCTCGATGCTGGGGAATCTCGAGCCCGAAACCAAGGAGAATGGCCTGGACGCGGTGGGCGCCCGGCTTTCCGCCTGCCTGCCCTCGATGCTTTTCTACTGGCACCACTTCCATGACTCGGGCCGGCGCATCGAGACCGGCAGCGGCGAGCCGGACCTCGCGGGACACATCCTGCACCTGCTCCACGGGCGCGCCGCCGCCGACCTCGAACGGCGGGCGTTCGAGGTCTCGCTCATCGGCTACGCCGAGCATGATTTCAACGCCTCCACCTTCGCCGCCCGCGTCGCCGCCTCGACGCTCGCCGACGCGCACTCGGCCTTCGTCGCCGCCATCGGCACGCTGCGCGGGGCGCTACATGGGAGCGCGAACGCCGCCGTGCTGCGCTTTCTCGAGCGCTTCGAGAACGCGGAGAAGGCGGAAGCCGCGGTGCTCGACATGATCGCGCAGAAGAAGCGGGTCCCCGGCTTCGGCCAGCGCGCGTACACGCGCTCGGACCCGCGCAACGCGATCAACCGCGAATGGGCGCGCAAGCTCGCGGTGGACGCCGCCAGCCGCCGGTTGCTGGAGGTTGCCGAGCGGGTCGAGTCCGTGCTCCTGCGCAGCCGCGGCATGTTCGCCAACCTGGACTACTACTCGGCGCTCATCTACCGCGGCTGCGGGCTGCCCGTCGGGCTCTTTCCGCCGATGTTCCTGCTCGCGCGGGTGTGCGGCCTCGTCGCCCATATCGCCGAGCAGCGGGAGAACAATCGGATCATCCATCCCAGCTCGCGCTACGTTGGCCCCGCGCCGCGGCCCTACGTGCCGCTGGCCGCGCGCGCCGCGAAGGCCGCCGGGGGAGCGGCGTGAAATTCGAACGACAGGTCCGGGAGCACGCGGAGCGGGCGGCGCGCGCGAGAGAGATGGGCGGGCCGGAGAAGCTCGCGCGGCGCCGCAAGCCCGGCGTCCTCGACGTGCGCGAGCGCATCGACCGGCTGCTCGACCCCGGCACCTTCCGGGAATCGGGGCTCTTTGGCGTGTCCTACATCCCGGAGATGCGGGACGCCACGCCCTGCGACGGCAAGGTGACGGGATTCGGCAGGATCGAAGGCCGGCGCGTCGGCGTGGTGGGCTACGACTTCACGGTCAAGGGATCCTCCTCGAGTTACACCAACAACCGCAAGATGGCGCACGTGAAGGACGTGGGCGGCCGGCGCGGGTTCCCGGTGGTGTTCCTGGGCGAATCCACCGGCGTTCGCATGCCCGACATCATGGGCGAGGGGATGGGCATGAACTTCGAGGGCCCGCGCTTCCTGCGCACGCGCGACGCGCCGTGGGCGGCCGCCGTGCTCGGCAACGCGTTCGGCTCTTCCGCGTGGCACGCGTGCTGCTCGGATTTCTGCGTCATGCGCAAGGGCTCCGTCATGGCGGTGGCGAGCCCCGGGGTGGTCTCGATGTCGCTCGGGCGCGAAGTGACGCCGGAGGAGCTGGGCGGCTGGCAGGTGCTCGCGGAGCATTCCGGGTTTGCCGACGCGGTGGTCGACACCGACGCGCAGGCGATCGACGCGATCAAGCGCTTCCTGTCCTATCTACCGACCAACAACCGCCTGGCGCCGCCGGTCGCGGCCGTCGCGGAAGGCTCGGACGAGGCGGTGAAGGGCATCCTCGACCTCGTTCCCGAGTCGCCGACGCAGGTCTACGACGTGCGCAAGGTGATCAGGGCCTTCGTCGACCGCGACAGCGTCTTCGAGCTGAAGGAGCGCTTCGGCCGCAGCATCACGACGGCGCTGGCGCGGCTCGACGGGCGCGCGATCGGCATCATCGCCAACAATCCCTTCTACAAGGGGGGCGCGATGGACGCCGACGCGTGCAGCAAGGCCACCGACTTCATCGTGCTGTGCGATTCGTTCAACGTGCCGCTGGTGTTCCTTCACGATCAGCCAGGCTTCCTGATCGGGCCCGACGCCGAGAAGCAGGGCGTCATCGGCCGCGTGATCAACTGGATGAACGCCGTCCTGCAGGTGACGGTGCCGCGCATCAGCATCATCCTGCGCAAGAGCTACGGCCGCGGCTTCATCAATATGGGCGGGGCCGGCATCGCCGACGAGATCGCCGCCTGGTGGACGGCGGAAGTGAGCTTCATGAATCCCCGGACCGCGGTGCGGGTGGTGCACGGCGTGAAGGAGGAGGACGATCCGGCGCGGTTCGCCGATCTCCTCAGGGAGATGGCGCGTAACGGCGGCGCCTACGATCTCGCCGCCGTCTACGGCGTGAAGGAGGTGCTCGATCCGCGCGAGACGCGCGAGTATCTGAAGGAGGCGCTCGACATCCATGCCTTGCGGCTGTCGGGCGGCGTGGGACAGCACCGCCTCGCCAACTGGCCGACCAGCTACTGACTACTGACGGACCGGCGCACGGAGGGCTTGCCGTTGACGAGAAGGCGTTGAAAAAGCTTTCCCGGCGACGCCGATTGCCGCGCGCGCCCGCGGGAGTCGCGACCCTTGCCGAACGGGGAGGAGACATGACAACGAAACGGGCAATGCTTGTCGCCGCCGCGGCGATGCTGTTCCAGCCGGCGCTGGTGGACGCGCAGGGCTACCCGGTCAAGCCGGTGCGGATCATCGTGCCGTTCCCCGCCGGGGGCGGCACCGACTTGATGGCCCGCACCCTGGGGGACAAGCTCGCCGCCGCGCTGGGACAGCCGTTCCTGGTGGACAACCGCTCCGGCGCCGGCGGTGCCGTCGGCACCGATCACGTCGCGAAGGCCCCGCCCGACGGCTACACGCTGCTCGTCAGCTCCTCCAGCGCGCTGGTGATCGGGCCCAACCTCGTGCGCAAGTCGCCTTATGATCCGCTGCGCGATCTCGCGCCGGTGGTCCTCATCAGCAGCTCACCCAACGTGCTGGTGGTCCACCCCTCGGTTCCGGCGAAAAGCGTGAAGGACCTCATCGCGCTGGCGAAGCGGCGTCCCGCCGGGCTCAACTACGGGTCGAACGGCGCCGGCACGCTGAGCCACTTGACCGCCGAGCTGTTCAAGCTGCGCACCGGCATCGAGATGCTGCACGTGCCATACAAAGGCGCGCCGCCTGCCGTGGTCGATACCATGGCGGGCAACGTCTCGCTCCTGTTCACCGCGTATCCGACCGTGTCCGCGCAGGTGAGGAGCGGGCGGCTGCGCGCGCTCGCTGTGACCAGCACGAACCGCGTCTCCATCGCGCCGGACCTGCCCACCGTCGCCGAGACGCTACCGGGGTTCGACTCCAGCCAGTGGTGGGGGATGTTCGGGCCGGCGGGCCTGCCCGCCGCCGCCGTCAGCCGGCTGAACGCCGAGATGCAGAAGGCGCTGTCGATGGCCGACGTACGCAAGCGCCTGGCGGCGGACGCGGCCGATCCGATCGGGGGCAGCGAGGCCGACTGCGCCCGGTTCCTGCGCGCCGATTTCGAGAAGTGGCGCAAGGTGATCGCCGACGTCGGGGTCCAGCCGAACTGAGCGGCGTCGCGGCCCCGGGGAGAGCATTTCACCTTGGCGGATTTCGCGGTCCGTTATTCATCGCGCGCGCGCCGCAAGCGCTGCCGTCCCGGCTCGCCTGCTCCGCGGGCGGTCGCGTCACGGACGCGCGCATGGGCTCGCGATCGCGGGTGTTCCACGAAGCGGACACGCGCCGTGCCGCGGTTGCGGATTTGGCTTTAGACTGATCGACCGGGCGTCGCGAGAACTCCGGAGGTGCAGCGCAAGCGCGCCCCGGGCGCCCGGCCTTCGCCTTTTTCCTGGATGCCAGCCCCATGCATGACAACCGCGCCGGCGACCTGAAGCCATTGCAGGGCGTACGGGTCCTGGAGCTCGGCACGACCATCGCGGGCCCGTTCTGCGCGCGGCTGCTCGCCGACTTCGGGGCGGAGGTCATCAAGGTGGAACCGGCGGAGGGCGACCCGGTGCGCGTGTCCGGCAAGCGCTACCGGGACAAGCCGCTCTACGCGGCGAGCCTGATGCGCAACAAGAAGCTGATCGTCGTGGATCTGCGCACCGAAGCCGGGCAGGTGCTCATCCGCCGGTTCGTGACGCAATGCGACATCGTCATCGAGAATTTCCGCCCGGGCACGCTCGAGAAGTGGGGCTTGGGCTACGACGAGCTGTGTCGCGTCAACCCGGGGCTCGTGCTGGTGCGCGTGTCCGGCTACGGGCAGACCGGCCCCTACAGCCAGCGCCCGGGCTATGGCGTCGTGTGCGAGGCGGTGGGCGGGCTGCGCCACGTGACCGGCGACCCCGACCGGCCGCCCGCCCGCGCCAACATCGGCCTCACGGATTGCATAACGGGACTTTATGCCGCGTTCGGCGCGATGATGGCGTTGCGGCATCGCGACCGCACCGGGGTGGGGCAGGTGGTGGACACGGCCCTCTACGAATGCGCGTTCAGCTTCATGGAGGCCCACATCGCTGCCTACGAGAAGCTCGGCTATGTCGTCGGGCGCGAGGGCGCGGGCCACTCCGGCAGCGTCGTCAACAATCTCTTCCGGACGCGCGACGGCGTCTACGTGCACGTGCAGGGCTCGCAGACCAACAGCTTC
Source organism: Burkholderiales bacterium (assembly GCA_020854035.1). Classification (GTDB taxonomy): domain Bacteria; phylum Pseudomonadota; class Gammaproteobacteria; order Burkholderiales; family SG8-41; genus SG8-41. The sequence goes on along the minus strand of JADZGE010000012.1, from coordinate 140,744 downwards.
CGGCGGCTTTGCCTCGCCCTCGGGCGGCCGGATATCCTGGAGGACGCCCGCTTCAACACGCGGCTGGAACGCGTCAGGCACGGCGACGAGATGGACGCCATCGTCGCGGCATGGCTCGCGGAACGGGACTACGAAGCGGTCGAGCGGGAACTGTCGGCGCACGACGTCGTCTTCACGCGCATCTACACGATGGCGGATATTTTCAAGGACCCGCATTTCCGGGCGCGCGAGATGATCCGCGAGGTTCCGGACGACGAGCTGGGGTCCATCGCGATGGCGGCCCCGGTGCCGCGGCTTACCCGGACGCCGGGCGCGATCGGGCGCAGCGGCGGCCGCGTCGGGCGGGACACGCTCGAGGTACTGCGGGACGTCCTCGGGCTCCCGCCGGAGGAAATTGTGCAACTGGAACGCGCGAAGGTGATCGCATCCGGGCCGGCGGCGCCGGCGCGGCGGGAAGGAAACCGGAAATGAACAAGCGAATGCGAGAGCGACTGTCGCGGGCGCTCGTGCTCGGCGCGGGTTGCCTGGGAGCTGGCTTCGCCGGGGGTGCCGCGGCCCAGTGGAAACCGCAACGAGCGGTCGAGCTGATCGTCAGCGCCGCGCCGGGAGGCAACCAGGACCTCACCGCCCGGGCCATCCAGCGCATCTGGGAGAGCCGGAAAATCGTCTCGCCCGCCGTCATCGTGAACAAACCCGGCGGGGGAGGCGGCCTCGCCTATGCCTACTTCCGGCAACATGCGCCCGACCCGCACTACCTGATGATGCTCGCCCCGACGCTCTTCACCAGCCGCATCGCCGGCAAGGGAACGTTCGATATCCACGACATCACGCCCATCGCGCTGCTCTTCAACGAGTATATCTTCACGGTGGTCCGGGCCGAATCCCCGGTCAGCTCGGGACGCGACCTGGTCCGGCAGCTCAGGGCGGCACCCGATTCCCTGAGCGTCGCCGTGGCCACCGCCGTGGGCAACCACATTCACATGGGCGTGGCGCTGCCGATGAAGGCGGCGGGAGTCGACATCAAGCGCATGAAGATCGTTGCGTTCAAGTCGTCCGGCGAGTCGCTCACGGCCGCGCTCGGCGGCCACGTCGACGTTGCCGCGTCGACCTTCGCCGCGGTGCTGCCGCACGTGAGCGCCGGCCGGCTGCGCATCCTCGGGATGAGCGCGCCGCAGCGGATGGGGGGGTTGCTCGCCGAGGTCCCGACGTGGAAGGAGCAGGGCGCCGACGCGGTGTTCGACAGCTGGCGTGGCATGGTCGGGCCGAAGGGCATGCAGGAGGAGCACGTGAAATTCTGGGTCGCGGCGTTCGAGGCCCTGAGCCAATCCGAGGAATGGAAGCAGGATGTCGAGAGGAACTTCCGCGTAGGCCGCTACCTGGGCGGCCGGGAGGCCGCCCGCTACTGGGAGGCGCAGTACAAGGCGCTGGAAGAGGCGCTGACGGAGCTGGGACTCGCGGGTCGCGCCCAGCGGCCGTGACGCGCAAAGCGGGCAGGGGAACACGATGAGCGAGAGCGGCGAAGAGCGCGCGGGCTGGGAGCTCGAAGCGGAGGAAATCCGCCAGCGTTACAAGTGGGCCGAGGCGATGGGCGGCGAGGAGGCCGTTCGCAGACGCCACGAGCAGGGCTTCCTCACCGTGCGCGAGCGCATCGCGGGGATCATCGATCCCGGCTCGTTCCAGGAAGTCGGCAAGCTCACCGGCAAGGGCCACTACGACGAGCACGGCAGCCTCGTAGAGGTCATCCCGGCGCCCTACGTGATGGGCATCGCCGAAATCGAGGGCCGACCGGTCGCGATCGGCGGCGAGGATACGACCGTGCGCGGTGGTACGAGCTGGGGCCACGGCCGCCGCAAGGGCGGGCAGGGCGGCTTCATCGACGACCTCGCCTATTACTACCGCATCCCGCTCATCCGGCTGATCGACGGCTACGGCGGCGGCGTCGCTTCCGCCGCGCGCGGCTTCACGGTGTTTCCGGGACACACCAACGCGCCCGGCGTGAACGTGGCGGATCTGCTCGGCGCGGTGCCCGTGGTAAGCGCCGTGCTGGGTGTCGCGGCCGGCGGGCCCGCGCAGCGCGCGGTCATGTCGCACTGGTCGGTCATGGTGAGGAACAGCACGATATTCGCCTCGGGACCGCCCGTCGTCGAGCGCGGGCTGGGTCAAAAGCTGACGAAGGAGGAGCTCGGCGGGCACGCAGTCGCCGTGGACATGGCGGGCACGATCGACAACGTCGCGGCAAGCGAACCGGAGTGCTTCGCCATGATCCGCCGGTTCCTGTCGTACCTTCCGACGAACGTCTGGCAGTCCCCGCCCGTTGTGCGCGGCGATGACCCGGCCGACCGCCGCGAAGACGATCTCGTGCGCATCGTGCCGCGCGATCCGCGCAAGCCCTACAGCATGAAAAGAGTCCTCGAAATGATCGTCGATCGCGGCTCGCTGTTCGAGGTCCAGTCGACATACGGGCGCGCCGCGATCACCGCGCTCGCCCGCCTGGACGGCTACCCCGTCGGCGTCATCGCGAACAACCCGTTGCTGGGCGGGCGCATCGACGTGAAGTCGGCGCGCAAGCAGGCGCATTTCATCGAGCTTTGCGACTGCTTTCACGTTCCCCTGGTGTTCTTTCTCGACGCGCCGGGATTCATGATCGGCAGGGAATCGGAGGCGGCCGGCATCCTGCGCGAGGGCGCGCGCGCGATCCATGCCAAGTGCCAGGCCACGGTGCCGATCATTTCGGTCGTGACTCGCAAGTGCTACGGCATGGGCGGCGGGGTTGGCATCGACAAGTACGGGCTCGACTTCAAGGTCGCCTGGCCGTCCGGGGAGTGGGGTTCGCTCGCCGTCGAGGGCGGCGTGCGCGCCGTCTACCGGCGCGAGATCGAGAACGCGCCCGACCCGGCGCGGCGCGAGAAGGAGCTGGAAGACGAGCTGCGGAAGATGAAATCGCCTTTTCTTACGGCCGAGGCGTTTGCCGTCGAGGACCTGATCGATCCGCGCGACACGCGGCCCTACCTGTGCCGGTTCGTCAGGGCGATGCAGCCGCGCCTGGCGGCGGATCTCGGCCCGAAGGCGAGGTACGGCGTGCGCCCGTGAGCCGCTACGACTTCCGCCTCGTCAGCCACCCGCTGCGCCTCTACAGCGGCGCGGGCGCGCTCGACAGGCTGGCGGACGAGGTCGCCCGCTTGAGGGCGCGGCGGGCGTTCATCCTGAGCGGGCGCACGGTGTCGCGGCAGACGCCGCTGGTCTCGCGTATGCGCGGATTGCTCGGCGCCGCCTGCGCGGGAGTCTTCGACGAAGTCGACAAGGAGACTTCGCGCTCGTCGATCGCGCGGGCGACGGCGGCGGCGCGCGCGGCCGGAGCGGACCTCCTGATCGGCGTGGGCGCGGGCAGCGTGATACAGGGCACGCGGATCGTCGCGATTCTGCTCGCGGAGCAGCGCCCCATCGAGGATCTCGTCACGACCTATCCCGGGCACGGGCCCGCGGTGAGCGCGCGGTTGATGGCGGCCAAGCTTCCGATCGTCAACGTGCTTACGGCGCCGACGACGGCGCAAAACCGGGGCGGAGCGCGGATGCAGGACGACGAGACCGGCCGCGCGCTGGAGTTCTTCGACCCGAAGACGCGCCCCGCGTCGATCTTCTGGGACGAGGAGGCGCTGCTCACCGCGCCCGTATCACTCGTGCGCGCCACCGCGGCCGGCCTCTACTGCCGCGCCGCGATGAATCTCGGCGGGACGGCGAATCCGCTGGTCGAGGGCGACCGGTTGCAGGCCTACCGCCTCGCCGCCGGCGCTCTCCCGCGCGCCGGGGATCCCGCGGACGTCTCGGCGCGCTACGAACTGTGCGCGGCGACGCTCATGCAGAATCGCGAGGCGGACGACGGCGGCGCGCAACTCGATCGGCTGTGGGTGTCGCGTGTCGCCTACGCGCTCTCCACGGCGCTCATCGCGATGAGCGGGCACGTCCGGCAGGGCGAGGCCTACACCGCGTTGATGGGTACGGTGACGCGGCGGCTCGGCGGGCGCGACCCGGAGGCGCTTGCGCGCGTCGCGCGCGCTCTCGACCTTCCCCCGGCCGGCGCGGCCCTCGAGCGGGCACCGCACGCCGTGGCCGATCATTTCGACGCGACGTTTCGCGCCGTGGGCATGCCGGTCAGGCTTTCGGCGCTCGGCGTCGATCGCGCGATCTTGCCGCGGCTGGTCGAGCACGCGCTGCGGAACTTCAATGCCGACCCGAAGCGGGAATTCTCGCGCGAGCCCGGGATGCTCGCGGAGACGCTGGAGGCCGCGTGGTAGGGCGCGTGGCTTGTCGGAATTATTTACAGCGTGAAGTATCGCGGTAACATTTTGAATTCCCGGTGGAATCCGGGATTCCCGCGGCCGGGAGCGCAGGCGGGAGGCGCCGCGGGCCGCGGATTTGTCAACGGAATTTACACCCGCCTGCGGGCTTGTTTTCCAAGCCGTTGAAAGTTTGCGGAAAAGCGAACTGGCCCGAAATATGCAGTAATCATCCATGCCGCCCCCCACATGCTTCCGGCATGTTGCAGGTGTGTCTCGTTCTGCGATGCGGCGCGCCGGCCCGATCGGGATTTCCGGTCGTTGCCTCGGTGATCCGGGGAGGCAGAGGAGGGTGTCATGTTCGCACTGCGAGGGATGCTCCGGGCGATGACCGCCGGCCTGGCGCTATGCGCGGCACCGGCAGCGGCGCACCCGGTCGGCATGGGTCCGGACGGCCCTGGTCAGTTTGCGTCAGCGGTCGCGTGCGGGCCGCCCGACACGCCGGGGATCAGTCTTACCTGCGAAGTCGGCAGCGCCACCGCGCCGGTCGGCATTGCCGCGCATCCGCAGGCGCCGAACTGGAGCAAGACGTTCGGCATCAGGCGGATCAAACCGGAGGAAGTGGTTGCCATCAGGGAGTATCTCGTCGTCGGGCAGGAAGACCTGCCGGGTCTTGACTGGACCGACTGGCACGAAGTGATCGTTCGTACCAGCGATCTCGGCCGTTTCGTGTGGCAGGTCGGTGTCATCATCTGGCGTTCGCCGGACGGCGACCGCGGCAGGCTCGAGGGCACGATATCCGGCAACACGATCGAGTTTGACGGGTTCGACTTCGAGCCCGGCACGATCGTGTTCATCGACAAGAGAGTGATCTGCGCAGCGAAGGAGTTTTGCGAAGGCGAGCTCGTCATTCGCGAATGGCCTACCGTCGAGGCTCCCGCGCCGGCGAGCGCCGCGTTGCTCGCCGCCGCGCTGGGCGCCATGGGCTTCTCGAGGAGGAGGAGGGCGCGCGCCTGACCCGCGGAGGGCGAGCCTGCGCCGGGGGCCGCGTCGCCGGCCCCCTTTTTTTGGTGCGCCCGGCAGAGCGCGCCCGTTTGACGGCAGATGCACAGCGAGCGGCGCGGCGACGGGGAATTCTTCTTGACGATCAAGGCGATTGACGATTACATTGCGCGCTTTCCGCTGGCGGGCACCGCCCCAACGGCACACTGGCGGAGCACAGAACCTTGCCCTCCTTTCAGGAGGGGTGGATGCGAAGCAGCCAGGGTGGTTGTGTTCGAGTCCGTGATCCTCGTGTCGGCGGGCGAAGCAGGCAGCAGCAGGTCGAGTTGTGGCAGTACTGTGGCCGGGTAGCTCAGTTGGTAGAGCAGAGGACTGAAAATCCTTGTGTCGGCGGTTCAATTCCGTCCCCGGCCACCATTCTTTCAAGGACTTGCAGACCAAAGTCAGCGAATGTGACCGCCAACTGTGGAGGTTAGGCTAACGCTGAGGTAGGGCGTCCATGGCGTGGCTTGGTATATGCCCAAATTGGGTAGTAGAATGCCCAATATGGGTATACGGAGATCTGCCTCACCGAAGGCAACCCGGCGTTCGCGGACGGGTCGTGGAGCAAGCCTCGCAGGCGTACTATTCTCCGGCACTCAGCAGCGGGTGCTCGGACTGCTGTTCGGCCAGCCTGAGCGGAGCTTTTTCGCGACGGAGCTGATCGGTCTCGTCAAGGGCGGATCGGGAGCCGTGCAGCGGGAACTTCAACGCCTCACCGAAAGCGGGCTCGTTACGGTCAGGCGCGTTGGAAACCAGAAACACTACCAGGCCAACCGCGCCGCACCGATCTTCGAGGAGCTGCGCGGCATCGCACTCAAGACGCTCGGACCCGCCGAGGCGCTGCGGGAGTCGCTGGCGCCGCTCGCCGATCGCATACGCGTAGCCTGGGTGTATGGCTCAATCGCCAAGGGCACCGACCGCGCACAGAGCGACATTGACGTGTTGATCGTGGCCGATCGTTTGGCCCTCGAAGAAGTGTACAAGGCACTGGAGGAAGCCGAAATCAGGCTGGGGCGCAAGGTGAGCCCCACGCTCTATACGTCGAAGGAGTTCGAGCGCCGCCGGACGGCAAGTAACCCGTTCCTCGCGAAAGTTCTGGCGGGCGAGCGCATTCTGCTGATTGGCAACGAAGATGCCGCTGCCGCAACTTGACAATCTGGTGCGTGCCCGCCAGCTCAAGGCCGAACCGGGAGCGCAGGCGGAGATCGACGGCTTGCTGCGCTCGGGAAATGCGCGGCTGACAGACGCCGGCAAGGCCATGCTCAGTCACGAGAGTCGGTTCGACTTGGCCTATAACGCAGCCCATGCGTTGTCGCTCGCGGCACTGCGCTGGCTCCATCGCATCGCCGCAGATCCAAACATCTGCCACGGCAAGCCGTGCGTGAAGGGGACCCGCATCATGGTGGCCGTCATCCTCGACAACCTTGCCGAAGGAGTCACTGCCGAGCAGATCGTGGCCGAGTACCCGCCCCTGACGCTTGAAGACGTGAGGGCAGCCATTGCGTACGCGGCGGCCCTCGCTCGCGAGGAGGAACTCGTTCCGCTGCGATGAGCTTCGCCGTCAAGCTCGATGAAAACCTCGGGCGAATGCATGTTGAGATCCTGCGACAGGCCGGTTACGAAGCTGATTCGCTCACGCAGCCGAAGCCGGGCGGCGGTTGCAGGCGTACTCTCCCGGGTCCCAGGCAGCCCGCCGTCACCTGCTCGCGTTCGTGGCAGAGTTCCGTGTTGGTGACGGGCCGCGTTTCGCGGCCCGCCGCGCTCCGGTCTTACGCTATCCGGCCACCGCGGCATCCTCGCGCACGTACGGACGGAAATTCACCGCCGGCATCGGCGGGACCGGCGCCTCGATCAGCACCGGCTCGCGGCGTTCGAGCACTTCCTTGAGGGTCGCCTTCAGCTCGGCGGGAGAACGCGCGCGCCGCGCTTCCAGCCCGTATGCCTCGGCGAGCTTCAACATGTCGGGGTTGTGCAGGTCGGAGGCGATGGTGCGCCCGCCGAAGCGTGTCTCCTGGTAGCGCTTGACGTTGCCGTAGGCGTTGTCGTTGAAGACGACGACCGTGAGCGGTATCCGGTGCTGGACCATCGTCGCGAGCTCCGCCACGTTGTAGGCGAAGCCGCCATCCCCGTTGATCGACACCACCGGGCGATCGGGCAACCCCACCTGCGCGCCGAGCGCCGTGGCGAAGCCGTAGCCGAGCGTCCCCTGGTAGCCGGAAGTGAGATAGGTGCAAGGCCGATACGCGGGATAGGCGGCGGCCGACCAGTAGCCGACCTGCGTCGATTCCTGCACGAACACGCCTTCGTCCGGAAGCGCGTCGCGGATCGCGTAGGCGTAGTCGGCCTGCGGGGACTGCCTGCGCGCGTCCGCTTCAAGGAAGCGCTTCAGCGCGGCGAGCTCCGCGCGGCGCGATTCGCGTCCCGCCGGGCGCCGCCCGATGGCGTCGGCGAGCGCGGCGAGGCCCTTGCGTGCATCACCAACCAGCGCGAGCGCCGTCTCGTACGTGTTCCCGATCATCGCGGGGTCGATGTCGAGGTGTATCAGCGTTTTCCCCGCCACCCAGGGCTGCAACACCTGGCTCATGAGGCCCTGCACGAAGCGCGTGCCGACGAGCAGCACCAGGTCCGCCTCCGGGCCGACGACCGGCAGGCCGCGCAACGGCAGCGCCAGCTCGTGGCGATCGGACAGCGCGCCCTTGCCGTTGACGCTCATGACGACCGGGGCTTCCAGCAGCTCCGCCAGCCGCGCAAGCTCCGCCGAAGCGGCGCTGCGGATGACCCCGCCGCCGGAGAAGATCATGGGGCGCCTCGCCGTCGCCAGCAGGCGTGCCGCCTTCTCGACGAGATCCGGGACCGGTCCGGGACGCTCGAAACTCTCGGGATCGACGAGGGACACTTCGCCCTTCGCCTCGAGCACGTCGGGCGGAATCTCGAGCTCGACCGGCCGCGGCCGGCCCGTGGAAAGCGCCCGCACCGCCTCGTGCACCAGCTTCGGAACCTCCGCCGGCGTCAGCGCGCGCGCCTGGTACTTGGTGACGTGCGACATCATGCCGGTCTGATCGCGGACTTCGTGCAGCAGCCCCTTGCCGCGATCGATGTTCCTCGATTCGATGTTCCCGGTGACGACGAACACGGGCGAGGACACGGCATACGCGGTCGCGATCGCGCCGGCGGCGTTCAGCAGTCCCGGCCCGGGCACGACGAGGGCGAGCCCGATCTTCCCGGTCACGCGCGCATAGCCGTCGGCCATGTAGACGCATGCCTGCTCGTGGCGCGGGTGGAAGAGGGAAAAGTGCTCGCGCTCCGCATGGATGGCGTCGAATATCCAGTCGAGCTGGATGCCCGGCAGTCCGAAGATCGTGTCGATACCCTCGCGCTTCAACTGCTGCACCAGCGCCTGTCCGCCCGTCATGATCGTCATCGAAGCTCCTCGTTTCGCGTCTGCCGGCGCCGCTCTCTACTGTGTCAAGAAAATCGATTCCCTCCCCCTTGACGGGGGAGGGTTAGGGTGGGGGTGATGCCAGGCACGCTCGTGATGTTCTCACCCCCATCCCAACCTTCCCCCGTCAAGGGGGAAGGGTGAAGGGAAGTGAGCGTCCACCATATTGCGAACGCTCAATAACTGTACCTCGTCAGGCCTTGCCAGCCGTTGGCTTGAAGTGGACTTCCAGCCCCAGCGCCTTTGCGACCTTGAGCACCGTCGCGAAGCTGGGATTCCCTTCGCGCGAGAGCGCCTTGTACAGGCCCTCGCGGGTCATGCCGGCAGCCCGCGCGAGCTGGCTCATGTTGCGCGCCCGGGCGACAACGCCCAGAGCGTGCGCAACGTACGCGGGATCGTCGCCGCCCTCCGCCATGACCGCATCGAGGTAGCGCGCGATGTCCTGCTCGGTCTTGAGGTAGTCGGCCGTATCGTAACGGCTCAACGCGATCTTGCGCCCAGCCATGTCTCAGTCCTTCAGTTCTCTTGCCATCTGCTTTGCCCGGGCGATGTCCCCTGCCTGCGTGGACTTGTCGCCGCCGCACGCCAGGACGACGATCAGCACGCCGCGCCGGGTGTAGTACACGCGGTAGCCGGGCCCGTAGTCTATGCGCAACTCAGTCACGCTCTCGCCGACCGGCTTCGCGTCCCCGGGGTTCCCGAGCGCCAGCCGGTCGAGCCGCGCCTGAATGCGCGCCACCGCGCGCGCATCCCTGAGCTTCGACAGCCAGCGGTCGAAAACCACGGTCTTGAGCAGCTCGATAGGCTGTGAACCATAGTTCACGTCACCGGGCCTGTCAACCATGGTTCACGCCCTCCTGCCCGGAGCCGGGATCGCGCCCGGTATTCGTTTGTCGTAGCCATGCGCCATGAGCGCGGCAAGCCCGACCTGCGCGATCGCCCGGTAGGCGGCCTCGAACCGCGTTTCCGGGCTGATCGTGGCGACTCGCGCATCGGCCAGCCCGCGCTGCGCCGCCGCGAGCAGCCTGCCGATCTCGGCAGCGTCCCGCGGATGCTCCTTAAGCTGCCCGATCCCGAGCAGGTTCTGCAAGCTCATCGCCTTCTCCCGCGATGAGTATCCTCGGCTCCCGCATGATGCGCGTTATGAAGCGATCGCGCGCTTTCAGTTTGGCTCGCGCGAGGTCCTCCGCCGTCGGCTTGCGGACCCGGCGCGCCTCGGCCACCGCGCGCGCGAGCTGCGGCACGACGCGTTCGTAGATGCGGTCGCGCAACCGGTCGGCAGGGTTCCCCGCGAAGCGCCCGGATTCCTCGAGAATCTGCTCGAAGGTGCCCCCCTTCGCCAGGGCCTCGGCGGAAAAAAGGAGCCAGAGGTAGGCCGCGTCCTCGTCGCGGAGCAGGCTCGCGTGGCATTCGACGTAGGTCTCGGACCGCGCGCGCCGTCCGACGCCCTTCCCCACGTCCGTGGGGTAGAGCCGAATGCGCGCGTCCTGCACGACCACGACGTACGGCAGGTTTTCCTTGTCGGCAATGGACAGGGCGTACGTCACGGGCGACAACCCGGAGAAGCGCGCGGTCCCAGCCTCCGGTGCCTCCGATTGCTGGAGCAGCACCGCGAGCGCGGCCTTGCGGTCGCGGGACTTGAGAAATGAGGTCACGCCGTCGCAGCGTTCCACCTCGAAGCCTAGCGCGCGGAGAAACGGCTCCCCCGTTCGCCCCAGCGCCGCCGACGCCTTTTCGATCGCCGCACGCCAGTCGTGCCGCTGCCGCACGCCGACGGCAAGCTCGTGGCTGGCGAGCAGCCCCTCGTTCCGGATGCCCGGGAGTTTCGTTTCCAGGGACGGCAGCGCCTGCGTCAGGAACCGCAGCGCGGCGTGTCGGTCAGGCAGCGCGAGCGCCTCGCGGCAGAGCCTTTCTGCCTGCCCCCGATCCACATCCTCCGCGACGGGCGGTTCCTCTCCCGATGGCCCGCAGATCGCGGCGCCGTTCGGCCCGAGCGCGACCACCAGAACTGGAACCGCGCGGCCCCCGTGGCGCAGCCGCCATGCCGTTCGCAGATCTCCCGCCGTCGACTTGCGCGCCGACTCGACGACGACGACTTCGAGGCCGAGGGCGCCGTTGCCGAGGTAAAGGCCGACGGGAGTAAAGGGGACCGGCTTGTCGAATGCGATGCGCCGCTTCGGGATCTCCTCCAGAAACGCGGCCGCTTGCGAGGCCTCGTACGTCGCGGGGAGTTCGCTTGCCACCGGCGAACTGAACAGTTCCGCCGGGGCCGGGACGCTGGGCGACTCGGCAGCCAGCAGGTCGCTGATGCTGCCATCCGGTAGGAAAGCGCGCCCACCGTCGCTCAGAAGCGCGCCGTTCCCGGGAAGCGTCGCATCCTCGCGGACGAAGAGGGGCACCCAGCCTTTCCTGAGGTTCTCGACGGCCCCGTTCCACGTGCCGCCCTTGCGAAGGTCCGCTTGAACGACCAGCGCGGCATCCGCGAGCGTGTAGATGTAGGCGTTGCGCTGCATCGCGTTGCCGGCGTGGAACCCCGCCACGGGGTTGAACGGCGAGACGAGCACCAATCTGCGCTCCTCGATACCGACGCGATTCTCGCGGTTGACGCTCGCGCGGAGCAGGCTGTCGGCCAGAACGCCGATCACCTTGCCGCCGGCCTCGGAGGCACCCTGCATCGCGGCCGCATCCACGCCGCGCGCGCCGCCCGAAACGACTGCAACCCCCTCCACCGCGCAGCGGCGCGCCACACGGCGGGTGTATTCGAGGACCTCCTCGGTAGCATTGCGGGAACCGACGATTGCGAGCCCGCCGAGATCGAGCAGGCCCGGGTCGCCGGCACCGTACAGCAACGCGGGCGCGTCGGGGCCCAGCTTCTTCTTCAATCGTCGGGGATACGTCTCGTCTCCGCGCGATGTGATCCAGAGCCCGGTGCGCAGCCACTTCTCCGTTGCCAACGCCAGCGCCGCGCCCCGCTTGAGCAGCGCGTCGATCCGCGCCGGATCGAGCTTCGCCGCGGTGAGCTCGCCTGACGCGCCGCGCTCGAGCAGATCGGACGGCCTCAACTCGCGTTCGCGCAGCCACGACACCAGCCGGCCGTACTCTCCCGGTGAGAGGGGATCGACGTCGCCGCGACGCTCGCCGAAGCGGCCGCAAAGCAGCAGTACCGCTTCCGTGTCCGGGGAGATCGCTTTTGGCATCAGTCGGCGGCCGCGGTCGCGAGTGCCAGCGGGTATACCGTGCCGCTGCCGGACTGACGGAGAAGCGCGGCCGCCACCGCCAGCGTCCAGCCGGAGTCCGTCACATCGTCAACCAGAAGCACGGGGCCGCGGATGTCTGCCGAGCCGGGTTGCACGGCAAACGCACCATCGAGATTGCGGCACTGGTGATCCCGGTTCTCCATTTCCTTCTGGGGGCGGGTCTCCCTGACCTTAACGACAACCGGGTGAAACGGCAGCCGCAGTGCCGCCGCCAGCCGGCCGGCAAAGTCCGGAACCAGTGCGGGATTGCGCAACGACGGCACGCAGGTGACCCACCGGATGCCCGCTGCCCGGGGCCAGCGCTCGCGGATGAGTTCCACCGAGGCCTGCACCAGTTCTTCGGAGAAGCGCCCGGTTTCCTTACCCATCCTGACCATGTCCCCCCAGCCGGTCTCGCCCCAACGCGCGAGAATCCGGCCCTCCTCGCTCCGGAGATTAGCGGGAATGTTGGAGCCGCGCCAACCATACTGCGCAAAGGTGCCCGCCGCCCATTGCTTCTTCGGTTCGAGCCGCATTTCACTGTGACGCACGAAGCGCAAGGCGTCCGACAAGGTGCCCGGTTGGTAGTCGAGGGGAACCACCGGCTCTCCAAGACAGACGGCGCACCGTCCGCACGGCGCAGCGGCCTCGTCATCAAGAGCGCGGCCAAGAAACTGCATGAGGCAGGAGCGCGACGCCATGTAGTCGCGCATCTGGGCCCATTCGATTTCACGCTGGCGGGTAAGGTGCTCGATCCGTGCCGCGTCCATGGCATGCGGATTGGACGTGCGGTACCACTTGCCGCCTTCCAGCAGCACCGGCGAAGCATCCTCGACCACGAGGAGCTTCAGGACTTTCTCGATCTGGGTCCGGCGCAGGTTCACGACGTGCTCGATCTCGCGGATAGTCAGCCCGTCGGATGCGGCCTCCAACAACTTGAGGATCGCCCCGATGTGTTGTTCCGGCGGGAAGGCCCGGTTGCGAAAGTACGCGTTGATGTCGTCGTCCTCCTTCCCGGACATGAGAACGCCGAACGCTTCGTCGATGCCGCGGCCCGCCCTGCCGACCTGCTGGTAGTAGAACACCACGGATCCGGGCGCCTGGTAGTGCACGACGAAGCCGAGGTCGGGTTTATCAAAGCCCATCCCCAGCGCCGTGGTCGCCACCAGGCATTTGAGTTCGTTGGCCAATAACCGCCGTTCCAGAGCCACGCGCCGATCCGATGCCACAGCCGCGTGATAAGCCGCAGCGGTCACTCCCCGGCTTGTGAGCCATTGCGCCACCCTGTCCGCATCGCGTACCGTCAGGGTATAGACGATGCCGCTGCCGGGCAGTCCCTTGATGTTGTCGCCGAGCCACGCCAGCCGGGCAGCCGCGCTCGGCATCCGCAGAACCTGAAGGCGCAACGATTCGCGAGCCAGCGGTCCGCGCTGAACCTGCAATCCGGGACCGAGTTGGGTCTCGATGTCCCGGGCCACCCGTTGATTGGCCGTCGCTGTAGTTGCCAGCACTGCCACGTTCCGCGGCAGTTGCCGCAGGACTCGAATGATGCGGCGGTAGTCCGGGCGAAAGTCGTGCCCCCAGTCGGACATGCAGTGCGCCTCGTCCACGACGAGTAGCCCGATCCGTCATGCAATGGGCAGCAGGACGCTGCTCACGAACTCGTCGTTCGCGAGGCGCTCCGGGGAGACCAGCAAGAGATCGATGCCGTCCGAGAACAGCGCGCGCTTTACCGCGCCCCAGTCCTGGGTGTTTGCCGAGTTTATGGTGGCGGGCCGAAGACCGAGGCGCTCGGCGGCCTCGATCTGGTTCCTCATCAGGGCGAGCAGCGGTGAAACGATGCGCGGGACCGGCTCCGTCCTTGCGCAGCAGCGCGGTCGCGACAAAGTAGACCATGCTCTTGCCCCAGCCGGTGCGCTGCACGACGAGCGCGCGCCCGCGCCGGTTCACGAGCTGGTCGATCGCTTCCCATTGCCCGGCCCGAAACACGATCTCGCGCTGGCCGCTCGCAACCGGCAGCAGTTCCTCCGCGCAAGTGCGCTCGACCACGTGCCGGCCTACAACGGAAAGCGCCCGTTCGATTTCTGGAACCAGTGTGGAGCTTGGTCACGAGCGGGAGCAGGTGGCGGCGCACCTGGGCCGCTGAATCGAAAGCGCCGCAAACTGATTTCGAAACGACTCTGCCCGTGCGCAGGATGTTGCGAATCCAGCGAGTCTCGATACTAGTCGACTTTGGCGCCGGAAATCCGGACGGCCTCGAGCCAACGCGGAATCTCCGCCCTGACGAAACCTGTCGTTTCCTGCACGGTCGCCGAATAAGCGGTGAGCCCTGCGCGATGCAACGCGGCCTTGACATCGGGTGCGGAAAGCGACGCGTTGACCACCGTGTTGAGCCGATTCACGATCGCAGGCGGTGTTCTTGCGGGTGTCGCCAGCGAGTACCAAACCGAGACACGCAGTCCTTCGATGCCGCTTTCCTGAAAGGTCGGGATGTCCGGCAGAGCCGGCGACCGCTTGCCTCCAAACACCGCATAAGCCCTGACCCGGCCCGCGCCCAGGTGCGGCATGGCCTGGTTCACCTGCCCCACCGCCAACGCGACTTCTCCGCTGATTACCGCCGTCCATGCCTGTGGTCCGCCTCTGTATGGAACATGCTGCACGCCGAGGCCGGTCGCATGTTTGAACAACTCGCCGAGGATGTGCGGAGATGTTCCGTTTCCCGAGGAGGCGTACGTCAGTTTGCCGGGATGGCGCTTTGCCAGGGTGACCAGCGAACGGATATTTCTCGCGGGCAACGACGGATGGGACACCAGGAGAAGCTGTGCCTCGGCAAGCAGCGCAATGTGGACGAAGTCTTCCATGACGTCGTATCTCTTGTTGCGATGCTGCAGGGCGGGTGTCACGCAAAACGTGGTATTACCGCCGACGACCAGGGTATGGCCGTCCGGGGCCGCCCTCGCCGCGAATTCCGTTCCGATCAACCCCCCCGCACCCGGACGATTGTCAATGAAGACGCGCTGACCCAACTGACTGGAAAGTCCCGGTTCGAGCACGCGCGCGATGAAATCCGGTGTCCCTCCCGCCACAAACGGCACGACGAGTTGCACCGGCTTTTGCGGATACTGCGCGCCGGCGTGTTGCGGGAAGACGAGG
Source organism: Burkholderiales bacterium (assembly GCA_020854035.1). Lineage (GTDB taxonomy): Bacteria > Pseudomonadota > Gammaproteobacteria > Burkholderiales > SG8-41 > SG8-41. The sequence goes on along the minus strand of JADZGE010000012.1, from coordinate 125,598 downwards.
GCGCAAGCCGCCGCCACCGCGGAGAACATCCGGTGAACGAGAGAGCCTGCGTGGCTGGTGCGTAATGACCGCATGGTGGTTGTCCCGGACAACGATGTCGAGTACCCCGCTTCGTCGATCCGCTCGCCAATCCGGGCTGGCGCCAACCGCCCCATGGCCCATCCCGCGGCGAAACCTTCGCGATCAGGCGAAACGGGGCTTGAAGGAAAAGCGCCTTTTCCATCGAGCGGGCGCGCGCACGCCCGTCATCAGGTCTTCATGCTCATGCCCGACAATGCCGTCCCGGGGGATGTCCGATTCGCGCCATACGCCGCGCTTTCGCCGCGCCTCCCTCTGGTCTGCCAGCCAGTCGTTGTAGCTTTCCCAAACGTGCTGGCGACCGCCCGGCCCGTCGAGCATGGCCGCGCGATAACGGCCATCGAGTTCATCCTGATACGCGGCCTCCTCCGCCTCCAGCACGAGAGGCTCCAGGTCACTGGTATACCCCTCGGTCTTCATTTCCGGCCCAGCCACGCCCAGGACTATGCGCTGGTCACGAATGCTCAGTTGCTCCTTGTATATTCCAACGTAACGAGTGGTGACCGGCCCGCCCAGAGCGCTATGGTCGCGAATCCTCGCGCGGTTCCGCGCGATCGAAGCACGATGGAAATCGAGCATGCCGTTTGAATATTCCTCTCCCAGAAACCCGCACGCCAGCCGCAGCGTGTCTTCGGGTTCATTCACGAGCCGCTCGTAATGAATATCGAGCCACGCCGCCGACGGCAGATTCGCGCGCAGTCTCTGTATCGTCTGCTGCCCGAACTTCCATTCCTTCGCGGCCGCGTAGGCATTGGTGGGACCGAAACTCGACCTTATCGCGTCTGCCGCCACATCGCGCGCATCGCGCGTCAGGCACAGGAACTGGGCGCCGGGAAAATCCTCCAGAATCTCCCTGACATAGAACACGTTGTTCGGCGTCTTTTCTCCCCAGCGGGGTTTGCCGACCCAGCGTGCGTAGCGTTCCAGCATTGAACAGTAGATGCCCGCGAACGACCGCTCCCTGAGATTCGAAATCACCTCGTCGGCGATCGTTCTCGGGTTTGCAGGCATTCCCCAGAAGGGAACCATCAGGCCGAAGATCATCTCGTTCGCGAGCGTTCGCAGATTTTCCCCGGAGTCGAGATCGCCGTAGGTATGCAGATAGCCGCGAAAGCGGGGATACCACCACGCCACCTCCGGGACCGCCACGCGGGGATGACAGCCGAGCATTGCCATGAGCAGCGTGGTGCCGGATCGCTCTTGACCGACGATGAATATCGGTTTGTCGGGCAGGGATATGGCCATTGGTCCTTCTCCTCGCCGTTGCCCACGACCGGGGCGGGTCCCGAGGACTCCCCGCGCATCATATCGCAGCGGATGTTGTGAGCGAACAGGGGCAGGTTGTGGGGGAGGGGCGGGCAGAGAGTCCAGTCGGCGACGCGCCACCGCCCTCCACCGTCGCAACGGCGGATCGGTCGGATTTGATTCGCGCCGGAGCGCCCAATACAATCCTGCCCTCGTCTGAACAAAAACGTGGGACGTTCGCGATGAATCGCAGTCCGGGATCGATTTTTGCAGAGGCGGCACTGGCCGGGTTCGTGGCGTGCGACGAGGCCCCGCCGCCGGGCGACGACGCCGAGGCGAAGCGGAGGCGAAGGCCAGCGCGGATGCCGAGGCCAGGGCAAGGGCCCAAGCCGGGACGACGCGCGTTCCCTGACCCCGACTCACCCGAAAGATGAGCGCCGCCGAATCCCGCGCCCCCGGCAGTTTCCGGGCGATTCTCGCCCTCACTCTCGTCCTCGTCGCGGGGCTTGCCGCCGGCGGGTGGTATCTCGCGCCGCGCTTCGAGCGCGACCCGCCGCGAATCGAGCTGAGGCCGGACTCCGGCGTGCTCGGCCGGGCGCCGATGGAGATCGTGGTCGCCGATCGCGGATCCGGGCTGCTGGCGGTCACCGCGACGCTCTCGGCAGGTGGCACCGAGCACACGCTCGCCTCGGAGCACTACGCCGAGGCGGTGGCCGAGAAGAAGATCGCGGTGAGCCTGGCCGCGAAACTTGCCGCAGTGAAGGAAGGCCCCGCGGTCCTGCACGTCACCGCGCGGGATCGCTCGCTGTGGAATCTTTTCCGCGGCAACGAAATGAGCATCCGGAAGAATCTGACGATCGACGTCACCCCGCCCACGCTGGAGCTCATCGCCGACGATCGCTACGTGAACTTCGGCGGCGCCGGGATGCTCGTCTACAAGCCCTCGGCCGACACGGCGACGAGCGGCGTGAGGATCGGGGAGTATTTCTTTCCGGGCTACCCGGGCCAGGTGAAGGACCATCCGGATCGCCATGTCGTCATCTTCGCCCATCCCTACGACCTGCCGGCCGACGCGAGGGCGGCGCTCGTCGCCACCGACCGGGCCGGCAACACCCGGGAGATGCGGCTCGTCTACGAGCTGAAGAACGTACGGTACCGGAAGAGCACCATCGCCATTTCCGACGCCTTCATCCAGAACAAGATCGCGCCGCTGCTGCGCGACGAGGGCGCGCGGCAGGGGACCCCCAAGGAGATCTTCCTGCGGGTCAACAAGGGGATGAGAAAGGAGAACGAAGAGCGAATCGCCGCGATCACGAAGAAGGCGAGCCCGGCGATACTGTGGCGAGGCGCGTTCAGCCAGTTGAGCAACTCCCAGGTCGAAGCCAATTTCGCCGACGCCCGGACCTATACCCACGACGGGGAGACGATCGACCACGCCTATCACCTGGGCTACGATCTCTCCGTCACCAGGCATTACCCGGTCGAGGCGGCCAACAGCGGCACGGTCGCGTTCGTGGGCGACATGGGCATCTACGGCAATACCGTCATCCTCGACCACGGGCTGGGGCTCTACACGCTCTACGGTCACCTGAGCGCCATCGAGGTCAAGGTGGGCGAACCGGTCAGGCAGCGCCAGATTCTCGGCCGGACCGGGGAGACGGGGCTTGCCGCGGGCGATCACCTGCACTACGGGGTGTATCTCAACGGGGTCGCCATCCTGCCGGTCGAATGGTGGGACCAGAAGTGGATCGACGACAACGTCCAGCCGAAGCTCGACGGGCAAAGCGGCGAAGCGATAGCCCGTTCGCAGGAACGGCACGCGCCGCGCGCGAGCGCGCGCAAGCGCCGCCGCTAGCCGCGCCCGGTGCGGGGGGCGGGCGCGCCACGGGCGCCGCGCCGCCCGAGGTTGTGGCACGATAGTCCCCGGCAGCCGCCGCGCCGCACCGGGCCGCCGGGGAGGGGGAACGTGAGAGCGAAGAAGCCTTCGTGGTGCCACGCGCTCGCCGCAGCGAGCGTGACCGCGCAATACCTGGCGGCGCCGTCCCTTGCCGCCGACCCGCCGTACCCCGTCAAGCCCGTCCGGCTCGTCGTGCCGTTTCCGGCCGGCGGGCCGGTCGAGATCCTCGCGCGCTCGTTCACCCCGCGCCTTGCCGAAGGCCTGGGGCAGCCGTTCGTGTACGACAACCGGCCCGGCGCGAGCGGCACGATCGGGAGCGAGATCGTCGCCCGCGCCCCGCGCGATGGCTACACCATGCTGATCGCCAACTGCGCGCACTCGTCGAACGTCGCCTACTACAGGAAGCTCCCGTACGACACGCTCGCCGACTTCGCGCCGATCACCCAGCTCACGGTCACTTCCGGCAACCTCCTCGCCGTCCACGCCTCGCTCCCGGTGCGCTCGGTGAAGGAGTTCATCGCGTTCGCCAGGGCCCGCCCGGGGCAGTTGAACTACGCCTCAGCGGGCGTCGGCAGCCCGCAGCACGTCACGGGCGCGCTCTTCGCCGCGATGGCGGGGATCAAGCTGACGCACGTCGCTTACAAGGGCAACGTGCCGGCGCTCGCCGATCTCGTCGGCGGCCACGTCGAGCTGATGTTCGTGAGCCCCTCGTTCGCGCTGCCGTACATGCAGCAGGGCCGACTCCGCGCCCTCGGTTTGGCGGGCCCGCGGCGCGTGCCGGCGCTCGGCGACGTCCCGACCTTTCACGAAGCGGGCCTTGCCGGCTACGACTACACCTGCTATCACGGCGTGTATTTTCCCGCGGGCACGCCGGCCGCCATCGTGAATCGCGTGAGCGCGGAAACGATCAAGGCGCTCGCGTCGCCCGCGGCGCGCAAGTTCCTCGCGGAGGCCTTCTACTTCCCGGTCGGGAATTCGCCCGCGGAGTTCCGGGCGTTCCTCGAGCAGGATGTCGCGCACCAGGCGGCGATCGCGAAGCAGATCGGGCTGCAGCCGCAGTGAGCCGGCATGGTTCAGCCGCGGAGTCGCAGAGGCCGCGGAGAGTGGCGGGCCTCGGTGGGACTTTCCAGTAGACCCCGCCTATTCATCCCCAAAGCGGCAGTTCATCCACCGATGAACGCCGATAAACGCCGATGAGCGTCGCGGAATCGGAGGGACGGACGGGGGTCATGGCCGTCACTCGCAACTTGAATGAGTTGGTGCCTGTAACCCACCGATTTATCGGCGTTCACCGGCGGCCAATTCTCCACAGGTTCATTCCTCGCGATATTCGCCGTCTCGACGCTGAGCGATTTTTCTCTGTGATCTCTGCGTCTCCGCGGCAATCCCTGAAGCCCTTGCAGCGGGCCACCGCTCAGTTGAAGGTGAGCCCGCCGTTCACGGCAACGGTCTGGCCCGTCATGCAGGCGTTCGCAGCCACGGCGAGGACCATCGCCGCGATTTCCTCCGCCGCGCCGAGGCGTCCGAGACGACGTGAAAGCCCGCCTCAAGCGCAGGGCCGAGCGGCACGGCCGCAACATGGAGGAGGAAGTTCGCCACATCCAGCGAGACGCCACGAAGCAGGACCGGCGCCCGGCGACCGCGCTCGGCTCCCGCATCGCGGCGCGCTTCCGGAAAGCCGGGCTTACCGGGGAGCTGCCCGAATTGCGCGGGGAACGCCCGATATCGGCGCACTTCGGCAAATGATCATTCTCGACACCAACGTGCTTTCGGCGCTGATGCGCACGCCGCCCGAAGCGAGGGTCGTCGCCTGGCTCGACCGCCAGCCGGCCGAGTCCGTGTGGATCACCAGCGTCACGCTCTTCGAGGCGCGCGTCGGGCTGGCGTCGCTTCCCCGGGGCCGGCGCCGGGCTGCGCTGGAATCGGCGTTCTCGCGATTGCTGGAGGAGGACCTGGAGAATCGGGTGCTGGATTTCGACGGCACGGCCGCGACCGAGGCGGCGTCGCTTGCCGCCGAGCGGAGCCGCGCCGGCCGGTCGGTGGACATGCGCGACACGCAGATCGCCGGCATCGCGCTCGCGCGGCATGCGACGCTCGCGACACGAAACGCCCGGCATTTCGCGGACCTGAAAGTGCCCGTCGTCGATCCCTGGGCGGCGGCATGAGCCTCCCCGGGATCGCCACGCCTCCCAACGAGCTCACGGCCCGCGAGGCGGTGCTCCGCCTGCGCGCCTCCAGGATCCGCGAGGTGGCGAACGCGAGCCTCGGCCGCGGCGACGTCCTCGCCTTCTGGTTCGGCGAGCCCGACGAGCTGACCCCCGAGTTCATCCGCCGAGCGGGCATCGCGGCGCTGCAGGCCGGGGAGACCTTCTACACCCACAACCACGGCATCCCGGAACTGCGCGCGGCGCTCTCGACCTACCTGTCGGGCCTGCACCGTCCCGTCGCGGTCGAGAGCATCGTCGTCACGAGCTCCGGGATGTCGGCGCTCATGCTCGCGACGCAGGCGCTCGCCGGCCCGGGCGACCGCGTGGTCGAAGTGACCCCGCTCTGGCCGAATCTCGTCGAGATTCCCAAGGTGCTGGGAGCGCGGGTCGAATGCGTGCCGCTTGCATTCGCGCCATCGGGCTGGACGCTCGACCTCGATCGGCTCCTCGCGGCGCTGACGCCCGGCACGCGCGCGCTCTACGTCAACTCGCCCAACAACCCGACCGGCTGGACCATCACGCGCGAGGCGCAGCGGGTCATCCTGGACCACTGCCGCCGCCTCGGCATCTGGGTCGTGGCCGACGACGCCTACGACCGGCTCTACTTCGGCGAGGGGAAGGCCGCGCCGTCCTTTCTCGACATCGCGGAACCGGGCGAGCGCCTCGTCAGCACCAACACGTTCTCCAAGTCGTGGCTGATGACCGGCTGGCGGATCGGGTGGCTCGTCTCGCCGCCGCCGCTCGCGATCCAGATCGGGAAGCTGATCGAGTACAACACTTCCTGCGTGCCGCCGTTCATCCAGCGCGCGGGTCTCACGGCGGTGCAATCGGGCGAGCCGGTGATCGCGCACACGGTCGAGCGTTACCGGCGCGCGCGCGACTTCCTCATCCCGCGCCTCAACGCGATTCCGGGAGTGCAGGCGGCGAGCCCGCCGGGGGCGATGTACGCGTTCCTGCGCATCGACGGGATGACCGACAGCCTCGCGTTCTGCAAGAAGCTCGTCGCCGAAGCGAAGCTCGGTCTCGCGCCCGGGGTTGCCTTCGGGCCCGAAGGCGAGGGTTTCGTGCGCTGGTGCTTCGCTTCCGGCGTGGAGCGGCTCGCCGAGGGCGTCGACCGGCTCGCCGGGAGCCTGCGAACCTAGCGCGCCCCCGGCGGGCATTGCGCGGCGAACACGAAGCGCGCCGGGCAGGGTGAAACCGGCTCCCTCCCCTTCAAGGGGAGGGTTGAGGTGGGGATGGGGTTGGCCCATCGCTGCTCTTCGCGATCCGGGCGGTGCCCGCGTCCGACCGGCACTCGCCGGTGCTGTGGCATCATCGGCCCCTCGACAACATCGTCGTGACAGGAGTGCGCGCATGAGCGACCGCGTGGGTGTGGTGGGCATGGGACTGATGGGATCGGCGTTCACGCACCATCTCATCCAGGGCGGCTTCAAGGTGCAGGGCTTCGACATCGATGAAGCGCGCGGGCGCCAGCTCCACGAGCGCGGCGGGACACCGGTGGAGTCGCCCGCGGCCGCGGCGAAGGGCGCGCGCTGGGTGGTGACCTCGCTCCCGACGAGCGACATCGTGCGCGAAGTCGTCCTCGGGCGAGGCGGCATCGCGGAGGGCGCGGCGCCGGGCCTGATCGTGGCGGATGCGAGCACGTCGCGGCCGGAGGATTCGGAAAAGCTCGGCGCCGAGCTGGCGAAGCGGGGCATCGGATTCCTCGACTCGGCGGTGAGCGGCACGAGCGCCATGGCGTGGAAGAAGGATCTCATCGTCATCGCGGGCGGAACGGCGGAAGCGTTCGCGGCGTGCGCGCCGCTCTTCGCCGGCTTCGCCCGCTCGGCCTACCACATGGGCCCGGCCGGCTCGGGCGCGATGACGAAGCTCGTCATCAACCTCATCCTCTTCGGCAACCGCCTCGCGCTCGCCGAAGGGCTCGTGTTCGGCCAGAAGGCCGGGCTCGACGCCGAGAACCTGTTGAAGGTCGTGCAGGACGGCGCGTGCAGCTCGAAGACGATGATCGACAAGGGCCCGAAGATGCTGCGCGGGGACTTCACGCCCGAGGGGCATGTGAAGACCTCGCTCAAGGACGGTCGCCTCGCGCTGGAGCAGGGGCACCGCTTCGGCGTGCCGATGCCGGTCGCGAGCCTGTGGACGCAGCTCCAGCAGGCGGCCTACCAGCAGGGGCTGGGTGACATGGACAGCTCCGCGTTCATCGAGGTGCTGCGGGTGATGGGGGGGCTGCCGAAGCGGGCGTGAGCGGCAGCGGGTGCCGCACGGCCCCGGGCGTGCATCCGGTTCGTGCTTCGGTTAACCTGCCCGCATGTTCGTTCGAATCGACCACTTGATGATCTGCGTTCCGGACCTCGAGCGGGGCGCGGATGCCTACCGGCGCATGGGCTTCAACATCCAGCCAGGAGGCGTGCATCCCGGGAAGGGTACCCACAACGCGATCGCGTTCAACGAGGAGGACTACGTCGAGCTCCTCGCGATCCGCGATCCCGCGGAGGAACGGGCGGCGAGCGCGGGCGCGGGAAGCTGGGGTACGGATCTGCCCGGCTTCGTCGCGGCGGGCGGCGGCATCCGCTACGTCATCGTGCAAAGCGACGACCTCGATGCCGACGTCGCGGCGATGCGCGGTCGCGGCGTGGACGTGACCGATCCGCTCGACGGCCGGCGCATCGTCGATGACGGGCACGAGTTCCGGTGGAAGGCCGCGCGACTCGGGCCGGGGAACCCGCTGCCGGTCTTTTTCATCCAGCATCTCACCCCGATGGAGGAGCGCCGCGCGCACACCCCCGCCGCGGGGCCGCACCCGAACGGCGTGCGCTTCCTCGAACGCGTCTATATCGTCGTGAACGACCTCGAAGCGTCGGTCGCGCTCTACGCGAAGGTGCTCGGCGCGCCCGCGCCGCGAATGTACAAGGGCACGGTCATCATGTCGCACATGGCGGTTTTCCAGTACGGCGCCGCCGGCCTCACCATCGCGCACCCTTACGCGCCGGGGCCGGCCGCCGAATCGCTCGAGCGCCGCGGCGAAGGCCCGTTCCAGGCGCTCTTCCGCACGACGAGCATGGGCGCCGCCGCGCGCTGGATGGAGCGGCACGGCATGCCGCCTCCCGCGCGGGGGGTGCGTGACACCGGCGAGCACGCGATGCTCGTCGCGCCGGCGCACGCCTGCGGCGCCTACATCGGGTTCGTCGGGCCCGAGTAGCGGGTTGCGGGCGGGCCCGCTCGCGCCCGTGCGCGATCCGCGGATCGAACGCGAAGCGGTGGTTCAAGCCTTTCGCGCCGCCTCGCGGGTCTCGATCGATACTTCCGAATGCAGCGTGCGATGCACCGGGCAGCGGTCGGCGATCTCGAGCAGGCGCTTGCGCTCGGCCTCGTCGAGCGCGCCGGCGATGTCGATCGAGCGCTCGATGCGGTCGATCTTCCCCTCCTTGGTCTCGCAGCTCGCACAATCCTCCGCGTGGATCTTGCCGTGCTTCAACTCGACGCTCACTTTCTCCAGCGGCAGCTTCTTGTGCGTCGCGTACATGCGCAGCGTCATCGCCGTGCACGCGCCGAGCCCCGCGAGCAGGAGATCGTAGGGCGAGGGGCCGAGGTCCTCGCCGCCGAGCGCCGCCGGCTCGTCGGCCATCAGCCGGTGGCGGCCGACGACGATCTCCTGCGCGAACCGGCCGGTCCCGGCTTCCGTCACGCGCACCACGCCCGGGGCACCCGGCCGGCGGGCCGCGGTCGCCTCCCCGGGCAGGTAGCGGCTCGCCCACGCGGCGAGCACCGTCGCGACGTAGGCGGCGTCCTCCTTGCGCGTGAGCAGGTGATCGGCGCGGTCGAGCGAGACGAAACTCTTCGGGTGCTTCGCCGCGGCGTAGATTTCGGCGGCGTTCGAGATCGCGACCGTCGTGTCGGCGGGCGAGTGAAAGACGAGCAGCGCGCGGCGCAGTCCGGCAATCGCCTCGCGCTGCGGCTGCGCGGCGATGTCGTCGAGGAACTGCTTGCGCACGCGGAAACGCCGCCCGGCAAGCTCCATCTCCGCTTCGCCGGCCGCCTCGATTTCCGCGCGCGCCGGCGCGATGAGTTGCGCGACGTGCGCCGGGTCGAACGGCGCGCCGATGGTGGCGACGGCAAGGCTCTCCGGAATCCGTGCCGCCGCCGCGAGCACCGCCGCGCCGCCGAGGCTGTGCCCGACGAGGAGCTGCGGCGCCGCGTGGCGGGCGCGCAGCCAGTCGGCCGCCGCCACGAGGTCGGCGATGTTGGAGGAGAAGCTCGTGTTGGCGAAATCGCCCGCGCTGCCGCCCAACCCGGTGAAGTCGAAGCGCAGCACGGCGAAGCCGGCGGCGGCGAGGGCGGCGCTCACCCGGGCCGCGGCGAGCGTGTCCTTGGAACAGGTGAAGCAGTGGGCGAAGAGCGCGTGCGCGCGCGGCGTGCCTTCGGGCCGCTCGAGGCGGGCGGCGAGCAGGCTGCCGCCGGCGCCCGGGAATTGCTCGGCTGAACTCGTCATGGTGGGCTCACTTTTCCGCAAGCGGCCGGGAACACGCTGACAGGGCAGGCGCCCGCGCTCAAGGGACCTCTCGCTCGTAGCCGGGTTCCCTCCGACCGCGAATGGCGAGGACGAAGGCGGTATCGAGCTCTTCCACGTACCGATGCAGCGCGACGCAGCCGCGGGCGCCACGCCCGGTCACCCGTTCCCTCGGGTGCCCTTCGACCGGCCGGCCCGTCAGCGGGTTCGGCTCGAGGACGTCGATTGCGCGAATCGCGGGGTGCAGCCCCGGCACCGCCCGTATTGCCGAGCGTGCCAAAGCCGATGCCGGGCACCGTGTATTTCCCCACGAGTTCCTTTTCCATGCGTTCGCCCTGTCACGCGTTTCAACGCCGGTCTTTTCGAGACCCCGCAATCTATGCCGCGAGGGGCGCAGCGTCAATCGCGCAGGATCGCGCACACTCAACGCGATGGGGAGGCAGCCGGCGCCCCGGCAGGCGGCTTGGGCGTCGGTGAGTTGTGAAACTGGACAATGAGCCACCGATCACCGCGCTTTTGCATCACGACCGTGTTTCGTGCCGGCCCCCTCGTCACCGTCTTTCCGTCGAGCGTCCTCATGTCAAACCAGCGCGCGGTCTCCCGGGAAAAACGAAGCAAGGCGCGCTACCGGGGGCGGCTGTCCTCAGCCCGCCACTGCCCGGGCTTCAGCGCGTCGAGTCCCCACGGCCCGATCGCCACGCGGATGAGCCGCAGCGTGGGGTGTCCCACCGCGGCCGTCATGCGCCGCACCTGGCGAGTGCGGCCCTCGGTGAGCGTCAACTCGAGCCACGCCGTCGGGACGTTCTTCCGGTAGCGGATGGGCGGCTCGCGCGGCCAGAGCCACTCGGGCTCCGCGACGAGCCGCGCGCCGGCGGGCGCCGTCATGCCGCCGGAAAGTTTCACTCCCCGCCGCAGGTGTTCGAGCGCGGCCTCGCCGGGCGCGCGCTCGACCTGCGCAAGGTAGCGCTTCTCCATCCGGTGGCGCGGATCGGCGATGCGCTTCTGCAACGCGCCGTCGTCCGTCAGGAGGAGCAGCCCCTCGCTGTCGTAGTCGAGTCGGCCCGCGGGATAGACCCCGGGCACCCTCACCAAATCCGCGAGCGTCGCCCGGCCCGCCCCGTCGGTGAACTGGCAGAGCACGTTGAATGGCTTGTTGAAAGCGATCAGCAACGTTTGCGCAGCGTGCCTCTCACCTTCCCCTTCAGGGGGAAGGCCGGGATGGGGGTGGGGTTCAGCGCGGCCCGGTTCATCGTTGTACCCCATCCCCACCCCACCCTCCCCTTCAAGGGGAGGGCGAGCGAAGTGAGGCGGCGCGCGCGCCGCGGCTACTGCGCGAGCGCGAGCTCAACGAGCACGCCGCGCATGAAAGCGTACTGCTCCTCGAAGTACTTGACGAGCTCCTTCCCGCGCAGCACCGGGGCCTGCACGTTGTCCTTCGTCACGCGCTCCTGCCATTCGTCCGAGGCGAAGACCTTCGCGAGCGCGTCCTCCCAGTACCTCGCCTGCGCCGGGGTGATGCCCTTCGCGCCGAAGATCGCGCGCCACGTCGCGACGCCCGGCACGTCGAGCCCGGTCTCTTTCAGCGTCGGCACGTCGGCGAGCGGCCCGGCGCGGCGCTGCGGCCCCGCGATCGCCAGCATGCGGATATTGCCGGCGACGACCTGCGCCGCGGAACCCGATACGGAGGAAATCGACGCCTGGATATGTCCTCCCATGAGCGCCGTCCACGCCTCCGCGCTCGTCTTGTAGACCACCATCTTCAACCGCCTGGGGTCGACGCCCCCGGCCTTCACCGCCTGCGCGAGCGCCGCGTGCGAGGTGCCGCCCAGCGCGACCGTGCTGAACGCCACCGACTCCGGTTCGGCCTTCAGGCGCTCGACGAGCTCGCGCATGGTCCTCACCGGCGAATTCGCCGGCACCATGATGGCGCTGTAATCGATGTACGCCAGGCCGAGCGGCGCGAAATCCGTGTAGGGGAACTTCGTGCGGCCCTGTATCTGGTTGGTGAAGAGCGTCGCGGTCGCGAAGAGGAGGTGATGGGGGCTCCCGGCCTGCTGGGTGAGGTAGGTGGCCGACAACGCCTGGCTTCCGCCCGGCTTGTTCATGACGAGCACGGGCGAGGCGACGATCTTCCGCTCCTGCATGATCCTTTGCATGAGGCGCGCCATCGCGTCGTTGCCACCGCCGGGAGCCGTGGGCACGACGAGCTCGACCTGGCGTTCCGGCCGCCACTCCTGTCCCCACGCCTGACCCGCCGCCACGATGAAACCGAGCGCGATCACCACTGCGATCTGCATGTCTTCCTCCGGGAAAAGGCGTACGTTACCGGCTGTGATCCGTCGCGCGGCTCGCGCGTTCGCGCCGTGGAGCGCGCGGGCCGCGCCGTCACCACGGCGGCGGGTCGAAGAGCGCCGTCACGAAATTCATGAACGCCCGCACGTTCGGGGTCTGCCGGTGCTGCTGGCGGTAGACCGCAGAAATCTCGTAGCCGCCCGCGCGGCAGTCCCGAAGCACCAGTTCGAGTTCGCCGCGCGCGAGCGCGGGCTGCGCGTAGCATTCGGGGATCTGGATCAGCCCGCAGCCCGCGATCGCGGCTTCGATCAGGAGCTCGATACGGTTGAATGCAAGCGCGCCGCTCACGGGCACTTCGCGGGTCGCGCCGCCCGCCTCGAAGCGCCAGTCGCGGATGCGGCCGGTGCGCGGCCGGCGGTAGGCGATGCAGGCGTGGTGCCGCAGTTCGTCCGGCGCCGCCGGCCGCCCGCGCCGCGCGAAGTAGCCGGGAGAGCCGCAGACCGCGTACCCCGCGGTGGCGAGCCGCCGCACCGCGAGGCTGGAATCGTGCAGCTCGCCCGTCTGCACCGAGAGGTCGATGCCCTCTTCCATGGTGTAGGGCACGAAATCCATGCAGACGACCTCGACGGTGAGCTCCGGATACCGCCCCATGAACTCCGGCAGCCGCGGCACGATCCACATGCGCCCGAGCGTCAACGGCAGGCGCACGCGAATGAGCCCGCTCGGCCCGCGCGCGGCACGACCGACCGCGCGCTCGGCTTCCGCGAGGTCCGCGGTGATCCGCTTGCAGCGCGCGTAGAACTCGGCGCCCTCGGCGGTGGTGCCGACGCGGCGCGTGGTGCGGGTGAGGAGCCGCACCGCGAGCTGGCGCTCCAGCCGCGTCACCGCCGCGCTCACCGCCGCGGTGGAAACGCCCAGGGCGCGCGCCGCGCCGCTCAGGGTGCCGTGCTCGACGACCCTCAGGAAGACGAGAATGCCGTGCAGGCGGTCCATCCTGTCCCGTCCCCCGGGTCATGCCGGGAGTATCCCCGCATTTCGTCCCCCATTGTTAATGCCGGCGTTAACAGTCATTCTAGCCCCGGCGGGTGTTCTCCACCGGGACGGCTCATAGAATCGCAAGCTGCACGCCACGCGCGCCCGGTCCCGCAAGCCCGCCGGGCGCGCGAATCCCTCACCGCAGGAGGAGCCCATGTCCACCGTGCTCGAGTCCCCGCCGGGAGCGAAGGCTCCCGCGAAACGTCTTGTCCTGAAGGGCGTGATGCAGGCGCCCGTGACGCCGCTTCACGACGACTTCAGCGTGGACTACGACGGTCTCGCGAAGATGGTCGATTTCCACGTCAGGAACGGCGCGCCGGCGATCGCCTGGCCGCACCACAAGGCCGAATCGCCGAACCTGACCCTCGAGGAGCGCAAACAGGGCGCCGAGGTGCTCATCCGGACGGTGGCGAAGCGGGTGCCGGTTTCCATCTTCGCCGCGGCGCTTTCGGAAGAAGACGCCCTCGACATCGCCCGGCACGCCGAGCGCGCGGGCGCCGACATGCTCCTCGCCATTTCTCCCTACTGCCGCCGCCCCTCGCAGGAAGAGATCTTCCATTCGATCGTGCGCATCGGCACGCACACGAGCCTGCCGGTACTCACCTACAACTCGCCGTGGCGAAACGGCGAAGGCGTGGAGTTCACGAGCGACCTGGTCGCGCGGCTGATCGAGCGCCTGCCCAACTACATCGGGATGAAGGACGCGAGCTTCCACAGCGAGAAATTCCTCGAGATCTCCCGCGTGGCGCTCGACATGCGGCCGGGCTTCTCGATCATCATGGGAGTCGAGCACCTGCTCGCCTCGTACCCGCTCGGCGCCTGCGGCTCGTTCTCTTCCTGCGGCGCGATCGCCCCCAACCTCTGCAACCGGTTCTTCGCCGCGCTGGAGGCGAACGACTGGCCCGGCGCGCGCGCGTGCCAGTACAAGATCACGAAGCTCTACCGGCTGTTCAAGGATCAGTACCCCTCTTCTCTCAAGGGCGCCATGATCAACATGGGGCGCTCCGTCGGCCCGACGCGGCCGCCGCTGCCCACGGCGACGAAGGAGCGGGTGGAGTTCCTGTGCCGCCGGCTCGAGGAGCTCGACATCATCGGTACCGAGCCGCACGGCTGGTAGACGCGGGAGCGCACGCACATGAAGACATTCAAGCCGGGACTCGTCCACGTGCCGGTCACGCCGTTCCGGGCGGACCAGAGCATCGATTACGACCGCTACGCCAGAGTTCTCGACTTTCACCTCGGAAACGGCGCCGACGCACTGGCGCTGCCCATGCCGCAGGGCGAGGACGTGAGCCTCACCGACGCCGAACAGCGGGCGCTTCTTGCCTTCGCCGTCAGGCACGTCGCGGGGCGGGCGCCGGTCATCGCCCACGCCGGTGATTCCGGCACCGCGATCGCCGTCGCCCGCGCGAAGCACGCGGCGACGCTGGGCGCGGCCGCCATCGCCTCGCATCCGCCGTATTTCTGGCATCCCCGGCCCGCCATGGTCGTCGAACACCTCGTCGAGGTCGGGGGCGCGACCGGGCTGCCGTTCTTCATCTGCACGCCGGCGGTCGAGGACGCCGGAACGCACCTCACCGCCGAGATCGTGCTCGACGTGCTGAAGCAGCTCGACAACGTGGCGGGGCTGGTCGATGCCAGCATGCGCTTCGTCTTCATGGTCGAGACGATCTCCCTCGGGCGGGAAATCCGGCCATCCTTCGAACTGCTCGCGGGCACCGACATGATGGTGCCGAACGGCGTCGTCGGCGGCAACGGCGCGTTCTCGCCGCTCGCGGGCATCGCGCCGCGGCTCGTGCGCGAGCTCTACGAGCTCTGCCGCGGGCAGCAGTTCACCCGGGCCCGGAAGATCCAGGAGCAGCTCGCGGAGCTGCACCACCTCGTGAAGGTCGCGGGGCGCTCCGGGCTGAAGGGCGCCATGCGGGCCCTCGGGCGGGACTGCGGCGGGCCGCGCCTGCCGGCGCTGCCGCTCGGCGAAGCGGAGCTCGCGTGCTTCATGGAGCGCGTGAGCGCGCTGTCGTATCTGCGCGCCGAGCCGCGTGGCTGGTAGTACGTCGCCGCTCCTCCCACCACCCGTTCGAGGCCCGACCCATGATCCGAAAGAAGGGAAAATCCCCGTTCCTCCCGTGCCTCGCCCTGCTGGCGCTGCTTGGCGCCGGCGGGGTCGAGCGCGCCGGGGCGCAGGCGTCCTGGCGTCCCGAGAAGCCGGTGGAGCTCATCCTCCCCACCGCGGCGGGCGGGGCGAACGACAACGTCGCCCGCCTGATACAGAGGATCCTGCAGGACCGGAAGCTCGTGCCGGCGCCCGTGCTCGTCATGAACAAGGCGGGCGGCAACCAGACGCTCGCGCCGACCTACCTGCGGCAGCACGCGCGCGACCCGCATTTCCTCCTTTACTCCACGTCGTCGATCTTCACGGCGCAGATCACCGGGCTCGTGCAGCAGGTGTACACCGACCTCGCCCCGATCGCGCTGCTGCTCACCGAGTACAGCGTGCTGTCGGTGAGTTCCGCCTCGCCACTCCGGACGATAAGCGACCTCACGGCGAAGCTGAAGTCGGATCCACAGTCGGTTTCCTTCGGGCTCGTGAGCAGGGGCGGGTCGAACCACATCGCGTTGTCGCAGGTCGCGCGCGCCGCGGGAATCGACTCGAAACGCCTCAAGGTCATCGTGTTCAAGACCAACGTCGAGTCGTACCTGGGGGTCGCCGGCGGCCACATCGACGCAGTTGCCTCCTCGGCGACCGCCGCGCGGCCGTTCGTGCAGCAGGGCACCGCGCGTGTTCTCATGATCGCGGCGCCGAGGCGGCAGCCGGGAACGCTCGCGCAGGTGCCGACCCTCAAGGAACAGGGCATCGACGTGCCGCTCACCACCAACTGGCGGGGCGTGTTCGGCGCCCCCGGGATCGCACCGCCGCAGGCGGCGTTCTGGGAGGACGCGTTCGCGAAGATGGCGGCAACCGAGGACTGGAAGCGCTGGCTCGAGCAGGGCGAGTACCCGGACGTGTTCGCGCGCGGCCCGGACTTCGCGCGCTTCCTCGAAGCCGAGTATCAAGTATCGCGCACCGTATTGACGGAACTCGGCTACGCCAGGGCGCAACCGTGACCGTCCTGCTGGACGCGCACGCCGTGGAGGGCGTGCTCGGCATGCGCGATGCCATCGACCTCCTGGAGCAGGCGTTCGCTCACGAAGCGGCCGGCGCGACCTTCGTCTCGCCCAAGTTCGTCTCCGAGTTCGAGCAAGGCGCGATGCGCGTGCTCTTCGCGGCCGATCGCGCGGCCGATCGCGCGGCGATGAAGGCCTACCACAACGTCACCGGCGTGGGCACCCGCTACGTGGTGACGCTCTACAGCCTGCGGACCGGGGAAGTGCTCGCGGTGATGGACGGGCGCGTCATCACCGATCTTCGCACCGGCGCGGCGAGCGGGGTCGCCGCCCGGCGGGTAGCGGTGGCGGGCGATGTCACGGTGGGAGTCATCGGCGCCGGCAACCAGGCTCGCGCCCAGCTCGAGGCGCTCGCCGCCGTGTACCGGGTGAAGGGGGCCGCCGTGTACAGCCCGACGCCGGCTAACCGGGAGGCGTACGCCGTCGAAATGTCGGACCGGCTCGGGTTTCCGGTCGCGGCGGCAGCCTCGCTCGAGGCCGCGGTTCGCGGCAGGAGCGTCGTCGCCACCGCGAGCAGCGCGCGCACGAGCGAGCCGTTCCTGCGCGGGGAGTGGCTCGGCGAGTGCCGGCTCCTCTGCGCGGTGGGCAACACGCGGGCCGCGTATGCCGAGATCGACGAGCAGTGCATCCGCGCGGCGAGCCTGGTGGTCGTGGACTCGGAGCATGCGCTCCACGAAGCGGGGGAGATGCGCCGCGCCGTGGCCGCCGGCGCGCTGCCCGGGGAGAAGCGCGCGCCGCTCGCCCGGCTCGTCGCCGGGACGGTGAGCGTGCCGCGCGACGGGATGGTCGTGTTCAAGTCCGTCGGCAGCGCCTTGCAGGATCTCGCGCTCGCCTCGCGCTGCTACGACCTGCTGAAGGGCGCCGGCTCCAGCCCCGATGTCGCGAGCCTGCGCGGGAAGCGCGGGACCGCGTGATGATACGCCTTATCCGGGACGCGCTATCCGAGACGCTTGATCCAGGGCGCTTTCAAGCACAAGCAACCCGTCCACCGCGACGACGCCCTCTCCCTCGGCCTTGACGATCAGCGGATTCACCTCGGCTTCCCGCACCGCCGGCTCGAGGTACGCGAGTTGCGAGAACGCGGCGACCGCGCGCGCGAGCGCGTCGGTGTCTCCGCGCGGCATGCCGCGGTAACCGCGGATCACGGCGAGTCCCTTCACTTCGTCGACCATGCGCAGCGCCTCCTCCACGGCGACGGGCGCGAGCCGCGAAGCAAAATCCTTGTAGATCTCGGCGAGGACGCCGCCCGCGCCCAGCACGACCACCGGCCCCACCTGCGGGTCGCGCTTGAAGCCGAGAATGACCTCCGCGAGGCCTTTCTCCATTCGCTGCACGAGCACGCCCTCGATCCGGGCATCCCGGCGGTACGCGCGCGCGTTCGCGAGGATCTCCTCGCGCGCCGCCGCCAGTTCCTCCCGCGAGCGGATGCCGAGCCGGACTGCCCGCGCTTCGGTCTTGTGCAGGATGTCGGGCGACACGATCTTCGCGACCACCGGGAAGGCGAGGTTCGCCGTCTCTCCCGCCTCCTTCATCACCACGCTCGGCGCCGGCGCGATCCCGAGCTCGCCGAACACGCGGCAGGCCTCGTACTCGGTCAGTTGCGCCGCGCCGGGCGCGCGGACGAGCGTCGCGGCGGCGTCGAGCCGCGTGCGTTCCGCGGCGGGCGCGTCGAGCGGCGCCCGCCAGTCGCGCCAGGCACGCACCGCGTCGGCGCAGGACTCCGGCGTGCGGAACGCGGCGACTCCCGCCTGCGCGAGAAGTTCCAGCGCGCGCTCGGCGTGCGGGCCGAGAAAGGACGCGAGCACCTTGTCGCGGCGGTCGGCCTCGAGCACCGGCCCCACGGTCGCCTCGGGCCGGAACTGCGCGGAGCTGCCGGCGACCGCCAGCACGAGCTCGCAATGCCCGGAAGCGAGCAACTCGTTCAGCACCGCCTCGTAGATCTCCCGGCGCGCGCCGGCGAGCGTGAGATCGGTCACCCGCGCCGGCCCGATCCTCACGTTCTTCCGCGCCAGATTCTCGATCACCCGCCCCGTCGGCGGCACGACTTCGATGCCGAGCGTGCCCATGCGGTCCACCACGCAGGCCGCCCCGCCGCCGGTCGTGGTGAGCACCGAGACGCGGTGGCGCGCGCGCGGCTTCTGTCCGGCGACGAGCGCGGGCAGCTCGAAGAGCGTCTCCAGCATGTCGACGCGCAGGATGCCGTGCGCCTTGAAGAACGTGTCCGCGAGTTCGTCGGAGCCCGCCATCGCTCCGGTGTGCGAGGCCGCGAGGTCCTGCCCGGCCTCGGAACGGCCGAGCTTGTAGGCGATGACGGGTTTGCCGGCGGCGTGGGCGCGGCGCCCGGCGCGCGCGAGGTGTTCCGCGTCGCGGATCGTCTCCATGAAGAGGAGGATGACACCCGTGTGCGGGTCGTCCACCAGCATGCCGGCGAGCTCGCCCACGCCCATGTCGGCTTCGTTGCCGACCGAGACGAGCTTCGCGAAGCCCGCGCCGCGGGCGAGTCCGCGCGAGAGCAGCCCCCCGATCATGCTGCCGCTCTGCGACACGAGGGAGAGCGGGCCCGGGCGGATGTCGGCCTCTTCGAGCACGGCGTTGACGGAGAGCGCGAGCCGCGTCTGGGCGCTGTAGAGGCCGATGCAGTTCGGGCCGATCAACCGCACGCCGCCCGCGCGCGCGATCGCGGCGAGTTCCGCCTGCTCGCGCCGGCCCTCGGGCCCGGTCTCGGCGAACCCGTCGCTGTAGATCGTGACGACGCGCACGCCTTTCGCCACGCACTGCGCCAGCGCGGCCTTGACCGACCGTGCCGGCACCATGATGAAGGCGTGGTCCACCTCGCCCGGCACGGCGGCGAGCTCCGGGTAGGCGCGATCGCCGAAGATCTCCGCGCGGCCGGGGTTGATCGGGTAGACCGCGCCGGGGTAGCCGTACTTGCGCAGGTAGCGGTGCGGGCGGGAGGTGTTCTTGGCTTCGTCGCCGGAGGCGCCGATCAACGCCACCGAACGCGGCGAGAATACCGCCTGGGCGAGAGAAGTGGAATCGGGGCTTGTCATCGCGGCTCGTCCGTGTTCGTCTCAGGCGGGTGCCGGTGCGGGCGCGGCCGCGGCGCGCGCGAGGGCGCCCGCGTCGTCGAGCTTCTCCACCGTCCAGCACAGATCGATCAGGTTCCGTATCCGCGGCTCGGGCAGGACATCGGCCGCGAGCGCCCGGAACTTGTCCTCGAGGTCGCGCTCGCTCATGGGCCGGGCGAGCGTGCCCAGCGCGTGCGGCACGTGCGCGAGGAACACGCGCCCGTCGCGCGTGCGGATCGCCACGCGCGCCTCGGTCCGGCCGATTCGCTCGTCGACCTTCAGGCTCACCCGGGCGCGGAGCGCCACGACGCGCGCGTCGTTCACGCAGGCGTCGTTGAACTGCGCTTCGCCGGCCGCGCCGTGGATCATGGCGGCGGCGACGGCGTGAAACACGCTGAACTTCCCCTCGAGCCCGGTGCGTGGCGCGGGGTTACCGGTCAACCGCGGCACGAGCGGGCTCACCGTCAGCTCCACCGCTTCGATCGCGTCCGGCGCGAGACCGTGCTCCCGGGAAAGTTCGATGCAGCCGTCGATCGCGGCGTGCACCACGAGCCCGCAGGCGTACGGCTTGTACATGTTCGAGAGGAGCTCGTAGCGACTGCCGAGCCCCTCGGTAATCACCGCGGGATCGAATTTCGTCGAGAGCACGTGGCCGAAACCGCGCGGGGCCTCGATGGCGCGTTCGGAGCTCGTGAAACCCGCCGCGGCGAGCAGCGCCGCCGTCATGCCGCCCTGCGCGGCGCGTCCCGGGTGCAGGCTCTTGCAGTCGCTGCCGAACATCTCCTGCAGGCCCGAGGCCTGGGTGGCGGCGATGCCGAGCGCCCACGCCATCCGTTGTTCGTCGAGGCGCAGCAGCCGGCCCACCCCCGCCGCCGCGCCGAACATGCCCGCCGTGCCGGTGATGTGCCAGCCTGCCTGGTAATGCTCCGGAAACACCGAGAGCCCCACGCGCTCCTCGGCCTCGACGGCGAGGACGAACGCGTTCAGCAGTTCCGGACCGGAAACCCGGCGCCATTCCGAGCAGGCGAGGAGCGCCGGCCACACCGGAGCGCTCGGGTGGATCGCCTGGGCGTGGGTATCGTCGAAGTCGAGCACGTGAGCGCTGATGCCGTTCACGAGCGCGGCGTTGAGGCAGTCGAGCCGCTCCCCTCGCCCGAGCACCGTTGCCTGCGGCGGGCCCGCGAACTCGCGCACGGCCGCGAGCGCGCGCCCGGTCGTCGCATGGCGTGAGGCGCCGATCGCGCAGCCCATGAAGTTGAGGAGCGCGCGCGCGGCTTCGTGGCGCACCGCCGCCGGCAGATCCTCGCCCCGGGCCTGCACGAGGTAGCGGGCGAGGGCGCGAGTGGGTTCCAGGGCGGACAAGGGTGAGGGGCGGCGCGGCGAAGCGAGGGTGGCGAACGCGGGCGGCGGCGAACCCGACTCGCCGCCGCACAGGGAAAAATCTTATCAGCGCGCGGCCGGGCACTCAACTCGACGGGCGACCCGTGCTATAGAATACGGCCTCCGCGCGAGCAACGAACCGTGAGCACGCCAGCAGAAAATCCCCGGGTCGGCATCGTCATGGGCAGCACCAATGACTGGGGCACCATGCGGCATGCCGCCCGCAGCCTCGCGGATTTCGGCGTGGCCTACGAAGCGCGCGTGCTCTCGGCGCACCGCACGCCCGACCTCCTCGTCGAGTGGATCGACGGGCTCGCGCGGCGGGGCGCGAAATGCTTCATCGCCGGGGCGGGCGGCGCCGCGCACCTCGCCGGCGTGGTCGCGGCGAAGACGACGCTTCCGGTGCTGGCCGTGCCGATTCCCTCGCGCCATCTCCAGGGGCTCGATTCGCTGCTCTCGATGGTGCAGATGCCGAGGGGCATACCGGTGGCGACCTTCGCGATCGGCGACGCCGGCGCGGCCAACGCGGGACTGTTCGCCGTCGCGATGCTGGCGCTCGCGGACACGGGCCTTGCCACGAAGCTCGCGGCATTCCGGCGGGAGCAGGCCGAATCCGTTCAGGCCGCGACGCTGCCCGAACTCGAGTGACGAGATGAGGGTGACGAGCTAACGGTGACGCAATCCGGCTCGTCGGCGTTATTCGGCACCTCGATCCCGCCACCCGTGATCGCCACCCGTACCCCGCCACTTTTCCCACCCCGAAAGCCCGATGACCGCCGCTAGCGCCACGCTGTTCGAATCCAGCATCAAGAGCCTGAAGTTCCTCCACCGCGGCAAGGTGCGCGACCTCTACGCGGTCGGCGAGGACCGCCTGCTCGTGATCCAGACCGACCGCCTCTCGGCCTTCGACGTCGTGTTGCCGGATCCGATCCCGGACAAGGGGCGGGTCTTGACCGAGATGTCGCTCTGGTGGTTCGGAAAGCTCGGCGGCGTGATGCCCAACCACCTGACCGGCGTCGCGCCGGAAACGGTCGTTGCCCCGGGCGAGCGCGATCAGGTCGCCGGGCGCGCCATGGTCGTGAGAAAACTTGCGCCGCTGCTCATCGAGGCGGTGGTGCGCGGCTACATCATCGGCTCGGGCTGGAAGGACTACCAGAAGACGGGAGCGGTGTGCGGCATCCGGCTGCCGGCGGGCCTGCGCGAAGCCGAGAAGCTGCCGGAGGTGATCTTCACGCCCGCGACCAAGGCGCCGGCGGGGAGCCACGACGAGAACATTTCCTTCGAACAGGCCGCGCGGATCGTCGGCGCGGGGCTCGCCGAGAAGGTGCGCGCGGTCTCCATCAGGCTCTACAGCGAGGCGGCCGACTACGCGCGCACGCGCGGGATCATCATCGCCGATACCAAGTTCGAATTCGGGGTCGACCGGGACGGCGGCCTCGTTCTCATCGACGAAATACTCACGCCCGACTCGTCGCGATTCTGGCCGGTGTCGGAATACCGCGTGGGGACGAGTCCGCCGTCATTCGACAAGCAGATCGTGCGCGACTGGCTCGAAACCCAGCCCTGGAACAAGAAGGCGCCCGCGCCGCGTCTGCCCGCGGACGTACTGCGCAGGACCTCGGAGAAGTACCAGGAAGTGCTCGCGCTGCTCACCGCCTGAGCGCGGCGCCCGGGACGCACCCGAGCGCGCGCACGGCCCGGCGGGCGCCGGCGCAGGCGCGAGGCAAGGCGCACAATCGCCTCCATGCCTGACGGCGAACCCAACCTGCTCGATCGGGCGCTCAGGCCGCTGCAGGAATTCCTGCGCCTGGAGGCCGCCGCGGGCCTCGTCCTGATGGCGGCGGCGGCGCTCGCGATGATCGTCGCCAACTCGCCGCTCGAGCGCTACTACGCCGCGCTGCTCGACGTTACCGCGGAGATCCGGATCGGCGACTACGGGCTCGCCAAGCCGCTGCTGCTGTGGATCAACGACGGGCTGATGGCGTTGTTCTTCTTCCTCGTGGGGATGGAGCTCAAGCGCGAGCTCGCGGAAGGGCATCTTTCCAGTCTGCGCCAGGCGATTCTTCCCGCGTTCGCGGCTGCCGGCGGAATGGCCGTTCCGGCGGCGATCTACTGTGCGTTCAACTGGGGCGACCCGGCGGCGCTGAAGGGGTGGGCCATACCGACGGCGACCGACATCGCCTTCGCGCTCGGCGTGCTCTCGCTGCTCGGCGCGCGGGTGCGCGCGAGGCTCAAAGTCTTCGTGCTGAGCGTCGCCATCTTCGACGACATCGGGGCCATCATCGTGATTGCCGCTTTCTACACCGATCAGCTTTCGGTGGCGGCGCTCGGCTTTGCCGGAATGATGGTGGCGGTGCTCGCGGCGCTCAACGTCGCGGGCGTGGCGCGGCCCGCGGCCTACCTGCTCGCCGGGGTGGCGCTCTGGGTGGCGATCCTCAAGTCGGGGGCCCACGCGACGCTCGCCGGCGTCGTGCTCGGATTCTTCATTCCGATGCGGGCGGGGCCCGCGCCGGAAGGCGGATGCGAGCCGGGAGGGCCGCTGCATCGCCTCACGCACGCACTGCACCCCTGGATCGCCTTTGGGGTGCTGCCGGTGTTCGCCTTCGCCAATTCCGGCGTCACCCTGCCCGAATTCACCGCGGGCAACGTGCTTCATCCGGTGCCGATGGGCATCGTCGCCGGCCTGCTCGTCGGAAAGTTCACGGGGATCGTCGCGGCGTCGTGGGTGGCGGTGAAGCTCGGCGCCGCCGCGCTCGCTCCCGGGATGCGCTGGTCCCATCTCGCGGGCGCGGCCGTGCTGTGCGGGATCGGCTTCACGATGAGCCTTTTCATCGCCTCGCTCGCCTTCGGCGACGGCGCGTCGGGTCCGCCGGCGCTCGGCCGGCTCGGCATACTGGCGGGCTCCCTCGCGTCGGGCCTGGCGGGTTACCTCTTCCTTCGCCGGGTGCTCGACGACGCGCGCGCCCCCGAAACGCGCTGTTGAGCGGGGTCGCGCGGAAGCGCACAATACCGGTATCGACAACGGATCGGAGCGGCGCAGCCGGCACGGCACATGGCACAGTCGGAAGTCAGGGGATACAGGGTCGCTGCGCGCTCGACCGATACCTTCGGCCGGGTGCTGTGCAACGCGCGCAACCATCATTTCATCGTGGACGGCCCGGTGCAGAACGGCTGTCCCGGCGAGGAGGTCACCCCGGCGGAACTCTTCCTCGCCGGCGTCGCGGCGTGCGGCGTCGAGCTGGTGCAATCGATCGGCAGGAGCGAGCAGCTCGCGCCGCGGGTGGCGGTGGAGATCGAGGGCACCCTCGACCGGGCGAACCCGGTGCGGCGCGACGTGACGGTATTCAACAGCGTGCGGCTCAGCTTCCAGCTCGCCGGAGTGACACAGCGGCAGGGCGAGGACCTCATCGAGCGGTTCAAGGGCAGGTGACCGCTCTACGGCAGCGTCGCGGTCGCGACGCCGGAAGTGAAGGTCGAAGTCAGCACCTCCGCCGCCTGAGGGGCGGCGATCAGTTCTGCGCCGGCCGCGCCCTCCTCAGCCCGCCGGCGGTAAGCCAGGCCGCGAGGCCAAGCGCCAGAAGCGGCACGCTGCCCGGTTCCGGCACGGGGAGCGGTGCATGCTCACTCACCCAGTTGCCCACATCCAGCAGCATCCGCGTCTGGTTCACCTCCGACTCGGGAGTGCCGTGCAGGTTGTCGAACTGGTGCGCGTCGTTGTCGAGCGGCGCGCCCGACTGCGGAACGACGATCCGGGTGTAGGAGGGGCCCGGACTCGGGAACGAGCCGTACGCGGCCGCCCGCGCCGCTGCGCCCGCCACGACGCCTTCCGAGAGATCCAGGCTGCCGTAGAGGTCCAGCACGGGCACGGCGACTTCGTCGAGCGTCGCGGCGGCGTCGAGCGGATCGATCGAGCCCGTGCCCATGCCCACGCCGGCGAACGCGATCACCGGCAGCATGCTCGCCGATGCCGCCCTGGCCATGTAGGCGGCGCCCATGCGCGAGCCCAGGCTGAAGCCGATCAGCACGACACGTTCCACCCCGAGCGAATCGAGGTGGTCCTCGGCGGCGCGCACCCGCGCATAAAGCTCGGGGAAGGCGTAGTTCGGGCCGCTCGCGTCGTTCACGTAATCCTGGAAGTCCGTGGCGCCGGGATGGCCGTCGGTATCCGCAGGCACCGGGAGAGCGATCGAAAGCGTCGTATAGCCGAGGCCGTTCAGGCTCGCGCGGAGCGGCCCGACGACATGACTGTCGGGGTGCAGGCCGCGGCCGTGCAGCAGGATCACGCCCACCGCGGGCGCACCCGCGCCTTCGCGCAGGATGCCGGAGAACGTCTCTCCCCCCGAGGGCGGCGGGCCGTACGCCGTGGAATCGAGTACCAGATGGACGTCGAGCGGCGTCGCCGCGACACGCATGGCCGCCGCGAGCACCACCGTTGCGAGGAGAGCCCGAGCCTTCATGCCTTCCGCTCTCACCCTGACCCTTGAGAGATAGTATGCCGGAAAGGGCGATGGGCCGCCAATCGGCGGCTCGAACGTGACAGGCGATCGCGAAATCGACAACGCCGTCGCCGTGCTCCGCGCCGGGGGGCTCGTCGCCTTTCCCACCGAGACCGTCTACGGGCTGGGCGCCGACGCGGCGAATCCGCCGGCGGTGCGGCGGCTCTACGCAGTCAAGGGCCGGCCCGCGGATCATCCGGTCATCGTCCACCTCGCCGACGCGATCGAGACCGCGAACTGGGCGCGCGGCATCCCCGAGACGGCCCACAGGCTCGCCCGCGCGTTCTGGCCCGGACCGCTCACGCTCGTTCTGGCCCGCGCGCCCGGGGTCGGCGACCTCGTGACCGGCGGGCAGGACACGATCGCCGTGCGCGTGCCCTCGCATCCCGTGGCGCAGCGGCTGCTGCGGCGTTTCGGCGGCGGCATCGCGGCGCCCTCGGCGAACCGCTACGGCCGCGTGTCGGCCACCACCGCCGCGCACGTACGCGAAGAATTCGGCGCGGCAGTGGAATGCGTGCTCGACGGCGGCGAAGCCGATGTCGGAATCGAGTCCACGATCGTCGATCTCTCCGGGGCCGCGCCGCGACTGCTTCGCCCCGGCTCGATCGGCGCGCGCGCCGTCGAGGACGCGGCGGGTGTGCCGCTGGCGGACGCCGGCGCTGCGGCGCCGCGCGCGCCGGGGACGCCGGCCGCGCATTACGCGCCGCGCACGCCGCTCATGCTTGCCGGGCCGGACGAACTCGCGGCGCTCGTCGCATCGTTCGCCCGGCGCGGCAGGAAGGCGGGTGTGCTGGGGTCATCGATGCCGGACCCGCGTGACCCCGCCGTGCTCTGGATTCCCGGGAGCGATCACCCGGCCCGCTACGCGCACGCGCTCTACGCGAACCTGCGGCGCCTCGACGCCGCCCGGTGTGACGTCATCATCGTCGAGAGGCCGCCGGCCGCCGCGGAATGGACCGCGGTGAACGACCGGCTCGCGCGCGCGGCGGCGGGCACCCCCGCGGCGGGTGGAACATGAAAGAAAACGGCGCCGCGCGGCGCCGTTTCCGGAGTACCCGCCGAGCCCCGCCTCAGGTCGTCGTCGTATCGGTGATCGCCGCGCGCCGCGCCTTGACGGCCGGGAGCACCATGATGATGATGATGAGCGCCGTCGCGATCATGAAGCCCAGGCTGATCGGCCGCGTGAAGAAGACCGTCGGATCGCCGCGCGAAATGAGGAGCGCCCGCCTCAGGTTCTCCTCCATCAGCGGGCCCAGAACGAAGCCGAGCAGCATGGGCGCGGGCGGCATTTCGAGCTTCATCCACGCAATCCCGATCAATCCGAAGAGCGCCGAGAGATAGATCTCGAAGGGGCTGTTGTTCACGCTGTAGATGCCGATGCACGAGAACGCCATGATCGCGGGGAAGAGCAGCCGGTAGGGCACCTTGAGGAGCTGCACCCACATGCCGACGAGCGGCAGGTTGAGGACCACCAGCATGGCGTTGCCGACCCACATGCTCGCGACGAGACCCCAGAAGAGATCGGGCTTCTGCGTCATGACCTGCGGCCCCGGCGCGATGCCCTGTATCGTCAGCGCGCCGAGCATGAGCGCCATCGTCGCGCTCGCCGGTATGCCGAGCGTCAGCGTCGGGATGAACTTGCACTGCGCGTCGGCGTTGTTGGCCGACTCCGGCCCCGCGACGCCCTCGATCGCGCCCTTGCCGAAACGCTCCGGCGTTTTCGACAGCTTCTTCTCGACCATGTAGGAGGAGAACGACGCGATCGCCGGTCCGGTGCCGGGCAGCACGCCGAGGAACGCTCCGATCGCGGTGCCGCGCGCGATGGGACCGGCGGAATCCCGGAGATCCTTCATCGTCGGCATGAGGCCGGAGACGTTCGAGGTGAAAACCTTGCGCTCCTCCGGGTCCCCGAGATTGGAGATGATTTCGCCGACTGCGAACACGCCCACGGCGATCACGACGAAGCCGATGCCGTCGGTGAGCTCCGCGATGCCGAAGCTGTAGCGCGCCATGCCCGAGTTGACGTCGGTGCCGACGATACCGATGATGAGCCCCATCGCCACCATCGCGAGCGCCTTGGTCATGTTCTCGCTCGAGAGCACCGCCGCCGCGACGAGCCCCATCAGCATGAGCGAGAAGTACTCCGGCGCGCCGAACTTGAGCGCCACCTCCGCGAGCGGCGGGCCGAAGAGCGCGATCAGCATCGTGCAGACGGTGCCCGCGCAGAACGAGCCGATGGCGGAAATCGCGAGCGCCGGCCCGGCGCGACCCTGTCGCGCCATCTGGTAGCCGTCGATGCACGTCACCACCGCCGAGGTTTCTCCCGGCAGGTTGACGAGGATCGCCGTCGTCGATCCACCGTACTGCGAGCCGTAGTAGATGCCGGCGAGCATGATGAGCGCCGGCACCGGCGCGAGGTTGAAAGTGATCGGCAGCAGCATCGCGATGGTCGCGAGCGGGCCGATGCCGGGGAGCACGCCGATCAGGGTGCCCAGCAGCACCCCGACGAAGCAGTAGATGACGTTCTGGAGCGAGAGCGCGACGCTGAAGCCGAAAATGAGGTTGTGGAAGAGTTCCATCGCGTTATCCCCAGTAGCCCTTGATGAGCGGGTAGGGCAGCCCCAGCCCGTAGATGAACACCAGCGTGCAGATGACGATGAGCGCGATCGCGAGCGGGATTGCCTCGCGCCACTTGAACTCCCTGCCCGAAAGCGCGGAGATCACGACGAGGACGAAGAGCGCGGGTATGAATCCGGCCTCCTCCATGAGGATGCCGAATATCACCATCGACAACGGCAGCACGATCAGGGCGCGGATCGACCAGTTGCCCTTGATCTTTTCGTTGTTCTTCACGCCCATCAGCAGCACGGCGATGCCGAACGCGACGGTGATGCCGCCGAGCACGGTGGGGAAGTAACCGGGCCCCATGCGCAGCGCGGTACCCATGGGGTAGTCCCGGGCGATCCACATCGCGACGGCCCCCGTCACGATGTAGAGCAGGCCCGCGAAGAAATCGCGGTTGTTGCGCCAGTCGAACTTCATGCGTGATTCTCCTCTGCTCGATCCACCCGTGCTCCCGGGATCACCCTGCATCCCCGACCTCGACCCGGCGCCCGCCAGTCCCCCCTTCGGGCCCGTCGCAAACCCTGTCGGAGCCAGCCGCCTGCTTGTGCGCCGGGACCGTGACGCCGAGGGCCGGCCGCAACCTCATTGAGGGGAGCGCGTACGCCCGCGGCCCACCCGTCCCTGCCCCGTCCTTGTTATTTGACGCCGAACTCCTCCGAAGGCGACCTGCTTCCTGCTCTACGCGGCAGAATGGATGACTTTCGCACCCGTGGACCGGCCTCCGACAGCATATGGCCCCATCCACGGGACGGATAATAGGGAAAACGCCAGTACTCCGCAAGACGCCCGGGAATGCCCGGGAACGGTCATCCGTGGCCCGCTCGCGGGGGTAACCTCCCCCCGCCGGACCCCGTGGCGGCACGAGGCGAGGCGCTCGCCGCGAACACGGCCGCCCCGGCGCCTCGCGGGAGCACGCGGGCGGCGCGACTCCTCAACGGTAGAAAAATTCCACGAGCGACATCGGCACCGCCGGCACGTAGGTGACGAGGAGGAGCGTCGCCAGCAGCACGCCGATGAAGGGCAGGTTCGCCCGGGTGACGTCCCAGACGTTCTCCTTCGCGATCGAGCAGGTGATCATCAGCACGCTCGCCACGGGCGGGGTCTGCTGGCCGATCGCGAGGTTGAGCGTGACGATGATGCCGAAGTGGACCGGGTCGATGCCGACGGCGGTCGCGAGCGGGATCACGATCGGCACCACCAGGATGATCGCGGCCGCGGAGTGCAGGAACATGCCGATGAAAAGGAAGAACGCGTTGAGCACCGCGAGCACCATCCACCGCTCGTTGCTGAGGGCGAGCATCTGCCGGGCGAGCTTCTGCGGCAGCTGGATCTCGGTGAGGTAGGTCCCGAGCAGCGCCGAGCAGGCGACGAGCAACATCACGGCGGCGGTCTGCACGGCGCCGTCCACGATCGCGGCGCGCAGGTGCTTCCAGTCGAGTTCGCGGTAGACCACGCCACCCACGAACAGCGCCGCGAGCACCGCGAGCGCGGCGCCTTCCGTCGCCGTCACCACGCCGCCGAAAATGCCCCCGAGTATGATGAGCGGGAGCGTCAACGCCCAGCCGGTGTCCTTGAACGAGCGCCACAGCCTGGCGAGCCGGAACGGGTCGCCGGCCGGGTGGTTGTAGCGTATCGCGTACCAGTAGCACAGCCCGCACATCGCGAACCCGGCGACGAGGCCCGGCACGATCCCGGCCACGAAGAGCTGCACGACCGAGGTGCCCGCCATCACGGCGTAGAGGATCATCGGGATCGACGGCGGGATGATGATCGCGAGCGACGCGGTGGAGGAAGTCACGGCGGCGGTGAACGGCCCCGAGTAGCCCTGCTTCTTCATCGCCGGGATCAGCACCGGCCCGGTGGCGGCGACGTCGGCGACCGCGGACCCGGAGATCTCGGCGAAGAACATCGAGGTCACCACGTTCACCTGCGCGAGTCCCCCGCGCACCGAGCCGATCAGCGCGTTGCAGAAGTCGATCAGCCGCTGCGAGATGCCGGAGGTGTTCATGATCGCCCCGGCGAGGATGAAGAGCGGGATGGCGATGAGCGGAAAGCTCGTCGCCCCCTGGTACATGACGATCGCGACGTTGGGCAGGCTCGCCGCGCCCTGCGCCGCGATGATGGCGGCCACCGCCGCGATCCCGAGCGCCACCGCGATCGGGACGTTGATCAGAACCAGCGCGAAGACGCCGGCGAAGAGGAGGAATTCGCTCATGCGGGGCCGTCCGGCGCGGCGTCGCCGCGGCGCGCCTCCCGCAGCACCTCGGGCAGCACCAGCGCCTCCGCGATCACGATGAGCACCGCGCTCACGGGAATGACCGACTGCGTCCAGGCGACCGATACCGCCGGCAGCGACACCAGGTTGTCCGTGGCGAGCACCTCGAGCACCGACCAGCCGACCCAGGCGAGCAGGGCGAAGAACGCGAAGACGGCGAGCTCGGCGAAGAGCGCCACGGTGACCCGCGGCGCGGGCGGCATGGCGCGGACGAGCTCGGGCACGCCGAGATGCGCGCGCTTGAGCGCCGCGAGGGCGGAGCCGTAGTACGTGATCCACGCGAGCAGGATCGTGGCCACTTCGTCATACCAGACGAGCGCGTGGCCGGCGTACCGGAACGCGACGCCGAGCGTCACCTCGACCGCGAGCGCGATCATCAGCACGATCACGATCGCCTCGAGGAACTTCTCGCAGGCGTTACGCGCGCGCGCGAGCATCGGGTGACGCGGTGACGAGGTGAGGCGATGATGAGGGATGCCGTGACGAGACGAGGCGGCGGGTGGCGGCCGCTCACCTCGTCACTTCATCGGCGCATCACTACCGGATCACCTGGCAAGCGCGAGGGCCTTGTCGATGAGCTCCCTCGAACCCTTCACTTCCCTGCCGAATTCCTCGTAGACCGCCTTGCTCGCGGCGACGAAGGCCGCCTTGTCCGCCTCGTTGACCTTCACGCCGGCCGCCTTGATCTTCGCGAGAAGCTCGCTCTCGTCCTTCTCGGCGATCGAGTAGACGGTGGACTGCATCTCCTTCGCCGCGCTCTCCAGGACCGTGCGCACCTCCGCCGGCAGCGATGCCCACTTCTTCGAGCCCGTCGCAAGGTAGGCCGGCGTGTAGACGTGACCGGTGAGCGAAATGAACTTCTGGACTTCCTGGAACTTGGCGGAGACGATCTGCGAGAACGGATTCTCCTGGCCGTCCATCACCCCGGTCTGCAGCGCGGTGAACACTTCCGAGAACTTCATCGGGCTCGGGTTCGCGCCGTAGGTCTGGAACATCTTCACCCGCCACTTGCCCTCCGGCACGCGCAGCTTGATGCCCTTCAGATCGGCCGGTTTGACGATCGGCTGGCGGTTGTTGGTGATGTGCCGGTAGCCGTTCTCCCATACCGCGAGCACCTTCAACCCCTTTTTCTCGACCTCCGGCGCGAGGTTCGGCCAGAAAACCGCCTTCTCGATCGCCTGCATGTGCTTGCGGTCCTTCACGAGATAGGGCATCTCGAAGATGCCGAAAAGGTCGGATTCCGAGGACATGACGGTGGAAGGCAGCGCGAGCTCGACGGTGCCGAGCTTCAGCTTCTGCAGGAGCTCCTTGTCGCCGCCCAACTGACTCGAGCCGAACGTGACCACCCGCGCCTTGCCGCCGAGCTTCGCGTTCGCGCGGCTCGCGAACTCGTCGGCGGACTTCTGGAAGAGCGAACCCGGCTCGCCGACATGGCCGAGCTTGATTTCGATCTGGGCGAGACCCGCGCCGGAGGCGATCATCCCGGCGAGAATCGCGGCGAGCCTGACGTACTTCATCGTTCTCCTCCTTCCTCGTTGATGTGCCGGTGCGTCCCCTGTCGGACTCCCCGGGCGGATCCCCCTGCCCCGGTCTGCGGGCCGGGTCTATTGTTGCTCGATCTTCGCGGCGCGCACGACGTTCGCCCACTTGTCGGTCTCGGACTTGAGGTAGGCGGCGTAGCGGGCCGGCGTGGACGGTATCGGGTCGAGACCCTGCGAGAGGTAGCGGCCCTGGATTTCGGGCGTTTTCAGCGCCGCGACCGCGGCGCGGTTCAGTTGCTCGACGATCGGGCGCGGCACCCCCGCCGGGGAGAGCAATCCGTACCAGGTGCTGTACTCGTAGCCGGGCACTCCCGATTCCGCCACGGTCGGCACTTCCGGCAGCGTGCGCGCGCGCTTGAGACTGGTGACGGCGAAAGCGCGCAGGCGCTCGGCCTTCACGTGCGGCAGCGCCGAGGCGAAGGTCGAGAAGAACACCGAGATCTGGCTGCCCAGCAAGGCGGTGAGCGCGGGCCCCGTCCCCTTGTACGGCACGTGCACGAGCGTCAACTGCTGCGACATGACGAGCAGCTCCATCGCGAGATGCGTGCCGGAGCCGAGCCCCGCCGAACCGTAGGTGAGCTTGCCGGGCTGGGCGCGGGCGAGCGCGATGAAATCCCGGAACGTCTTCGCGGGCAGCGTCGGGTGCGCCACCAGGATGTTCGGCTGGTCGGTGACGAGCGAGATCGGGATGAAACCGCGGAGCGTGTCGTACGGGAGCTTCCGGTAGAGGGCCGCGTTGAAGGCCATGCTGATGTTGCCGAGAAGCAGCGTGTAGCCGTCGGGCGCCGCCTTGGCGACGATCTCGGTTCCGAGCACGCTGCCGGCGCCGGGGCGGTTGTCCACCACCACCGTCTCGCCGAGCTCCCTGCCGAGTCCCTCGGCGAGGATGCGCGCACTGATATCGGTGCCGCCGCCGGGCGCGAAGGGGACGACGAGCCGGACCGGGCGGGCGGGATACCTGTCCGCCGCGCCGGCGCCCGCGCCGGCGGCGAGTGCCGCCGCCAGCAGTGTCACGCGTGCCAGAAGCATCATGCTCTCCTCCTCGTGTTCGCGCGGCTCTTCTTCCTCCGCCGCTTCCCGCCGTCGCGCCCGTGTGCGCCGGGGCCCCTCGCGAATTCCACGCCGGCGAGGCGCGATTGCGGCGTCAGTCGACCCGCACCCCGGCTTCGCGCGCCCGCTCGACGAGATAGTCTCGCGCCGCGAGCATCTCGTCCAGCGTGGTGAACGCGTTCGTGTAGCAGCCCCGGTAGCCCTTGCCTTCCATCGCCTTGAACGCCGCCCCGAAATCCAGATCGCCGGCGCCGGGCCTGAGGTGAACCTCGTGGCCGTTTCTCCAGGTGTCGGCGAGCCGCACCTCACCCACCCGCGCGAAGTCGAGCGCCGCGACGAATCCCTCCACCCCCTCCGGGACAAGGTGCGCGTGATTCACCGTGAAGCAGAGCTTGAAGCAGGGCGAAGGGATGTCCCAGTAGTACTGCCATTCCTCGACCGTGTGCGCGAGGTAGTGCACTTCGGCCAGTTCGGGCTCCTTGTTGAGGTTCTCCAGGAGCACCAGCGCCTTCTTCTTCTGCGCGTGCTCGACGACGCGCTTCAGCCGCTCCTTGCCCGCCTCCATCCGCGCCTTGCGGTCCTTCGTGAAGTGATAGCCGGCGTGCATTTCGGTCCAGCTCGCGCCGAGCCGCGGCACGAGGTCGACGTAGCGCTTGAGATAGTCGGTCACCGCGTCGGCGACGTGCGGCGAGTATTCGGCCACGTTCACCGCCGAGTTCGTGTGCAGGCCGAGCGCCACGCCGTGGCGCTCGAGGAGTTTTCTCACCGTCGCGCAACGCTTCGTGTCGAACGACGGCAGCGCGTTCTCGCCGGTATCGAGCTGGATGTCGATATGGCGAACGCGGTTCCGCGCCGCCCACTCGATGGCGTCCTCCAGCTTGAGGCGCCGGCTGATGTCGACTCCGATGCGGTCTTTCAGGGTCATAGAGGTGGCGAGGCGAGGGTGACGGGGCGAGATCGTCACCTCCACTCACGCCGCAGCGCGCGCTTTCTCGCCGGCGGCCGCGCCGCCGGCGAGGTAATCCATCGCCGCCGCGACCCCGCCCTTGCGGTGGGGGACGCCCGCCAGCGCGAGCCCCATCTCGATGCCGCAGAGCGTGCCGCAGAGCATGAGGTCGTTGAAATCGCCGAGGTGCCCGATGCGGAACACCTTGTCGCGCAGCCTGGACAGGCCCGAGCCGAGCGAGAGGTTGAAGTGCTCCAGCACGACGCGGCGGAACTCGATCTCGCCGGCGCCCCCGGGCATGAGCACCGCCGTGAGCGAGCCGGAATACTCGGCGGGGCTGGCGCAGAAGATTTCGAGCCCCCACGCGCGCACCGCGCGGCGCGCCGCCTCCGCGTGCCGGTCGTGGCGCCGGAACACGTTCTCCAGCCCCTCTTCCTCCAGCAGCATCCGGAGGGCGACGCGCAGGCCGTAGAGGAGGTTGGTGGCCGGCGTGTAGGGAAACCAGCCGTCCCGGTTCGCCGCGATCATCTCCTCCCAGTTCCAGTAGGAGCGCGGCAGCTTCGCGCCCTTCGCGGCCGCGAGCGCCTTGCCGGAGACCGCGTTGAACGAGAGCCCCGGCGGCAGCATGAGGCCCTTCTGCGAGCCGGCGACGGTCACGTCGACGCCCCACTCGTCGTGGCGATAATCGATCGAAGCGAGCGAGGAGATCGTGTCGACCATGAAAAGAGCCGGGTGCCCGGCACGGTCGATGGCCTTGCGCACTTCGGCGATCCTCGAGGTCACACCGGTGGAAGTCTCGTTGTGCACCACGCACACCGCCTTGATCTCGCGCTTCGCGTCCTCGGCGAGCCTCGCCTCGATTGCCGCCGGGTCGGCGCCATGCCGCCAGTCGCCCTTGATGAACTCGGGCGCGAGACCCAGTTTCTGCGCCATGTTCTGCCACAGCGTCGCGAAGTGGCCGGTCTCGACCATGAGCACCCTGTCGCCGGGCGAGAGCGTGTTGACGAGCGCCGCCTCCCACGCGCCGGTGCCGGAGGCCGGAAACACGACGACCGGGGATCTCGTCCGGAACACTTCCTTCAGCCCCGCCAGCACCTCCCTCGACATTCTCTGGAACTCCGGTCCGCGGTGATCCACGGTCGCGTTGTCGATGGCACGCAGCACGCGGTCGGGCACGTTGGTCGGTCCGGGAATCTGCAGGAAATGGCGGCCGCTCTGGTGCGTCATGGGGCGTCTCCGGAGTGAGGGGGTATTATAGGCTCTGGTATCCGAAAGGTGACGAATGAGGGTGACGAGGTACGGGTGACGAGGTGCGAGCGACCGGAATCCGTCCGCTTCCGGCGCTTTCCCCTTGTCACCATCGATCGTCACCATCACCTCGTTACCTTGTTCAAGACCATGCTCTCCCCCGGCGATTCCGCCCTCGCGGCCCGGCTGAAGCGCGAAATGCGCGGCGACGTGCTCTTCGACCCCGCTTCGCGCGGCCGCTACTCCACGGACGCCTCCATCTACCAGATCGAGCCGATCGGCGTCGTCGTGCCCGCGACGGAAGCGGACGCGCTCGCCGCGTTCCGCGTCGCCGTGGACGCCGGCGTGCCGGTACTCGCGCGCGGCGGCGGCACTTCGCAATGCGGCCAGAGCGTCGGCGCGGCGCTCGTCATCGATCACTCCCGTCATCTGAACGGCATCGTCGCTTTCGACCGCGAAGCGCGCAGGGTGACCGTGCAGCCGGGCGTGGTGCTTGACCAGCTTAACGCGTACCTCAGGCCGTACGGCCTGTGGTACCCGGTGGATGTCTCCACCAGCGCGCAGGCGACGCTCGGCGGCATGGCCGGCAACAACTCGTGCGGCTCGCGCTCCATACGCTACGGCAACATGGTGCACAACGTCGCGGCGATCGACGCGGTACTGCCGGACGGCGCCGAATACACCTTCGGCGAGGTGACGGGCGACCCCGCCCGCCTCGCCGCCCCGGCCGGATACGTCGAGCTCGTGCGACGCATCCGCGCGATCGCCGTGCGTGAAGCCGAGGAGATCGAGCACCGGGTGCCGAAGCTCCTGCGGCGCGTCGCGGGCTACAACCTCGACATGCTGCTCGGCGCTCCCTTCAATCAATCACCGCCGCGCGGAGCTCACCCTCCCCTCCAAGGGGAGGGCCGGGGCGGGGATGGGGGCGACCCGGCGTTCAACATGGCGCACCTCCTCGTCGGCTCGGAGGGGACGCTCGCCTGGACACGGCGACTGCACCTCGATCTGTCGCCCCTGCCGCGGCACCGCACGCTGGGCGTGTGCCACTTCCCGAGCTTCTATCGCGCGATGGAGGCGCCGCGGCATATCGTCGGGCTCTCGCCGAGCGCGGTGGAACTCGTTGACCGGACGATGATCGGGCTCGCGCGCGCCAACCCGGCGTTCCGCGCAACGGTGGACGCGTGCGTGAAGGGAGAGCCGGAGGCGATCCTGCTGGTTGAATTCGCCGGGGAGGAACGCGACGCGCAGATCGCGAGCCTCGCGCGCCTGACCGAGCTCATGGCCGACCGGGGGCTCCCCGGGAGCGTCGTCGAGGTGGTGGATCCGGCGTTGCAGCGCGATTTCTGGGAAGTGCGCAAGGCGGGCTTGAACATCATGATGTCGATGAAGGGCGAGGGCAAGCCGGTTTCCTTCATCGAGGACTGCGCGGTGCCGCTCGAGCACCTCGCCGAGTACACCGGGCGGCTCACGCGGGTCTTCGAGAAGCATGGCACGCAGGGCACGTGGTACGCGCACGCGTCGGTCGGCTGCCTTCACGTCCGCCCGATCCTCGACATGCGCCGCGACGGGGCGGCAAAGATGCGCGCGATCGCGGAGGAGGCGGCCGATCTCGTCCGGCAGTACAAGGGGTCGTACTCGGGCGAACACGGCGACGGGCTCGTGCGCTCCGAATGGATCGAGCCCTTCTACGGCCCCAAGCTCGCGCGCGCGTTCGGCGAGGTGAAGGCAATCTTCGACCCGAAGGGCCTCATGAACCCGGGCAAGATCGTGCGGCCGGCGAAGCAGGACGACCGGTCGCTCTTCCGCTTCGCGCCCGGCTACCGCACGATTCCCGTCGCGACGGCGCTCGACTGGAGCGAGCACGAGGACGGCACGACGCGCCCCGGAGACGGTTTCGCCAGGGCCGTCGAGATGTGCAACAACAACGGACACTGCCGCAAGTTCGACGCCGGCACGATGTGCCCGTCGTATCGCGCGACCCGCGAGGAGCGCCATCTCACGCGCGGCCGGGCGAACACGCTGCGCCTCGCGCTCTCGGGGCAGCTCGGCGCGGATCCGCTCGGCTCGGAGGAGGTGCGCGGCGCGCTGGAGCTCTGCGTCTCGTGCAAGGGCTGCCGCCGCGAATGCCCCACCGGCGTCGACATGGCGAAGATGAAGGTGGAGTTCCTCCACCATTACCGGAAGCGCCATGCACTTCCGGTCAGGGAAAGGTTGATTGCCTGGCTGCCGCGCTACGCGCCGCTTGCGGCGCGGCTCGCGTGGCTCGTTAACCCGCTGCAAGACGCATTCAGGGGGCACGTCGGATTCGCGCCGCGGCGCAGGCTCCCGCCGTGGCGCGGCGACACGTTCCTGGGCGGGCTGCGGGCGACGCGCGAAGGCGAGTCGGCCGGGTTCAAGGGCTCCGGCGTCGCGGGGGAAGTGGTGCTGCTCGCCGACACGTTCAACAACTACTTCGAACCGGACAACCTCGCGGCGGCGATGCACGTCCTCGAGGCCGCCGGGTTCCATTGTCACCCGGCGCGCCCGGCCGACCGCGGGCGCCCGCTCTGCTGCGGGCGGACTTTTCTCGCGGCGGGGCTCGTGGACGAAGCGCGCGCGGAAGCCCGGTGTCTCCTCGACGCGCTCGCGCCCGCGCTCGATCGCGGATTGCCGGTCGTGGGGCTCGAGCCCTCGTGCGTATTCGGGTTGCGCGACGAACTGCGCTCGATGCTGCCGGGCCCCGCCGCCGACCGGCTCGCGGCGAACTCGTACACGTTCGAGGAGTTCCTCGCGCGGGAAGCCGACGCGGGGCGACTCAACCTCGAGTTGAAGCCGCTGCCGCAGCGCCGGGCGCTGCTGCACGGTCATTGCCACCAGAAGGCGTTCGCGACGATGTCCGCCGTCGAGCGGACCTTGAAGCTCGTGCCGGAGCTCGCGGTGGAGACGGTGGAGTCGAGCTGCTGCGGGATGGCGGGGAGCTTCGGCTACGAGGCCGAGCATTACGAGGTGTCGCTGAAAATGGGCGAACTCTCGCTCCTGCCGGCGGTGCGCGCCGCGGCGTCCGACACGCTTGTCGTCGCGGCCGGAACAAGCTGCCGCCACCAGATCGCCGATGGCGCGCACCGCGAGGCGGTGCACGTCGCGCGGGTGCTCGAGCGCGCGCTCGGGTGAGCGCGCTTCAGCGCATGCGGCTGTAGTCCAACGGGTAGAGCAGCACGCTTTCGACCCGCTCCACCTTGCCGAGCCAGCTCTCCTTGACGAGCTTCGCGAGATCCTCGTCCGACTCCTGGGCGAGCCGCCAGCGCTGCCAACTCGCCATGTCGGAAAAACGCCTGAGCTCGATGCTTCGATGCGAACCCGTGTTGGTGGTCCCCGGTCCGATCACGGTATCGAAAAACGCCTTCAGGGTCGCGCCGTCACGCTCAAGTACCGGCACGAGATGCTCGAAGTAGAACCGGTGGTGCGCCGCCGCCGTGCCGGGGCGGAAGTAGAGAATGCGCTGCTCGAAGAACCCCCGGGGTGTTCCGCGCACCGCATCCACGGGCGCCCAGGCCTGCGCGAGCGGCGGCGCGCCGTCGGCGCATTTCACAATCGCCGTCTCGACGAAATCGTTGTGCGGCGAGAGGTTGCTTCGATAGCGTTCATTGAGCGACGCGTCCTGGTGCACGCGTTCGCGATGCTGCTCCCAGGCGGCAAGGCTCTCGAACTGGCGAATCTGGTAGACCCCGCATCCGGCCTCGGCGCCGATCCAGACCTCCCAGGCGCCGATCAGCACGGAACCGTGCTCTTCGAGGGCTCCCAGCGCTTCCCGCTGGAATGCGGCATGTCGCTTGACCAGGCGACCTCCGCGTGCGATGACGAGACGATGCTGATAGATCATGTGAGCAGTCCTTCAAAGATGCTACCTGGCCGGATCCCGGCCGGATCCAACGGCCTTCTTCCACTTGTCGATGTCGCGCGCGAGGAAAGTCGCGAACGCCTCCGGAGAACTGCCCACGATCTCGGTGCCGTCCGCTTCGATTGCGCTCACCAGTCTGGGCGTCGCGAGGGCCTTGACGATTTCTGAGTGCAGTCTGCCGACGATCGGGCGAGGAGCGTTCGCCGGTGCCAGCACGCCCCACCATCCCGACACGTCGAATCCCGGAAGCGCTTCGGCCATCGCCGGAATCGCGGGCAGCACCTTGATGCGTTTGGGCAACGTGACGGCAATGGCCCGCAGTTGCCCATTGCGGATGAATCCCATGGCGCTCGCCACACTGCTGAATGCATAGTCGTACTGCTTACTCACGACACCGACCAGCGCCGGTGCGGATCCGGCGTGGTTGATCAACGCTGCATTCACGCCGGCCATCCGATTGTATGTGCTCGCGGCAAAGTATCCGCCGCTTCCAATACCCGGCACGCCCACGTTCAAATTTGCCTTCGCGTTGCGCGTCCAGGCGACGAACTCGTCCAGGTTTCGAGGCGGCGCCGACGCATGGATCGTGAGAACCGAGCCGGAAGAACCGATCTGCGTGATCGGCGTGAAGTCCCTTATCGGATCGTAGGTCAGTTTCTCCCCGCGCGCGGCACTGAGCGTGTGCCCATGAAAGGTGAAGAGCAGCGTATAACCGTCCGGCGCTGCCCGAGCGACGATCTGGGCAGCGACGACACCCGATCCACCGGGCCTGGGATCGACGATGACTTGTTGGCCCCACACGGTCGAAAGGTGGCTGCCGATCAGCCGGGCGAGTATGTCCGCCGCCCCGCCGGAGGCCACCACCACGAGCCGAACGGGACGAACCGGGTAGTCCGCCGCCTGGGTCGCGAGGCAATTTGCCGCGAGACCTGCGATCGCCAGGACCCGAGCCGGCCAAGAGAATCGGATTCCGGTCGCGGTCATGTTCGGGCTCAACGGGTATCGCCGTCCAGGCGCACGATCCAGCCCTCGTGTCGGGCGCTGGCGGCGGGATAGCGCGCCAGCACCTGCGGGTCGTGTCCCGGAATGATCTGCTGCGGCGAGTCGGCCAGCGCGTGGATGCGCTGGTAGCCCTCCAGCGCCTCGGCGACGTTGTGCACGGCGGGGAACGGGCGGGCCTGCTGGAAGTTGGCATAGAAATGCGAGGCGTCGCTGGCGAGCACCAGAAAGCCCCGGGCGGTGCGCACCCGCACCACCTGCATCCCCGCGGTGTGGCCCCCGATGTGGTGGACGCTCAGGCCGGGGGCGATC
The DNA here is from genome assembly GCA_020854035.1 of Burkholderiales bacterium. GTDB lineage: Bacteria > Pseudomonadota > Gammaproteobacteria > Burkholderiales > SG8-41 > SG8-41. The sequence goes on along the minus strand of JADZGE010000012.1, from coordinate 85,355 downwards.
TCGGCGTCGCCGTCGTGGAAGGCGACGCGCTTGGCGAATACCTTGTGCACCATGCTCGCCACGTCGGCGGGCTCGAAGTGGACGGCGAGCGGCTGGTGGCACATGCAGCGCCCGGTGCAGAACGCCATCTCGCGGTCCTGCACGTGGTAGCGCGCACCCGGGAAGAGATCGCGATTGCCGGCGTGATCGTAGTGCATGTGGGTGATGATGATGTCCTGGACCGCGGCGGGCTCGATGCCGAGCTCGGCGAGCCCCTGGTCGATCGGACGCGCCGGGCTGCGGCCGCGCTTCTCGGCGCCGGCCTGGTCGAAGCCGGTGTCGACGAGGAAGGCGCGCGTGGCGCCGACCACCGCCCAGACGAAATAGTCGAGCGGCATCGGCACGTCGTGCGCGTCGCCGCCGAGGAAGTTCTGCGACGAGCGCCGCCCGTGGTGCGCATACTTGATGGCGTAGACGCGATACGTTTCGGGAGTGGTCATGGCCGCGGTGTGTGAGCGAGGCGCCGGGGGTATCTTTCGCGCAGCGTTCAGGTCATAATGTTACCGCTATCATACACCACTGAAAAGTCTGTTGCCACCGACCATGGATCGAACGACGATCGGCCTCCCCGGCAAGACGGCGCTGATCACGGGATCGGCCGCCGGTCTCGGCCGTGCCATCGCCGAGGGCCTTGCGGGGGCCGGGTGCAACGTCGTCCTGCACGGGCTCGAACCCCCCTCCGCGGTGGGCGGGGTGCGGGAGGCGATCGCCGCTGCTCACGGGGTCGAAGTGGACTACGTCCGGGCCGACCTCACGGACCCCGATGCGATCGAATCGCTGGCGGGCGAGGTGCGCCGCACGCGCGGCGGCATCGACGTGCTGGTGAACAACGCCGTCGTCCGCCACTTCGCGCCCGTCGAGGCGTTTCCGCGCGCAGCGTGGGACGCTGCGCTTGCGGTCAACGTGACTGCCGCGTTCCACCTCATCCGCCTGACGCTGCCCGGCATGCGCGCGCGCGGCTGGGGGCGCATCTTCAACATGACCTCGGTGTACGGCTCGCGCGGCACCGCGAACCGCATCGACTACGTCACGACCAAGAGCGCGCTGCTCGGCATGACGCGCGCCGTGGCGATGGAGACGGTCGGCCAGGGTGTCACCTGCAACGCGATCTGTCCCGGCACGGTGCTGACGCCCAGCATCGACTCGCGTGTGCGCGCGCTGATGGACCAGCACGGGCTCGACCGTGCCGCCGCCACCCGGCGCTTCCTCTCCGGCAAGCAGCCGGGCGGGGAGTTGATCGACGCCGCCCACGTTGCCGCGATGGTCGTGTTCCTCTGCGGACCGGCGAGCCGCGACATAAACGGTGCCATGCTGCCTGTGGAAGGCGGCTGGCTGGCGGGCTGATGGCCGTGGTTCGCGACGGCGCACAGGATGCCGGCCCGAGCGCCGGGCTCGCCCGATTCGCGGTGCAGGTGCGCTGGGAGGACGTTCCCGCGACGCTGCGGCACGAAGCGAAGCGCGCGCTCGTCAACTTCTTTGGCACCGCGCTGGCAGGCAGAGGCGATCCGGCGGTGGTGACGGCGGCGGCGCTGTTCGACGAGCTCGCCGCGGCGCGGCGCGATTGCACGGTGATCGGTCGCGCGCAGTTGAGCGACCTGCTCCACGCCGCATCGCTCAACGCGATGGCGGGCAACGTGTTCGATTGACGCTCGGCACCATGGCCAAGAGCGTGGGCGTCGGCAACGCGGCGGCGAACGGCGTGTTGTCGGCGATGCTCGCCGAGCGCGGCTTCTCCGGGCCGGCGCTGCCGCTCGAAGGTCCGCGCGGGTTTCTCGCGGTGATGGGGGAGGCGGCAGACGCCGCGGCGCTCTCGCAGGGCCTCGGCGAGCGCTGGGAGCTCTCCAGCAATACCTACAAGCCGTATCCCTGCGGTGTGGTGCTCAATCCGGTGATCGAGGCGTGTCTCGCGCTCCACCACGAGGACGGCGTCCGGCTCGGCGACGTCGTCGGCGCGGAGCTCGCGGGGCACCCGCTGCTGCGCCAGCGCACCGACCGCGGCCTGCCTCGCTCCGGGCGCGAGTCGCAGGTGAGCGCGCACCACGCGGTGGCGATCGTGCTCGCCCGGGGGCGAGCCGGGCTCGACGAGTTCAGCGACGCCGCTGTCGCCCACCCGGACGCGGGCCGGCTCGCCGAGGCACTGCGCTTCGTCGACGACGCGAGCCAGGGGGTGGAATCGGCGACGGTGACGCTGACGCTGCGCGACGGCAGCCGCCGCCGGCGCCACGTCGAGCACGCGCGCGGCAGCCTCGCCGTGCCGCTCACCGACGCCGACCTCGGCAGGAAGACGCAGGATCTCTGCGCGTGGGGGGGCAGCGGCGTAGACCCGGCGCCGCTCCTCGACGCGTTGTGGCATCTCGACGAGCACGCCGACGCCGGCCGGGTGATGGTGCTCGCCGCGCCGGCGGCAGGCTGATCTGCCGGCAACGCGGGCGCAGGGCGCGAACGTTTCAGCAATCGGGCCGCGTCGGCCCGCGGGAGGAAAACATGTCGGAGCGCAGAACCATCGGATTCGTCGGCGTCGGGGTGATGGGCAACCCGATGTCGAAGCACCTGCTCGCCAAGGGGCACGAGGTGATCGTCTACGACCGCAGCGACACGGCGCAGCGGGCGATGGTCGACGCCGGCGCCACGGGGGCGGGTAGCGCACTGGACGTCGCCGATCGGGCACGCGTCGTCTTCACCAGCCTGCCGAGCCCGGCGGTGTTTACCGAGGTGATGGTGGGCGCCGGCGGACTGCAGAACGGCAAGGCGGTGAAGATCGCCGTCGACCTTTCCACCGTCGGCTCGCGAGCGACCCGGCACGCGGCTGCCGGGCTGCTCGCGAAGGGCATCGACCTTGTCGACGCGCCGGTGAGCGGCGGCGCAGCGGGCGCCAGGGCCGGCACGCTGGCGGTGATGGTGGCGGGGCGTCCGGCGGCGGTCGAGCAGGTAAAAGACCTGCTCGCTGTGTTCGGCAAGCTCTTCATGGTCGGGCCCGAACCGGGGCAGGCGCAGCTCCTGAAGCTGCTGAACAACATGCTGTCGTCGACGGCCTTCGCGATCACTTCCGAGGCGTTCGTCGCCGGCATCAAGGGCGGGCTCGATCCGCAGATCATGATGGCCGCGATCAACGCCGGCAGCGGCCGCAGCGGCGCCTCGCAGGACAAGTTCATGAAGGAGGTGCTGCCGGGTACGTTCGACTTCGGATTCCCGGTCGCGAGCGTCTGCAAGGACATCGGCCTCGCGATCGAGGAGTGCGAGGCGCTCGGCGTGCCGACGTGGGTCGGCAACACCGTGCGGCAACTGTGGAATTTCGCCGGACGGCAGGACGGCATGCAGCGCGACATGACCGAGCTGGTGAAGTCGATCGAGAGCTGGTCGCAGGGGAAGCGCTGAGATCGTCCGCACGCCCGGGCGACGCCGGGGCAGCGTGCCCGGTGCGGCGCGCTATCATCGCAGCCGGGCAACGCCGGGAGCGGGGGATGAAGCGTGGGTGAGGGGCGCCGCCGCGTGGGCGGACAGGCGGTGCGGATGAGGGATGTCGCCGCCGCGGCCGGCGTCTCGCTGATGACGGTGTCGCGTGCGTTGCGCGAGCCCGAGCGCCTGTCCGGGGAGACGCGCAAGGCGGTGCTCGACGCGGTCCGCAGGATCGGCTACGTCCCCAACCGCATCGCCGCCAACCTCGCCTCGGCCCGTTCCAGCGTCGTCGGGCAGATCGTGCCGAGCATCCAGAACTCGCTCTACGTCGACACCGTAAAGGGCACCGCGGACGTGTTGCGCGCGGCGGGGATGCAGCTGATGCTCGCCGACAGCGGCTATTCGCTGGAGGAGGAGGAGGCGCTGATCGCCGCCTTCGTAGCCCAGCGCGTCTCGGGCCTGATCCTGCACAACACCGAGCACACGCCGCGCGCGGTCGAGATGATCAGGCGCAGCGGCGTGCCGGTGATCGAGACCGGCGACCTCGCCCGCCGGCCGGTCGACATGAGCATCAGCTACTCCAATTTCAACGCCGCCAGGGCGATGACGCTGCACCTCGCCGCGCGCGGCTATCGCTCGATCGGCTGCGTGAGCCTGGTCACGCGGGTCAACCGGCGCGCCCGAGAGCGGCAGCGCGGCTACCTGGCGGCGTTACGCATCCTCAAGCGTCCGCCGGATCCGCGACTCACGATGGAAGTGGGCCCCGGCATGACCGCCGGCGCGCGCGCGATGGTCGACATGGTGAGCCGCGTACCGGGCGTCGATGCCATCTTCTTCGCCGGAGATGTGCTCGCCGTCGGAGCGCTGTTCGAAGCGCAGCGGCGACGCTGGGCGGTCCCGGGCCGGATCGCCATCGCCGGCTTCGACGACCTCGAGATCCTGCAACACGCGGTGCCGCGGGTGACCTGCCTGCGGCTGCCACGGCTCGAGATCGGGCGGCGCAGCGCCGAGTCGCTGATCGATCGCCTGCGCGGCAAGGAGGAAAGGATCCGCCTGGACCTCGGCTTCGAGGTGATCCAGCGCGAGAGCACCTGAGGCCGCCGTTCGCCGGACGTCCCACATGACGCGTCAATCTCGCGGGACGTGCCATGCCGGTCAATTCCGCTGCAAGCTGCTCTTCGTCGAATGAACGCATGGTCTCGGCCGGCACGCGCTGCCACCACCAGATCGCCGACGGCGCGCAGGGCGAGGGCCTGCACGTCGCGCGCGTACTGCAGCGGGCGCTGGCGTGACCGCGTTCCCGCGCGAGCCGACCTGCTTTACCTGAACTTCCCCTCCTGCCCGAGAGCGCGACGGAAATTCGAGGAGCATGCTTCGAGACGGCGAGCGCCCGACTTGATGCAATAAATCGGGCAGGATGGCCGCACTCAAACCGGCACTGTCCGTCTCACGACCCAGGAAGTCGCGGCATACGAACGCCGTCCGTCCGCCTCGCCGTCCACATAGTCCAGCCGCAACTTGTCGCGCAAGATTGCTTTCGCTTCAGGTGCAAGCGTACGGACATAGTCCGCGTAGGGACCATCCTTGCCTTCCAGGGGCGCCCAAAAATCCTCGAACGACGCGAAATCCATGCAGATCGTAAGCATGTCTTGCACGACATCGGTCAGGCCCGCGGCCTTCCAGGCCCGCTTCAGATCACCGGGGCGCACCCGATTCTCCCATCGCCGGTACGGAATCGAATGCACACGACGGCCAAATCCTACTCGCAGGGATGCCGGGAGAATCGGAGGCAGGCGCCGGCCGTTCCGACAGGACCCTGCCAGCGGCAAGCGCGTCCTGCTCCGGTTCCGACCGGTGCACCCGCCCTTCTCCCGGGGGGAACGGGGAGACCGGAGCGAGTCCGGGTCGGGCCCGGTAACGATCGTCCGGCGGCACGCGGGCGACCGCCCGGCGGCGGCGCAGGATAGAATCCCGCAGGCACCCGCGGGGCCCGCGGCCGGAATCCCATGACGCTCCTGATCGTCGGACTGATCCTGTTTGTCGGCACCCACTCGGTGCGCATCTTCGCCGACGATTGGCGCAGGCGCGCCATCGCTCGCGTGGGCGCGCTGGCGTGGAAGGGCGGCTATTCGCTCGTGTCCCTCGCCGGGTTCGTGCTGCTCGTGTGGGGCTACGGCGAGGCGCGCGGCGTGCCGGTCCTTCTCTACGATCCGCCGCGCGTCCTGTATCACCTCGCCTCCCTGTTGACGCTCGTCGCCTTCGTGTTCGTGGCCGCCGCGTACGTCCCCGCCAATCACATCAAGGCCGCGATCGGCCACCCGATGGCGGCCGGCGTCAAGGTCTGGGCGTTCGCTCACCTCCTCGCCAACGGGCGGCTCGCCGACGTGATTCTCTTTGGCGCGTTCCTCGCGTGGGCGATCGCGGATTTCGCCGCCGCGCGCCGGCGCGACCGCGCAACGGGAACGCGCCACCCGGCCGGACGAGCGGTCGGTACCGCCACCGCGGTGATCGCCGGGACTGCCGTGTGGGCGGCGTTCGCCTTTTGGGCCCACCTGTGGCTGATCGGCGTCGCGCCGATCCCGCGCTGAGACGGCGCTGCGCATGGATCAGACCACGATAGCGCCCGGCCCGGCCGCCCCCGGCGCCAGCGCGGGCGAGTGGCTGCTCGAGGTCGAGAACCTCCACGTGCACTTCGTGACCACGCGCGGGGTGGTGCGCGCGGTCGAGGGCGTGTCCTGGAAGGTGCGCTCCGGCGAAACGGTGGCGCTCGTCGGCGAGTCCGGTTGCGGCAAGTCGGTGTCCTCGCTCGCCATCATGCGGCTCCTCGCGCGGCCCGCGGGGCGCGTCGTGGCCGGCCGGATCCTCTTCCAGGGCCGGAACCTCCTCGATCTGCCGGAAGAGGCGATGCGCTCGATCCGCGGGCGCGACATCGCGATGATCTTCCAGGAGCCGATGACCTCGCTGAATCCGGTGCTGACGGTCGGCTTCCAGATCATGGAGCCGCTGTTCATCCACCTCGCGATGACCGAGCAGGCCGCGCGCGCGCGAGCGGTGGAGCTGCTGAAGCTCGTGGGCATACCCGACCCGGAGCGCCGTCTCGACCAGTACCCGCACCAGTTCTCCGGCGGCATGCGCCAGCGCGTGATGATCGCGATCGCGCTCTCGTGCAACCCGAAGCTCGTCATCGCCGACGAGCCGACCACGGCGCTCGACGTGACGATCCAGGCGCAGATCCTCAAGCTCATGAAGGATCTCTCGCGCGAACTCGGCATCGCGCTCGTGCTGATCACCCACAACCTCGGCATCGTGGCGCGTTACGCCGACCGCGTGAACGTGATGTACGCGGCGCGGCTTGCCGAGCAGGGCGCGGCGGGCGAAGTGTTCGCGCGGCCGCTGCATCCCTACACGGCGGGGCTGCTGCGCTCGGTGCCGCGGCTCGACCGCCCGCGCGGGAGCCGGCTGGAGACCATCGAGGGCCTGCCGCCCAACCTCCTCGATCCGCCGCCCGGTTGCCGCTTCGCGCCGCGCTGCCCCGCGCGTGAGGACGCGTGCGTGGCGGCGCTGCCCGAGATCGCGCAGGTCGCCCCGCACCGCTACTCCGCCTGCCTGCGCGCCGCCGAGATGGCGCGGGTGGGGGCGGCCGGGCTGGGGCTGCAGCCGGCGGGGGAAGGCAGGGCGCGGGCGAAGGACCTGGAGCGCGCGCGGCCGCTCATGCGGGTGCACGAGCTTTGCACCTACTTCGAGGTCGGCGCCGGCCTGCACATGTTCCGCAACACCCGCTACGAAGTGCGCGCGGTGGACGGGCTCTCGTTCGAGGTGTATCGCGGCGAGACGCTCGGTCTCGTGGGCGAATCGGGCTGCGGCAAGACCACCGTGGGACGCACGCTGCTCAGGCTCGAGGAGGCGACCTCGGGCCAGATCATCTTCGACGGCGCGAACGTGACGCGCGCCGCCGGCAGGGGCCTGAAGGACTACCGCCGCCGGATCCAGGTCATTTTCCAGGACCCGTACAGCTCCCTGAATCCGCGGATGACGGTGGGTGACATCGTCGCCGAGCCGATGCTCGTCTACCGTCTCGCGCCGGACGCCCGGGGCGCGCGCGCGAAGGTCTCGGAGCTGCTCGAACAGGTCGGCCTTTTCGACTACATGGCCGAGCGCTATCCGCACGAGCTCTCCGGCGGGCAGCGCCAGCGCGTCGGCATAGCGCGGGCGCTCGCGATGCAGCCGCGGTTCATCGTGTGCGACGAACCGGTATCGGCGCTCGACGTGTCGATCCAGGCGCAGATCATCAATCTACTCGAAGACTTGCAGCAGAAGTACGGGCTCACCTTCCTCTTCATCGCGCACGACCTCGCCGTGGTGCGCCACATCTCGGACCGCGTGATCGTGATGTACCTCGGGAAAGTGATGGAGATCGCCGAGAGGGACTCGCTTTACGCCGAGCCGCTGCACCCCTACACGCGCGCGCTGCTCGACGCGGTGCCGATACCCGATCCGGCGCTGGAGTCGAGGCGCGAATACCGGGTGCTCGGCGGCGAGGTGCCGAGCCCGCTGAATCCGCCGCGGGGCTGCGTTTTCCATACGCGCTGCCCGATGGCGGATGAAGCGTGTAAGATGAAAATTCCCGAATTGCGGGAAGTGCGCAAGGGCCACTACGCGGCGTGCATCAAGCTCTGAAGAAGTGATGAAGCGATGTGGTGATGGAGTGACCGCGCCGCGCCGGAGCCCCCGGGCTGCCGCCACCTCATCACCCCATCACTGCGTCACCGAACAAAAGGAGGAGGCATGAATCGACATCTCGCTTTGCTGCTGGGGGCGGCCGCGCTCGGCTTCGCGGCCGCGGCGCCCGCCGCCGACACGCCGAAGTCGGGCGGCGTGCTCAAGTTCGCGGTGAGCGCGGAGCCTCCCAACTACGACTGCCACGCGCAGACCTCGTTCGCGTTCATCCACCCGGTGCGCCCGCACTACAACACGCTGCTCAAGTTCGACACGGCGAAGTACCCGGCGATCAAGGGCGACCTCGCGGAGTCGTGGACCGTGGCGAAGGACGGTCTCACCTACACCTTCAGGCTCGTGAAGGGGGTGCAGTTCCACGACGGCTCGACGCTCTCCTCCGAGGACGTCAAGGCGACCTACGAGCGGCTGCGCAATCCGCCGAAGGGCGTGCTCTCGATCCGCCAGGCGAGCTACGCCGACATCGCCTCGATCGAGACGCCGGACCCGCTCACGGTCGTGTTCCGGCTGAAGAAGCCCAACGCGGCCATGCTCGCGAATTTCGCGAGCCCGTGGGACTGCGTGTACAGCGCCGGGAAGCTCAAGCAGGACCCGCGCTTTCCCGAGCGCAACATCCTCGGCACCGGGCCGTTCACCTTCGCCGGCCACGTGGCGGGCTCCCACTGGACCGGGCGCAGGTTCGAGCACTACTTCGAGAAGGGCAAGCCCTACCTGGCCGGGTACCTCGCCATCTTCATTTCCGGCGCGCCGATGGTGAACGCGCTCGCGGCGGGCGAGGTGCTCGTCGAGTTCCGCGGCCACTCGCCGGCCGATCGCGACCGCGTCATGAAAACGCTCGGACAGAAGGCCACCGTGCAGGAGTCGCCCTGGGTGTGCTCGCTGGTGGTGACCTTCAACACGAAGAAGAAACCCTTCGACGACCGGCGCGTGAGACAGGCGCTCTCGCTCGCGATCGACCGCTGGGGCGGCGCCCAGGCGCTCTCCCGTGTGGCGCTGGTGCGCCACGTGGGCGGCATACTGCGCCCCGGCTACGACCTCGCGGCGAGCGAGAAGGAGCTCGCCGGCTATCCCGGCTTTTCGAAGGACATCACCGCCGCGCGCGCCGAGGCGAGGAAGCTCCTCAAGGAAGCGGGCGTGCCGAACCTCGCGTTCACGCTCACCAACCGCAACGTGGCCATGCCCTACACCCCGGTCGGCGTGTTCCTGATCGACCAGTGGCGGCAGGCGGGCGTCAACGTCAAGCACGAGCAGCTCGAGACCCGGCTCTACCTCGCCGCCCAGCAGCGCGACAATCCCACGTTCGATGCCGCGCTCGACTTCAACTGCGATTTCATGGACGAGCCGAACCTGCAGCTGCAGAAGTACCTCTCGAACGACCGCTCCAGCATCAACTACGCGCAGCAGACCGACCGCGTGCTGGACGACCTCTTCGACAGGCAGTCGGGAGAACTCGACCGCAAGAAGCGCTACGCGTTGCTGCGCGAGTTCGAGAAGCGCGCCCTCGAACAGGCCTACACCATCCCGACCATCTGGTGGCACCGCATCGTCGTATTGCACCGGCAGCTGAAGGGCTGGCACATCACGCCCAGCCACTACGTCGGGCAGGATCTCGCCGACGTGTGGCTGGACCAGTAGCAGGGAAGTGGCGCGCTTCGTCGTCCACCGCTTTCTCCTGATGATCCCGACCCTGCTGGGGGTCGCGGTGCTGGTCTTCTTCCTGCTCCGGCTCATGCCCGGCGACCCGGTGGCGACGATGCTGCTCGGCGACGCGGGCGGCACCAACATCTCGAAGGAGATGATCGCGTCCGAGCGCGAGCGCCTGGGGCTCGACCAGCCTCTCTACGTGCAGTTCTTCAGGTGGATGGGGGGGCTGCTGCAGGGCGATTTCGGCGTGTCCATGTGGACCGGGCGGCCGGTCCTCCACGAGATCGGGATCCGCCTCGAGCTCTCGCTGCAGGTGGCCGTCATGGCGACGGTCCTGGCGGTGCTGCTGGCGCTGCCGCTCGGCACCCTCTCGGCCATTTTCAAGGACACCTGGATCGACCAGTCGATTCGCGTATTCTCGATCGCGGGGCTGGCGGTGCCCTCGTTCTGGCTCGGCATGATCGTGATCCTGCTGCTTCTCACGTGGGCGAACTGGATCCCGCCGCTCACCTTCACGCCGTTCCTGGAGAATCCGTGGGAGAACCTCGCGCAGCTCATCTGGCCGGCGCTCGCCGTGGGATACCGCTATTCGGCCGTGGCGACGCGAATGATGCGCTCCTCCATCCTCGAGGTGCTGCAGGAGGACTACATCCGCACCGCCCGCGCCAAGGGCGTGACGGAGCGGCTGGTCGTCGCGCGCCACGCGATGAGGAACGCGCTGCTGCCGGTCGTGACCGTGATCGGCCTCGAATTCGCGTTTCTCATCGGCGGCCTGGTGGTGACCGAGCAGGTGTTCAACCTGAACGGGATCGGCAAGCTCTTCGTGCAGGCGGTCGCGCGGAGCGACTTCACGCTGATCCAGGCGCTCGTCCTGCTGGTGTCGGTGTTCTTCGTGCTGATCAATTTCGCGATCGATCTCATGTACGCGTTTCTCGACCCCCGGATTCGCTACCGCTGAAAAGCGTGATGAGCGATGGGTGACGAGTCACCCATCACGCCCTGCCCGCCGTGAGCACCGCCGCCCCCGCCATCCGCTACAAGGTCCCGAAGCGCCGCCACCCGGCGGTGCTGTTCATGACGCAGCAGCCGCTCGGCGCGGCGGGGCTCGTCGTCATCGTGCTGATGGGCGTGTGCGCGGCATTCGCGCAGTGGATCGCGCCCTACGATCCGCTCGCGGTCGATTACGCCGCGATGCTCGCCGCGCCCTCGATGGCGCACTGGCTCGGCACGGATTCCTTCGGGCGGGACGTGCTCGCGCGCATCGTCTACGGCGCGCGCACGGCGCTCGCGATCGGCTTCGTCGCCTCGTTCGCCGGCTCGACCGTCGGCGCGGTGATCGGCGTGGTGTCCGCGTACTTCGGGGGCAAGGTGGACCTCGTCATCCAGGGCGTGATGGACGTGCTGCTCTCGTTCCCGATCATCGTGCTCGCGATCACCGTGGTGGCGATCCTCGGCAACCACGTCGTGCTGGGGCTCGACGTGAATCTCGTCATCGCGATCGCGATCCCGATGATGCCGCGGGTCGAGCGCGTCGTGCGCGCCTCCGCCCTCGCGGTGCGCGAGCTGCCCTACGTGGACGCCGCGCGCGCGGCGGGCTACTCGCACGCGCGCATCATCTTCCGGCACATGGTGCCGAACGTCACCGCGCCCTACCTCATCATGCTGACCGCGTTCGTCGCGCAGGCGATCCTCGCGGAAGCCTCGCTGTCCTTCCTGGGGCTGGGGGTAACGGAGCCCACGCCCTCGTGGGGGCTCATGCTCTCGGGCTCGGCCGCGGATTTCTACCAGCAGGCGCCGTGGATGATCGTCTTCCCGGGCATCGCGATCAGCCTCGGGGTGTTCGCGTTCAATCTCTTCGGCGATTCGCTGCGCGACTGGCTGGATCCGAGGATCAAGCTTTGAGCGGGCGCGCAAGGCTCGACGCCCTTCCCGCGGCTACGCTTCCCTGGCGTAGCGGCGCACCTTCGCCTCGTCCACCTCGATCCCCAGCCCCGGACCGGCGGGCACGCCGACATGCCCGCCCGCGAAAACGTGCGGCGTCTCGAGGATGTCCTCCGTCAGCATCTGGCTGGAGAAGCCGACGCCCCAGTCGATCGCCGGGAGCGCCGCGGCGAGGTGCAGGATCGCGGCGGTCGAGATGCCGGTTTCCGCGACCTTCGAGGCGAGGTTCACCTTCATGCCGAGCCTTTCGCAGAGCATTCCCGCCTCGTAGGCGGGCTTCATGCCGCCGAGCTTGATGGTTTTGAGACTGAAGCCGCGCGCGGCCCCGCTTTCGTGGTGGCGCCTCAGGTCCGCCAGCGAGTGCAGGCCCTCGTCGCAGCCGATCGGAACGCGGCTCGATTTCGCCACGCGCGCCATGCCTTCGAGATCGTCCCATGCGACCGGCTGTTCGAAGTACGCGAGGCTGGTGTCCGACACCGCCTGCACGTAGGCGATCGCCTGCTCGGCCGTGTAGCCCTGGTTCGCGTCGGCGCAAACGAGGAGCTCGCCCTTCCCGTCGAGGGCTTCGCAGATCCGGCGCGTGCGCTCCGCGTCCTCGCGCGGATCGGCCACGCCCACCTTGATCTTGAACGCAACGTGCCCCTCGGCAAGGGTGCGCAGCGCCTCGTCCACGTCGCCCGCCGCGCCCTTGCCCGTGCCGACGATGTACAGGACGGGAATGCGGCTGCGGCGTTTCGTCGCGAGGAGATTGTGCGCCGGCGTGCCGGTTCTCCGCCCGATCGCGTCGTGCAGCGCGATATCGATCGCCGACTTGGCGGATTGGTTGCCGTGGAGGTAGCTGCCTGCGCGCGCCATGATCGCGCCGATATCCTCCAGCGGCATGCCTTCCAGCTTCGGCGCGAGATAACGGATCGCGGCCGCCATGCCCGCCACCGTTTCGCCGGTCATCGTTGGCGCGGCCGCGGCGGCGCCCCAGCCGACGACGCCCTCGTCGGTTTCGAGGCGCACGAGCACGTTTTCAGCGCTCTTTACCTCCTCGAAGGCCATCTTGACCGGCTTCTTCATCGGCAGGCTGACCGCCAGCGTTTCGATATGCCTGATGTTCATGGTGGGATCGGTGATGGTTGATGATGCGTGACTGGCGAGGGGAGCAGGCGCGACGGCCGACGAGCGGCGGCGTACGGTAGCGCCGCGACGCCCGTCACCCGGTCACAGCTTGCCGATGCTCTTGATCGCCGCCGCCATGCGCTTGTGATCGGCCTCGAAGAACTTCCGGAACTCGGGACCGTCGCGGTACTCGGGCACGACCTGCACGTTCCGGAGCGCCTGCTGGAACTGCGGGTCGGCGGCCACCTTCGCGATCGTCTCGCGCATCTTCGCCAGCACCGGCTCGGGCACGCCCTTGCGGGTAAAGAGTCCCACCCACAGGTACGATTCGATGTCGTAGCCGGAGTTCTTCATGAGGGGCAGGTCCGGCAGCGCCGGGTGCGATTTCACGCCGTAGCTCGCGATCGCCCGCAGCTTCCCGGATTTCACGTACTGGTAAACGGCGGCGGGCCCCCCCGACGTGATCTGCGAATGCCCGCCCAGAGCCTGCGTGAGGGCCGGACCGCCGCCGGTGGTCGGCAGGTGGCGCATCTTCACCTTCGCCGCGTCGAGGAACAACTGGAGCGGCGCGTGCGTGACGCCGTAGACACCCGAGGAGGAGAACACGATCTCGTTGGGACGGGATCGTGCGAGCGCCGCGACGTCCTTCGCGGTCTTCACCGGAAGGGACGGGTGGGCGACCATGATGATCGGGTCGGCGGAAAGGAGCGCGAGAAACTCCACCTGGTCGAGCGAGTACGCGGTCGGCGCGCCGTAGAGCTTGTCCTTCTCGATCACGAGGTGCATGTTGCCGGTCGAGACGAGCAGGGTGTAGCCGTCGGCCGGCTGCTGGGCGACGACGAAGGCGGTGCCGAGGGCGGCGGTCGCGCCGGGCCGGTTCACGACCGGCGCGGGCTGCTTCGTGATTCTCTCCCACACCACCGAAAGCGGCTGGGCGTGGATCTGGTTCATCCCCCCGGGGGGATTGGGCACGACGATGGTGACGGCCCGCGCTGGATAGTCCTGCGCATACCCCGCGGATGCGGCGAACGCCAGCGCCGCGACTGCGGCAAGATTTCTCACGATCATGGATTCCTCCTCTCCATTATGGCGCCCGCCACGACCAGCGGGCACGCCCTCGATCCCCGGACGGCGAGTGCTCCGCGACTCGCGGGTGCGGGCTGCGCTTCATTCTGACACGGGTTCGCCGAAACGTCAGCCGGCATGGCCCCCGCCGTCGCGCACCGGGAGCCGCCCGCCCGCGGGTAGAATGGCGCCAGCGGCCGCACCGCGCGACGCGCATACCGGCTTCTCCACCGCCGGCTGTCGCGATGCCATGGCGGCGCGCACCGCGAAACGCGAACCGGAGTTCCCGGGCGGGTAGACCGAACCGCGGGGACGCCCGGAATGCCGGGGACGGATCGCCCGCTCCGGGACTGCTCCGCGCCGCCGCGATGAACAGCATGGGACACGACGATGCCGGGACCGCTATCGCACATCCGTGTAATCGACCTCTCCCGGGTGCTCGCCGCGCCGTGGACCGGGCAGAACCTCGCCGACCTCGGCGCCGAGGTCATCAAGATCGAGCGCCCGATAACCGGTGATGACTCGCGCGCGTTCGGGCCGCCGTGGCTGAAGGACCGCGAGGGCCGGGACACCACGGAGTCCGCCTACTTCGCCTGCGCCAACCGCGGCAAGAAGTCGCTCACGGTCAATCTCTCGAAACCCGACGGTCAGGACATCGTGCGCCGGCTCGCCGCGCGAAGCGACGTCCTGCTGGAGAACTACAAGGTGGGCGATCTCGCGCGCTACGGGCTCGGGTACGAGGACCTCGCGCAAGTGAACCCGCGGCTCATCTACTGCTCCGTGACCGGCTTCGGCCAGACGGGTCCGTACGCGGAGCGCCCCGGCTACGACTTCATGATCCAGGGCATGGCGGGCATCATGAGCGTCACCGGGGAGCGCGATGATCTGCCCGGCGGCGGCCCGCAGAAGGCGGGCATCCCGATCGGCGACATCATCACCGGGATGTATGCCTCGATCGCCGTGTGCGCGGCGATCGCGAGCCGCGAGCGAACCGGCGCCGGCCAGCATCTCGACCTCGCGCTTTTCGACTCGCTCACGGCGATCCTGTCCAACCAGGGCGGCAACTACCTCGCCACGGGCGTGCCCCCGGGGCGGCTCGGCAACGCGCACCCCAACATCGTGCCCTACCAGACGTTCCGCACCGCCGACGGCGACATCATCCTCGCCTGCGGCAACGACAACCTGTTCCGCAGGTTCTGCGAGGTCGCGAAGTGCGAGCACCTCGCGGCCGACCCCAGGTTCGCGACGAACGCGAGGCGCGTCGAGAACCGCGCCGAGATCACGCGGCTGCTCTCGGAGATCTTCGTGAAACGCACCACGCGCGACTGGGTGGACGCGCTCGAGGCGGCCGGCGTGCCGAACGGACCGATCAACAACCTCAGGCAGGTATTCGAGGAGCCGCAGGCGCTCGCGCGGGGCCTGCGGATGGAACTCGACCATCCGCTCGCGGGCAAGGTGTCGCTGGTGAGGAGTCCGATGCGCTTCTCCGGCACCCCGCTCGAGCACAAGGTGCCGCCGCCGACGCTGGGCGAGCACGCGGACTCGGTGCTGCGCGGGTTGCTCGGCATGAGCGAGGCGGAGGTGACGCGGCTGCGGGCGGATGGAATCGTATGAAAGGCGAGACCGCCCGCCGATGAACGCCGGGGCACGCCGGCAAGGGTCTCGCCGCCCGTGCACTGCACGGGCGGGCGGAGGTCGAAGCGGCGCGCACCGGCGGCTCTAGAAGAACCCGGCCAGCATCCCCGTCGCCAGCGCGAGCAGCACCACCGCGAAGATGCGCTTCAGCGCTTTCCCCGGCGTGCGGTGCGCCACCGACGCTCCGACCGGTGCGAGCAGCATGCTGGCGGCGACGATCCACGCGAGCGCCGGAAGATGGACGAAACCCAGGCTCGCCGCGGGAAGCTCCGGCACGCGCGCCCCCGCCGCGATATAGCCTGCCGTGCCCGCCAGCGCGAGCGACCAGCTCGCCGCCGAGGCGGTGCCGATCGCTTCGTGCACCGGAACATCGCGCCGCACGAGGTAGGCGACGATCATGGTCGCGCCGCCGGTCGCGGTGAGGCTGGAAAACAGTCCGACAATGCCGCCCATCACCGACATGGCGGTCGCGCCGGGGAGCTCCCGCTTCGGGCGGGGCCGTCGCTCGATGA
Source organism: Burkholderiales bacterium (assembly GCA_020854035.1). Taxonomy (GTDB): domain Bacteria; phylum Pseudomonadota; class Gammaproteobacteria; order Burkholderiales; family SG8-41; genus SG8-41. The sequence goes on along the minus strand of JADZGE010000012.1, from coordinate 69,282 downwards.
GCATCAGCGCCGCGACGTAGAAAATCAGCGCGGTGAACACGATGCTGATCAGCCGCGCATCGAGGTGGCTCGCGAGCAGTACCCCGGCGAGCGTGCCGAGCGTCACGCCCGGCAGAAAGCGCGCGAACAGGCGCCAGTTGACCGCATTGTGGCGGTGATGGCTCCACGCGCTGGCCGTCGCGGTGAGGCAGATCGCGGCGATGCCAGTGCCGAGCGCAAGGTGCACCACGTACGGCGCGGGAAAGCCCTTGGCCGCATAGATGAATGCGAGCACGGGCACGAGCGCCGAGCCCCCGCCGATGCCGAGGAGCCCGCTGAAGAAGCCGACGAAGACGCCTACCGCGAGGTAGGCCCACCACCAGTCCATGTCGTGGGTGATGCGCGATGGGTGACGGGTGACGGTGAGGGGAGCGCCCGCCACGATAGCACGCGGCGGCGCGCGAATCGCATCGGCTAGAATACGTGGCTCGCGAACCGACCGGACCCATGAGCGCAGTGAACGAAGCCGACCTCCTGGTGACGCGCATCGACTGGCTCGTCACCGTCGACGCCGGCCGGCGGGTGATCCGGGACGCGGGGCTCGCGGTGAAGGACGGCAGGTTCGCGGCGATCGGCAAGTCGGCGGCGATCGAAGCCGCGTGGCGCGGCGCGCGCGTCGTCGAGGGCCGCGGCACCGTGGCAACGCCCGGCCTCGTCGACAATCACCTGCATTCGTCCTTCCAGCTCGCGCGCGGGCTCGCCGACGAGTCGAACGCGCAGGCGTTCCTCTTCGAGCACATGTACCCCTACGAAGCGGCGATGGGCGAGGAGGATTGCGCCGCGGCGGCGAGCCTTGCGGCGCTCGAAATGCTGCGCCACGGCGTCACCTGCTACATCGAGCCGGGCAACTACCACCCGGATGCGACGGTGCGAACGATGATGGCCGCGGGCATGCGCATGGTGCTCGCGGTGAGCTGCTTCGACCGCGGCAAGTCGGTGACCGGGATCCTCCCCGGGAGCATGGTCGAGGATACCGCGCGCTGCGTCGCGAAGACCGAGGCGCTCTTCGGGCGCTACGCCGGGACGCACGCCGGCCGGCTCACCGTGAGCGCGTCCTTCCGCGGGATGAACAACACCTCCGACGAGCTGATCCTCGCGCTGAAGGAGATCGCGGTGCGCCACCGCGCGATCCTCCAGACCCACGCCTGCTACTCGTATTTCACGCACGACGCGAGCCTCGTGCAGTGCGGCAAGCCCGAGATCGAGCGGCTCGAGTCCCTGGGCGTGCTCGACGAGCACATGCTGCTCCTCCACGGCGGCTGGCTCGAGCCGCGCGAGATCGCGCTCATCGCGAAGCGCAGGCCGACCATCGTGTGCTGCCCGTCTTCCTCGATCCACAACGGCTACGGCAATCTCGCGGTGGGGCGCCACCCGGAGCTGATGGCGCTCGGGGTGAACGTGAGCCTCGGCACCGATCACGCCAGCTCCGGCACGGTCGATCTCGTGCAGGAGATGCGCTACTGCGCGTGCGGCTACAAGGAGATCCGGTTGAATCCCCGGCTGATGCCGCCCGAGCAGGTGCTGGAGATGGCGACCGTGAACGGGGCGCGCGGCGCCGGTCTCGCCGATCGCATCGGGTCGATCGAAACCGGCCGGGAAGCCGACTTCGTGCTGTTCGACGCGGCGACGCCCGAATGGCAGCCGCTCCACAACCCGGTGTCGAACCTCGTCTACAGCGCGACCGGCAACACCGCGAAACACGTGTTCGTCGCGGGCGAGCAGGTGCTCAGCGAGGGCCGCCTCGTCCGGGTCGACCAGGACGAAGTGCTGCGCGTGGCCGCCGCCGCGGCCGCGCGCATCGCCGGGCGGCTCGACATGAAGCAGGTGATGAAACTCGCATGGCCGGTGACGTGAGCACCGTCACCGCGCCGGCGCCGGTGAACGCGTTCGAGCGCCTGCTCGACCCGCGCGGCATCGCGATCGTGGGCGCCAGCGCGGATCCCGCGCGCCCCGGGGCGCAGACGGTGAGGACGCTGAAGGAGCTCGGCTACGAGGGCGGCGTCTATCCGGTCAACCCGCGATACACGGAGCTCGACGGCTATCGCTGCCTGCCCTCGCTTGCCGCGATCGAGGGCGCGTGCGACGTGGCGGTGATCGCGCTGCCGGCGGCGCAGGTGCCGGCGAGCATCGGCCACTGCGCCGAGCGCGGCATCCGCTACGCGGTCGTGCTGGGAGGCGGTTTCCGCGAGAGCGGCGAAGCGGGCGCGGCGCTCGAGGCGGCGATGCTCTCGACCGCGCGCGCGCGCGGCGTGCGCATCATCGGCCCCAACTGCCTGGGGTTCGTCAATGTCGGCGCGCGCGCGTACGCCGCGTGGGGCAGCCTCACGCGCCCGCCGCGCATGCAGCCCGGCCCGGTTTCCGCCGTTTTGCAAAGCGCGAGCTTCGGCATGGGCATCGTCATCCAGTGCACCGCCGCCGGGCTGGGCTTTCGCTACGTGGTGACGAGCGGCAACGAGGCGGACATCACCGCGCCGGAGCTGATCGACGCCTTCGCCGGGGATCCCGGCACGCGGGTGATCCTCGCCTACCTCGAGGGCGTCCGCGACGGCCGGGCGTTCATGGCCGCCGCGCGCCGCGCGCTCGCCGCTGGCAAGCCCGTCATCGTCATCAAGGCGGGCAACACGGAGCAGGGCCGGCGCGCGGCCGAGTCGCACACGGCGAACCTCGCCGGAAGCTACGACGCCTACCGCGCCGCGTTCCGGCAGTGCGGTGTCGTCGAGGTGGACGACGTGCACGAAGCCGCCGACGCGGCGCTGTGTTTCGCCGGCGGGCGCCTGCCCGGGGGACGCCGGGTCGCCGCGATCGGCGGCTCCGGCGGCGCCGCGGCGAGCTTCTCGGACAACGCGGAGCGCCACGAGCTCGCGATGCCGCCGTTCTCCGGCGAGACACTCGAGGTGTTGCGGGCGACGCTGCCGAAGCTCGCCTCGCTCGGGAATCCGGTCGACTATACCGCCGGGTATCCCCGGGCGGGCGAGGGGCTCGATTTCCGCCGCGCTTTCGCGGCGGTGATCGGCGATCCGGACATCGACCAGATGGCGGTCATGTTCGCCGCCGCGGGGCCCGGCCAGCTCGTCCACGGCGGCGAAGTGCTCGCGGAAGTGGCGCGCGCAAGCCCGAAGCCCATCGTGGCGTACTCGAGCATGAACGAGGCGCTCGCGCCGGAGGGCATGGCGCGGCTGCGCGCGGCGGGGATACCGGTGCTCGCTTCGCCCCGGCGGGTCGCCACGGCGATGGCGCGGCTCGCGGATTACGCCGCGGCTCGGCGGCGCGCGCGGGTGCCGGAGCGCCCCGCGCCGGGCGCCGGTGCCCTCCTGCCGCCGTTGCCGCCGGGCGCCGCGACGCTGAACGAGCACGAGTCGAAGCGCCTCGTCGCCGCGGCGGGCATCCCGGTGACGCGCGATCGCCTGCTGCCGCTCGAACCGGACGCACGGGAATGCGCGGGGCTCGTCTTTCCGCTGGCGCTGAAGATCGTCTCTCCCGCCATCGCGCACAAGTCGGACATCGGCTGCGTGCGGTTGAACATCGCCGACGCGCGCGAGCTCGCGCGCGCCGCCACGGAGATCGTGGCGCGAGCGCGCGCCGCCGTTCCCGGCGCGCGCCTCGACGGGCTGCTCGCCTCGGAGATGGTCTGTGACGCGATGGAAGCGATCGTGGGCGTCGTGAACGACACCGCCTTCGGCCCGGTGGTCGCGCTCGGACTGGGCGGCGTATTCGCCGAGACGCTGCGCGACGTGACGTTCCGCGTGGCGCCATTCGGCGTCGATACGGCCCGGGAAATGATGGGCGAGCTGCGCGGGCGCGCGCTGCTCGAAGCGCCGCGGGGCCGGCCCGCGCTCGACGCGGAGGCGCTCGCCGAGGCGCTCGCGCGAATTTCCGCGCTCGCGTGGGCTCTGTGCGACAGGCTCGCGGAGCTCGACGTGAACCCGCTGCTGGTGCGCCCCCGCGGCAAGGGCGTCGTCGCGGCCGACGCGCTCGCCGTGCTGAGGTGAATCGTGGTTTCCGCCCCGGAGACGCGGAGGCCGCGGAGAAAGTGCCCCTTGATCGTCAATGGCCCTCGGCGTGCTCTGCGTCTCCGCGGCTGATATCGACATGCGCGGGAGCCGCGGCATGAAAGGTGAACGATGAGACTGGGAGTGCTGCTGCCGCACCGCGCGGTGGTGCTGCAATCGGCGCGGCGGCCGCCGCTCGAGGAGTGCTGGGAGCTCGCGCGGGTGTGCGACGGCGCGGGCATGGACCTGTGGGTGGGCGACAGTGTCGTCGCCAAGCCGCGGCTGGAGCCGCTTGCCACCCTGTCCTACCTCGCGGCGATCACCCGGCACGCGCGGCTCGGCACCGCGATCCTGCTGCCCGCGCTGCGGCAGCCGACGGTGCTCGCGCACGCGCTCGCGACGATCGACCAGCTCGCGTCGGGCCGGCTCGTGCTGGGGCTGGGCGTGGGCTGGGGCCTGCCGGAGATCGCGCGCGAGTGGGAAGCGTGCGGGCGCGAGCACAAGCGGCGCGTGCGCGATCTCGAGGAGCACGTGCTCGTCTGGCGCAAGCTCTGGAGCGGCGAGCCCGTCACGCACGAGGGCAACGGTTTTCGCCTGTCCGGCCACACGATCGGCCCTTTGCCGTGGCGGGAGGCCGGCCCGCCGGTGCTGATGACCGCCGGCAACCGCGGCGAGATGATCCCGGCGCAGATCGACCGCGTCGGCAGGCTCGGCGACGGCGTCATCACGACCTACCTCACGGACGAAGACTGCCGGCGCCTGCGGGAAGCGTGCGAGGCGGCGCTGGAGAAGCACGGCCGCGCCCGCCCGGGCTTCCCGATGTGCGTCTATACCACCGTGCGGCTGGAGGAGGACGCCGCCAGGGCGGAGGCACTCACGCGAGATTTTCTCCGGAGATACTACGGCGGCGGCGTAAACTATCGGGGCCTGATGGGCCTCGGCCCGGCGTCGGCCGTCATCGAGGTGCTGCGCCGTTACGAGCGCGCCGGCGTCACCGATCTGTGCGTGCGCTTCGCGGGCACGGATCAATTGCCGCAACTCGAAAAGTTCGTGGCGGAAGTCGCCCCCGCCTTCACCGGCGGGGCGGCGAAGGCGGGGGCGGCTTGAGAGCGGAGACTGGAGAGGAGCATTGACCATGAGGGCGGCGTCAAGAATCACCCTGGGAATCATCTCGATCATTCTGAGCCAGAGCCTCCCGGCCCAGAACTATCCGGTGAAACCGATCCGCGTCATCGTGTCGTTTCCGCCCGGCGGCGCGACCGATCTTTTCTCGCGCGTGACGGCCGCGGAGATGACGAAAAACCTCGGCCAGCAGGTAATCGTGGAAAATCGGCCGGGCGCCGGCACGACCATCGCGGCGGACATCGTCGCCAAGGCCGCGCCCGACGGCTACACGCTGCTCTTCACCGATCTCTCGACCCATACCATCAGCACGTCGCTGTATGCAAGGCTCCCCTACCACCCGCTGCGCGATTTCGCGCCGGTCGCGGCCGTCAATTCCTCGCCGCTGCTGCTCGTCGCTCACCCATCGGTCGGCGTGAAGAACGTGGCCGGGCTGGTGGCGATGGCGAAGAAGCATCCCGGGATCACGCTCGCCAATTCCGGCATCGGCACCGTCACGCACATGACCGCGGAGCGCTTCCGCTGGCGCGCCGGCATCGAAGTCACGGCGGTGAGCTACAAGGGGGGCGCGACGCCCGTGATCGCGGCGCTCGGGGGCGAAGTGGCGATGGTCATGGCGACGGTGCCGGCCAGCATCCAGTACGTGCAGAAGGGCAAGCTCGTGGCGCTGGGGCTCGCCGCGACGAAGCGCTCCCCGTTCCTGCGGGAGATCCCGACGATCGGCGAGACCATCAAGGGCGTCGAGGGCGCGGTGATCTCCGGCGTGCTCGCTCCCGCGGGGACGCCGCGGGCGATCATCGAGCGCCTGAACGCGGAATACGCCAGGGCGTCGGAAGCACCCCGCGCGAAGGAAGTGTACGAGCAGAATGCCGCGGAGACGCTCGTCATGACCCCGGCGCAGGTCCTCGAGTCGATGGAGCGCGACACGAAGGCCTGGGCGGAAGTGGTGAAGGCGACGGGCGTCAAGCCGCTGTAGCCCGCCCGGTGTCCGAACTCTTGAGGCAGAACGAAATGGATGAGCGCGTCCTGTGCAACCTCGCCGCCGCGGGCGCCGCGGCGTTGATGCCGGAAGCCGCCCGGCTGCGCGACGCGGGACACGGGCGCGTCGTCTCGTACTCGCGCAAGGTCTTCATCCCGCTCACCCGCCTCTGCCGCGACGCGTGCGGCTACTGCGCTTTCGCGCGGGCGCCGCGGCCGGGCGCGCGGGCTTTTCTCGATCCGGAGGAGGTGATCGCGATCGCGCGGGCCGGGCGCGAAGCCGGCTGCCACGAGGCGCTCTTCACGCTCGGCGACAAGCCGGAACTGCGCTACCGCGTCGCGCGCGAGGAACTCGCGGCGCGGGGGCACGCGAGCACCATCGGCTATCTCGCGGCGATGTGCGAAAGGGTCCTGCGCGAGACGGGTCTGCTGCCGCACGTCAACCCGGGCGTGATGACGCGCGAGGATATCGAGTGCCTGCGCCGGGTGAGCGCATCGCAGGGGCTGATGCTCGAATCGACGGCGGAGCGCTTGTGCGCGCGCGGCGGCGCGCACGCGGGCGCGCCCGACAAGCGGCCCTCCGTCCGGCTCGAAACCCTGCGCCTCGCGGGAGAAGCGCGCGTGCCGTTCACGACCGGCATCCTGGTCGGCATCGGCGAGACCCGCCGCGAGCGCATCGACGCGCTCGTCGCGATCCGCGCGCTCAACGAGCGCTACGGGCACGTGCAGGAGGTGATCGTTCAGAATTTCCGCGGCAAGCCCGGCACGCGCATGTCGGGCGCGCCGGACTGCCCGCGCGAGGAGCACCTGTGGACCGTAGCGGCCGCGCGCCTGATACTCGGTCCCGACATGAACATCCAGGCCCCGCCGAATCTCGCCGGGCCGGACTGCGCCGATCTCATCGCGGCCGGGGTGAACGACTGGGGCGGCGTCTCCCCCGTCACGCCCGATCACGTCAACCCGGAGCGGCCCTGGCCCTCGCTTGCCGCGCTGGAGGAGCTCACCGCCTCCTGCGGCAAGGTCCTCGTCGAGCGCCTGCCGAGCTATCCGCGCTACTGCGTGGACGCCGCCCGCTGGCACGACCCGGCGCTTGCCGTGCGGGTCACGCGCGCCGCCGACTCGGAGGGTTACGCGCGCGCGGACGGGTGGTCTCCCGGCCTCTCCGTCGAGCCGGTGCTGCCGCGCCCGGGTGTCACGGCCGCCCCGCCCGCGCCGCAACTCGCCGCGATCCTCGAGAAGGCCGGTGCGGGAGAGGCGCTCGCGGAGCACGAGATCGAGCGCCTGTTCCGCGCGCGGGGCGAGGAGATCGATCTCGTGCGCGCGGCGGCCGACGCGGCGCGGTCGTCGAGGGTCGGCGACACGGTGCGCTACGTCGTCAACCGCAACATCAACTACACCAACATCTGCGCCTACCACTGCGCGTTCTGCGCGTTCTCCCGGGGCACGCGCGCCGGGGCGCCGCGCGGCGCGCCCTACGACCTGCCGCTCGAGGAGATCGAGCGGCGCGTCGAAGAGGCGTGGCGGCGCGGCGCGACCGAAGTATGCATGCAGGGGGGGATACACCCCTCCTACACCGGCGAGACCTACCTCGACATCCTGCGCGCGGCGAAGCAGGCCGCACCCCGCATCCACGTCCATGCCTTCACGCCGCTCGAGGTGACCCACGGCGCGCAGACGCTCGGCATCACCGTCACCGGGTTCCTGCGCGAGCTCATCGGGGCGGGGCTCGGCAGCCTCCCCGGCACCGCGGCGGAAATCCTCGACGACGAGGTGCGGCGCGAGATCTGCCCCGACAAGGTGACGGCCGACCAATGGCTCTCGGTAATGGCGGCGGCGCACGAGCTGGGGTTGCGCTCCACGGCCACGATCATGTTCGGCCATCTCGAGCACCCGCGGCACTGGGCGCGGCACCTCGCCCGGGTCCGCTCGCTGCAGGCGCGCACGGGCGGCTTCACCGAGTTCATTCCGCTGACCTTCGTGCACATGGAGGCTCCCCTCTACCGGCAGGGCCGCGCGCGCAGGGGCCCCACCGCGCGCGAGGCGGTGCTGATGCACGCGGTCTCCCGGCTCGCCCTGAACGGCGCCGTCGCGAACATCCAGGTCTCGTGGGTCAAGATGGGGGCCGCCGGCGCGCGGCTCTGCCTCGCCTCGGGCGCGAACGATCTCGGCGGCACCCTCATGAACGAGAGCATCTCGCGGGCGGCCGGCACCGTTCACGGACAGGAATTCGGGCCGGCGGCGATGGACGATCTCATCCGCTCGGCGAGCCGAGTTCCCGCGCAGCGCACCACGCTGTACGCGGCGGCGCCGGCGGAGCAGGTACGGGCCGCGTATTGCGCGCCGCCGCTCGAGGAAGCCCTGCCCCACGGCGCGCGCGCCGCCCCCCGCCGCGGCGAGCCGACCGCACGCGCATGTTGATCGCCGTGCTCGGCGGCACCGGCAAGGAGGGCGGCGGGCTCGCCTTCCGCTGGGCCGCGAAGGGTCACGAGGTCATTCTCGGCTCGCGCGACCCGGAGCGCGCGCGGGGAGCGGCGGACGAGTTGAACCGCCTGCTGGCGGGTCGCGCCGCGGTGCGGGGCGCGTGCAACCCGGAAGCGGCCCGCGAGGCGCCCGTCGTGGTGCTCGCCGTTCCCTACGCGGCGCAGGTCGCGGTCGCCGAGGAAGTGAGGAATCACCTGCCCGGCAAGATCCTGGTCGACGTGACCGCGCCGCTCGTGCCGCCGCGGGTGGAACGCGTGCAGTTGCCGCAGGGGGAGTCCGCGGTCGTGAGCCTCCAGCGGCGGCTCGGCGCCGGCGTGCGCGTGGTCTCCGCGTTCCAGAATGTCTCCGCGACCCACCTGCGGGAACTGGATCACGAGGTCGACTGCGACGTCCTCGTCTGCAGCGACGACGCCGCGGCGCGCGAGGTGGTGGTCGGGCTCGCGCACGACGCCGGGATGCGCGCCTGGCACGCGGGCCCGCTCGCCAACTCGGTGGCGGCGGAGGCGCTCACTTCGGTGCTGATCGCGATCAACAGGCGCTACAAGGTGCCCGCGTCGGGTATCCGGATCACGGGATTGCCCGACACGGGCACAAAGTGACGAGCGACGAGTGACGGCGCGCGAGCTGACGCTCACGGCGTTGCCGGGCATGCCGGAAGTGGAACCCGGTGCCGACCTCGCCGGGCTGCTCCTCGATGCCGTGGCACGGGCGGGCCGCTCGCTCGTGGACGGCGATGTGCTGGTGATCGCGCAGAAAATCGTCTCGAAGGCGGAGGGGCGGCTCGTGCCGCTGGCGGACGTTGCGCCCTCGCCGCGGGCGCAGGCGCTTGCGCGAGAGGCGGACAAGGACCCGAGGCTCGTGGAGTTGATGCTGCGCGAATCGCGGGAGGTCCTGCGCGTGAAGCCGGGCGTCCTGATCGTCGAGCACCGCCTGGGCCTCGTCATGGCGGGCGCGGGCATCGACCAGTCGAACACCGGCACGGCGCAGGAGGCGGCGCTGCTGCTGCCGGAAGACCCGGACGCCTCCGCGCGCGCGGTGCGCGATCGACTGCGGCAGCGCGCCGGCGCCGCGGTCGGCGTGGTGGTGAACGACAGCTTCGGGCGGGCCTGGCGCAACGGCGTCACCGGTGTCGCGATCGGCGTTGCCGGGATTCCCGCGCTCGTCGACCAGCGCGGCCGGCCGGATCGCGGCGGCCGGATCCTGCGGGTCACGCAGATCGCCGCGGCGGACGAGATCGCCGCCGCGGCCTCGCTCCTCATGGGCCAGGCGGACGAGGGGTTGCCGGCGGTGCTCGCGCGAGGCTTTCCGCACGCGCCGCGGGAGTCCGCCGCGGCGGAGCTCGTGCGGCCCCGCGCCGAGGATCTCTTCCGGTGATCGTCGCGCTGGCGGGCGGCGTGGGCGGGGGCCGCATGGCGGCGGGGCTCTCCCGCGTGCTGCCCCCGCGCGGGCTCGCGGTCATCGTGAACACCGGCGACGACTTCGAGCACCTGGGTCTTCACCTATCGCCCGATCTCGACAGCGTGCTCTACACGATGGCCGGCGTCGCCGACGCGCGGCGTGGCTGGGGCCGTGCCGGCGAGAGCTGGAATTTCATGAGCGCCATCGGCGAACTGGGCGGCGCGGCGTGGTTCCGTCTCGGCGACCGGGATCTCGCGCTCCACGTTCTGCGCACGCACCTCCTGGGACGCGGGCTGCCGCTCTCGGAGGTGACGCGGCGCATCGGCGCGCGCCTCGGCGTGCGGCACGCGGTCCTGCCGATGGCCGAGACGCCGGTGCGAACGCGCGTTCGCACGGCTCGCGGCGTGCTCGACTTCCAGGACTACTTCGTGAGGCGGCAATGCCGGCCGCGCGCACGGGGTTTCCACTTCGCGGGCAGCAGGGCGGCGCGGGTTCCGCGCGGGGTGCGACGGCTCCTCGTGCCCGGACGCACGCGGGCCGTCGTGATCTGTCCGTCCAATCCGTACGTGAGCATCGCGCCGATACTCAGCGTTCCCGCGCTGCGCGACTGGATGGCGCGGCGCGCGTTCCCCGTGGTCGCGGTCTCGCCGATCGTCGGTGGCGCCGCGGTGAAGGGGCCCGCGGCGAAGATCATGCGCGAACTCGGGGAGGAGCCGAGCGCCGCCGGGCTCGCGCGCCACTACGGGCCGCTCGTGGACGGGTGGGTCGTCGATCGCAGGGACGCCGCGCACGCGCGCGCGATCGCGCGCGAAGGGCACGCGGTGGTGGTGACCGATACCGTCATGGACGGCGCGCGGAAGGCGGAAGTCCTCGCGCGAACCGTGGTCGCCTTCGCGCGCTCGCTCACGCGAAGCGGGTAGCCGCTCGACCGATGTCGCCCGGGCCATGGACCATCGTGCCGGTGCGCGGCATCGCGGCCGGCAAGACGCGCCTTGCGGCGGTGCTCGATGCGCCGGCGCGGGCGCGGTTGAATCGCCGGCTCCTCGAACACACCTTGGGCGTCGTCGCGCTCTGGAGCGGCGGGCTCGAGCGCTGCCTCGTCGTGAGCGCGTGCCCCGAGACGCGCGTGCTCGCGACGCGCCGTGGTGCCGTCGCCGTCGCGGAAACACGACCGGCGGCGGGTCTTAACGCGGCACTCACGCTCGCCGCGGCGCGCGCGGCAGGGGCCGGCGCTTCCCGCGCGCTCGTGCTCGCCTCCGACCTGCCCCGCCTGGTGCCCGAGGCGCTCGCGGTGCTCGCGAGCGCCGCGGCGGCGGGGCGGCGCATGGCGATCGCGCCGGACTCGCGCAGAGAGGGCACCAATGCGCTCGTTCTCCCGCTCGAGGCGCCGTACGAATTCCGCTACGGCGAACAAAGCTTCGCGCGCCATCTCGCCCTCGCGGCGGGGCGTGGCTGGAGCGCGGCCGTGGTGGAGCGCGCGGAGCTCGCGTTCGACCTTGATACGCCCGAGGATCTCGCGGGCTGGCCGGGGCTGGCGGCGCCGGGGGCCGGAGCCGGGGGGCCCGGGTGATATAGTTCCCGTAAAGCGCGCACGACCCGGCGTTGCGCGCGCGCCCGTGAAATTTGGCGAGGAGGCGGCGTGAAGCACAGTGGATTCGGACTTCTCGGTCTCCTGTTGATGATCCCGGGGCCGGGCGCCTGGGCCCAGGACTACCCGGCGCGGCCGGTGCGCCTCATCTCGCCCTCGGGCGCGGGCGGCCCGGTGGACGTCATCTGCCGCGTGCTGGCGCAGGGCCTGACCGAGGCACTCGGCCAGCAGGTCGTCGTCGAGAACCGCGTCGGGGCGGCGGGCCTCATCGGCACGGAAATGGTGGTGAAGTCCCCCCCGGACGGCTACACGCTCCTCTTCGGTTTCTCCGGGCCGCTCGCGATCGTGCCCAACCTGAATCCCAACACACCCTACGATCCCGTGAGGGACCTCGCCCCGATCGCGAAGGTGGCCGAAGCGCAGTACGTCCTGCTCGTGCACCCGAGCGTGCCGGCACGGAACGTGAGGGAGCTCGTCGTGCTGGCGAAGGCGCAGCCGGCCCGGATGCATTTCAGCTCGGGCGGCGTCGGCGTCGGCATCCACATGGCCGGCGAGCTGTTCAAGGTCGCGGCGGGCATCGACATCGTGCACGTCGCCTACAAGGGTGCGGCGCCGGCGATGACGGCGCTCATCGCGGGCGAGGTCGACATGATGTTCAACGGCCTGCCCCCCACGTTCCCGCACATCAAGAGCGGCCGCGTGCGGGCGCTGGCGGTGGGCGGGGAGAAGCGTTCGCCGCTCTTGCCGGACGTGCCGACGGTTTCCGAGTCGGGTCTCAATTTCAAGACCGGCGGCTGGTACGCCGTGCTGGCGCCGCGCGGCACGCCGCCCGCCGTCGTGAGCCGCCTCAACGAGGCGGTCACTCGCGCCCTTGCGAGCCCGCAGGTGAAGACGGCTTACGCCAAGCTCGCCGTGGACATCAGCGAAGGCGGTCCGGCGGATCTGGCGCGGCAGATCCGCGGGGAGCTCGCCGTGTGGGCGCAGGTGATCAAGGCGGCGGGCATCAAGGCGCAGTAATCGAAGGCTTGCGGTCGCCGGGGACCCGATCGGCCACGGATGCACGCGGTTACCGGGCGTGTCCGTGAATTCACCGGAGTCATCGGCGTCCATCGGCGGCTGACATGTTGACTGGTCGTTCGGGGTTGTCGGCATGAAGACATGCGAGATCAGGGTCCCGCTGCGCGACGGGGTGATGGGCGCGCACCTCGCCTGCCCGGAGCGCGCGCCGGCCGGGGCGATCGTCGCGATCATGGAAATCTGGGGCGTCAACGACACCATGCGCCGCCACGCCGCCGAGTTCGCGCAGGCCGGCTTCGTCTGCCTCGTGCCGGACCTCTTCTGGCGGCAGGAGCCGGGCGTGGAGCTTGACGACTCCGACCCGGAGGACGTGAAGAAGGCGTTCGACCTCTACTACGACTTCGACTACGACCTCGGCGTGCGCGACATGGAGGACACGGTACGATATGTCGCCGGCATTCCGGAATGCAGCGGCAGGGCGGGCGCGGTCGGCTACTGCCTGGGCGGCAAGCTCTGCTATCTCCTCTGCTGCCGCACCGACATCGATTGCGCGGTGGCCTACTACGGCACCTACATCGAGCACCACATCCGCGAAGCGCCCGCCCTCCATCGGCCGTTCATGCTGCACATGGCGCTGAAGGACCGCTGGGTGCAGGCGGAGGTGAACGAACTGCTCGAGCGCCGCCTCGGCCCCAACCCGAACGTGACCATCCACAAGTATCCCGGCGCGGACCACGCCTTCGCGCGCCACGGCGGCAGGACCTGGAGCAAGCCGGAAGCGGACCGGGCGCTCGCGCTCACCCTGGACTTTTTCAGGCGACACCTGGCTCGCTAGCGGCGGTCGCGAAGAATGGTTCCTGCCGCGGAGAGACGGAGGCCGCAGAGAGGCCAGACGGGATGGACGCGTGTCCCACCCTCTGCGATCTTTGCGCCTCTGTGGCTGACCGAACCCACGAACAAGGAGGCCGGATCGTGGCCACGCCGCTCACTATCGACACGCACGCCCACTACTTTCCCGAGTCCTACCTCGAGCTCGTCGCCGGGCGCGGGGCCCGCTGCGGCACGACGGTGACGGCTGACGCGGCGGGCAATCGCTTCATCCAGGTGGGACTGCTGCTTCGAACGGGGCCCATCACGCGCGAGTTCTGCGATCTCGAGGCGCGGCTCGCGGCGATGGACCGGGCGGGCCTGCGCATGCACGCGCTCTCGCTCACGCAGCCGATGGTGTACTGGGCCGACGACGATCTCGGTCTCGAGCTCTCGATGGCGTTCAACGACGCCGTCGCGGAGGCGCACCGCCGCTACCCGGACCGTTTCATCGGGTTCGCGTGCCTGCCGCTGCAGAACGCGCGGCTCGCGCTCGAGGAGCTCGAACGGGTGGCGAAGCTCCCCGGCATACGCGGGCTCTACATGGCGACGGCGGTGCGCGACCGCGAGCTCTCGGACCGCAGCTTCTTCCCGGTCTACGAACGCGCCGCGGACCTGGGGCTCCCGATCTTTCTTCACCCGATGATGATCAACAACGAGCGCCTGAAGCAGTACTACCTCGTCAATCTCCTCGGCAACCCGTTCGAGACCGCGATCGCCGCCTCGCATCTCATCTTCGGCGGCGTGCTGGACGCCTTTCCGCGGCTCGAAGTGAGCCTGCCGCACGCCGGCGGGGCGCTGCCGATACTGCGCGGGCGGCTCGACCGCGGCTTCGAGATCCGCGGGGAATGCAAGGTCATCAAGCGCCCGCCGAGCGCCTACCTGCGCCGTTTCACCTACGACACCATCGCCTACTGCGAGCCCATCATGGACTACCTCGTGGGTCTCGTCGGCGCGGATCGCATCCTCATGGGCAGCGACTACTGCTTCGACATCGCCTTGAACGATCCGGTGGCGGTCGTGAACGGCATGAAGTCGATCGACGAGGGCGGGCGGCGACAGATCCTGTGGGGGAACGCCGCGCGCCTGCTGCGCCTGCCTGCGGATGCGCGGTAATCAGTGGGCAGTAGTCTGCCGCCATCGCGGAGCGCTACTGGATACGGCAAACTGCAGACTGACTACCCGCCCTGGCGGAGCAGGTGCTCGATGCAGTCCCACTCCGCCCTCGTCACCGGCGTGACCGACAGGCGGTTGCCGCGCTTCAGTATCTGCAGGTTCTTCAGCTCGCGGCGGGAGCGCAGCTCCGGGATGCCGACGGTGCGCGTGCGCTTTACGAACTTCACCCCGATGCACACCCACCGCGGGTTATCGCGCGTGGCGGCCGGGTCGTAGTGGCGATCCCTCCGGTCGAACTGCGTCTCGTCGGGACGCGCCGGGCCGCGGACCTCCACGATGCCGACGATCCCGGGTTCCTCGCAGCTCGAGTGATAGAAGAACGCGCGATCGCCGGTTTTCATGTCGTCGCGCATGAAGTTGCGCGCCTGGTAGTTCCTCACGCCCGTCCACGCCGTCGTGCCGTCCCGCGCGAGGTGCTCGATGCCGTAGGTGAGCGGTTCGGACTTGAGCAGCCAGTACTTCATTGAAAGGCGTGACGGGCGATGCGCGATGGGTGATGGATGAGCGCCCGGTGAATCGCGACTACGTTCGCTCGTGAGCTCGGGGGGTGCGGGGAGAACGGGAAGGACCCGAACGATTCTACCGGAAGGGGCTCGTTCCCCCGCGCGTCGCCACCCAAAAAAATGCGGCGCACGCCGCATTTCTTGTTGGGACCCCCGCCTGTGCCGTCAGACCTGTCTCTTGAACCAACGGTTCAAGGTCGGTCGCCTTCCGAGCCCTTCAGGCGCTTCCGTGTAGGATGCGCACACCGGTGCTGCTTGAGTCGGCGCCCTGATCAATCAATGTTGGTCTAGAGTATCAAAGGCCTAGGGCGAACACTGCAGGGGAAAGTCAGAACAGCCTGCTCTGGTCGTACATCGCCTCGTCGAGCAGCGTTTCCATGCTGGTCATTCTACGCTTGAGTTCCGCAATGTCAAAGCCGCCGCCGACGCGCATGGACAGGAGCTCGTGCGCGACGTTCAACGCGGCCATGATCGCGATGCGTTCGAGCCCCACCACCTTCCCGTTGTCGCGGATTTCCAGCATCTTGCGATTGACATATTCGACCGCTTCGAGGAGCCCCTTCTGTTCGTCCTCCGGACAGGCCACGCGAAATTCGCGGCCCATGATGCTGATCTGGAGGCTCTTTGCGTCCGCGTTCATGCTTCCTCTTCGGGCAGCTGGCGCAACAGCGATTCGAGCCGCTCGCTCGCCGTGCCGATTTTCTCCGCGAGTTGCCTGTTCTCGTTGACCGCGGTGGCGAGTTGCTGGCGCAACTGCTGATTGTCCGAACGCAAGCGCTGGGCAAGCTCGATGAACTGGGCAAGCTTGTGCTCGAGCGACTTCAGCTCCGCGTCCATGCGTGAACTATAGGCGGGAAAATCTCGCTCAGTCAACTGCTAACGGGCCGGATTGAAAGTGATTTGGCATCACGCCCGGCACGCTCCCCTGCCACCGGTGCCCGCGGGACGTGTCGCGCACGCGCGCCACTCTTCGGGGAGCGATACCGCATGCGCCAGCCCGTCGAAGACGCAAGTTCCGGCGGGCCGCTTGCCGCTCTCGTCCGGTAGCCAGTAGAATCCCTCCACTCTTCCCGGGACGCCGTCCGTGGGCTGCCGCGGGGAAGGGCATGGATTCCGGGTGTCGGGTGCCCGCAAGGGCGCCCGGATAATCGGGAAACAGGAGGAATCGGGGGCGGGATGCGCCCCGGATTCCGGAAGCCTGTGCTGCCCCCGCAACGGTAAGCGAGCGTGGGTCCGCCAGGGAAGCCGGCGACATGACGGCTTCCAGCCACTGAATGAACGCCGCCTGATGGTGAGGCGGCGTTCTCCAAAGGGAAGATTCGCTCAGGCGAAGCATCCCTCCGGGAAGGCGGCGGATCAGGTTCTCGCGAGCCCGTAGACCGGCCCGTTCCATCGTTGGAGATGCCGCGGGGATGCGGCGCGCCCAGCTTCACCGCCACGGCAAACCCTCCCCCCGCGCGTCTCCCTTCGCGTTCGTGCATGCGGCGGGCATGCGTGGGGAGTGCAATCATGCTGTCGATCAGGGCAGCGGCCGCGGCGCTGTGCGTCGCGGCCGCGGGCATCGCCGCGGCCGAGCGGCCGGTGGCGAAGGGCGAGCCGGTCATCGTGACCGCGACCCGATTCGAGGAGCCCTACTTCGACCGTCCGGTCAACGCGACGGTCATCAGCGCCGAGGACATCCGCCGCAGCACGGCGCGCACCGTCCCCGACCTGATCGCGCAGCAGGCGGGCGTGCACGCGCGCGATCTCTACGGCAACAACGCCGCGCTGGCGACCGTGGACCTGCGCGGATTCGGCGCCGCGGCCGCGCAGAACACGCTGATCCTGGTCGACGGGCGGCGCGTGAGCGACGTCGATCTCTCCGGCGTGCAGTGGTCGGCCATTCCGCTCGAGTCGATCGAGCGCATCGAGATCGTGCGCGGTTCCGGCGCGGTGCTCTACGGCGACGGCGCGACGGCGGGCGTCATCAACATCATCACGCGTTCGCCGGCCGGCAGCGGCGGCACCGCCACGCTGCAGGGCGGCGCGGCCTCGTACGACACGCTGTACGGCCGGGTTTACGCCAGCCATTCCGCCGGGAATCTGGGGCTCGGCCTGTTCGCGGGCAACTACGTGTCCGACGGCTACCGCGACAACAACCGCAACCGGCAGGCGAACCTGCAGGCCGAAGCGCGCTACCTGACCGGCGGGGGCGAGCTCTCGTTGAAGTTCGCCAACGACAGCCAGGGCATGCGACTGCCCGGCGCGCGGCTCGTGCAGGAGAGCATCGGGGTGAATCAGCTCGCGACCGACCGCCGCGGCGCGCAGACGCCGCTCGACTGGGCGCAGCGCGCCGGCAGCCGCGCGAACCTTGACTGGCGGCACGACCTGCCGGCGGCGCAGTTCACGCTGGGACTGGGTTACCGTGACAAGGAGCAGAGCGCGTACTACGACCAGGGCGGCTTTCCCACCTACCGCGAGGCCGACCTTGGCGTGTGGTCGGTGACGCCGCGCCTGCGCCTTCCGCAGCCCGTCGCCGGCATGCCGAACGCCCTCGTCGCGGGCTTCGACTGGTATCGCTGGGATTACCGCCAGAAGATCGCCGATGTTCCCGCGAACATCGTGCGGCCCTTCAACACGATTGACGCGACGCAGGAGAATATCGCGCTATACCTCCAGGACACGCTGCGCGTGACCCCGCGGCTGACGGCCGTCGCCGGCGCGCGGGTCGAGACCTACCGCATCGGCGCGACCGACGTCGAGGGCGGACCCTTCGGCCTGGCCGCGGCGCCCGGCAGCCGCAAGGACCGCGAGCACGCGTGGGAGATCGCGCTGCGCTACCAGATCGACCCGCAGTGGGCGGCGCTCGCCCGCGCGGGGCGGAGCTACCGGTTCGCCAACGTCGACGAGCTCTACGAGTTCTCGCCGGCATTCGCGCCGGAATTCCAGTTCCTCCGGCCGCAGACCGCGCTGTCGGCGGAGTTCGCCGCGGAGTGGCGCGCGGGCACGGGCTACGCGCGCGCGGCGCTCTACGCGATCGACGTGACCGACGAGATCCATCTCGACCTCTACAGCACCGGGATCGGCAACACCAACCTCCCGCCCTCGCGCCGCAGCGGGCTGGAGCTGGAGGGCCGGCGGAGCTTCGGCCCGGTCGCGCTGGGTATCGCCTACACGTTCGCCGCGGCGGAAATCCGCGAAGGGACTTTCCCGGGCAGCGCCTTCACGACGCGGGATGTCGCCATCGCCGGCAGGACCGTGCCGCTCGTGCCGCGCCACCGGGTCGCGGCGAGCGCCTCGTGGGCGATCTCGGGCAGGACGCGGCTCAACGCCTCCTTCGTCTGGGTGGACGAGCAGTACATGGACAACGACGAGGGCAACACCGGCGTGAAGATCCCGTCCTACGCGGTCGCCGACGTGAAGCTCCAGCACCGGGCGGGCGCGTGGCGCTTCACCGCCGCGGTCGTGAATCTCTTCGACGAGAAGTACTACAACTACGCCGTGCGCAGCCCCGCGGCGGCCGACCGCTACAACGCCTACCCGCTGCCGGAGCGCGGTTTCATGCTGACGGCGGAGTACGCCCTGCGTTGAGGAATCACCGCGCCTCGCGGCTCGGCGAATCCTCCAGGGTACGGGGTCGGTTTACGACGGGATTCCGGGCCGGATCGGCTCGGACGGAACGGGGCGGCGCGGGCAGTTTTCGAAACCGTGGTTGCCCGGTTCCCGCACTCTCCCCCGGGCCTTTCCCCGGACGCAGGACGAGGGCGTAGGCCCTCATTTTGCATGTATAGTGCGCGGCATGACGAACACCGCGCTCTACCTGCGGTTGCTCGGTTACGTCAGGCCATACCGGGGCGTGTTCGCGGCGGGCATCGCCGGGATGGTGATCGTCGCGGCCACCGAGCCGGTGCTGCCGGCGCTCATGAAGCCCCTCATCGAGGGCACCTTCATCGACAAGGACCCGGCGGTCATGCGCTGGATCCCGTTCGCGATCGTCGCGCTCTTCCTCGTGCGCGGGCTCGCCACCTATCTCGCCGTGTACGCGACCGGCTGGGTCGGCAGCCGCGTCGTCGCCGACCTGAGAAACGCGATGTTCGCGCGCCTCACCGCGCTGCCGGCGTCCTACTACGACAGCGAGCCCTCCGGCAACCTCGTCTCGCGCCTCACCTTCGATGTCACCCAGATCGCCGCCGCCGCGACGAGCGTACTCACCGTCGTCTTCAAGGACTCGCTCGCCATCGCCGGGCTGCTCGCCTATCTCGCCTGGCTCAACTGGCCGCTGACGCTGCTCGCGCTCGCCATGGCGCCGCTCATCGTGCTGGTGGTGCGCTCGGTGAGCGCCCGGCTGCGCGCGTCGAGCCGCGAAGTGCAGGACGCGATGGGTTACATCACGCAGGTGATCGACGAGGCGATCGGCGGGCACCGCGTGGTGAAGCTCTTCGGCGGGCAGGACTACGAGAAGCGCCGCTTCGACGAGGAAGCGAACCGCGTGCGCCGCCACGTCATGAAGCAGATCGCCGCCGCGGCCGCGAGCACCCCGGTCGTGCAGCTCATCGCCGCGACGGCGCTCGCGGCCATCATCTGGATCGCGGCCGTGCAATCGAGCGCCGCGCGCCTGTCGGTCGGCGAATTCGCGGCGTTCGTCACGGGGATGCTGCTCCTCACCGCGCCGCTCAAGCGGCTGACCGACATCAACGAGCACCTGCAAAAGGGCCTCGCCGCGGCCGAGAGCATCTTCCGCCTGCTCGACGAGCCGCCGGAAGAGGACCGGGGCACCGTGTCGATCGGGCGCGCACGGGGCGAAGTCCGCTTCGAGCGCGTGGCCCTCACCTACGCCGGCGCGGCGCGGCCCGCGCTCGCCGGCGTCGACCTCGCGATCGCGCCGGGAGAGACGGTGGCGCTGGTCGGCCCCTCGGGCGCGGGCAAGAGCACGCTCGCGAACCTGGTGCCCCGCTTCTACCGGCCCACCGCGGGGCGGGTGCTCCTCGACGGGCACGACATCGAGTCGCTCACGCTCGCGAGCCTGCGCGCCAACGTCGCGCTGGTGACCCAGGAGGTGGTGCTGTTCAACGACACGGTGGCGGCGAACATCGCCTACGGCGCCATGCACGGCGCCGGGGAGCGCGCGATCAGCGCCGCGGCGGAGGCGGCGCACGCGCTGGAATTCATCCGCGCGCTGCCCGAGGGGATGGCGACCATGGTCGGCGAGAACGGCGTGCGCCTCTCCGGGGGGCAGCGCCAGCGGCTCGCGATCGCGCGCGCGCTGCTCAGGGATGCGCCGGTGCTGGTGCTCGACGAGGCGACCTCCGCGCTCGACGCGGAATCCGAGCGACACGTGCAGGCCGCGCTCGACGCCCTCATGCGCGGGCGCACGACGATCGTCGTCGCGCACCGCCTCTCGACGGTCGAGAACGCCGGCAGGATCGCCGTGCTCGACCGCGGGCGCATCGTCGAACTCGGCACGCACCGGGAACTGCTCGCGCGCGGCGGGCTCTACGCCCGGCTCTACCGCGTGCACTTCAGCGGCACCGGCGGCGCCGGAGCCCCCGCCGCGGGGGAGCGGCAGGCGCTCTCCGGCGGCCGTTAGCGACGGGGAGCGGCGGGCATGGCGCACATCTCGGTCGTCACGCCGGTCTACCGGGCGGAGGACTGCCTCGAGGAACTCTACCGGCGGCTCGCCGCGGCGCTCGGCGAGGTGAGCCGGGATGTCGAGATCGTGATGGTCGAGGACTGCGGCGGGGACCGTTCCTGGGAGCTCATCCGCGAGCTCGCGCGGCGCGACGCGCGCGTGAAGGGGCTTCAGTTCAGCCGCAACTTCGGCCAGCACTACGGCATCACCGCCGGCCTCGACCACTGCGACGGCGACTGTGTGGTGGTCATGGACTGCGATCTCCAGGACCGGCCGGAGGAAATACCGCGCCTCTACGCCAAGGCGCTGGAGGGCCACGACGTGGTGCTGGCGCGGCGCGGGCGGCGCGCCGACTCGATCGGCAAGCGCGTCGCCTCGTGGTTCTTCTACCGGTTGTTCAGCTGGCTCGCCGACACCGAGTACGACGGCGACGCGGGCAATTTCCGCATCATGTCGCGCCGCGTGGTGGCGAGCGTGCGCCAGATGCGCGAGCAGTTGCGCTTCTTCGGGGGCCTCATGAACTGGATGGGATTCCCGGCGGCCACGATCGACGTGCGGCACGATCCGCGTTTCGCGGGGCCCTCGACCTACAGTTACCGCAGGCTGCGGCGTCTCGCCGTGGACACGATCATCGCGTATTCGGACAAGCCGCTGCGGCTCGCGGTGCGCTTCGGGTTCTTCATGTCGGCGGCGGCCTTCGCGGGCGCCATCTACATCATGGTGATGGCGCTGCTCTACGGCGTGCCCGTGGAGGGGTGGGCGAGCCTGTTCGTGTCGCTCTACTTCCTCGCCGGCATCATCATCAGCATACTGGGCGTCATCGGCATCTACCTCGGCAAGACTTTCGACGAAACCAAGAAGCGCCCGCTCTACATCGTGGCGCGCACCACGGCCGAGGAGCGGCCGGCCGGCGTTCCCGGCGGCGCGAGCGCGGCATGAGCGAGTTCATACGCGACTACTGGGAGGGACAGGGGCGCCGTCACGGCGTCTCGCACGAAGCTTCGTGGGGCGACACGCACGCCATCGCCCTCGAAATCGAGACCATCGCCGCCCACCTCGCCGACGGCGACACGGTGCTCGACGTCGGGTGCGCGAACGGCCACTCCGCGTTCCGGCAGCTCGAGCGCAGGCGCCTCGCCCGGCTGGTGGGCGTCGACTACGCGCCCGCCATGATCGCCGCGGCGCGCGAGGAGAAGGCCGCGCGCGGCCTCGACGATCGCGTCGAGTTCCGCGAGGGCGACGTGCGCCGGCTCGATTTTCCGGACGCGAGCTTCGACGTCGTCTACACGACCCGCGTTCTCATCAATCTGCGGAACTGGGGCGAGCAGGTGACCGGCATCAACGAGTGCCTGCGTGTCGCGCGCCCCGGCGGCCGCGTGATCCTGTCGGAAGCGTTCTGGGAGCCGCTCGTGCTGCTGAACGCGATGCGCGCGCTGGTGCGGCTGCCGCCGCTCGTGGAGCACGACTTCAACCGCTATCTCAAGAAGCCGCGCCTCGAGGAGCTCCTCGCGGAGCGCGGGCTCGAATTCCGCTGCGAGGAGTTCTCCTCGGTCTACTACCTCGGCTCGCGCCTGCTGCGCGAGCTGGTGACGGATCCC
The DNA here is from genome assembly GCA_020854035.1 of Burkholderiales bacterium. Lineage (GTDB taxonomy): Bacteria > Pseudomonadota > Gammaproteobacteria > Burkholderiales > SG8-41 > SG8-41. The sequence goes on along the minus strand of JADZGE010000012.1, from coordinate 46,918 downwards.
GCGGCGTGGCCCGGCTACACCAACCCCGTGAACCGCATCTTCTACGAGCTCGAGCGCGAGTACTCCGGCGGCGGATTCGGCATCCAGCAGGCGTACGTGATCCGCAGGTGAGGAACCCGCCGGGCTTCGCTCCGCCGGATTCCCTGACCCGAGGATCCACGTGAGTTTCCCCGAATCCCCCGTGAGCGCGCCCGGGGATGCCCCGCAACCCGTCGCCAAGCGGGGGCGGGATTGAGACTGTGCGTGCGCTGCGGAGCGGTTTTCGAGGCCGCGGCGGCGGCATCACGCCGTGGCCCCTCCGCCGTCGGTCCATCCGGCCCGGGGACGGACCACGCCGCGGGCCGGTCCGGAACCGCCTTCTCCTCCCGGGACAAGGGCGGGGACGAGGGCGGGAAGCAGAGCGGGGAAAAGCACGGCGCCGGGGCCGGCGGCGAGGGAGGATGGGCGTGCCCGCGCTGCGGCTTCGACCCGCCCCGGCTCGACGGCTTTCCGGCCTTCGCGCCCGAGCTGGCGGGCGGGGCCGGGGGCTTCGATGCGGCGCGTTTCGCCGAGCTGGCGAGGCTCGAATCGGACAACTTCTGGTTCCGCTCGCGCAACCGCCTGATCATCTGGGCGCTCGAGCGCTATTTTCCCGGCGCGAAGAGTTTCCTCGAAGTGGGCTGCGGCACCGGCTACGTGATCTCGGGCGTCACGGCGGCCCTGCCCGGGCTTGCCGCGACGGGCAGCGAAGCGGGGCTTTCCGGGCTTGCGTTCGCGGCGCGCCGCGCGCCGCGCGCCGCGTTCCTGCAGATGGACGCGCGCCGCATTCCCTACGAGGGCGAATTCGATGTCGCCGGGGCCTTCGACGTGATCGAGCACATCGACGATGACGTCGCCGTGCTGCTCGCCCTCGCACGCGCCGTTCGGCGGGGCGGCGGGCTGCTTCTCACCGTGCCCCAGCATCCGACACTGTGGAGCGCGTTCGACGCCTGCGCCGGACACGTGCGCCGCTACACCGCGGGCGAGCTTGCGGGCAAGGTCCGGCAAGCCGGGCTGGAGATCGTTAGAATGAGTTCCTTCGTGACACTGCTCCTGCCGTTCATGTACTTGTCGCGCCTCGCCCGGCGGAAGGCGGATCCCGCGCACGATCCGCTGGCGGAGTTCGCGCTGCCGCGCGCGGTGAACCGGGCGTTCGAGCGCGTGCTCGACTGCGAGCGCTGGCTGATCCGCGCCGGGGCGTCGCTGCCGGCGGGCGGCTCGCTGCTGCTCGTCGCGCGGCGGCGCGACGCGTGATTGGCGCGTGATGTCGCCCGGTATCCCGCGCAGCGACCGCGAAGGCCGCAACGAGGCCGGGCGCGGGCTGAACACGGCTGTACGGGGTGCCTTTCGTGCCTTGCGTGAGGTCGCAGCGTGAAGGTTCCATTCAACAAGCCGTTCACGATCGGCCCCGAGCTCGAGAACATCGCGCAGGCGGTGCGCGAGGGCCATCTCTCCGGCGATGGCCCGTTCAGCAGGCGCTGCCACCGCTGGCTCGAGGAGCGGCTCGGCTGCCGCCGCGCGCTTCTCACCCATTCGTGCACGGCCGCGCTGGAGATGGCCGCGATCCTGTGCGATCTCGCGCCGGGCGACGAAGTCATCATGCCTTCGTTCACCTTCGTCTCGACGGCGAACGCGTTCGTGCTGCGCGGGGCGGTGCCGGTATTCGTGGACATCCGCCCCGACACGCTCAATCTCGACGAGGCGCTGGCGGCGCGCGCGGTGACGCCGCGCACCCGGGCAATCGTCCCGGTTCACTACGCGGGCATCGGTTGCGAAATGGACGCGCTGATGGCGCTCGCCGCCCGGCACGACCTCGTCGTGGTCGAGGACGCGGCGCAGGGCATCCTCGCGGAGTACCGCGGGCGCAAGCTCGGCGCGATCGGCCACCTCGGCTGCCTCTCGTTCCACGAGACGAAGAACGTCATCAGCGGCGAGGGCGGCGCGCTGCTCGTGAACGACGAGCGCTTCGTCGCGCGCGCCGAGATCATCCGGGAGAAGGGCACCAACCGCGCGCAGTTCTTCCGGGGTGAGGTCGACAAGTACACCTGGGTCGACATCGGTTCCTCGTGGCTGCCGAGCGAGCTCGTGGGCGCGTTCCTGCACGCCCAGCTCGAACGGGCGGACGCGATCAACGCGCAGCGGCTGCGGCTCGCCGCCGCGTACGCCGAAGGGCTCGCGCCGCTCGCCGCGCGGGGCCTGCTCTCGGTGCCGCGGCAGGCGCCCGAGGGCGTCGAGGGGAACGGTCACCTGTTCTACGTACTGCTGCCCGATATCGACACGCGCTCCGCGTTGATCGCGCACCTCAAGGCGCGCGGGGTGCACGCGGTCTTCCACTACGTGCCGCTCCACTCCTCGCCCGCGGGGCGCCGTTACGGCCGCGCCGCGGGGGAGCTGCCGGTGACCGAGGACGTCTCGGCGCGGCTGCTGCGCCTGCCGCTCTATCACGAGCTCACGGCGCGGGAGGTGGCGGCCGTATGCGAAGCGGTCGGCGCATTCTTCCGGTCGTGACACGGCGCGGCGCCTGCCACCTGACGGGCACCGGGCGGGGAAGACGCCGTGATCTCCCGGGTATCCGCCCCGGCCCCGCGTGACGAGCGCGCGATCGCCGCGCCCGCCCATTGCCCGTAAATGCTGTTCAACTCCCTGCCATTCCTCTTCCTGTTCCTGCCTGTCGTCCTTCTCGGCTTTTTCGCGCTCGCGGGCTCGAGCCGCAAGCTCGCTGCCGGGTGGCTCGCGGCGTCCTCGCTCTTCTTCTACGGCTGGTGGAGCCCGGCCTACGTGGCGCTACTCGCCGCGTCGTTCCTCTTCAACTACGCGGCGGGCATCACCATCGTGCGCGCGCGGGCCGCGGGGGACGACCGCGGCGCGAAGCGGCTGCTCGTCATCGCGATCGCGGCGAACCTGCTGCTCCTCGGCTACTACAAGTACGCGAACTTCTTCCTCGATACCGCCAACACGCTCCTCGGCACGAGCGCGGGCCTGGGCGGGATCGTGCTGCCGCTCGGGATCTCGTTCTTCACCTTCACGCAGATCGCGTTCCTCGTCGACGCGCGGCAGGGGAAGGCGGCGGAGTACAGCCTGACGCACTACGCGCTTTTCGTGACCTACTTCCCGCACCTCATCGCGGGCCCGATCCTGCACCACCGCGAGATGATGCCGCAGTTCGGGAAGCCGGAAACCTACCGGCCGAGCTGGGAGAACCTGGCGGTGGGGTTCGCCATATTCACGATCGGGCTCTTCAAGAAGGTGATCCTCGCCGACGGCGTCGCCCCCTACGTCGGGCCGCTCTTCGCGCTGCCGCGCGACGGCGTCGCGCCCACGTTCCTGGAGGCCTGGGGAGGGGTGACGGCGTACTCGCTGCAACTCTACTTCGATTTCTCCGGCTACTCCGACATGGCGATCGGGCTCTCGCGCATGTTCGGCGTGAACCTGCCGCTCAACTTCCACTCGCCCTACAAGGCCGCCAATATCAGCGAGCTGTGGCAGCGCTGGCACATGACGCTCTCGCGTTTCCTGCGCGATTACCTGTTCATTCCGCTCGGCGGACACCGGAAGAGCGCGCCGCGCCGCTACGCGAGCCTCGTCACGACGATGGTACTGTGCGGCCTGTGGCACGGCGCGGGCTGGACCTACGTCCTCTTCGGGTTGCTGCACGGTTTCTATCTCGCGGTGAACCAGGCGTGGCGCGCCTTCCGCAAGCGCCACCTGCCGCGCCGCGCGCGCCCGACGCGCTGGGGTACCGCGCTCGGCGTGGCGATCACCTTCGCCGCGTGGCTCGTCGGGCTCGCTCTCTTCCGCTCGCAAAGCGTGCCGGACGCGTTGCTCATGCTGAAGGGGATGGCGGGCATGCACGGATTCGGGCTGCCCGACGTATGGGCGGTGCGCTGGGGCTCGCTCGGGGCGTGGCTCGCCGGGCACGGGGTCGCCTTCACCGACGCGCGGGGGCTGGTGCGCGCCGGGCTCGTCAACTGGATCGTGATCCTGCTCGCGATCTGCTGGTTCGCGCCGAACACCCAGCAGATCATGGCGCGTTTCGAGCCGGGGTTGAACGTTCCGCGCGAGAGCGTGCCGGCGCGGCGCCTCGCGTGGCGCCCGGGTGCGCTGACGGCGGCGATCGCGGCGGTGATGGCGTTCGCGGCGATCGTGAATTTGCACCGGCATTCCGAGTTTCTCTACTTTCAGTTCTGATGCGCAGCGAAGACGCGGAGGCCGCGGAGAGGAGCGCAACGCATGACCCGAATGGCTTTCCCTGCGTTCATTGCGCACCGGCGGCCGAATTGAACCGTTGAGAGCGGCCGTGCACGACGCGACGACGATGCGGGAGGTGGCCGGCGTAACCGCCGCGGCGGCGGCGGGCCGGCGCTACGTTCTCGTGTTCCTTGGCGCGCTCGGCGCGGCGCTCGCCCTCGTGGTGGGCCTCAATCTCCTGCTCGGCACGCGCGCCGAGGGCAGCCCGGGGGCGGTGACGTCCGCGGCCGCCTGGCAGCGGGCGACGCGCGGTGTCACCTACCCGCCGCCGATCACGGCGAACCGGCCGTTCAAGATCCTGCGCCTCATCGACCGGCTGCCGGAACTGAACGGCATCGTGTTCGGCGCCTCCAGTTCCATGGGCATGACCGCCGATGCCTTTCCCGGAGAGATCACCGTCTACAACTTCGCGCAGACCGCCAATCCGCTGCACGCGACGATACCGGAGGCCGAGTACGCGCTCGCCCACTTCGGGGGGCGCGTGAAATGGTACTTCATCGCGATTGACTGGGCGGTGGGCATGCCCTCCCAGCCGGGCACTCCCGGTGCGATCGCGCTCACGCGCGAGGCCGCGCTGGCGGCGGCGGCGCGGCCCCCGGAAAGCCTCGCCGGCCGCCTGCGGGAAGCGCTGTCGTGGCCGCGCGTGCGCAATCTCGGCGTGCTCGCCGCGGATGCGCTGCGCTCGGGCGACCCGCTGCGCGCGCTGCGCGATGCGTTCTTCGCGGAGTCGAGCGCGGACTACCGCTGCCCGGACGGCACGCCCGCGCGCGACTACGACACGATCAACCGCGGCATCTGCGCCGGGTTCCGCTACGACGGCAGCGCGACTTTCGCCGACGGCAAGCCCGTGGAGGCCGCGCGCGGGCGGGAACTGGCGCGAGCGGGAGCCGCGCTGAGCTCGCGCTACTCGCGGGCGCTCGCGCCCCACGGCGGCGAGCCCAATCCGGCGCTCCTCGCGCGGCTCGCCGCGCTCGCGAACCGGGCGCGGGCCTCGGGTGCGCGGGTGATCCTGTTCATGCCGCCGCTCATCCCGGGGCTCGAGCGTGAACTCGCGGCGAGCGCCCACGCGGGCCCGGCGGTGAGGCGCGTGAAATCGGCCTTCGCCGGGTGGGCCGCGGCCGCCGGGATCGTGGTGATCGACGCGGGCGCCTCCGAACGGTACGGCTGCGCGAGCGGCGAGTTTCTCGACGAGCACCATGCGTACCCGCCCTGCTACCGGAAGGTGCTCGAAGCGTTCTGGCGCGCGTGGGCCGCCGGCACCGTTCGGCCGGGGCTGTGGCGCCCGGGGGATTCGTGACACCGGCGGGCGTCGCGCTCCCCGCCCCACGCCGGCTGTGGTGGTGGTACGCCATCGCGGCCGCGACCTTCCTCCCGGCGGTCGGCTTCCACTACGTCGGCGAAGAGGCGATCTTTCCGATCTCCTCGCTCGAGATGTGGCATCGCGGCGAGTGGGTGCGGCAGGTGCTCTACGGCGCGAACCTCAAACACAACCCGCTATTCAACTGGCTCATCATCCCGTTCGCCGCCGCGGCCGGCTGGGAGCACGTGCTGGCGGTCACGCGCGCGCTCACCATCGCGGCGACGATCGGCACCGGCCTCGTGCTGGCGTGGCTTGCCCTTGAACTGCACGCCGACCGCGCGTTCGCCGCCTTCGCCGCGCTCGTCTACCTGACGCTTGCCGACGTCTTCTTCTACCGCGGATGGCTCGCCTACGCCGATCCCGCCTTCGCCTTTTTCCTCTTCTTCTCCGCCGCCGCGCTGTGGGTCGCGTGCCGGCGGGAGAGCATCGCGCTTCTCGCCCTCGCCGCGGCGCTGCTCGCGTGCGCGTTCCTGACCAAGGCGCTTACCGCGTACGTGTACTACGGGACGGTGGCGGGCCTGCTTTTCCTGCTGGACGCGCGCTACCGGCGGTTCCTGCTCGGCGCCGGGTCGTGGCTCATCCATCTCGCCGCCGCCGCGCTGCCGCTCGCCTGGCTCTATGCCCTCCCCGAGAACGCGGGGCAGGGCGAGCGCATGTTCGGCGAGATACTCGCGAAACTCGTGCCGCACTCCGCGGCGGCCTACGCCGCCAAACTGGCGCTCTACGCCTTCGACGCGGCGCTTCGTCTCATGCCGGCGCTCGCCGTTGCGCTCTGGTACCGGTGGCGTGCCGGCGGCAATGGCCCGATCGAGCGCGACGGCGCCGCGCGCCTGGCGACGTGGATGGCGCTTGCCACCTTCGCGCCCTACTGGCTGGCGCCGCAAAGTTCGATGCGCTACCTCATGCCGGTCTATCCGCTCGCCGCGCTCGCCATCGCGCGCGTGCTGTGGAGCGCGGGGCCGCGCGCGGTACGGGCGGCGGCCTTCTGGATTGCGGCGGCGATCGCGGTGAAGCTCGTCGTCGTGCTGGCGGCCTTTCCGTATTACCAGCAGCATTACCGGGGCGCGGCCTACGCGGACGCGGCGCGGCGGATCCTCGAACGCACGGGCGGGCAGCCGCTCTACACGAGCGACGTCACCGCAAGCGGGCTCTCCGTCACCGCGCACCTCGACACGCTGCGCCTGCCGCGCGCCCCGCTCACCTTCCCACCGCAGGAATGGCAATCGGGATTCATCCTCCACAACGCGGAAGACCCGGTGCTCGGGCGGACAGTGGAACGGTACCGGTTCGGCGGGAACGTCGTCTACCTGCTGTGTCGGGGTGCTGCCTGCGGCAGGTAGGCATGAGCTGCCCGCCGTCAGCGCGGACGGAGTGGTCAGGGGTCAGGTCTTGTTTTTTGCCTGATGGGGAGGTAGGCTGCAACGATGTCCCGGCCACTGAGACTGGAGTTCGCCGGCGCGCTCTACCACGTGACCGCACGCGGGGACCGGCGCGAGGCGATCTTCGAAGACGATGCGGACCGGGAGGAGTTACTCGGGGTGCTCGCGCAGGCGCTGGCGCGATTTGACGCGGGCTGCCTTGCCTACTGCCTGATGCCCAACCACTACCACCTGGTGATCGAGACCCGGCGCGCGAATCTCTCGCGCCTGATGCGCCAGGTAAACGGGGTTTACACCCAGCGCTACAACCGGCGCCATGGCAAGGTGGGCCATCTTTTCCAGGGGCGCTTCAAGGCGATCGTGGTCGATCGGGAGGCCTACCTGCAGGAAGTGTGCCGTTACGTCGAATTGAATCCGGTGCGGGCGCGCTTGGTGAAGCGGCCGCAGGAGTGGCGCTGGGGGAGCTACCGGGCGCATGTGGGCCTGAGCGCGGCGCCGGCGTGGCTGGACTGCGGGCAGTTGCTTGGTCTATTTGCGGGTACGGGTGGCGCGGGGCGGCGCCGGTATGCCGAGTTCGTTGCGCAGGGGCGGGGTGTGCGGTTGTGGGAGCAGGCGCTACGCGGGCAGATCTACCTGGGCGATGAGGCGTTCATGAGGCGGTTACAGTCGAGAGGCGCGGCGCGGGCCGATTCGCGGGAGATACCGAGGGCACAGCGGCGCAGCCGGCCCCGGGAACTGGCACACTACGTGCTGCGGAGCGCTGATCGGGATGCGGGTATCGCGAGGGCATACCGCGAGGGCGGCTACACGCAAAGTGCCATTGCGCGCGCCGCGGGGCTGTCGGTCTCACGGGTGAGCCGGATCATCGGCGCACACGAAGCAAGAAACAAGACCTGACCACAATGTGCAATGTCGGCCCAATGCCGGAGAAAGTCATGACCTCGAGCAGGCACCGTACTGCTGCGGATCGACTGCGCCGCGTGCTACGGGGAACCGCCGTTGCCGGGGCCTGCTCCCTAGCGAGTCCCGGGGCCTTCGCCGACTATCCCGAGCGGCCGATACGTCTCGTCATCCCGTCGGTGCCCGGTGGCGCCACGGATTTCATCTGGCGTTCGGTCGAACCTGGCATGGCCGCGATCCTGGGACAGCGCCTGGTTGCGGACAACCGCGGCGGCGCGGGCGGCGACGTCGGCGCGGCGATCGTGGCGCAGGCCCCCGCCGACGGCTATACGCTCTTGGGCGGTGTCGCCTCGATCACCATCAACGCCGCCGCCAGGAAGAACCAGTCCTACCGCCTGCTGCGCGACTTCGCGCCGGTCTCGCTTGCCGTGAAGGCGCCGAACATGCTCCTCTCCCATCCCTCGGTACCGGCGAGAACGGTGAAGGAACTGATCGCCTACGTGAAGTCGCAGCCCAGGCCGATGCAGTTCGCTTCGGCCGGCGCCGGCAGCATGCCTCACCTCATGATGGAGCTCTTCCTCAACTTGACCGGCCTCACGATGATTCACGTCCCGTACAAGGGGACCGGGCAGATCGTCGCCGACGTGGTGGGCGGCCAGGTGCCGTTCATGATGGGCAACATCCTGCCGATGCTGCCGCACGTGCAGGCGGGACGCGTGCGTGCATACGGCGTGACGAGCGCAACGCGTTCCGCCGTCGCGCCGGACATACCCGCGCTCGCCGAGGCCGGCGTGCCCGGCTACGAAGCCGTTCAGTGGTTCGGAATGTGGGCGCCGGCCGGAACCCCACCCGCCCTCGTGAAGAAGCTGCATCACGCGCTGTCGCAGGCGCTGAACGAGCCGGCCTTCGGGAAGCGCATGGCGGGCGGCGGCGCGGAGGTCGCGCCGAGCGCTTCCCCGGCGGCCTTCCATGAATTCGTGCTCGCCGAAATCAGGAAGTGGGAGAGGGTCGCAAGGGATGCGAAGCTCGATCTGAACTGAGTGGCGCCACGCGTCTTCCGGTTCGACAGGGGGCGGTTTACCGCCTGCGCAGGCAGGCGAGCATGTCGTGCCCGGCGGCGGCGAGGCGCGCGGGCAGGTTGAGCAACTCCGCCGCGAGCTTGCCGCCGATGTACGCCGCGCGCGGCACGTCGCCCTTCTCGAAGAATTTCACCCGCGCCGTTTCGATCCGCTCGACGGTGAAACCGCAGCGGGTCGCCACGAGCCGCAGCGAGCGGGGATTGAAGAAGCTCACGTGGCCGGCGTCGCGGGCGACGTGGAAGTAATCCCACCGCCCTTTCATCGCCCGCGCCGTCCAGCTCGCCGCGTTGCCGGTCGAGAGCATGAGAAGTCCCGCCGGCGCGAGTATGCGGCGGCACTCGGCGAAGAGCGGCGCCGGCTCCCTCAGGTGCTCGATCACCTCGAAGAGCGTCACGGCGTCGAAGCTCGTGTCGGCAAAGCGCTGGTCCTCGAGCAGTCCGCCGTGGACCGTGAGGCCGCGGCTACTCGCGGCGGCGGCGATGCCGGGCGCCGGTTCCACCCCCTCCGCGGCAAATCCCAGCTTCGCCGCCGTCTCGACGAAGTGGCCGCGCGAGCAGCCGACGTCGAGGAGACGAATCGCGCCGGGCGAGCGCCCGAGCAGGGCCGCGATGCGGCGAAGACGCCTCGCGGCCACCTCGTTGCGACGCGCGAGTTCCCGCCCGGCCGGATCGTTGAACGAGGCTTCATCGAAGCGCGCCATGCTCTCGTGGTACGCCGCGGCCGTGATCTGGCTCACGAGCTGGCCGCACTCCGGGCAGCGCAGCAGCGGACCTTCCGGCAGCACGATGCCGGTCGCGACGAACGGAGCCATGCAGCCGACGGGACAGGATTCGATGTAGCGATCGCGAGTCACGCCGATCCAGTGGGCAGGGGACAGTGGACAGCGGGTCGTAATGAGCTGGCGGTGGAAAGTGTGCAGTAGTGGGGGAATGGTCGCTGCCCGTGCTTGTCAGCCAGCGCGAACCGGATACGGTCCACTCGTCACCGTGCGCTGCCAGCACGGCTTCGGTACTGGTCGAGCCCGACGCGGGCGGCGACGCGCGCGGAGGCGAGAATCTCGTCGAGGCGCCGCTCGTTCTCGGGCAGCCGGGAACGGTCCCATTCCCTGTGCCACAGGTGGAACACCGGCGCGGCGAAGCGCGCGCTCTTGTGCCGGACACCGGCATGAGCGAGGCGGATCACGAGGTCGGAGTCTTCGAGCCCCCAGCCGGTGTAGGCCTCGTCGAACCCGTTCACCCGCTCGAGATCGGCGCGCCACGCCGCGAGGTTGCAGGTCTTGACGCCTTCCCAGCGGCGCGGCGCGCGCCTGCGGAAGCGGTCCCCGGGCAGAGCGAGGAGCGGCAGCAGGCGATTGACGTCGCGCCGCAGCCACGCCGCGCACCACGCGGTGTGGCCCCACCCGTGAATCGGCAGCCGCTCGCGCAGCACGCGCGCGGTAAACGCTTCCGAGAGGAGGATCCGGTTGCCCGCCACGAACCAGCCCGCCTCCGCCAGCGCCCGGTGCCGGGCGACGAACCCCCGCGGCGGCACGCAATCACCGTCGCTGAACACGAGGTAGTCGGCGGCGGTCGATGCGATGGCGCGATTGCGCGCGGCCCCCGCGCGAAATCCCCGATCCTCCTGCCACGCGTGGCGCAGGAGAAAGGGCGCGCGGCGCGCGTAATCGGCGACGAGCGAGCCGGTCTCCCCGGTCGACCCGTCGTCGGCGACCACCAGCTCGAAGTCCCGGTCCTCCTGCGCGAGGTAACCCTCCAGCACGGCCGCGAGGGCGTCGGGGCGGTTGTAGGTGGTCACGATCACCGCGATGTGCATGCTGTTCAGTATCCAGTATTCAGTAGCCAGTGGACAGTAGTGGAGCCCCGCCCCCATGCGTCGCCCGCCCCCGCCGTGCCGCCGCGACTACTGCCCGCCGATTACCGGCTGCCTGTTACTGCTCTTGCGCGAGAGGAGCATGAGCTTGAGGTAGCGGTAGTAGGAGCCCTCGGCATTGGCGACGGCGAGCATGAAACCCTCGCGCCCGTCGAGGAAGCCGAGCCGCAGGAAGTAGGTCCGCATGAACGCCCACCAGCCGTGCAGGAGCGCGGTTGCGAGCGAGGCGCGGCGCCCGTCGCGGTGGAGTATCCTCGCGCTCGCCGTGGAATAGCCGTTCATCTTGCCGATCATCTGGTCAAGATCGGTGATCGATTCGTGCATGACCGGGTTCGAGAGCCGCCCGATTGCGCCCTCGACGATCACGCGATCGTGCATGTGGTCTTCCGAAAAACGAGCCGCCCCGCGCCGGAAGAGCCGCGTCACGTAGTCCGGCCACCAGCCGGAGTGCCGCATGAAGCGCCCGCAGAAACTCGAACGCCGCGGCATGAGGTAGGCGGCCCGGTCTCCTGGCGAGGCAAGCGCGCGCCGGATTTCCCCGGCGAGCTCGGGCGTCACCCACTCGTCGTGGTCGAGCGAGAGCACCCAGTCGCCGCAGGCGCGTTCGAGAGCGCGGTTCTTCTGCGGCCCGTGCCCCGGCCAGTCCGGCGTGACGTGCACCGCCGCCCCGAGCTCCCGGCAGATCGCGAGCGTCCCGTCGGTGCTGCCCGAGTCGACGACGACGATCTCGTCGGCCCACGCAACGGATTCGAGGCAGCGGCGGATCGTCGCCCCGCCGTTTTTCGTGATGACGATGACGGAGAGCTTCATGGCCGGGGCACGAGTGGTCGGTGCGCAGTGGTCAGTGTGCAGGAGGAATCGAGCGCTGCCAATCGAGGGCGGGTTACCGTCAACCCCCCGGCGGTGTATCGCTCTCCGGTCGCAGGCCGCCGAACAGCGCCGCCGTCAGCCATGCGTACATCAGCCCCTCGGTGTGATCGAGCAGGAGCGAATTGAACAGGCAACCGATCCCGATCGTCAGCACCAGCGCGCGCGCGAGGTGATGCGCGGGCGGCGAAGCGAGCCGCGGGGCATGGCGCCACTGGCGCGAGAGCAGCCACAGGAAGAGGGCGAGCCCGGGCACGCCGACCTGCGCGGCGATGTGCAGGTATTCGTTGTGCGGGTTGCGCGTGCCGAGGATGCCGCCCCGGCCCGTGACGCGATCGTCGTAGGCCTTGGGGAAGGCGCCGGTACCGACGCCGAGGACCGGGTGCTCGCGCACGATATCCAGCGTGTAGCGGTAGAACTCCAGCCGCAGCCCGGTGGAGGTGCGGGCCGGAACGTCGCTGCGAGCCGCCCGGACTTCGTCCACGAGCGTGCGCCAGCGGTCCTGGAACACGCCGGGGACGAACGAGAGGCCGATCGCGACGGCGCCGGTTGCCGCGAGCGCGGCGGCGAGCCCCCGCCAGCCCCGCAGCCGGTAGCCCATGTAGAGCGCGAGCGCGCCGAGCACGATGTAGCCCGTCCGGCCTTGCACCATGAGGAGCACGTTCGCCACGGCCAGCACGGCGAGCGCGCCGAGGAGCGAGCGCCAGCGTGCCGTGCGCGCGGCGAGCGCGAGCTCCGCGAACAGGAACGCCCCGTACGCCATCAGGATGTTGTGCGTGAGGTGGTACTTGACGACGACGGCGTTGCCCGCCTCGCCGCGCACCCAGCGCCCCGCCGGCAGCAGGCCGGCCTGCACGAGGCAGGAGAGGACGAGCAGCAGCGCGAGGCCCGACGCAAAGGCCCGGAGCGCCCGCGCCTGCGTTCCCGGCTCGCGCAGGAGCCACGCAAGCGGCACGACGGCGATGAGGTCGCCGTACTTGACGAGATAGAGCGCCGCGTCGCGATCCTTGCTCTCCCCCCATAGCGTGCCCGCGGCGAGCAGCGCGAAGAGCGCCATCGCGGAGAGGACAACCGGATTGCCGCCGATGGCGGCGAGCTTCTCGCGCCACGCGCCGCCGGCGACCCACGCGGCAAGCGCGAGCCCGAGCAGCACGTTGTCCAGAAACACCGAGAAGGGCAGCGCCGCGCCGATGGCGATGGCCGCCCAGGATCCCGAGCGGTGCACCGCGTTCACGGCGGGCCGTCCCGCGCCCCGGTGGCGGGCAGTTCGGGGGTGTACTCGGCGACCCAGCGAGCGAGTTCGCGTTTCGCGGCCTCGGACCCGGGAGACGCCGCGCGGCGCAGCGATGCCGAGAGCGCCGCGAGCCATTCGCCGTTCTCCTGCCGGGCGCGCGCGATACGCAGCTTCGGGTGCGGGGTCGCGAGCGTGCTCTCGCCGGCGGCGAGCGGCTCTTCGTAGAGCTTCTCCCCGGGTCGCAGCCCGGTGTAGACGATCCGGATGTCGTTCTCGCCGTAGCCGGAGAGCCGGATGAGATCGCGGGCGAGGTCGACGATGCGCACGGGCTCACCCATGTCGAGCACGAAGATTTCTCCGCCGCGGCTCATCAGACCCGCCTGCAGCACGAGCTGCACCGCCTCCGGTATCGACATGAAGTAGCGCACCACCTCCGGGTGGGTGACCGTCACCGGGCCACCCGCGGCGATCTGGCGGCGGAAGCGCGGGATGACGCTGCCGGCGCTGCCGAGCACGTTGCCGAAGCGCACCATCGCGAAACGGGTGCCCGCCGGGCCCTGCAGCGCCTGGCAGACCATCTCGGCGAGGCGCTTCGTCGCGCCCATCACGTTGGTGGGATTGACGGCCTTGTCGGTGGAGACGAGCACGAACTTCTCCACGCCGGCGGCGGCGGCGGCCCGCGCCAGCACCTCGGTGCCGAGCACGTTGTTCAACACCGCCTGCCACGCGTTCTCCTCTTCCATGAGCGGCACGTGCTTGTAGGCCGCCGCGTGGAACACCACGGAAGGCCGCCATTCGCGCAGCACTTCCTCGACGCGCGCGCGGTCCTTGACGTCACCGATCGCGCAGACGGCGGAAGGCCCGCCGCGGCTCTCCTCGAATTCCTCGCCGATGCTGTAGAGGCCGAACTCGTTGTGCTCGAAAAGGATCAGGCGGCTCGGGCCGAAACGGGCTATCTGGCGCGCGAGCTCCGAGCCGATCGACCCGCCCGCGCCCGTCACCATCACCACGCGCCCGGCGAGCCACCCGCGCAGCCCGCCGGTGTCGAGCATGACCGGGTCGCGCCCGAGGAGGTCGTCGAGTTCGATATCACGCAACTGCGACACGGTGACGCGGCCGCTCACGAGATCGTCGTACGAAGGCACCGTCAGCACCTTGACCCCCGCGCTCGCGCAGGTCGCCACCGCGCGCCGCCGCGCCTCGTGGGGCGCCTCCGGCATCGCGATCACCACCTGCCGCACGTCGAGCTCCCCGCAGAGCCGGGCGAGATCGGAGAGCCGGCCGAGCACCTTCACCCCCTGCAGCTCGCGGCCGACCTTCGTCCCGTCGCCGTCGATCATGCCGACGACGCGCCACTGGCTGCCGCGCGCGAGCTCGCGCGCGAGGTTGATCGCGGCCTCGTCCGCGCCGAGCACCAGCATCGGCTCGCGAGCGACGCCCGGGAGGCCGGCGAGCCCGCGCTCCTTCCACGCGCGGTAGGCGAGACGGCTGCCGCTCATCACGAGGAGCAGCAGCACCGGCGCGATGATCAGCACCGAGCGGGGCACCGGGAGCCGGAGCAGGATGAGCGCGGTCGGCGCCGCCACGGCGGCGATGCCGACGGCCGTGACGATGCGGCGCAGATCCGGCAGGCTCGCGAAGCGCCAGATGCCGCGGTAGAGCCCGAACGCCCAGAACGCCGCGGCGTTGACGGCGAGAACGGGTGCGAGCGAGGCGAGCGCCGCGCCGAGGTAGGGCTCCGGTATCTCGAGGTTCAGGCGCAACCAGAACGCGCCGAACCACGTCACCGCGCAGGCGGCGAGATCGTGCAGGAAGGCGGCGGCGCTGCGCCAGTTGGGCTTCACGACTGCCCGGCCGCGCGGCGCGCCCGCCACCGCCGCTCGATGGCGGCGAAGATCCCGAGATAGGCCCCGGCCGCGGCGGCGAGCGACGCGCCCTGCACCGCGGCGGGCGCGGCGAGCGCGGCGAGCGCGAGGAGACCGCAACCGGCCATCAGCACGTAGGCGGCGAGCGCGGTGCGCCGGTGGCCCCAGCCGAGTTGCACCAGCCGCTGGTAGTAGTGGTCGCGATGCGCGCGCCAGACCTTTTCCCCGGCGAGGAGCCGCCGCGCGAGCGTCACGCTCGCGTCCGCGATGAAGGGAGAGAAGACGAGCGCCGGGAACCACCACGTCCAGTCCCCGCGCACCCAGCCGAGTGCGCCGAGCGCCGCCGCGAGAAAGCCGAGCGGCACCGATCCGGCGTCGCCCATGAAGATGCGCGCCGGGTGGAAGTTGAACACGAGGAAGGCCGCGGCCGCGGCGGCGATGCTGAAGCCGGCGAGCGCGAGCCCGGGGCTGCCGGCGGCCGCGGCCGCGGCGCCGTAGAATGAGAACCCGATCGCGGCCATGCCGCCCGCGAGACCGTCGGAGCCGTCCATGAAATTGTAGAGATTGGCCATCCACGCCGCGGCGAGCGTCACGACGGCCTGCGTCGCGAGGCCGTGACCGGCCAGCACGTGAGCCGCGTAGGCAGCCGCCGCGGCGAGATGCACGGCGAGGCGCGCGAGCGGCGGCACTTCACGGATGTCGTTCGCGAGCGAAACGGCGAAGAGGAGCGCCACCGCGATCCAGAGCACCGCCGGCAGCGCCGGCGCGGCAACGACGAGCGCGAGGAGCGCGCCGCCGAACAGCCCCACGCCCCCGGTGCGCGGAATCGGAGCGCCGTGCAGCGAGCGGCGGTTGGGGTGATCGAGCGTGAGCGCGGCGAGGCGCGTGCGCGGCAGCCACCAGTTGAGCACGAGCGCCGCGGTGAACGCCGTGAGCGGCGCCACCAGCACGGCAAGCGGGGTGAGAGGAGTCTGCGCCAGGCTCATCGCGCCGCCGGGGCGGTCCTCATGGGATTACCCGGAGGCCCGTATTCTCCGCCGTTACCGCGAGCCACCGGTCGTCGAACGCCTTGGCATCGGGCGATTCTAGCAGCCCGCGGAGCCGCTTCCCATGAACCACCGCGCGGTGGCCGAGAGACCCTGCGCGACGCTGCGCGGCGGCCGCCAGCCGAGTTCGCGCCGGATCGCGCCGGCGTCGACCTCGAGCGCGCCGGCGAGGCGTTCGATCTCGGCTCGCCGGCCGAGCGCCGCGGCGGCGAGCCGCAGCAGCGCGGGCGGGAACGGCAGGAGCTGCGCCGGGACGCCGAGGGCGCGCGCGAGCGCCCGTACGAGATCGGGCGTCGAAAGATCCTCGCCGTCGCTCACGAGAAAGGTGCGCCCCGCGGCGCCCGGCGCCGCGAGCGCCGTCGCGATCGCGTGCGCGAGAGTGCCGACGTAGAGGAGGCTGCGGCGGTTCGCGATCGAGGCGAAAGGCAGCGGCACACCGCGCGCGACGAGCGCCATCAGGCGCAGGAAGTTCGCCTTCACCCCGGGCCCGTAGACGAGCGGCGGGCGCAGCACGATGGTCTCGATCCTCGTCGCCGCCGCGACCTCCGCGAGCGCCCGCTCCGCTTCCCATTTGGAGCGCCCGTAGGCGTCTTCCGGCAGGGCCGCGTCGGCCTCCGTAAACGGCCGCCCGGCGGTGCGCTCGCCGTTCACCTTGATCGAGCTCACGAACACGACGCGCCGCACCCCGGCGGCCGCGGCCTGCGCCGCGAGCGCGCGCGTGCCCGCGACGTTGGTGGCACGATAGGCCGCGAGCGGATCGCGCGCGGACTCCCTCAATACGTGCGTGCGCGCGGCGAGGTGTACGACGCTCCCGATCCCGTGGAGCGCGGCGCGCCAGTCGGTGCCCGCGCCGATATCGCCGACCGCAACCGACCCATCGTTCGTTCCGGCGGGCACCACTCGCACCGCCTTGCGCACGGCGAACCCCGCGGCGGCGAGTTCCGCGCACACGGCGGCGCCCACGAAGCCGGCGGCGCCGGTGACGAGCACAACCGGGGAAATCTCAGCCACGGGTGAGCGCGGATCTCAAGATCCCCAAGATATTTCAGCCGCCGATAAACGCCGATGAACGCCGATGAACAGCAGGAACTTCGCCGCAGGGAAGCGGCGACCGGACGCGGGTTCAGGCGTCCATCCCGCGACTGCCAATTCCCTGATCGGCGTCCATCGGCGTTCATCGGCGGCTTGTCCCGCCCGGCGGTATCGGTTCACGTCTTGCGCCACACCGTCCGGTTCACGTAGTCCGTGTAGCTCACGATGATGCGAACGATCTTCTCCGAGACGTTGGCGGGCGCGTAGTCCGGGATACGCCGCGCGCTCGCCCCGCCGCGCTGCGCGACCGCGAGGTCGATCGCCTCGAGCACGCGCTCCTTCGCGAGCCCCGCCATGATCGCCACCGCCTCGTCCATGCCCTCCGGGCGCTCGTGCGCATCGCGGATCATGACGCCGGGAAAGCCGAGGATGGCCGACTCCTCGGTGAGCGTCCCGCTGTCGGAGAGCGTGCAGTAGGCGTCGCGCTGGAGCCGGACGTAATCGGCGAACCCGAGCGGCTTCAGGAACTCGACGCCGCGCGCGGCGCGCCGGCCTCGCGCCTGCTCGAGCCGCGCCCGCGTACGGGGGTGCGTGGAGACGATCACCCTCCGGCGGTACTTCCGCGCGATCGCGTCGAGGGTGGCGAGAAGCTCGCGAAAGCGCCCGGCGTCGTCGACGTTCTCCTCGCGGTGAGCGCTTACCACGAAGTAGCGGCGCGGCGCGAGCTTCAGGCGCGCGAGAACGCGCGAGCGCCGGATCGCCGGTGCGTGGAAGTCGAGCACTTCGCGCATCGTGGAGCCGGTCTTGATGACCGTCTCGGGCCGCAGCCCCTCGGCGAGGAGATAGCGGCGCGCGTGCTCGGTCAGCGGCAGGTTGATGTCCGAGAGGTGATCCACGATCTTCCGGTTGAGCTCCTCCGGCACGCGCTCGTCGAACGAGCGGTTGCCCGCCTCCATGTGGAACACCGGAACCTTGCGGCGCTTGGCGGGGATGACGGCAAGGCAGCTGTTGGTGTCGCCGTAGAGGAGCAGCGCGCCGGGACGCTCCTTCTCCAGCACCGCGTCGGCGCGCGCGATCACGTTGGCGATCGTCTCGGCGACCGAGCCGCCCGCGACTCCCAGGTAGTGGTCGGGCGCGCGGATGCCGAGTTCGCGGAAGAAGATCTCGTTCAGCTCGTAGTCGAAATTCTGGCCCGTGTGAACGAGGACGTGGGTGACGTACCGGTCGAGCGCCGGTATCACCCGCGAGAGCTTGATGATCTCGGGGCGCGTGCCGACGATGGTCATAACCTTCAAGGGCATGGGCGCCGCCCCGCGATCGGCAATGGGTAACCCTTCACCTGAGCAGCTCCCCGTCCTCGAACCGCACCGGATCGCCGACCATGAGCCTGTGGCGCCTGAGCAGCGCGACGGTGTCCTCGAAGGAAAGAACGCTGTCGGCCGAGCTGAACTCGCCCGAGAGCGCGTTCGCCTCCCGCGGGGCGCCGGCGTTCAGCTCGGGCAGCATCGACCGGATGGCGAGGAACGCCCCGCGGCGCACGCAGTGGTTCGCCTCTTCCTCGGAGACCATGATCTCGTGGAGCTTCTCGCCGGGGCGCACGCCGGTCACCTTCACCTCGACGCGGCGCCGGCCGATCAGGGCGCGCGCGAGGTTCGACACGGTCGCCGAGGGCGCGCGCGGGACGTAGATCTCGCCGCGCCGCGCCCCCGCGAGGGCCGCGAACACCGTGTCGACGGCGCGCTCGAGCGAGAGCAGAAAACGCGTCATGCCCGGCGCGGTGACCGTGACCGGGCCGCCGTTCCTGATCTGTTCGTGGAAGAGGGGAACGACCGAGCCGCGGGAGGCGAGCACGTTGCCGTAGCGCACGCCGACAAAACGGGTGTCGGGGTTGGTGATGTTGGCGGCGACGAAGACGCGTTCCTGCAGCGACTTCGTCATGCCCATCACGTTGACCGGCTTGCACGCCTTGTCGGTGGAAATCGCGACCACCGTCGAGACCGGGTAGCCGTTCTCGCCGATCGCCCGCGCGATGTTCACCGCGCCCATGCAGTTGGTGAGGATCGCCTCGCCCGGGAAGTATTCGCAGGAGGGCACCTGTTTCAGCGCGGCCGCGTTCACGACGATGTCGGCCCGCTGGACGGCCGCGCACACCGCGGCGTAGTCGCGCACGTCGCCGATCCGGAACTCCAGCACGTTCATGAAGTTGCGGTAGATGACTTCATCGGTGGTCACGGTCTTGTGAAGGTAGGCAAGCCGCATGTCGTGCTGCTTCGCCTCGTCGCGGGAGAACACGATCACCTTGCGCG
The DNA here is from genome assembly GCA_020854035.1 of Burkholderiales bacterium. GTDB lineage: Bacteria > Pseudomonadota > Gammaproteobacteria > Burkholderiales > SG8-41 > SG8-41. The sequence continues at coordinate 27,715 of JADZGE010000012.1, read as the reverse complement.
GCGTGCCGAGTTCGCCCGAGAGCACGCGGCGCACGAACACGCGCCCGAACGAGCCGGTGCCGCCGGTCACGAGCAGCGTCTTTCCCGCGAGCAGGCGGCGTGCGCTATTTCCAGTCTTCATAAGGCGTGGGATCCGCGGCGAGCGCGGCCATCATGTGCGACCACGGCGGCGGCGCCCAGCCGAGCAGCCCGCGCAGGCGCGCGCCGTCGAGATTGCGTTTGCAGACAAAGGCGTCGTCGGGCTCGATTTCGACCCGCGCCCCGAACGCGTCGCGCGCAAGGCACAGGAGGTCGTACTTGGTGATGGTCTCCCCGGCGAGATTATAGAGTCCCCCGAGGGGGGGCTCACGGGCGAGGATCCGGGCGAGGGCCCCGGCGAGCTCGATGGTCGAGATGCCGGTATAGAGCGCCCCGCGAAAACCGCGGATGCGATTGCCGCGGTTCGCGAGGAACCACTCCAGCAACTCCGTTCCCGCCCCGATCTCGCGCCCGATGAAGGACGCCCGCAGCGTGAGCACGTGCGGCGCGAAGCCGATCTCGCCGAGCGCCTTGGTCCGCCCGTAGAGGTCGGTTGCGTCGGGCACGGCGAGTTCATCGTAGCCCCCCGCCGCGCCGCTGAACACGCAGTCGGTGCTGAACGAGACGAGCCGCGCGCCGCGCCGGCCGGCCCACGCGGCGAGCCGGTGGGGCAGGGCGGCATTCGACTCGATGCTCGCGAGCACGGCGTCGGGATGCTCGCGGCGCCTGGTGACCCCGATGCAGTTGAGGATCACGTCCGGCCGCGCGTGCTCGAGCGCGCCCGCGAGGGCGCGCGCATCGAGCGCGTCCACTGCGTCGAGGACGCGCTCCCCGCCATACAGCCCGTAGCGCGCGAGCTGCGCGCGCGGGCGGCGCGTGAGCGCCCAGGTATCGGGAAAGGTCTGCGGCAGGCGCTGCCACAGCTTGTGGCCCAGCAGGCCGGTAGCGCCGAGGATGAGTAGCCTCACGGTGGGCGGAGTATAGGGCAGTAATCAGTGGGCAGTAGTCAGTGGGCAGTAGTTTGATGGCGGCGTTACTGCCAACTCGATACTGCAAACTCATTACTCTTCGGTAGGCAGTCGACGAACGGGCCGCAGCGGCTCTTACGGCGGCCGACCGGCGTCCCACTCCCGGCGCGCCGCTTCCAGCCACCGTTCGAGCCGCGGCAGCAGGCGCTCCGGCGCGAAGTGCGCGTCGAAGTAGGCGCGTGCCCACCGGCCCATGTCGGCGCGCGCCTCGGCGGGCGCGCGCGCCATCGCCAGCACGGCGTCCGCGAGCGCCCGCGGGTCGCCGGCGGCGACGGCGATCCCGGCGCCGGATTCCCGCACCACGCGCGCCCCCTCGCCGTCGAGCGCCGCGACGATGGGTCTCGCGCAGGCGAGGTAGGACTGGATCCGCGCCGGGATCGTCAACGCGAAGATCGGCTCCCGGCGCAGCGTGACGAGCATCGCGTCGGCGTGGGCGAAGAAGCGCGGCATCGACTCCGCCGGGTGGCGCCCGAGGAGCCGCACCGAGCGTTCGAGCCCGCGCCGCGCGACCTCGGCCCGCACCCACGGGGCGGCGCGCCCGTCGCCGATCACGATCCACTGGATGTCCGTGTGCTCCTTCAGGTGCTCGGCGGCGGCGAGTATCGTCTCGAAGTCCTGCGCGGCGCCGACGTTGCCGGCGTACATGAGGCGGAACCCCGCGGGCACGAGGAGCGCGCCTTCACCGAGAGCCTCCTCCGCCGCGGTCGGGCGGTAGAAGCTCTCGGCGCTGTTGGGAAAGTACGAAATGCGCTCCCCCGGCACCCCGAGCGCCTCCAGCGGCTCGACGAACGCGCGCGACTGCACGAGCAGCCGGTCGCAGCCCCGGTAGATGAAGCGCACCACCCACTCCACGCCCCTCAGCACCCATCGCGCGCGCACCGCACCCGTCGCGGCGAGGCTCTCCGGCCAGAGATCCTGCACCCAGAAGAGGAGCGGCGCGTGCTTCAGCCGCCGGAGCGCGAGCGCGGGCAGCCCCACCGTGACCGGGGAGGGCTCGTAGCACAGAATCGCGTCGAACGCGCCGCGCACCCTGAACGGCGCGAGCGCGCAGGCGAAAAGGGCGAACGAGAGGTAGTTCAACGCGAGCGTCACCCGGTGCGATCCGCGCGGCAGAAGCGGCACGCGCACGACGGTGACCCCCCCGTAATCCTCTCGCGAACGCCCGAAGAACCCGTAGCCCTCGTGGAAGCTGCCTTGCGGGTAGTTCGGCTTGCCGGTGTACACGGTCACTTCGTGGCCGCGCTCGGCGAGCCCGCGCGCGATCTCGTTGATGCGGAAGTTCTCCGGCCAGAAGTACTGCGTGACGACGAGGATCCTCACGCGCGCTCCGGGCGTGCGAGGAGCCGCCGGTACACGGCGAGCATCCGCGCGGCGTTCCCGCGGGCATCGAAGTTCTCGAGCGCGAGCCGGCGCGCGGCCTCTCCCATGCGCTTCACCTCCGCCGGCGCCCGGGCGAGTTGCTCGATCGCGGCGGCGAGCGCCCCCGGGTCGCCCGGCGCGACCGCGAGCCCGGTCTCCCCGTGGATCAGCGTGTCGGCGGCGGGAGCGGCCGTGGCGACGATGCTGGGCGCGCCCCAGTGCGCCGCTTCGAACACCGGGCGCCCCGGCGCATCGAGAAGGGACGGAAAGCACAGCACGTCGATATCGCGATAGATCGCGTCGATGTCGCGAGTGAACGCGACACGCCGCACCCGCGCGGCGAGTCCGTGCCGCGCGATGTAGCGGTCGACTTCCGCTTCCATGTCGCGAGCGAAGCCGCCCGCCTCGAGGAGCGCACCGGTCACGCCCGCGAGCCGGCGCGTGTTGCCGCCGACGATGACGAACTCGACCGGCGCGCCGCGTTCCGCGACGCGCCGCGCCGCCTCCAGGAACCCGGACACGCCCTTCAACGGCAGGAGGTTGCCCACCATCGCGACGCGCATGGTGCCCGGCGTGCGCGGCGGGAGCGGCGCACTCCGCGCCGCGGCGTCGGCGCGCGGCGTGTAGGCGTTATGGATCACCTCGGCCGGGATTCCCGGCGGCAGGCTCGCGCGCACCGTTTCGTCGATCGCGATGACCGCGTCGGCGTGCCGCCGCAGGGAACGGGCGAGCAGGCGGCTACGCAGGGCATCGTGGCGGGGATGCTGCACGGAGCGCACGTGCACCACGAGCGGCGCGCGAAAGAGCCGCTTCGCGAGAATGATCGCGGGCACGGCCACGATCTCGTTCACGTGCACGATGTCGATCGCCGGCCACCTGCGGCGCGCGCGCAGCATCCCGGCGATGGTGGCCGGCAGGTAGGCGAGCTCCCGTGCGAGGAGCAGCCAGCGGCGCCCGCGGTAGTGGCCGTAGCGCGTGTGGTCGAACTGCGATATGCCGCGGGTCTCGAGCGTCGCGATGCCGCGCTCCGCGAACGCGGCGGCGGCGCTACCGCGTTGCGCCAGCAGGCGCGCCGTGACGCTCCCCGGCGGAAAACCCTCCATCAGCTCGAGCAGGCTCCGCGAGGCGCCGCCGAACGCGCCGGCGTGGTGGATGTAGAGGACGTGGATCGGCCGCGGGTTCATGCGGCGCGCGCCCGCCTAGCGTGCCCGCAGCGCCGCGGCGATGCGCCGGGCCGCGTCGCCCGCCCCGTAGAGCCCGGGGGCCGCGGCGGGCCGCCGGAAGTCGGTGAGCATGCGCCGCAGATCGCGATGAACGCGCGCGGCCGATACCGGCGGCACCAGCCGGTTCCAGCCCGCCCGCACGAGTTCCACCCACTCGGTCCGCTCGCGCAGCGTCGCGCACGGCACGCGATGGAAATAGGCCTCCTTCTGCACACCCCCGGAATCCGTCGCGATCAACCGCGCGTTCTTCTCCAGCATGACCATGTCGAGGTAGCCGACCGGCTCGACGAGGATGAGGCCCGGGGACTCGCGAACCCCGGCGCGCGCGAGCGCGGCCCGCGTGCGCGGGTGCACCGGCACGAGGACCGGGCACTCGGTGGCGAGGCGCGCGAGCGCGCCGAAAATGGCGGCGAGACGCCGCGGCTCGTCCGTGTTCCCGGCGCGGTGGACCGTCGCGAGCACGTAGTGCCCGCGCGCGAGCCCGAGGCGCGCGAGCGCGGTGCTGCGCCGCTCCGCCCGTTCCGCGTAGAAGAGGGCGGCGTCGAACATGACGTCGCCCGTCAGCATGATGCGCCGCGCCGCAACGCCCTCGCCCCGCAGGTTCGCCACCGCCGCGCTGGTCGGCGCGAAGAGGAGGTCGGACACGTGGTCGGCCGCGACGCGGTTCACTTCCTCGGGCATCGAGCGGTCGAACGAGCGCAACCCGGCCTCCACGTGCGCGACGGGAATGCGGAGCTTCGCCGCCGCGAGCGCGCCCGCGAGCGTCGAATTGGTGTCGCCGTAAACGAGCACCCGGTGCGGGCGCTCGCGCATCATGGCCCGCTCCAGCGCTTCCAGCATGCGCCCGGTCTGCGCGCCGTGCGCCGCGGAGCCGATGCCGAGATTCAGCCGCGGGCGCGGGACGCCGAGTTCGCGGAAGAATACCGCCGACATGTTGCGGTCGTAATGCTGCCCGGTGTGCACCAGCACCTCGGCGATCCCGCGCGTCGCGCCGAGCGCCCGGCTCACCATCGCGGCCTTCACGAATTGCGGCCGCGCGCCGACCACCGACAGCACCTTCTTCATCGCCGGCACCACCTCACACGCGCACCCCGAACACCTTCATCCACGCTCCGAAGCTGATGGCGCGCCACGGCAGGAAGCTGAAGGGCTCGCCGCCCGCCGCCATGCGATCGACGAGGCCGAGAAGATCCGGGCGAAGCGCGCCGCCGCAGACTTCGATCGCCTCGGCGAGCGCCGCCCGGAAACGGCGCGGCGCCTCCTCCCGCAGCCAGACTTCCTCCGCCGTCACGAAGCCCATCTTGTCCACCCGCGCGCGCACCGCCTCCGGCAGCGTGCCGCGCATCGCCTCGCGCAGCACGCGTTTGGTCTCGCCCGCGGCGATCTTGCACGTCTCCGGCAGCCCCAGCGCGAATTCCACCAGCCGGTAGTCGAGGAAGGGCACGCGCGCCTCGATCGAATGCGCCATGGAGTCGCGGTCCTCCCAATGGAGCAGCATCGGCAGCGAGGTCGCCGTCAACTGCGCGATCGACATCTCGCGCACCGAACGGGCGCGGGCGCCGCCGGCGGCGAGAAAAGGGTCGCGCGGCGCGGCGCGCAGGCGTTCGAGGTCGAACCATGCCGTTGCCGTGCCGGGTTTTCCGGCGAGGCGCCGCAGCGGCTGGCGCAGCCACTCCGGCATGACGTTGTTCATCGCCTGCATGAGTCCCCATGCGGGGGAGTAACCGTGCAGCCGGCGCACCGCGCCCGCTTCCCGCGCGAGCGCGGCAAGCCGCAGCCGGCGCAGGAACCGTCCGAACCGCGGCGCGAAGTAGTTGTGGTAGCCGGCGAGCTGCTCGTCGGCGCCCTGGCCGTCGAGCATGACCTTCACCCGGTTCTCCGCCGCGAGGCCGAAGACGCACCACTGGGCGTAGATGCTGGTCGAGCCGAACGGCTCGTCCTGGTGCCACGTGATGCGCTCCAGGGCGGGGAAGAGCCCGTCGACCCCGGGGTAGACGTAGTGCGGTTCCACCGCGCGGGCGCGTACCACCTCGTCGATATAGCGGCGCTCGTCGAAGCGGGCGACGCTCGAGCAGGCGGAGAAGGTCTTCTGCAGCGCGCGCGCGTCGCGCTCCCGCAGGAGATCGTTCATCACGCACACGATCGAGGAGGAGTCGAGCCCGCCGGAGAGGCAGGAGCCCACGGGTACGTCGGCGCGCAGCCGCAGCCGCACGGAGTCGGCGAGGAGCCGTCCGTATCCCGCCGCCGCCTCGGGGAAGCTCCCGGCGAAGGGTGCCGCCGCGACCGTGTACCAGCGCCGCGGCGCAAGCGGCCCGCCGGGACGGGCGCCCGCGGGACCGGAGACCAGGTCGAACTCGAGCGCCTCTCCCCCGCGCAGCTGGTGGACGCCCTCGAAGAGCGTCTCCCCGGTGTGATCGAGCAGCGCCCAGTTCAGGAAATCGTAGGCGCGCTGTCCGTTCAGCCGCGCGCACCAGCCGGGCAGCACCGCGAACTGCTTGACCTCGGAGGCGAACGCGACGAGGCCGCCGGGCGCAACCCAGTAGTAGAGCGGCTTCACACCGAAGCGGTCGCGGGCGGCGAGCACCCGCCCCCGGGCGCGGTCGACGAGCACGAACGAGAACATCCCGTTCAGCCGGGATAGGCACTCGCCTCCCCACCGCGCCCAGGCCGCGAGGATCACCTCGGTGTCGGTGCGGGTGTGGAATACCGCGCCGTGCGCCGCGAGTTCCTCGCGCAGTTCGAGGTAGTTGTAGATCTCGCCGTTGTAGGCGATCCACGCCTGGGCGTCCGCCGAGCACATCGGCTGGTGGCCAGCCGCGGAAACGTCGATGATGGAAAGCCGCCGGTGGCCGAGCGCGGCGCGCGCGGGCGCGCCGAAGCGCCGCTCCGCGTCGCGCCGCGGGGCGTACGGCGCGGCGTGACCGTAGCAGGCCTCCGGCGTGCCGGCCCCACCCGCGGCGACGACTCCTCCCGCCCCGGTCAGCACGAGGTAGCCCTCGTCGTCCGGGCCGCGGTGCGCGACCGCGCCGGTCATGGCGCGCACCAGCGAGCCGAGCGGCACGGGGTGCGCCGCGAAGAGTGCGCTCAGGCCGCACATGGCACGGCGAGCAGGCGCTCGACGATCTGCATGAACGTCTCCGCCGCACGCTCGAAACTCAGTTCGCGCGCGGCGGCGTCGGCGTTCGCCTTGCAGCGCGCGATCCGGCCGCGCTCGAACCGGGCGAGCGCCCGCGCGAAGGAGGCGGGCGAGAAATCCTCCGAGACGACGCCGAGATCGTGGCGCGCGAGGAGGGCGGCCATTTCCGGCGACGGGCCGATCGCGAGAGCGAGCCGCGCCTGCACGAACTCGAAGAACTTGTTGGGGAGCGCGTTGCGGTTGTTGAAGTTGTTCGGGGGCAGGAGGTAGACGCCGACATCGTAGGCGTTGAGAAATCGCGGCAGCTCCCGCATCGGCACCGGGGGCAGAAACCGGATGCGCGCGTCGCCCGCGGCGAGCCGCACAAGCCGCTCGAGATAGCGCGGCACGCTCGGGACCAGCACGAAGTCGAGCGTGTGCTCCGCGCCGAGATGGCGCATCGCCTCGACCATCGTCTCGAGGCGGCGCGAGGGTATGGCGCCGCCGTGGTGCACGAGCCGGAGCGGGCCCGCCGCATCGAGCGGCGCGGGCCGCAGGTCCTCGTAAGGCGGGCAGTTGTGGACGACTCCCATCGCGACGCCGGTCGTGCGGCGGAACTCCCGCGCGATGCCATCGCACACCGTGCACGCGCCGTCGGCGAGCGGGACGTAGCGCTCGCACAGGTACTCGTTGTAGGCCCGGAAGAAGAAGCGCCACCGGCGGCTCTCCTCGAACTCGAGCGGCGCGTATTCGTGCGCGTCGAAGAGGACCTTGCCCCCGCCACGGAGCGCGAGCGCGAGCGGGAGCGTCCAGATGTCGTTCGCGACGACGAGGTCGAAACGTTCGCCCGCGAGCCCCGCCAGCGCGTCCCGCACGCAGCGCGAGGACCAGTAGACGCGCTCGAACGCCCCGGCCTTGAGCCGCGCGGCGGCCGCGATCTTCCCGGCCGCCGACCAGTGCGCGGCGGCGAGCGGCACGAAGGATACGCCCGGCACGCGCGGGTCGGCGTGTCCGGCCGCGGTCACGGCGAAGCTGCGCGAGAGCAGCCCGATCTGCCGCGACACCCGGGGGTCCGAGTGCAGGTCCGAGAACGAGACGACGAGAACGCGCCGGGCCGGCGCCGCGCGGCTCATGTCGTGCCCGTCCGCCGCGCGGCGCGCGGTGCGGGAAGAGCGCCGTCATGGTTCCTTGCGCGCGTCAATTGGGGGCCGCGCGCGCCGGGCGCCCGTCCGCGGTCTCCCGCCCGGCGAGGACACGGCCGCCCGTCAGTTTGCCGTAGCGCCCCTCGCCGAGCGTGCCCGCGGCGCCGAGCGCTGCCGCGGCGGCGGCGAGACTCTCGTCGACGAGCGAGCAGAGCAGCACGCCGTTCGCCCATACCTCGAGGCGCTGGCGCGCCACGGTGAAGCGCAGCGCGAGCCGGTCGCGCACGCGCGGGAGGTTGCACGCGAGGTTGCCGGGGGTGGTGAGTTCGTACACGCGTCCATATTCCGCCGCGAGCCGGGGCGAGGGCAGGTAGCGGAGCCAGTCCGCGACGTGCTCGCCGCTCTTGTTGCCCGTCGCGGCGTAGAGGCTCGGGCCGAGCGGCACGAGCTGCGTGACGCGCTGGCCCCAGACGTCGGGGTCGCCCTCCGCCTTCGACTCGAACAGGGGCTCGCGATCGGTACGCGCCCATTCCGGCAGTGCCGATTGCAGCCGCCGCGCGAGCCGCACCACCATCCCGGGATGTCCGTCCGCGGCGATGACGCGGGCGTAGGGGGCGAGTTCGTCGGTCACGGGCGGCGTGCTGAAGAGGCGCCGCGCGAGGCGCCAGCCCGAGGCGGCATCGTGGCGGTAGATCTCGCCCCACGGCCAGACGCCCGCGAAAAGCTGGCCTCCGTAATGCGCGAGCGACTGCACCTCGCGGTCGGCGCGGCGCGCGGGCGCCGTGTAGGGCGCCCCGGCGAAGGCGGCGCGCACCGCAACCTGCATCGCGGATCCCGTGATGCTCATGACGTTGCCGCTGGGGTAGTGCCCGAGCACGGTACCGCTGCGCGTGCGTACCGCGGCGTACATCTGGCTGGAGTCGCCCGGCGTTTGCAGCCACAGCGTGTGCAGCGTTCCATCGGGCATCAGCCGGAACCAGCCCTCGTTCGCGAAAAGCACCACGCCGTGCTCGTCCGTCGCGACCGTGTAGACGATGTCGTTGCCGGGAGGCAGTTCGTGGCGCCGGCAGGCCGCGCCGGGCGCGGCCCCGAGGCGGCAGACTTCCAGCGTGCGCGGGTCGAGCACCTGCACCCAATGCCGTCCCGCGGCGAGGCGGGGCCGGCGCAGCGCCGAGCGGTCGCGCTGCAAGTGCTCCTCGAGGCGGGCGAGCTCGGGGCGGGTGAGCGGGCGCCAGCGGGGCGGCTCGCCGCCGACGAGCTTGCGCGGGGGCGCGACCTCCTGCCGGTCGAGGGCGATCAACTGGTTATCGAACGCGGTCAACCACACAAAATTGCCGCGCTCGAAGGGTTCGCCGAGGTCACGCCAGCGGGACGGACCCCCGGCGCGCACGAAGATCGTGATGAGTCCCGCGTAACTCGGCATGCCGGTCTGCACCGCGTTCTGCACGCCGATCGCAAGCCGGGGCTCCCCGGGCGTGCGCCCCGGCACTTCGAGGAGCGTCCCGTCGAGGACGCCGCCCGGGTCGACCTCGACGGTGAGTTCGAGCCGCGCGCCCGCCGCCGCCGCGGTGGCGCCCGGGGCGAGGAAAAGCGCGGCGAGGAGCAGGCGCCGGCAGCGCGGGCTCACGGCGCGGCACGCCCGCGATAGCGCGCCACCCAGTCGCGGTAGCGCGCCGGCGGCAGCAGCGACCAGGCCGCCCAGGCGACCCATTCGTGATGCACCTGTGATATCCGCTCGCTCCATCGGGGGCCGGGCTCGACAGTGCCCGCATGATACGCCGAGTAGGTCGCGTTCAGCCCGGACGCCGCGGCGAGGGCGTGCACGCGCGCGAGATGCACCGGCGAGCTTACGAACACGACGGAACGCCAGCCGCGAGCGCGGGCCACCGCGGCCGAGCGCTCGACGTTGGTTTGCGTGTCGTACGACCCGGACTCGGAGAACACGCTCGCGCCCGGCACGCCCCGCTCCTCGAGGTATCGTGCCATGAGCTCGGCGCCGTCGGCGCTCCGGCGGTGGCCGCCCGAGCAGAGCACCGCGCGGACCACCCCGGTGCCGAAGAGCCGCGTGGCATGATCCAGCCGGCGGCGGGTTTCCGCGTCGATCGACCCGTCCGGCGCGTAAGCGGAGAAAAGAACGATCGCCGCATCGGCGCCGGCCGCAGGCACGACCGAGTAGGCCGCGCTCATGCGCGCATGGTACCAGTGCGCCGCGACGAGATCGGCGGCAACCACGGCGCCGAGCGCGAGCGCCGCGATGCCCACCCGGCGCCGGAACCGGGAACCCGGCGCGCGCCTAGATCCGGACCCCGACATGACGCGCCACGAACGCCTTGAGGTAGAGCGCCGCCGCCCCGTACGAGAGACCCATCGCCGCCGCGGCGCCCAGGATGTCGAACGCGGGGACGAGCGCGATATTGAGCGCGAGGGTGGTGGCGAGCACGGCGGCGCGGTAGAGCGTGCCGCGCCCGGGGAGCCCGGCCTGCACGAGCAGCATGTTGAGGGGCAGGTAGCCGGCGCCGAGCGCAAGCCCGGCCGCCAGCACGCAGAACGCGACCCACGATCCGGCGAAAGCGTCCCCGCCCGTCGCGAGCGCCGTGAGCCAGGGATAGGCGAGCGCGGCGGCGGCGAGGAGCGGGACCATGAAGAGATAGAAGCCGCGCACTCCGCGGCGCGCGAGCGCGGCAAGCCCCGCGCGGTCGCCGCGCGCCGCCGCCTGGGCTATCAGGGGATTGAGGTTGTCGCGCAGCACGGTGGCGAGTTGCGCGAGGCCCTCGGCGATCATCGCCGCCATGGCGTAGAGGCCCACCCGGGCATCGCTCGAGTAGACGCCGAGAACCATGATGTCCACGCGGGTATTCAACTCGGCAAGCGCGCCGGCGAGGAAGCCGCGCAGGCCGAAGCTAAAGTGTACGCCGATCCAGGCGCGCCACGCGGCGGGCGGCACCGCGTCGAAGTAGCGGCGGCAGTAGAGCGCAAGCACCGGAAAGAGGATGAGTTCGGGCAGCCCGAGGACGAGCGGCAGGTAATCCCCGTCGAGCGCCATTCCCGCCGCCGCCGCGAGGAAAGCCAGCATGAGGACGTTGCGCGCCATCTGGGCGAGCGCGAAGGCACGCATGTCGCGCATGCCGTTCAACGCCGCCATCCAGACCTTGTTGACCGAGTAGGCCCAGAAGCCGGGGAGCAGCGCGGCCCAGCCGGTCTCGACGGCGGCGCTGCCGGTGAGCGTCCCCACGGCCCCGAGCCCGAGCGCGGCACAGCCGGTGGCCGCGGTCGCCAGCACCAGTGCGAGCCGCAGCGCGGCGGCGAGCGCGGCGCTGCGAGCGGCGCGGTCGGCGGCGAGCTCCGAGACATGCTTCAACGCGGAGAGCCACACGCCGAGGATCGCGAACTGCGAGAGCACGAGGTAGAGCGCGAATACCTGGCTGAAGGCGCCGAGCGTCTCCGCGCCGTAGAAGCGGCCGATCCCGAAGTTCAGCGCGAGGCCGCACGCGCCCATGACGCCGAAGGCGGCCGCCGTCCAGGAGAGGTCGCGCCGGATTCTCGATGCGGCCGGACGCAAGCGGTCCCCCGTCGACGGCCGGGCGCTCAGCGGCGGCACACCGCGGCCGTGTCGGCGTTGCGCGAGCGGCGCGCGAGCAGGCAGTCGCGGACACGCAGGTCGCCGATCGCCTCGGGCAGCGGCGTCACCTCGAGCCGGTCAATGCGGATCGCCGTGGCGGCGGGGACGTGGCGGGGGGGCAGGTCGCTCCAGAAGAAGCGCTTGGTCCAGTCGAGCAACGATTCGGATTCCGTGACCGGCAGCAACCCCACCCGGTACTCGCGCACCTCGGGCCCGAGCACGAGCACGCGCTCGATCACCGCGTTCCCGCGCGTGAAAGTAAGCGTTTCGAGCGGCGTTGCTTGCGGCATCCCGTCGTGATCAAAGGTGACCGCGGAGAGGAGGGCCCGCCCTTCGCCGCGCGCCTCCAGGACCACGCGGTAGGCACTGGGCATGCCCCACGCGGCGGGCCGCGGCGGTTCCGCGCCGTACGCCGACGGCGGCACGAGGTAGTGCCCCGGCCCGGAGAAATAATCGCCGTCGTGGCCCTGTGAGTCGAGCACCGATCCCGCGGCGAGGCCTTGCGCGCGTGGCGCGGCGGCGCCGAGCGCGGCGAGCCCGTAGGGCAGCAGTTCTTCCACCTGCGTGACGTCGAAAGCGCCGATCCGGAAGCGACCCGCGCCTTTCACGATCATGAGGAAGCGCATTCCGCTCGAGCGCGGATGGGTGCGGAACTGCACGTCGACCTGGAAGGGTTCGCGGTCCTTCAATGCGCTCTCGCGCAGCGGCCGCAGCTCGGCGATGCCGCGCCCCTGACCGGAGTACTCGATCGCGTAGAGCCGCACCCAGCCGTGGCCGGTCACGCTTGCCTTGACGCGGAGTGTCGCCCCGGGGCGGAAACGCCGGTCGCCGTCGAGCTCCGGGGGCGGCAACTGCCAGGAGCCCTCGCCGGATTGCAGCCACAGCGCCTCCCTGTCGCCCGCCTCGGCTTCGTGCGGCAGCGTGACCGGGCGCCAATCGGGACCGTCCGAGTAGAGCAGCCATTCGGCCTTCGCGTCGAGCATCGGCCGCGTGCCGAGCCGCCGGCGTTCCGCGGGCGGGACGAGCCGGTAGAGCCGCGTGCCGCGCTGCTCGAAGACGAGGCGCGCGAGCTCGGGGTCGGCGAGCACGGCGCCGACCGGGGTGTTGTACTGCGTGGGGGTGTCGTAGGAGGGCAGGTAGAAGTAGTCGACGCCGAGCGCGATCAACGCGCGGTAGGCCTCCTCCCTGCCCGGCTGGGTGTACACCGGGATCATCCGGGGATCGACGTCCCGGATCACCCGGTGCGCGCCGTAGAACACGAAATCGTTCTGGCGGAAGACCAGCACGGATGCCTCCGGCGGCAGGAAGCGGCGCGTGAAATCGATGACGCGATACCACCCCCAGCGCGAATTCGCGAGCAGGTCGCGGTCCCCGCGCGCGGGAAAGACGAAGGGATTCAGCGCGTCGAGCACCCCCGGCAGGTAGTTCCTGCCGTAGGCGACGACGAAGAGCGCGTTCGGCATGACGAGCGCGGCGAAGAACCCCGCGATGACGAGCCTACGCAATGTGGCGATAGCGCTCATAGGCGGCGACGAGGAAGGCGGCGGCGAGCGAAGCGATGAACGGCTGCACCGTCATGAGATAGCGGGCGTTCGTCACGAAGGCGGGGCTGCCCGCGGCGACGGTCGCGGCCGCGAAGACGTAGAGGCAGGCGGTCGTCGCGAGGAGCAGTTTCTCCGTGGGCCCGGCCCAGTCGCGGGCGGGCCAACGAAGCAGCCAGGCGACGAGACCCGCGGCCGCGATCCAGTAGGTGATGCCGTAGGAACGCGGGTCGGCGAAGCCGCGCAGGACCCCGCCCACGACGCGGTCCCAGGCGTCGATGATGCCGGCCTCTCCCCACACGTGCGCCGGATGGCGGATGAAGCGCAACTCGTATACCGGCAGGAAGTCGTAAATCGGCATGCCGAACTGGAGGAAGTTGCTGAGTATCCGCTCGCCGCCGACGACGATCGCCGTGACGCCGATGAGGGACGCTACCCGCAACCGCTCGAAGACCGGCCCGCCGGCCACCACGAGGTAGGCGGCGCCCAGGAGCGGGATGGTGAGCACGAGGTTGATGGAATGCGAGAACATGCTCAACCCGCAGAAGATGCCGGCGACCCACTTCAGCCGGGGGCGCGCCGCGCCGCGCTCGGCCGTTTCGAGCGTCCAGCCGGCGGCCGCGACGAGGAGGTAGATGCGGAAGGAGTCGATGCTCAGGAGGCTCGCCTGGATGAAGTAGACCGGCGTGGCGAGCAGGAGGAGTGAAGCCGTGAGCGTGACAAGCCGCGGGCGGCGCCAGTGGAGCGCGGCGAGCGCGAGGAGCGAAAAGCACACGAACGCCGGCGATACGAGCTTCACCAGTCCGAGCTGCCCGGCGCTGCCTTGCGCCATGAAGCTCCACAGATAGAGACCCATGAAACCCAGCGGGTGGCTCGACACCGCGTAGAAGCCGGTCGCCGGATCCGGCCTGACCACGGGGTAGAAGGCGAGCGTGTCGCGTTCGTAGAACATGCGGGACACGAGCGCGTACTGGATCGCGTCGTTCTCGGTGATCGGCAGCAGGAGCGCGAACCCGGTGATGCCCGCGAGCATCGCGAGGAGGAGGAACGCGGTCACCCGCTCGATCCCGCTCCACGCCCGCAATCGCCGCACGCTCTCGCACACGCCCGCCGCCACGGGGCGAAGTTCGCTCCGGGCGGGCCAGCCGGCGAGTCCGAGCGCCACGAGCCCGGCCTCGACCGCGACGACATAGGCGAGCTGCGGCAGCCCCGGCGCGAGCTGCATCGCGGTGACGAGGAGCCACGATACGAGGACCGGGCCGGCGCCGAACGAGAGCCAGAAGAGCCGCGGCACTTCCGCCGCCGGCAGGCGGAGGAAACGCTGCGCGGCGAGAAAGAGCGCGCAGCCGGAAAGGACGTAGGTGAGGAGGAGGTAAGGCAGGACCGATCCGGCGAGCGCTTGCACGGCGGGCCTAGTAGAGCTTCGGCATCGAGTTGATCACGTAGAGCGCCTCGTCGAGGTCGAACCCGACCTGGTAGGCGTACTCCCGCATCGAGGGGTAGCGCGGCTGGTTGTCGCGCGCGGCGAGCGCGAGCGCCTCGTCGCGGTCGATCAATCCCTCGCGCAGCTGGTTGCTCCTCAGCGTGTCGTTCTCGCTGAAGCCGGCGACCGTGTGGTAGATGTAGTTGTAGAACGCCGCCGTGCCGTCGCCGATCCGCCACGTCGTGTCGGTGTCGGTCGCGACCTCCCACCCGTACTCGCGCGCGAGCGTCCCGTCGATCTCCTTCTCGTCCCACGCGATGTAGCGGTAGAGCCACAGGAAATCGTGCGACATGACGTAGGAGGCGTAGAAAGCGTGCGCGGTGTCGAGCAGCGAGCGGTTGAGGTACGCGGGATTGAGCAGGAACTCGGCGCCGTAGTAGCGCGCGACCTGCAGCTTGCGGGCGACCGGCAGATCGTAGGTGCGCCCGCCCGCGGTCTCGCGCACGCCCGCGAACCCGGTCTTGAAGCCGGTTTTCTCGAGCGGGTTGCCGCCGAGGAAGGCGAGGGTGACGCCGAACTGCCGGCGCACGCGCTCGAGGTGCCAGAAATACTGCTTGTCGCCCGCCATGAAGAGCGGAATCATGCCGAGCGAGGGCCGGCGCAGCCACGCCAGCACGTTTCTCCGGATGTTCCGGCGCTTGGCGCGGATGTCCGCGGAGACGAGCACGTGCTCGATGCCGAGCGCGCCGGTCAGCCGCGCCTGGTTGCGCCGCGCAATGTCGGTCACCATGCCCCAGTCGTAGGTCATCGCGACCGGGTTCATGCCGAGTTCGCGCTTGACGTAGTGGAGCATGTAGGAGCTGTCGCGCCCGCCGCTGAAGGCCACCACGCAATCCGGCCTGCCGTCGCCGCGCCGGTGCCGCGCCGCGAGCGCATCGAGCGCCGCGCGACCCATAAGCTCGATCGGCCGGTAGTCGCGGCACACGCTGCACACGCCCTCGCCGTCGAAGGTGATCATGGGGAAGGTCTCGGGCAGGATGCAGCGCGTGCAGCGGGCGAGGCGCGCGCGCCGCTCCTCGTCGTCGGCCGAATGGTCGGCGAACTCGAGCCGCGCGCAAGGCGCGCGCGGGAGCGCGGGAGCGGCGGCCGGCGCCGCGAGGTCGAACTCGCGCGCTCCGGGCGCGTCGAGCCGCAGCAGCGCGCCGCGCCCCGCGGCCACCTGGCGCACCTGCCCGCGCCCCACGTCGGATTCGAGTCCGGTGCGGCCGAGGAGCCGGCCGAGGATGTACTCTTCCGAAGTAAACACGCTCACGTCGCCGTCGGCGTTCGTGAAACGGTAGAGCGAGCCCGTGTTGGTGGCAAGGGCGAGTTCCGGCACGTCGTCCATGAAAAGCGCGATGGAAGCGGCGCCCTCGATCTCGCCGTAGGTGCGGGCGAGCGCGCCGGCCGCGTCGGAGGCGCCCGCGAGGTGGAGCCGCGTGAGGCTCAGGATCACCTCGGTGTCCACCTCCCACAGGCGCTTCAGTTCCGGGTGCCGGCTCCAGAGCGCGGCGTCGTTCACCACGATGCCGTTGTGCACGCCGACGATGCCGTCCTTCACCACCGGCTGGTTGTTGCCGATGACGCCCTGCAGGCCGTTCGTGACGAGGCGCGAGTGGCCGATCATCGCGAGCGGGCCGCCGTCCTTCGCGTAGCGCTCGACGTTGCGCCGCCACAGCGCGCGGAAATCCGGGCGCCGGATCATCGCGCTCGCGGGCAGCGGCTGCTTGTAGACCTCGACCGTCCCGCCGGTCAGCACCGCGGCGCCCGCCGCTTCCTTGCCGCGTGATTCGGAAAGGAGATAGAGCCGCTCCATCACGCGGTCGAGCCGGGACGCGGCAAGCCCGGGCCGGTGCACCACGATGCCGAAGATGCCGCACATGTCGTCAGGCCCCCGGCATCAGAGCTTCGCGCGGTCGAAAATGACGCCCAGCAGATGGGGCAGGTCCGCCGCGTTGAGGTTGTGCACCGCGCGCTTCTCGCCGCGGCCGCGGAAAGTCTCGCGCAGCCGGCGCCAGATGCGCCCGGGCGTGCGCGGCTTCGTCACCCAGTGAAAGGCGCACTCCGGAAAGAGCCACCGGTAGAGCAGCCCCACTTCGTAGCGCTCGACGGCGCGCGCGGCCTCGCGCCGGAAGAAGGCGTCGAGCGCGAGTTCGACGACGTTCATGCCGGCGGCGACCGTGAGGAAGGTCGTGCCCCAGAACTTGGGATTGCACTCGATGAGATGGAAGCGCCCCGCGCGGTCGCGCAGGAACTCGAACTGGATGGGGCCGTTCCAGCGCGAGGCGGCGAGCAGCGCCCGCGCCTGCTCGCGTGCCGCGGGATCGTCGGTGGTGAGATTGACGATGCCCCCGCCGCCGAAGTCGTAGAGGCTCACCACGCGCGCCTGCGAGAGCAGGCAGAGCGCGCGCCCGTTCTCGCCGCAGGCATTGACGTCGTAGAGCTCGCCCTCGATGCGCGTCTGCGCGACGTGGCTGCCGTCGCGCCCCGTCGGCCCGGCGAGAAAACGGTCGAACTCCCCCCGCGTATCGAAGAAGAACACCCCGATCGAAGCGAACGACATGCGCGGCTTCACCACCACGGGAAACCGCAGCTGCGCGAGGCGCTCCTCGAGATCCGGCGCGCCGTCGAGCAGCACGGTGTCGGGGGTCGCGACGCCGGCGGCGCGCGCGGCCTCGTAGGTGTGCCACTTGTCGGTCAACCGGAATAGCTTCTCCGGGTCCTCGACGATCGCCCGCGCGCCGCACGCCGCCTCGAGCGCGCGCTTCGCGCGCGAGAGCTCGTTCGTGATGCTCGTTCCCGAAGGCAGCACCGCGTCGATCCCGTGCTCGCGGCAGAACCCGGCGATCTCGCGCACGAAGCCCCCGGGGTCGCGCGCGGGGTCGGCGTGGCGGAAAACCTCGCGCACGCGGCGGTGCCGGAAGCGCGCGTCGGGGCAGGTGATGAAATAGCTCTGCCGCGCGACCGCCCCGGCGAAGATCTCGCGCTCCGGGGCGAGGGCGTTGATGATGCCGAGCGAGTTGCGGCTGTAGCAGTTGAGAACGAGCACTCTCATGGGGCGGCGCGTCGCGCCGGGGCGAGCAGCAGCTTGACGGTATTGGCGGCGGCGTCGGTCGACCACGCCTGGAGCCAGCCGGCGAAGCTCCCCGCCCAGCGCTCCGGGTGGGCGGAGAGCACCATGTCGGGGCGCTCGCGCCGGATCACGGCGAGGAGTTCACCGGTGCGCCGCGCGCGCCAGCGCGGCTCGCGCGGCAGCCCCGGCGGGAAATCGCGCACGTTGCGTGCCCCGTCCCAGCGGCGCCCGGTGTCGGTGAAATACGCATAGCGCGACCAGTCGATGTCGAGGTAGGCCTCGAGCGCGACGCCGGCTTCGCGGTAGTCGTAGCGCGACCAGAGCTCGCGGCTGTCCCAGCGGGAGAGCGGCCGGCCGTGCATCGCGATCGCCGCGACCGGCGCAACCGGGGCGAAGCGGGCGAGTTCGCTCCGGAAGAGCCGCCACGCCGCCTCCAGATCGCCGCCGGTGTCGGCGAGACATTCGTAGTGATAGCCGATCTCGTGGCCGAGGTCGCGCACGCTGGCGATCAGCTCCGGCTGGAAGAGCGCGCCGCGCGTGCGGAAGAAATAGGTGGCCGCCACCCCCTCCTCGTGCTCGAGGCGCGCCATCGCGTGCGCGCGCCGCGGCAGGCGGTCGACGTCGTGGCGCAGCAGCGCGTGCGGGGAGGCGAGCGCGCCGCGCGCGGCGCGCTGCGCCGAGAAGGTGTGGAAGCGGTAGCCGGCTTCCCCGAGCGATCGGACGAGGGCGCGATACGCGTCGAGGGTGAAATCGAGGCTCACTTCAGGTTCCGGTTGGCTTCCATGTCGAACCACATGGCGAAGAACAGCGACTGCATCCCGCTCGCGAACATGAACATGGCGGCGAGCGCGCTCATCTCGGGCACGTGGCCGCGCTCGCTCCAGAGCCACAGGGTGTGCCCCGCGAAGAGCGCGCTGCCCGCCATGAGCGCGCAGCCGAAAAGGTAGAAGAACACCAGCGGGTGGAAGTCGCGGATGACGTACTTCTCCTTCATGCGCCACCAGAACATGCGGAAGAGGAGCCACCCGATGGTGAAGATCACCTTGTAGAGCCGGATGCCGGACTTCTCCCCGACGCGGTAGACGGGGCGCACCGGCACGTCCGTGACGCGCATGTTCTCGACATTGAGCCGCACCAGGAGGTCGTTCGGCTGGCCGTAGCGCTTGTACATCCGGTCCCAGTCGATCGCGAGGAGCGCGCGGCGCGAGATCACGGTGTAGCCGGTCTGGGAATCCGCGACGTGCCAGTAGCCGGAAGCGATCTTGGTGAGGAGCGAGAGTATCGCGTTGCCGAAGTAGCGCGCCCGGGGGATGGTGCGGAAGGCCTCGCCCGTGATGAGGCGGTTGCCCTTCGCGTAGTCGGTGGCGCCGGCGACGACCGGTTCGAGCAGCGCCGGGAGATCCGCGGGGTCCATCTGCCCGTCGCCCGCCATCACCACCGCGCAATCGACGCCCTTGTCGCGGGCCCACTTGTAGCCGGTCGCGATCGAGCCGCCCACGCCCTGGTTCACCTCGTGGCGCAGGGGCACGATGCGCGCGTCGCGCGCCGCGTGCTCCTTCACCACCTCGGTGGTGTGGTCGCGGCTGCAATCGTCGATGACGACGATCGAGTCCACGAAATCCGGCATCGTCGTGAGGACCCGCGCGATCTGGGTCTCTTCGTTGTGCGCCGGCACGACCACGGCCACGCTCTTGTTCTGGTACAAGCCTGTCCCCCCTCGCGCGCGGGAGCGGGCCGCGCCCCGCGCTCACCTGCCGGTGCGAGCGGCCGGCGCGCGGTCGATGAACCGCTCCAGCCACAGCTCGACCGACACCAGCTGCCACACCCCGCGGAACGAGCGCGCCCGCAGGCGCCACTCCCGGTACACCCGCCGCACCGCCTCGGGCCGGACGAGCCCGCGCCCGCACAGGCGCTCGAGCTTGCCGCGGACGAAACCGGCGAGCCGCCCGCGCATCCAGCGGTCGGTCGGCAGGTCGAAGCCCTTCTTCGGCGCCGCGAGGCAGCTCGGGTGGATCGAGCGCTCGGCCACCCGGCGCAGCACCCACTTCGATTCACCGGCCCGTAGTTTAAACCGATCCGGCAGGCGGAAGGCGTCCTCGACGAGATCGTGGTCGAGAAATGGCAGGCGGCCCTCGATCGAGAAGCGCATGGTGAACTTGTCGACCCGGTAGACGTGGTGGTTGCCGATGTAGTTCACCATGTCGATGTAACTCACCGCTTCGAGCATGCTGGAGAACTCCAGGCCGGGCCCGACGTAGAGCGCGTGTATGCGCTCGATGGTGTCGAAGTCGCGCACCGCCGGGTCGCGGAACAGCGCGCGCTTCTCGCGCTCGGTGAGGAAGCTTCGCACGGCGAGCGCGTAGCGATCCGCGGTCGCGGCGCGGCCCACCTGCGCGAGGCGGTCGGCGAGGTGCCCGGCGAGCGGCAGGCGCGAGGCGGCGGCGAGGAGCGGCGCGAGGCGGGCGAGGAGCCGCCAGCGCCCCTCCCAGCGCGAGTAGGGATAGCCGGCGAAAAGCTCGTCCCCGCCCAGTCCGTTCAGGATCACCTTCAGCCCGTGCTCCGCGACGAGCCGCGAGATGACGTAGTTGGGCGAAAGATCGTAGAACGGCTCCTCGTAGCATGCCGCGACGTCCTCGATGTCGCCGATCAGCTCGTCGTCCCCGACGTTGCGCACGATGTGCTCCATGCGGTGCATGCGCGCGGTCGCGCGCGCCTGCTCGAGCTCGTCAAGCCGCCTGTCGGAAGCGAAGGCGAGCGTGAACGCCTTGATGCCGGGATGGCGCATCGCCGCGAGCGCGGAAACCGTGGTGGAATCGATGCCGCCGCTCATGAAGGTGCCGACCGGCACGTCCGCGACGAGCCGCCGCTCGACCGCCGTCCCGAGACGCCGCGCGATGAGATCCACCCCTTCGGCGTCGGTCAGGTCGGCGCGCTGCTCGCCCACGGGGAGCGCCCAGTAGCGGCTGCGCCGCGTGCGGCCCGCGGCGTCGATCTCCATCCAGTGCGCCTGTTCGAGCGCGGTGACGCCCTCGAACGCGGTGAGGGGTCGCGGGGCGACGCCGAAGCTCAGGCAGTGGTAGAGCCCCTCGAGGCTTACCGCGGGGCGGTGGAGCCCGCTCGCGAGGATGGCGTTCACATCGGAGGCGAAGATGAAGAGCCCGCCCGCGCTCGCGTAGTAGAAGGGCTTCACGCCGATGCGGTCGCGGGCGCAGAAGAGGCGCTTCCCGGCGTCGTCCCAGATCGCGAACGCGAACATGCCGCGCAGCCGCCCGAGGCAGTTAGCGCCCCAGCGCCGGTAGCCTTTCAGCAGCACCTCGGTGTCGCTCGCGCTGAAGAAGCGCTCGCCGAGCCGCTCCAGCTCCCCGCGGATCTCGCGGTGGTTGTAGATCTCGCCGTTGTAGACGATCCAGTAGCGCCGGTCCTCCGTCGCCATCGGCTGGTGCCCGAGCGGCGAGAGATCGATGATCGACAGGCGCCGGTGGGCGAGAAAGACCGACGCGGCGGCATCGAGCGCCGAGTCGATCCCGTTCGCCGGGAAGAAGTGGCTCTCGCCGGCGGGGGCGGGCGTGTCCGGCCCGGCGTAGCAGCGCGCGGGGCCCGCGCCGTGGGAGGCGACGAGATAGCCCTCGTCGTCGGGGCCCCGCTCGCGCATCGCGGCCGACATCCGCCGCGCTGCCTCCGCGTAGCGTCCCTCCGTTCCATCGAGCGCGACGACTCCCGCGATGCCGCACATGCCGGCGCTAGCCCGGGATCGCGTTTCGCTCCCCGTCACGGGGAGGGAGCGGAGAGCGGGGACGGCGCAGCGCGCGGACGTCGTTCAACTTCAATATCGAACCCCCATGCTGAGCGCCCCCTCGAGGGGGCGCGGTAGCGGGCGAAGCCAACCGACTCCCGCGTTCGCCGCCTGACACCGGCGCCGCCGCGACAAGCCCGCCGGCAGCGATTGTACCGTGCGGGGATCGCGTCTGCCCCGCCGCAGCGGGATTGCGCGTATCGATCGACCCGTCGATATGCCCGTGCCGAATATCGCGAGGGTCGCCGCAGGAGGTTCCCGTCAGCGCCCGGCCGCCGCCGGTTCGGCCCGCAGGATGAAAAAGCTCGCGTTCTCGAATGCGACCGGCAGCGCGCTTTGCGCCCGCCAGTGGCTCTTGTGGATGACGAAGTAGTCTATGCCGTACTTGCGCGCGATCGCGAGCCGCCACGCATCGTCGGCGCTGTTGTAGCGCTCGCGCACGACGGGGGTGAGCGCTTCGAAGCCGCGGGCGACGCTGGGACGCTGACGGAGGAACGGCGCGAGATCGATACCGAGCTCGCCGAAACGCGCGTAGCCTTCGCGGAAGCGCGCGGCGTCGGAGGTGTAGACCCACGTCGTGAACAGCCACTCGTGCAGGGTGCCGAAGGAGCTGCGCTGCGAGAAGTCGCGCCAGCCGTAGTGATGGCCGGGATCCGCCATGAAGAGACTCGCCGGCGGGGTGTTCTCGCGCGCCCACAGTTGCGCGGCTTTGTAGTCGGCGTATAACCGCAGCCGATCCTCCGGCGTCGCCTGTAACGCGAGCCAGATCGAGCAGCTCACGGCGACGACAGCCAGGCCGGCGAGGCCGCGCCCCCGCGCCGGTCCGGCGATCCTGCCGAGGGCGTACGAGGCGAGGATGAACCCGGCGATCGCGTACCAGATGACGGTGTTCGACCGCAGCGCGTGCGAGCGCGCCTCGACCAGTCCGGCGCCGACGTAGTACACCGCGAGCCCGATGGTAACGAGAAGCAGCGCAGCGGAGATTCCGTCGGCGGCTCGCGCGCGCCGGCCGCGAACGAGCGGCCACCAGCCGGTCCATGTCAGCACCATGGTGAAGACGAGTGGCCAGCCCGGATCCATCAGGAACGGCGCGACGAGGGTCCCCGCCGCTGCGATCCGCAGGACCGGCGCTTCTCCCGTGAGATCGCGCCACAGCCCCGCGACGACGACCGGCAGCGCGACGAGTACCGCCAGCAGGCTCGCGCGGTGAAGCGAGAGCTTCGCGATGAACGGCGAGGGTGCGACGACCGAGAGCACGACGCCCAGCACGGAGAGCGCCGCCATCAGGATCATCCCTGCCGCGAGGCGGCGCACCGTCTGCGGATCGAGCCCGACGCGCGTCAGGTAATGGCACCAGAGCACGGCGAGCGAGAGCAACGGCAGGAAGCGCACGTCTGCCTGCGTGAACACGCCGAACTCCACGGGGAAGAAGTGGTAGTTGAACGCGTGCATGATCTCCAGCCACTGCCGGTGGGGCACCTGTTCCGCGGCGGCGGCGACGGCGGGATCGAACAGGATCTGCGTCCACGCCCACGGCAGCACGATCGCGCAGAAAAGGGCCGCCCCGGCGAGTGCGCCGCGGGAGAGGAACTCGCGCGGCGAGAGCACCATCATCGCGACGATGAAGGCGCTCGCGCAGAGGCTCATGGTGGGGTGCGTGATCGCGCCCAGCGCGAGCAGCAGGGCGCTCGCCGCGTACGAGCGCCGGATGGCGAACGCGATCGCCGCGAGACGGGATGCCTCCGCGGCGTAGTAGTAGAGCGCGTAGGAATAGGGCATGCCGAAGCGGGCGAGATCCAGGTCGGCGCCCCAGCTCGCGACGACATAGAGAAACACGACGGCGGCGACCGGCGCCCGGTGCCGCGCGGCGAGCGCCCACGCGAGCGCGGACGCGGCGAAGGCTACCGCCGCCAGCTCGAATGCAGGCACGATCCGCAGCATGACCTCGGGCGCGATCCCGAGCCAGCGCTCGGCGAGCGGATAGATACGCAGAAAGGCGGACTTGTCGTAGGCGGAAATGCCGCTGGGGAAGTCCCGCGCGAAGTTCTCCGGCAGACGCGCGTGGTTCATCCAGTCGATGACCGACCAGCCCTTCCACGCGTATCCGAGCACGATGTCGGCCGCGAACACCCACCAGGCAAACGCGGCCATTGCCGCTGCAAGGGCGCCCGCAGCCCACGCCGCCGCGCGCGAATTCCCGTCGGCCGTCATGCCGGCCGGTCGGGCGCTCTGAGCGCCCGCGCGCCGTCGCGCACGAGCGACTGGATGCCCATCCGCTCGCGCATGGCGATCACGAGCGCGCCCGCCAGCACCGGCGCGATCTGCGCGGCGTGCAGCACAAGCGCCATCGCGAGGGCCTGCTCGAGCGGAAACCCGAACCGGCCCAGCACGAAGACCACCGCCGCCTCGAACGTGCCGAATCCGCCCGGTAGCGCGGGGATTGCGATGCCGATGAGCGATGCGACGAACACCGCCAGCGCCTGCGCGGGTTCGAGCGCGCCGCCGCTTGCCACGGTAAGGAAGAGGTAGACGTTGAAACCGGCGAGCGTCCAGATCGCCGCGCCGTAGAGCACGGCCTTCAGCACGGCACCCTCGCGGAAGCGTCGCGCGGCGTGCTGCACGACCGCGGTGCCGAGCTCGCGCGCGATGCGCGAGGGCAGCAGCGCGAGCGCGCGCACGAAGAGGGGCTCCAGCACCGGCAGTGCCAGCATTCCGGCGGCAGCAACAATGGCGAGCCCCATGATCACGGGATTCACCTCGGCGAGGAGCAGCAGCAGGCTCAGCGCGGCAAGCGCGCCGAGGAACGCGACGTCGATCAGCCGCTCGAGCACGACGGCGGCGCAACCCGCGCTGAAAGCGACGCCGGCGTGGTCGCGGAGGTAGGTCACTTTGAGGATCTCGGCCATGCGGCCCGGCAGGAGCGTGTTCATGCCCAGCGAGAGGACCTGGGCTTTCGCGCTTGCCGCGAGCGAAATCTCCGGCGGGCCGGTCAGCTCGCGGAAACGCGCGGCGGAGGCGAGCAGTCCGAACAGGATGAGGGGCTGGACGAGCAGGGCGGCGAGGAGCAGCCGCGGGGTGAGCGCCGCGGCGAAGGACCGGAAATCGAGTTGCCAGACGGCGAGGGTGACGAGAGCCGCGATGAACGCGACCTTGAGCAGGGTGAGCCGCATCGGGTGATTATGACAGCCCCCGGCGCTGAGTTTGCGGACGGCGGGCGGCCAACTCCGGGCATCCCGGGTCTCCGATCTCCCGGTGGCGGCGGTGCTGCCGGTCACGACCCTGCGAGGCGCCCGAAGTCCCTGAAACGTGTGATTGACGTATCTCCGACGCGCCCATAACCTCGCGGGAACATCAGAAACGGGTCCCCATCGGAGGGCCCGCGCGCAGCTCCGACTCACGTGTAGGCCGCCGTCGGGGTGGTGGTGGCCGGAGTTCTTGCATGGCGACCCCGGTATCCAACAACGTTCCGCTGATCGGCGACGGCCGCGTCGACGGGCTGGTGCAGGGCAGCTCGTGGACCTTCGGCGGCGGCCCGCGCACGCTCACCTACTCGTTCACCACCGCCTTCGACATCGAAGGCGAGGCGGCGCCCGCGTGGGACAACCGGTGGACGAGCGCCGTCACCAACGCTTTCAACACGTGGGCGGCGGTCGCCAACATCCGGTTCAGCCGCGTCGAGGGGATCGGCACGGGCCCGCAGAACGAGAGCACCGCCGACATCGCCATTTCGCTCGAGCCCGGCGATTTCGGGCTGGCCGGGCTGGGAGTCTTCCCCTCGCCTGCATTCGGTAGCGAGCTTCTCGACGCGCTCGGCTACAGCCGGAACTCGGGCGAGTTCCCCTATCCGAGGATCGAAGGCGACATCGCGTATTTTCCGCAAGCCACCGGTTTCGCGGGCGGCGCGATCTTCAACGTCAACGGCACGCTCGACAAGCTCCAGGCCGGCGGGATGGGGTTCGCCATCCTGATGCACGAGATCGCCCACGCGCTGGGACTGAAGCACGCCTTCGACGACGGCGGCAACGGCCGGCCGACGTTCGACGGGCTCGGCCTTCCGGCCGGCTTCCAGTACACCCTCATGGGCGGGGAATCGTACGAGGCGGATCCCAACTCGAAGATCTTCCCGGCGACGCCGATGCTGTACGACATCCTCGCGATCCAGCGCATCTACGGCGCGAACAATTCGTACAACACGGGAGACAGCACCTACCAGCTCTTCAACGACACCGTGTACCGGCTGATCTGGGACGCGGGCGGGACCGACACGCTGACCGCCGCGGCGCTGTCGGCGGCCATGACGATCAACCTCAACGCGGGTGAATTCAGCGGGCCGACATCCGACTGGACGAAGCGCGTGGGAACCGCGTTCAACGTGTCGATCGAGAACGCGACCGGCGGTTCCGGCAGCGACACGATAACCGGCAACGCGCTCGCCAACGTCCTCCAGGGCGGAGGCGGCGACGATACGCTGCGGGGCGGCGGCGGCAACGACACGCTGCACGGCGGGGCCGGCTCCAACACGCTGGAAGGCGGGGACGGGAACGACACGTACGTGCTCGCCACAGGCAGCGCCAACGAGGTCGTCGAGGGCGCGGGGGCCGGTTCCGGCATCGACACGGTGCAGGCGCCGATGCACTACGTGATGACGCCGAACGTCGAGAACCTCACGCTGACGGGCTCGGACAACGTCAACGGCTACGGCAACGAGCTCGACAACGTGCTGACCGGCAACAGCGGGGTCAACACGCTGGCGGGCGGCCCCGGCAACGACAGCTACCTCGTCCAGAGCGCGGCCGACGTCGTCGTTGAGGAACCCGGCGGAGGCACGGACACGATCCTCGTGGCCTTCACCTACACGCTCGCTGCCGCGAACGTCGAGAACCTCACGCTGACGGGGGTCGCGAACGTCAACGGCACCGGAAACGCATTCGACAACGTCATCACGGGCAACGCCGGCAACAACGTTCTCGATGGCACGGGGGGCACGGACACGCTCGCGGGCGGTGCCGGCAACGACACTTATCTCCTGAACGACGCCGATCCGGGAACGCGGCTGGAGATACGGGGCACCACGGGCTCCGTGTTCTTCTTTTCGCTGCTCGCGCCACCGGACAGCGTTTCCATCACGGCGTCGGACTCGCCTTCGGACGGCGACACGCTCGTCGATACGGTCGCGGTCAACGTCAACACCGCGGCGCCCGGCCAGTTTGCGAACGTCGTCTTTTCGACCCGCAACCTGAACGAGCCTCTGCTCGAGGGCCTCTACACCAATGCCGCCCGCTGGCCGTTCGAGGGCATGCAGCCCGGGATGCAGGTGTTCGCGAACGGCGCCGGCTTCAACACGTTGACCGGCAGCTTCGACGTGCACGCGGCGGAGTTCGACTACTCCGGGCCGTCGCCGCAGGTCGTGTCGCTGTCGATCGACTTCGACCAGCTCGGCGACGGCGGCTCGCACTGGACGGGCGGGCTGAGGATCAACATCGTCTCCGACTCGCCGGTGGACACGGTCGTCGAGAACGCGAACGAAGGCATCGACACCATCGAGACCCCGTTCGGCCACACGCTGCCGGCGAACGTCGAGAACCTCACGCTGACCGGCGCCGACGACGTCGACGGCACGGGCAACGAGATCGCCAACGTCCTGGCCGGCAACAGCGGCGTGAACGTCCTCGCGGGCGGCGCCGGGAACGACACCTACGTCGTGCAGGACGCGAACGACGAGGTCGTCGAGCAGCCGAACGAGGGCAGCGACACGATCGCCGCGGCGTTCTCGATCACGACGCTCCCCGCCAACGTCGAGAACGCGACGCTCACCGGCAGCGCGAATCTCGACGTGACCGGCAACGCGGGCGCGAACGTGCTGACCGGAAACGCCGGGAACAACACGTTGACGGGCGGAGCGGGCAACGACACCCTGAACGGCGACGCGGGATTCGACACGGCGATCTACGCCGGCAACCGCGCCGATTACACGCTCACCTTCAGCCGCGCGAGCGGGACGATCACGGTCGGCACGGCCGCGGAGGGGCTCGATACGCTCGCCGGCGTCGAGGTGATCCAGTTCGCCGACATGGCGGTCGTGTTCGATCTCAATCCCGCCGTCTCGGGCCGGACCGATTTCAACGACAACTTCTCCGGCGACATCGTGTGGCGGAACGCGAACGGCGCGCTGACGCAGTGGCTCATGAACGGCGCGAGCTTCGGCAGCGAGGGGGAGCCGCTGCCGGGGATTGGCCCTGGCTGGACGGTGCTGGGGACGACCGATTTCCAGGGCGACGGCAAGACCGACATTGCGCTGCGACACGCGGACGGGCGGTTGTTCTTCTGGCTGATGAACGGGGC
>JADZGE010000011.1 GCA_020854035.1 Burkholderiales bacterium | reverse complement strand
TCTACCGGCAGGGGCAGATGGACCCGGCGGTGCGCGACATCATCCGCGCCAACGTGCGCGAGCCGGACAAGATGCTGGGCGACATCCGCGCGCAGATCGTCTCCAACAACGTCTGCGCGCGGGGCCTCGTCGCGATGCTGGACGACTACGACCTCACCCCCGAGACGCTCGAGGAGCTCTCCGCCGAGATCGGCGACCGCGCGGAGCGCAGCCTGCGCGAGAAGATCTCCCAGCTTCCCGATGGCGTCTACCGCAACGCCGTGACGCTGCCCACGATCAGCAACGTCTCCGGCATCCAGGTCAAGGTCGCGGTCCACGTGATCGGCGACCGGATCGTCGTGGACTACGAGGGTTCCTCCCCGGAAGTCGCCGCGGCCGTCAACGTCACCTTCAACATGACGCGGTCGTACAGCATGTACCCGATCAAGCTGGCGCTCGACCCCGCGGTGCCCAACAACGAGGGCAGCTTCCGCCCCGTGACGGTCAAGGCGCCGGAGGGGTCGCTCCTCAACTGCAGGCCGCCCGCGCCGACCTGGGGCCGCACGATGATCTGCCACAACCTGCCCGAGATCGTGTTCGGGGCGCTGGCGCAGGTGATCCCCGACCGCGTGATCGCCGGCAGCGGCGCTACACCCCTCGTGTTCTCGTACTTCCGCGCCAGGCGCAAGGACGGCAAGACCTACGTCGGCATCAACTCCAGCATGGGTGGCCTGGGCGCAAGCTCGCGCGGGGACGGACCCACCTGCCGCGGCTTCCCGTACAACGTCGGCAACATCCCGGTCGAGACGGTGGAGAACGACCTGCCGGTGATCTACCTGAAAAAAGAGCTGCTGCAGGATTCCGGCGGGCCCGGGCAGTACCGCGGCGGGCTGGGGCAGGAATTCGAGTTCGAGGTGGCCGATGGCGCGCTCGGCCCCGTGGGGCCGTGCGTGGTGAGCATCCGCGGCTCCGGGCGCAAGCCCGATTCGCCCTACCCGGTGTTCGGCCTCAAGGGCGGCTGCTACGGACGCGGCGAGGGTCTCACGCTCAACGGCGTCGAGATCCCGCACGGTCCGCAACAGCAGCTTCGATCCGGCGACCGCCTGCTCATGGCGTTGCCCGGCGGCGGCGGCTACGGGGATGCGTTCACCCGGGACCCGGCGCGCGTCGCCGAGGATGTGCGCCTCGAATACGTGACTCGCGAGGCGGCGAAGAAGGACTACGGCGTGGTGATCGGCGCGGACGGCCGCATTGACGAGGCGGCGACGCGGGCTGCGCGCGCCGCACGGGCCTGACCGGGAGATCCCATGGCCGACTACGGCATCGGCTCCGTCGACCGCGCCCTCGACGTGCTCGCCGCCTTCAAGGACTGCGGCGACCCGCTGGGCCTGGCGGACCTCGCGAGGCTCACCGGCGTGAACAAGACCACGGTGCTGCGCATCTGCTCCTCGCTGGAGCGGCGGGGCTTCCTGCTGCGGGACCACCGCTCGCGCTACCGCCTCGGGCCCGCCATGTACGAGCTCGGCAAGCAGTACGAGTCCGGCATCCACCTCGGTGACGTGGTGATCCCGATGCTGGTCGAGCTGGCCGACGCCGTGCGCGAGAGCGCGTCCTTCCACGTGCGGTCCGGCAAAGCGCGGCTTTGCATGTATCGCGTCAATGCCCATCATGCCGTGGTCGACAACGTGAAGACGGGCGACCACCTGCCGCTCGAGCGTGGCGCGCCCGGGCGCGTGCTGCTCGCCTACGGGCCGCTGCCGCCATCGGGCTCGGAGGAAATCCTGCGCAATGGCTATGCGTTGAGCTTCGGCGACCGCGATCCGCACTGCGCCGCCGTTTCCGTTCCCGTGTTCAAGATCGACAACGAGCTGTGCGGCGCATTGAGCGTGTCGGGGCCGCGCGAGCGCTTCACGCAGGCCTACGCGAGGAAGATCCTGCCGGCCGTCGTCGCGGCTGCCGAGCGCATGAGCGTCCGCCTGGGCGCCACGCCGTTTCGTGCGCAACCGGTGGTCCGCGGAGGGGCGAGGCCGCTCGCGGCCCGTGGCAGCGTCCTCGCGCCGAAGGGATCGGCACCCGTGCGAGGAGCGCGAAATGTCCGGTCGTGATGGGCCGGCGCCGATGCTGATCGGCGGGAAGCCGCGCCCCGGCAGCGATGCGCCGCTGCGCCCGGTCAACCCGGCGACCGGCGAACCTGTGCAGGAAATCGCCGCCGCCGGCGCCGGAGAGATCGACGAGGCGGTGCGCGATGCCGCGCGTGCGGCGGCCGACGCTTCCTGGGCCGGCCTCGTGCCGCAGCAGCGCGCGGCGATCGTGCGCGGCATCGGCGACCGGATCGACGCCCAGGCTGCGCACTTCGCGGAAATGCAGATGCGCGAGAACGGCAAGCCGCGGGGCGAGTGCCTCGCGCAGGCCCGGAGCGCCGCGGCGACCTTCCGGTACTACGCGGCAGTGTGCGAGACGCTCTCCTCGGAGATGCCGCCCGCGCGCGGCCCCTACGTGCCGCTCACGGTGCACGAGCCATACGGTGTGGTCGCCGCGATCACGCCCTGGAACTCGCCGCTCACGATGGAGGCGCAGAAGGTCGCGCCGGCCCTCGCGGCGGGAAACGCCGTGGTGCTGAAGCCTTCGGAGCTCACGCCGTCCGTGGCGCTCGCACTCGGGCGGGCCGCGATCGAGGCGGGGCTCCCGCCGGGTGTGCTCAACGTGGTGCCCGGCCGGGGCGCGGTGGCGGGCGCGGCACTGGTCGCGCATGCGGGCGTGAAGATGGTCTCGTTCACGGGCGGCACTTCCACCGGGCGGCAGATCGCGGCGGTGGCCGCCGATCGTCTCCTGCCCGTGGCCCTGGAGCTTGGGGGAAAGTCGCCGCACATCGTCTTCGCCGATGCGGACCTGGACGCGGCCGCGGAGGCGGTGTGCCAGGGCATCTTCGAGGGCGCGGGCCAGTCGTGCGTCGCCGGCTCGCGCCTGTTCGTCGAGCGCGACGCCTACCGGGCGGTACGCGACCGTGTCGTGGCGCGCGCGCGGAGCCTGCGGGTCGATCTTCCCGACGCAGCGGGCGTCGAGATGGGCCCGCTCGTGTCCCGCGAGCACCGGGACAGGATCGAGCGCATCGTCGCAAGCGCGCGGGCGCGGGGAGCGCGGATTTCCTCCGGGGGTGCGCGCCCGCAAGCCGAGCGCCTGCGCGCCGGGGCGTTCTACGAGCCGACGGTGGTCGAGGGCATCGCCAACGACGATCCCCTCGCGCAGGAGGAGGTCTTCGGGCCGGTGATCTGCGCGATGCCGTTCGACGGCGAGGAAGATCTCCTGCGGCAGGCGAACGACACGGTGTACGGGCTCGCCGCGGGCGTGTGGACGGGCGACTTTCGCAGGGCGTGGCGCATCGCGCGCGGCCTCGAGGCCGGCACGGTGTGGGTGAACTCCTACAAGCACCTCTCCATCGCGAACGCCTTCGGCGGATTCAAGCAGAGCGGGCTGGGGCGGGAGAAGGGCGTGGCCGGCATGCGCCTCTACCAGCAGGCGAAGAGCATCCTGTTCGGCCTTTGAGCGCCCCCGGGCGAATGCCTGCGAGGCGCTAGTGTCGTGAGTCGTTAATTCGTTGAACGTTCTTTATCCCCGGATGTCCGAAGAGATAATGGACATCGGGGAGAGAAGAATGAGTCGCGGGCCCAAGCTCAAGGAAATCTTGCTGACGGTGGAGGAGAACAATCGACTCGTTGAGTGGACT